>JBFHFS010000049.1:0-37715 GCA_041583495.1 Marinilabiliaceae bacterium | reverse complement strand
GGCCTCCTCTCACAATCGCCACAAGGTCGTTTCTCCCTGGCTATGCAACAGTCGGTAGCCGCCCGGGTCCCCATCGACACCCTTTGGCTCACGGGTCACTACCTCGACCATCAACTGGTGTTGGATACAATAAGGCTGCTCAATCCTTCCCTGCTGTTCAATGCCCATGGAACCATGACACCCAACCAGGAAATAGCCACCAGGCTGACCGCTGAAATTTACAACCTGGATTCTTTTAAACCCTACCTGGTGGCACCCGCCAAATGGGAAAAACTCTCTCTTGCGGGCACCGCCCATGGAACGGCCGACTCCATGCACATCCAGCTGGAGGCAGAAGCCCTGAACGCCGACTACGAACCGCTGGTCCATGCCGGGCGCTTACAATTCAATTCCGAAGGGTTTTTAACCCCCAAAGGGTTTACCGGGCCGGTAAATATGTATGTAAAAGAGGCCCTGGTCTCGGGGCAGGTCATGGATTCCCTGAGCTTCAACGCTGCTCTGCTGCCCGATGCCTGGGATGCGACCTTAAAACTCTCTCTGCCCAACGCCCTCGCTCTGAACACCGAAGCCCGCGGAAACATGGGCTCACCATTAGAAATACATATTGCCCGGCTGGAATTAATGAGTCCGGAGGAGCAATTCCAACTGGAGGACAAAGGGGCAGATCTTCTGATTGACTCTACCATTATCAGTGTTAAGAACCTTCACCTCATCGCACGGTCCGATTCTCTTTTTCAAATGCATATTGATGGAAACTACCAGGCATCCAAAACGCTGGAATTGGTTGCCTCCATAAAGCATTTTGACCTGAACACCATTTACAATATGGGATTCATGCCCTCCCCCATCAACGGAACCGTAAACCTGATGGTGGATGCCCGGGGCCCGCTTTCGCAGCCCATCCTGCAGCTTCGGGCCACCCTCGATGACCTGAAAATGGATCCGCTCAACATCAAAAAGGTCAGGGCAGGCTTAACCCACAACCACAACCAGGCTCAATTTAGGCTGACCGTGCAGAGTGAATCAGGAGATTCCCTGGCTCTGGATGTACAGACCCCCATAAGGATAAACCTCACCGACAGCCAAATGGTTTCTACCATCCGGGAAGTGGATGGCCGCCTTCTGGCCACCAATGTGAACCCCAAAAACTTTTTCATCCGGGAAGGAACCGAACAACAACCCATCGATGGGATTTTGAACACCGACATTCGTTTCTCCGGAAATATCACGGCCCCCAACCTTTCGGGAACCCTCAGATTCTCAAATGGAAAATTTTCAATGCCGGCCTATGGCATTCAATACAATAACATTAAACTCCTCACCACTCTTTCAGGGCACCGCATCGCATTAGACTCTCTCTATACCAGAGATAAAGATGGCGACCTGCTGATAACCGGGGGAGCGGCATTGGACACCTCCCTGTTATCCGGAAATATTACCTCCTTAAACGCCAGGATAAAAGCCCATAATTTCTATGTCTCCCGTCACAACAATCACAAAATACAAGTCAATTCCGACATCCAGTTAAAAGACTCAGCGCGCCAGGCCACTTTTGGAGGTCATCTGACGGTGCTAAGATCCAACTTTTATCTTCCGGGGTTAATGGAAATGAGCGGGACATCCACCATAAACGAACCCATGCTGGTGAAAGCCCTTAAGGAAACTCACTCCGACAGCCTCGTCGTCGAATCTGCCGACACCCTTTCCATGACCATTGCGCCCCCCAACACCAGTGCCATCAAAAACCTGACCGGAAAACTCAACATTCAGATTCCAAGAAACACCTGGATTAAGTCGGAAGATATGAGCCTCGAAATTTATGGAGATGTGGACTTGTTGAAGAACAACGACTACTTCGAACTGTTTGGCTCCCTGGGCATCTCAAGAGGATTTTATACCCTCTATGGACGTAAACTGGTTATCCAGGAAGGAGAAATAAATTTTCAGGGAGGCGAGGATCTGAATCCTTTAATCAACATAAAAGCAACTTATCAGTTCAGAGGCAAAGACAAGCAAAAAAACGAAATGATCATGGCTGCGGGAGGCTCCCTTACCGAGCCAGACCTCTCGTTCACACTGAACGACAAAAGCATAACCGAACGGGATGCCATGGCCTACCTCATCTTTAATCAATCCTTTGATGAGTTAAGCTTTAGTAACCAGGAAGGTGTCTCGGGCAATGTTCCCCAGGCCATGCTCACCAGCCTGGTCTCCTCGCAACTGACCAAGACCGTTGGCAACACCTTCGATTTAGATATGGTAGAGATTAGTGCTAATGAAGACTGGCAAAGTGCTACCTTTATGGTTGGAAAATACATCACCAACAATTTGTTTGTCACCTACCAGAGAGGGTTTGGTGAAAACAAAGATGAGTCCCTTACCCCTCAGATAATTACACTTGAATACGAACTGAACAGACACATCTTTTTACGCCTCACTCAGGGAGAGGTTAAAGATTCGGGGGTAGATATTATTTTTAAATTCGAAAAAAACAAATAGCATGCACGCAAGTCCCATATCCACCAGACAACAAAAAATCAACAGCCTCCTCTCTCAAAAAAGAGCCAAAGAGGCATTGGACCATCTCTCGGAAATGGTAAAAGAGAGCCACAACAGCGATTTGATCGACGCCCATTACAACAACGAGATGACTTACAAAAGTCTGCTGCGTTACACCATCGAGGGGTTCACCGACCCCGAACGGCAAAAGGTGTATAACCATCTGCTGGTCGACCTTTACAAGCTGACCGACCGTGTGGGCGACTTCCTGATGACCAGGGATGGCAGCGGCTGGTTGTTCGAAACCCGGCGAAGACTCAATGCCCTGCCGGAGCAGGAAGTCTCCGACCTTTTCAAAAACTTTTTTACCGAGGCAGACCGTTTCATGGTGGCTTCAGCCATTGACATCAACACCAGTATTCCGCCCGTGTTGGAGACTTTACTGGCCCGGTTATTTGAGGTAATAGCAACCCAGCCGCAACTGGCCAATCAAAACGAACCCATCAGGAAGATTCTCTTTGGAGGAGATTTTTTCTGGCCCTGGCAAAGTCTGATGACCAGTGCCCTTACCATCAACCTGCTCACCTCCTTCCAGGAAGCCAACTTACAGTTACTGTTCGATCTGTGCCGCCATCCCAATCTTCAAACCAGACAAAGAGCCGTCACCGGGCTCCTCATGGTACTCTTCAAATACGATCAGCGCCTTCCTCTGTTGCCTAAGGTGACCAGCCGCATTAATGAGCTAAACGACCACTTTTCGCTCTCGATGCTCCAGACCATCCTGATCCAGATCATCCGAACCAGGGAAACCGAAAAGCTCAACAAAAAGATGAACGAGGAGATCATTCCTGAAGTGGCCCGCATGCAACCCAATCTGCGGAAAAAGTTAGACCTGGACAATATCCTGGGAGACAAATTCATGGAAGACAAAAATCCCGACTGGAGTAACCTATTGTCCGACTCGCCCGAGCTGATGAGTAAGCTCGAGGAGTTGTCGAAATTACAGATGGAAGGAGCCGACCTGTTTCTCTCGACCTTTAAGATGTTGAAACACTTCCCCTTTTTCAATGAAATACACCATTGGTTTTTGCCTTTTTACTATCCCAACCCCATCGTCAATGACGCCTTAAAGGGCGAAACAGGCCCCCTGGGAGACCCGGATTTATTAACCTCCATGGGGGAATCGGGCATTTTATGTAACTCCGACAAATATTCGCTCATCATGAGCATCCCGCACATGCCGCCCATACAAAAGGAGATGATGGGCAAAATGTTTGGGGCCGAAATAGAAGCCATGAAGGAAGCCGAAAGTGGCGACCGGCTGGTAGACCCTGAAAAAGAGGCTCTCTCCATATCCAATCAGTACATCCAGGATCTATACCGATTCTTCAGATTGCATCCCCGCAAGAATTCGTTCGACGATCCCTTTAGCTGGCCCCTGGACTTCCATAACAAATGGTTTCCCGCGCTACTCTCCCCCGACGAAAACCTGGTTCTGAAGCTGGGCGAATACCTCTTTGAAAAAGATTATTATCAGGAGGCACTCGAAGTCTACTTCAAAGAGGTCACCACCGGCGAACCCAACAAACAAAACCTACAGAAACTGGCCTATTGCCACCAACAGTTGGGTCATTACGAATCGGCCCTGAAATTCTATCTGCAGGCCGATTTATTTGGCGATGCCCAGGTCTGGAACCTTAAAAAGATTGCTCTCTGCTACCGTTATCTGAAAAACCCGGAAAAAGCGCTGGAATATTATAAGGCCGCCGAACAAACCGACGCCGATAACCTGCACACCCAGGTGAGCATCGGAGACTGTTTGCTGGAACTCAAAGCCTACGATGAGGCTCTTAAATATTACTTCAAAGTGGAGTACCTCGACCCAAAAAACCAAAAAGTATGGCGGCCCATCGCCTGGTGCTCACTGGTGCTTGGAAAATTCGAACAGGCAGCCAAATACAGCCAAAAAGCCATCGACAAAGCCCCTAACCATCACGACTACATGAACATGGGACACACCCTTTGGTGCAAGGGTGCGCGCAAGGAGGCCCTGGAGTATTACCTCAAATCAATCAGGCAGGCCGACACAACGCTCGCTGACTTTATCACCGCCTTCATCGAGGATAGACCCATCCTCATTCAACATGGAGTGGATGAAACAGATATCCCCATTATGCTGGATCAATTACGTTATTACCTGGAAGAGAATAAATGACCCGGGATGGGTTGTTTGGTTAAAACGATGATTTGCCCAAAGAAAAGACCAATCATGCCGCGAAGGAAACCTCACATAGAAATGTACAGCTACGGCATCTATTCCCCCTGGGACAAAACCGCCAGGGAACTGCCTAAGCTCAAAAAAATCACCACCCACATCCCCGTTGAACCCGGCATAGAGTTTGGGTGTGTACTTAAGATAAAGGGGGGCAAGGGCAAACGATTGGATTATGAAATCAACCACCCTCCCTTCTGCGATAAGGAAGGCCATCCGGAGCCGCCTTTCACCGGGCAGGTGGTGGTTAACTCAAACGACTGGTCCTTTTTCCTGGGAGATACCGTTTGGGAACCCTACGAAGACAAACAGGGAATATGGGAACTGATTATCCGGGATGACGACAAAGAGATTTGCCGAAAAACCTTCCACCTGGAACTACCCAAAGACCAGGGGATGAACAGATAAAACAAAAAGCCGGCAACAGCCTCCCGGGGCCCTGTCGCAAGATGGGATTGCATCTTGGGCACTCCAGGCGGATTCAGGAATCTGAAACGGCTACTCTCCATTCCGGCAGCTGTGTGGTTACCCTTTATGGTTAAAAAACTTCAGTTGGTTAAGGTTGTCTGACTCCCACAAAACAGAATCTATTGTTATTATGTTCATTTAAACCTTATTTTCAAGAATGTGGGAATTCTCTTAACCAATCAGTCCATAAAAGGTAAAACCACAGCAGCCGAAAAAGGATCAATGTTCGTTAATTAAAGCTAGCTTTCACAAGCTCAAGCATCTCCTCTTTGGTGGCAACCCGGGGATTCCCCTTATAGTCGGGCAATACCATACATTGCTCGGCTAGTTTTGGGATTTCAGACTCGGGCATATTCACATCTTTCAAGGTTTTTCTCAGCTGAATCCTCTTCAGAAATTTTTCGATCTCTGCAGGGGAATGAGCGGCCGCCTCTTGATCTGAAAGAGCATTCCATTCGGGGTTTAAGATTCTTGCCAGCTTTGAAAACTGAGGGACAGCAGATTCCCAGGTAAATTTGGCGAAGGCCGGATAAACAATAGCCAGAGATTCACCATGAGCTACATGGGGATACATGCCTCCGATGGCCATTCCCATTCCGTGGGGTAAGGTAACCCCTGCATTGGCAATGCACAAGCCTGCTAAAGAATCGGCCCAGGCCATTTTTTCACGGGCATCTATATCCTCAAGATTATCAAGCACTTTGGGTAGATTTTCCGCCACGATTCTTATGGCTTCCCAGGCCAGCAGGTCTACATAAGCCCCTGTTCCGGGATTAATGGTACTTTCGAAAGCATGACACAAAACATCAAAACCCGTAGTAGCGCTAACAAATCGGGGAACGCTAACCATCAGCTCGGGATCCACGATACACACCTGCGGATATAGAATGTTGTTATACAAAGCCGACTTATCCCTTTCCTGGGTATTGGTAACTACGGCCACCTGAGTGACCTGCGACCCGGTACCGGAAGTGGTAGAAACCGCGATGATCGGCAACAATTTTTCAGGATTGGGTTGAGGGGATTTATAAAACAGGTAATCCCAGCAAGTCCCCTCATGGGTAGCTGCCACGGAGATGGCTTTGGCGGCATCCATACTTGAACCGCCACCCAGTCCGATAATAACTTTGGCACCAAAAGCTTTGGCCATTTCGGCCCCTTGAGTAATGGTTTCGATGGTGGGATTGGGAATCACTTTATCGAAATGTGCCACTTCAACGCCACCCTGAGTTAAAATTTCTTTTACCCTCTTGTATTGCGCCTGAAATGCCGGCGCAGTTCCCTTCGTGGTAACCAGGAGAGCTTTGTCTCCAAATTTTAATGTTGCTTCGGCAAGTTCGCTTATGCGACCTTTTCCAAAAATAATTTGGGTAGTTTGATGGAAATTAAAATGTTTCATTCATTATTCTTTT
Organism: Marinilabiliaceae bacterium; assembly: GCA_041583495.1. Taxonomy (GTDB): domain Bacteria; phylum Bacteroidota; class Bacteroidia; order Bacteroidales; family Marinilabiliaceae; genus JBFHFS01. The sequence goes on along the minus strand of JBFHFS010000049.1, from coordinate 31,064 downwards.
TAATGACGAATAGAATCAACGTAAAACCCTATCCAAAATATTGGATTTAAATTCGGCCATTCTATTCCGGTCTTTTATTATTAGATATTAAACTTCAACAACTCATCATTAATGGTGGGCGTGGCACCCTTGCAGGTACAAACATAAGCTGCCACACGGTTGGCATTTTGGTGGGTTAAACCCAGTGGCACCTCATTCAGGATACCGGCAATAAATACGGCGGTAAACGCATCTCCTGCCCCGACAGCATCTGCCACTTTTACTTTTGGGGCTTTTAACCAGGAGGACTCCAGCTTGTTTTGCAGAAGACTCCCCTTGCTGCCCATTGTATAGGCAATATATTCCAGGTTGAACCTTTCCCTGATCTTGTCGAGTTGGGTTTCCACACTTCCTTCAACCGAAAATAAAGCGGCCAGCACCGGCAACTCATCCTCATTCAGCTTAAGAACATTGGCTTGTTGCAGCGATTTTTCGAGGGTCTCCGGGGTATAGTATTGTTGCCTGAGATTAATGTCAAACACCTTCAAACAGGACTTGGGCACAGCACTGAGAAACTGTTGAATGGCATCTTTCGACTGCCCGTTTCGCTGAGCCAGGCTACCGAAACAAACGGCATCTGTTTTTTGCGCCAAATGGGTAAGCCCATTTTCCCAGCGTATAAAGTCCCAGGCCACCGCTTCATGGATGGTATAATCGGGCTGCCCTTTTTCATCCAACGACACCGAGACGGTTCCTGTGGGATGAGAATCGGTTTGAATAAATTCATCCGAAAGCCCCATTGAGAGGATGGAACGTTTAATTTCCGTCCCCAGGTCGTCATTTCCCACGGCACTAACGACAAAGGATTCGCATCCCGACTGAAAGGCATGAAAGGCAAAATTACAGGGTGCTCCTCCCAGCTGTTTACCTTCAGGGAGCACATCCCACAATAGTTCACCAATACCAACAACCACTTTCTTATTCATGCCATTTTGCTTAAAGGTCAATCATCACTTTCATGGATTTTTCCTTGTGCTGCTCTATATATTCATAGGCTTGCAGGTACTCATTGAAAGGAAAGTGCTTCGAAATCAATGGGGCTAAGATTATTTTGCCACTGGCAATCATAGCAGCGGCTTCTTCATAGTCTTCGTGTCTGTACATCATCGAGCCAAAAAGGTTCAGTTCGTGTTCGCCCACATAAAACATATTAACCGTAGGGTTTTTAGCATAAACACCCAGGATCACCACGTCGCCCCCCTTCTCAACGTTGGCCACCAGAACATCCAATGAGGCCTGTACTCCGGCTGCCTCCAGTCCTACCTGGAAACCTTCATCACCAAAAGCCGATTTCAGACCTTCTTCAAAGGAGGTTTCCAAAACATTCAGTGTTGCCTCGATACCACACTCTTTGGCTTTATTGAGCCGGTAGTCACTAACATCGGTTATCAGCACCTTTTTGGCACCGCGTGCCTTGGCAAACTGAGCCACCAAATTGCCAATGGTTCCGGCACCCGAAACCACCACATTTTTTCCTTTTATCCCTGAGGTACGACCCGTTGAATGGGCCCCCACGGCAGCAGGTTCGATCATGGCTCCCTGCTCAAAGGTCAATGTATCGGGGAGGATTATTAACCGGTCTTCGGGAACCACAAAATAGTCCTGCGCCACTCCTGGAGCCTGGAATCCCTGAACCTTTAACTTCTGACAGGCATTGTATTGGCCTCTCTTGCAGGGCCCACATTCACCACACACCAACTGAGGCCTTGCTGTTGCTTTCATCCCCGGTCTTGCTTTAGAGACCTTATCCCCAACAGCCTCGATGACAGCCGAATACTCGTGCCCCTGAACCACCGGGTAGGGAGTCGCAGGATGCTGCCCATGAAACACATGGATATCGCTTCCACAGATGCCAATTTTTTGGATTTTCAATAACACCTCATTTGGTTTGAGCTTCCCGGGCACCGGTACATCAACATACTCAATTTTGCCTGGGGCAATCATTATAGCTTGTCTCATTTTATTGAATTCAATAGTGTTAACAAATTCATTTAGAGATTAAATCAATGAAAAAACGGCATAAAGGATAATCAGGGTTACCACCAGAAGGATGGTAAAAACACGGACATCTCCCATCCCGGTAAACTTACCTCTTACCGCAGAAAATGGGTGGTCCCACGTGAAATTATCGGTAACTTCCTGTGGCGGTCTCGGGGTCATATAACTTACTGCAAAATAGATGATGGCGCAGATAACAAACAACCACCAGGCCTGCATCATAAAGGGAATATGCCATCCTTTGGTCAGGTACATATAACCACTTATGGGTTCAAAGTCGAAACAAAAAGAGAGGATTCCCAGAAAAAGACCGGTAACTAAAGTAATGAATGCTGCCTGCCGGGTGCCTCGTTTTGAAAAAACACCAAACAGAAAAACCACAGCAACCGGCGGAGCAATAGCAGAGGCTATTTTATTTATGGCCTCAAAGATGCTTGAGAATTTATCCCCCTGGGTAGACCAGAGCATAGCCAGCAACATCACCACCACGGCAGCATATCGTCCAATTCGTATCTGCTTATTATCCGAGATGTTTGGGTTAATCCGTTTTACAATATCCACGGCGACCAAAGTGCCGGAACTATTTAACGCCGCAGCTATGGTACTCATCAAGGCGGCCAGGAGGGTGGCTGCCATCAGCCCTTTGAGCCCCACGGGCAAAAGCTGATTGATCATAACAGGCAAAGCCATATTGGCGTTGGTCCCAATAATATCTTTAAACAACACATAAGCAATAACACCCGGCAATACCAAAATAAACACAGGCAATATCTTTAAGAAACCGGCAAAGATAGGGCCCATCTGTGCATCGTGTTTGGTTTTGGCACCTAAAACGCGTTGCACGATGGTTTGATCGGAGCACCAATACCACAGCCCTAAGACAGGATAACCCAGCAGACAGGCATACCAGGTTAAACCGGTATCTTCACCCAGCGCTTGCAGGCTCTCTTTGGTATGTAACATATTTAGCTGTCCGGGCTTCAAATTCGCCTTAAATTCAGCGAAAGAATTAATTCCCACATCCGAGAGCGCATACAAGGCGAACCCCGTTAAGGTTATGGCCCCAATAATAAGGATAACCGATTGAATGGTTTCGGTAACCACCACGGCCTTCAAACCACCCAACACGGTATAGATGGTTGTAACAACGGAGATTACGAGGATTGAAGTCAGGACATCAATGCCAAAAAATGTTTCAAAAACAACCGCTCCGGCATATAAACTCATTCCGATATGAACGAACAGGGCGCCAATAATCGCAATAAAAGCCAGGACCGTTCGCGATCGGGAATCGTATCTTTTTTCCAGAAACTCGGGTAAGGTGGATATTTTACTTTTAAAATAAAAGGGGGCAAACAGAAGCCCCAGCATTATTAAGGTAATGGAAGCCAACCATTCAAAGTTCCCCCAAACAAGCCCTTCGTTGTAACCCGAGGCGGCCAGACCAACCAAATGAATGGTAGAGATGTTCGATGCAAACAAAGCCGCACCCACCATGACCCAATTTAATCCTCTGCCAGCCAAAAAATAACCATCACTGGTCATTTTCCTCACTTTGACAGACAAAACCCCGATGACTAATATCCCTACCAGGTAGATAAGAATAATAGCCGAATCAATAAAACTTATGCCTTCGTTCATAGTATATTAAGATTTTAAATGTTTTCGCAATACCACCGATCCCCTGCACCCGACTGGAGAATCACATTCCCAAATGCAGTAAAATCGCCTGTACGGATAATAGCCTTAACTGTTTTGGACAACTGTTTCAATTCTAAATGATCCACAACCTCAACAGGCATCTTATCTCCCCACACGGTGGCTATTTTATCAAACAAAGAAGGACTTGTCTCTTTGGTTTGCCGGGCCATTATCATTTTCTCAACCGAAAAGAATTTTTCCAGCTCACAGAGAACCTCCGGCACCGTGGGTTTGCCCTCTGCAAGAGAAAGGTCTATCACCTCTATTTCTTTAGGAATGGCAAAACCGGCATCCACTACCATCAATAAGTCCCCATGTCCTTGTTCTGAAATAGCACGAGCTAAAACTCTGTTAACGATCCCAACTTCTTTCATGTGTTTATATTTTTTTCCAATGGTCACATGGAACTCGCCGAATAGTCATCCTCTTCCCGCCTAAACGGGACAAGTAGTGTGAGGACCTTATTCTCCCCGACCCTTCGGGGGCTTGTTTCATGCGTTTTTAAATTGATATTATATAATTTGATATTTATTACTTATTCGACAGTCTGTTCCGGCCTCGATTCTCATTAACAGGGCATTACTATCACCAGGCGAGCCTAATGCCCTTCCTTTTTCAACCCACCAACCGGCCAACAGGAATACCTGTTTTTTAGTCAGTTTATTTCACAACATTAGAAACCATCGTTATTTCTTTCCCAAACTATTGATACAAATCATTATATTTGAGTCGTAAAAATATTTTCACCCACTCCACATGTCACCCGAAAAGAATTATTAACCCCTTTTTGATGTGGATATCAAAAGTATATTTTTTTTTTACATTCAACAACTTATTAATGCAATTTTAAGAAGTAATTAAATATACAAAAACCTGCATGTTTCTCTTTATCTGCATTTTGTGAACATGGGAGTTTAAAATATTTTTTATAAAACTCAGAATTATTGCAAATTTAAAAGCTATTTTAATATCTTTGTAAAAAAGAATACAAGCTAAAGTATGAAAAAGGAATACGCCAAGATGGATGCCGGGTTATTGCATCTTTCGAACAAAAAGATCATACTCCGACTAATCAAGAAAGAACAACAAATTAGTCGATCCAAATTGGCCGTGGTAACCGGCCTCACCCCCCCTTCCATCACGCGGATTGTGGACGAACTGGTAAAGATCGACCAGCTGGTCGAATATGTTGGGGTAGGCAATTCCAATGGTGGCAGACCCCCGGTGATCGTTAAGTTCAAAAACCAACACAATTACATTATCGGAATTGACCTGGGAGCCACCTACATCCGGGGCTGTCTGGTTGATTTAAATGCCCACTTTATCTCTGAGATACAAACACCTACTGAAATCGAGAAGGGATTTACCCATATCATCGAGAAAGTTGGCGAGGTAATCCATAAACTTCAAAGAAGAAAAGAGCCGGAGGCCAAAATATGGGGCATCGGAATTGGGGTGGCAGGACTGGTAAACAGGCTCACCGGAATCATCGAATCCTCACCTGATTTTGGCTGGACAAACATCAACTTACGGGAAGAGCTGCAAAAGATGCTGGATTTGCCCTTCTTTTATGACAACTCAACGCGTTTAATGGCCTTGGGGGAACTGAAATTGGGGGTTCAACCCAATCAGAAAAACTTTGCCGTTATAAATATTGGCTATGGAATTGCCTCCGGTCTGGTAATAGAAGGCAACCTTGTAAAAGGACATGCCGGGTTCGGGGGTGAATTGGGACACATTGCGGTAGATACCGACAGCGACATTCAATGTAAATGCGGCAGGTATGGCTGTTTGGAGGCACTGGCCTCGGGACACAGAATAGCCGAACTTGGCAGAGAGGCCCTCGAAGGTGAGGATGCTGAAACGCTTAGGAAACTTTGCAACGGTAAGCCCAACCTGATTACGGCCGAATTGGTAGCCAAGGCTGCCAAGATGGGCGATAAGGCATCCATTAAAATATATAACCAGATAGCTGAGTACGTTTCCAAAGGCCTTGGCATTGTCGCCAACTTATTGAATCCGGAAACCATTTATATTGGAGGTGGAATCACCCTGAGCGGTGACCTGTTTTTTGATTCAGTCAACAGGATTAAATCAAAATACCTGCTTCCCCCCAACACCAGTCTTCAAATTCTGCCTTCCTCCTTTGGGGAACAAGCCACCGCCATTGGGGCTGTCTCACTGGTATTAGAAAAAATTATGGATCTGGAACTTTCGAATTAAAAAAGAAAGGATAAAATGGAAGTAACCAATACCCTGAAACGCGCAGACGAAAGATTCAGAAAAAACATAAAATGGTGATCGAAAAAGATCAGGAACAAGGATCGTTTCTTGTCAACCCAGATCAGAAACAGACACAAACAAGCTATCCGACCTCCTGTTATTTAAACTATTGGCCATTGAGAAACAAATTATATTCGGATGAAAAAGGTTCAACTACTACTTACAACAATGCTTCTGGTCCTTCTCCTTTTGGGCTGCAGAAACGAGGCAAAAAAAATCGTTAACACTACCAATGGCCAAAAGCCCAACATCATCTTCATCCTCACCGATGATCAACGGTGGGATGCCTTAGGGTATGCCGGCAACCCTAACCTGCAAACGCCCAACATGGACCACCTGGCCAGCTCGGGCCTCTATTTTAAGAATGCCTTTGTCACGACCCCTATCTGTGCCGCCAGCCGGGCCTCTATCCTTACGGGTTTATACGAACGTACACACGACTACACCTTTGGGCAACCCAACCTAAACGACCAGTACATGTATGACAGCTATCCCTATTTACTCCGACAAGCCGGATACAAAACCGGATTTGTGGGTAAATTTGGCGTTAAGGTCAATAAAGGTATTGAAGATTCATTATTTAACTCCTGTATAAAAACCTACTATCCCTATATCAAGCAGGTAGATGGCAAACCGATGCACCTGGCCGACATCAACGGCAACCATGCCATCGATTTTATCAAAGAAAATAAAGATCAACCTTTTTGCCTTTCTCTCTCTTTTTGGTCACCCCATGCAGATGATGGAAGCAAAGAACAATATTTCTGGCCCGATTACTGCGACAGCTTATATGTAAATGAAGAAATCCCAACCCCTAAAACGGCTGATCCCGCATTTTTTGAAGCCTTGCCTGAATTCCTGAAAACGACCATGAACCGGGAAAGATGGTACTGGCGTTACGACACCCCTGAAAAATACCAACAAATGGTAAAAGGGTACTACAAAATGATTAGCGGAGTGGACAGTGTGATTGGCAGGATAGAAACCGTGTTAAAAGAACAAAACCTGACCGACAATACCATCATCATATTCATGGGTGACAATGGTTACTTTTTAGGAGAAAGAGGTTATGCGGGCAAATGGCTCATGCATGAACAATCGATCCGGGTACCCATGATGATCTATGACCCCAGGCAACCGGAAGCTCTGCGAGGCAAAACCTTCGACGAGATGGTACTCAACATCGACATAACGCCTACCATCCTAAAACTGGCGGGGGTTGAGATTCCTCAGAGATATCAGGGCGAAAGCCTGACGGCCTTTTATGAGCAAAAACCAGAGAAATGGCGCTCCTCGATTTTTTGCGAACATCTTTGGAAAAAAAATCCTCTAATCCCTCCAACAGAATGTTTCAGGGATGACACATGGAAATTTATCAGATATGAAAGACATCCCGAATTTGTTGAATTATACAATCACAAAGAGGATGTAGATGAGACTCAGAATCTGGCGTTAGATGAGAAATATGCCGGTCAGTTGAAATATTATGCTGAAAAGTGCGATTCAATAGCCGCCCGGTTAATGTCGCAACGGGTTACCGAAACGATAAAATAAACAGCCAACCACCATGAACTCCATTAACCGGTTAACAATCACATTTTTGATGACAACCCTAATGGTTTGTTCGGTCGTCAATGCACAAGAGCCTCAGTGGATCACCATCCCCGGGTTTGAACACGCCGAAAACCAATGGTTCCGGTTACGCACTGTCGTTAACCTGCAAAAAAAGCCCAAATCGGCTCTGGCCAGGATCTCAGCCGACAGCAAATATTGGCTCTGGATTAATGGCGAATTAGCCGTTCTTGAGGGGCAACTCAAGCGGGGACCCAATCCCAACGACACCTACTTCGATGAAATGGATTTAGCCCCATGGTTAAGAAAAGGGGAAAACACCATTGCCGTACAGCTTTGGTATTTTGGAAGTCACGGCTTTTCGCATAACGACAGCCAGATGGCCGGATTCTATCTGGATTGCCAGGCAGGTAAAGAAAGAATCATCACCGACGGTACCTGGAAAATCAAAAAAGACCTTGCGTTTCAGGATGCCGGCGAGCCCAGAAAGAACTTTCGGTTACCCGAAAGCAATGTGCGCTTCAACGCCAATGAAAATGGTGAATGCTGGCAACAAGCCGGCTTCGACGACTCACTTTGGAAATATGCCCAATCAATGGGCGAGGCAGGTGTGGCACCCTGGAACAACCTCCTTAAACGGCCCATTCCTCAATGGAAAAATTTTGGACTCACAAAGGTCGCTAACCTGCAACGCGACAGCAACCGCGTAACCCTGCATTTGCCTTACAACATGCAGTTTCATTTTTGGATGAAGGTAAAAGCGCCCAGGGGCCGCCTTATAAAAATCACCACCGACAATTTCTACAACCTCAACGACGTTCCTCTAAGGGCCGAGTATGTCACCCGGGAGGGGATCCAGGAATATGAACACCTGCCCTGGTTAAATGGGCAGGAAGTATATTTCGATCTGGAGAAGGGCGTTGAACTCATTGAAGCCGGATACCGTGAAACCGGCTATGCCTCTGAGTTTAACGGAGTTTTTAAGGTGGATGACAAGGATTTGATGACTCTCCGGGAAAAAGCCAACCGCACCCTTTATGTTACTATGCGTGATAATTTCATGGATTGCCCCGACAGGGAAAGAGCGCAATGGTGGGGAGACCTGGTATTGGAAATGGAAGAGAGCTTTTATGCCATGGACGAGGCGGCCATAGCCCTTTCGCGCAAAGCCATCCATGAGCTGGTGGATTGGCAAAAAACCGATGGCACCCTCTTCTCTCCTATTCCTGCGGGCAACTGGAACAAAGAGTTGCCCCAACAAATGCTGGCCAGCATCGGGTGGTTCGGATTTCGTCATTTTGTGCAATACACGGGCGAACAGGAACTCTACCAAAGGGTGTACCCAAATATTAAAAGATACCTGGCATTATGGACCATCGGAGCAGACGGCTCCGTTCCCTTCAAGAAAGGGGGCTGGAACTGGTCAGACTGGGGTGGCCAAATCGACAACCACCTGCTGGAACATGTCTGGTATTATCTGGCCTTAAAAGGCTATGCTGAGATGGCTGAATACATGAATGAACCGGACCAGCAACACGAAGCCCTGGAAAAAATGAAGGCCATAAAACACCGCTTAAACACTGTTTTTTGGACCGAGCAAGGCTATCGTTCACCTCAATACAAAAAGGAGACGGATGATCGGGGAAACGGGTTGGCTGTGGTGGCAGGCATTGCCGATGCATCCAAATTTCCGGTATTGAAAAAGTTACTATTCGAAACCCGCCATTCGAGTCCCTACATGGAAAAATACGTGGAAGAAGCCCTTTTTATGATGGACGAACCCACCCTGGCTTTAACCCGCATGAAAGAACGCTATAAGCCCATGATTGATTCAGATTACAGTACGCTTTGGGAGATATTCCAGGAGGGAAACTGGTCGCACAACCATGCCTGGAGCGGTGGTCCCCTTTCGTTAATGTATAAATACATTGCAGGCATTGAACCCGAAAAACCGGGGTTCAAGGAATTTCATGTCTTCCCCAACCCGGCAGACTACAACCAAATAGAGTGCCACTTTTCGACCATCAAGGGGGAGATTGCCCTAAAATACACCCGGGAGAATGCCTTAATCTATTATCAGATAAAGGTTCCAAAACAAACATCAGCCATCATACGAATACCCAAAAAAAATACGGATTACAAGATAAAAGGGAGAGGGAAATACACGGAAGAAAAAGAGCGAGAAGATGGCCAATACCGCTACTTCAAACTAGCCTCCGGGCAATGGAAAATTGAGAGCGGGATAGACTGAGCCCATTTGTAAAACTTTTAATAACAACTTAAAGACCACCTCATGTTTAGTCAGAAAACTTATATTGAACGAAGAAAGACTCTTAAAGAAAAAGTAGGGAAAGGATTAATTCTGCTATTTGGGAATGAGGAGTCATCGATGAATTATACCGACAACACCTATCCTTTCAGACAGGACAGTACTTTTCTTTACTATTTTGGCATTCAACAGCCGGGATTAGTCGCCGTAATCGATATTGAAAGCGACCACGACATCATTTTTGGAACCGAATACACCGTTGAAGATTCGGTTTGGATGGGACCCCAGCCCACCATAAAAGAGAAGGCTGAAGGCTGTGGCGTAAAAACCGTGCTGCCGCCCAATCAACTGACAGCACTACTCGGCAAGGCAAAATCACAGGGACAAACCATTCATTTTTTGCCCTTGTACCGCCCCGAGAATAAAATACAACTCCAGAAATTAATCGGCATTGCGCCCGATGAAGTGGCGACAAAATGCTCCCTCGATTTGGTAAAAGCGGTCGTGAGCCAGCGTGAATATAAAACCGCCGAAGAAATCACTGAGATAACCAAATCGGTAGACATCTCCGTGGACATGCATGTGGCAGCCATGAAATCGGCCAAACCGGGAATGACCGAGGCACAGGTGACCGCTGAGGTTCATAAAATTGCCCTGGCAGCCGGAGGAACCATTTCCTTTCCCATAATTGGGACAAAAAATGGGCAGACCCTGCATAATCATTATCATGGGAATACAATCCATGAAGGGGATTTGTTTTTGATTGATGCCGGGTACGAAAATCAAATGTCGTATGCGGGCGATCTATCCAGCACCTTCCCGGTGAGTAAGACCTTCACCTCCGAACAAAAAGAGATCTACCAGCTTACCTTAGAAGCACACCAGGCCTCCATCGATGCCCTGGGGGTGGGCGTTCCATTTAAAAATGCCCACATCGCAGCCTGTACAACCATCTTTGATGGGTTAAAGACAATGGGCTTGACCAAAGGCAACACCAGCGATGCCATTCAGGCAGGAGCACATGCCTTGTTTTTCCCTTGCGGCACTGGACACATGATGGGTCTGGATGTTCACGATATGGAAGACCTCGGCGAAGTTTGGGTGGGTTACGAAGGCCAGCCCAAGAGTACCCAGTTTGGATTAAAATCGTTGCGGTTGGCAAAACCGCTTCAACCGGGTCATGTCTTTACCATTGAGCCGGGCATCTATTTCATCCCCGAACTGATCGATTTATGGCGATCTCAAAACCAATTCGATGAGTTTCTCAATTGGGAAAAGATTAACAGCTATCGTAATTTTGGTGGAATAAGAAACGAAGAAGATTTTCTGATGACCAAAAATGGAGCCCAATTATTAGGAAAACCCAAACCCAAAACCATCGCTGAGATAGAAGCCATTCGCGCGGGGATGGATTAATTTTTTTGATAACAAAGCCCTTTTTACATAAATACCAGCAGTATTAAAACAGCTCAAGGTTGAGATTAGGAGAGAGGTATTTGAAAATAGATCCGAGGGACTATCTCAAACCTTATATGAGCCACATAAACTTTAGACAGATGAAGACTTTATTAACCAGTTTTATTTTCCTTATTCTAATGGTTGCTCAAACACATGCATCCGGAATAAAAAAGGCCTCACGTGACCAGTGGACCGTAAACGACATCGATTCATTAGCCGAAAAGGTTGAGTTGATACCCATAATGATAAACGGCGACAAGGACAACCGGATCAACATTGTATTGATGAACCGCTGGAACGCTAATGAGCAGGAGCCTTATAATTCGGAAGAGATGAGAGCCGAGTTCATTAAAGACATCAATGAATCGATTATAGCCGCCCTAACTCCCGGCGACCCACGAGCGCAAACAGCCTATGCCAACTACAGGGAATTTTTTAATATCTATGGCTTATGGTACCCCGAGTCGCCCGAATGGGGTAAAGGCATTGACGGGGATGTGGTGGATGCCCTGCGCGACAAGTTATTCCTGCCCTGGAAAGATGAGAATCTAGGCTGGGCTACCTTCCTGGTTTTGCCCAACTCGGATAACGGAGGCGGTGGCGCCGGCCGTAATCTGGAAGCCAGAGTAGGAAGAGCACTGATAGCCGGGAATGGCATTGCCAAAATGCTTCACGAGATTGCCCATACCTGCATGAGTATCGGCGACGAATACACGGGCCCGGCCACCGGCACCTCCGCCAACCCAACCTATACCATGTCGACCGAATATGAGCGGGACAAAATAAACTGGAAGAAGTGGATCGATGCCGATACCCCCCTTCCAACCCCATACACCGAAGAGTACAAAGATAAGGTGGGCGCCTTCGAAGGAGGCCAATACCATCTTACCGGGTATTACCGTTCCACCGCCCAGGGTTGTATCATGGGCGCCGGCGTATTCGACAATACCGAAAGGATGTGCCCCATTTGTGAGCAGAGAGTGGCCATGAGAGTTTACAAGCTGGTGAATCCTATTAATAGCTTCACCCCTTCCAAAGCTGCCCTGAGCATCTCCGGAAAAACAAAGTTGCACTTCGCCATCGACCATATCAAACCCAATCCCAACACACAGGTGGTGCGCTGGATTTTAAACGGACAAACCATTGCCACAGGTGTTGACGAAGTGGATGTCGAATTTGGAGAGCTGGCCGACTATAACCTGACCTGCACCCTCACCGACGAAACCCCTTTGATTCGTCCCGACCCGCCATTTGCCGAGTTTCCAACCCGTGAAGTACGTTGGACCATTTCCAATTCGGCACCCACTTCCGCGGCCAAAAACCTGACAGTAACTCTTCAGACCACCCAGGACAAGGCTAAATCGGGAATAACGTTAACTCCTTCTATTTCGGGCGGAGCGGCTCCCTTCACTTATTTATGGTCGGATGGAAGCACCAACCAAACAATGAAATGCACTGAGGCGGGCATCTACGAGTTGACGGTCATGGACAGTGAATTCAGAACGGCCAAAGCTCAGCATTCGGTTTATGCCAGTTCGCTTGAAGAGTCGGCCAGTGCTAAAAATTCGAAAAAGTTAAAACAAACCTCTAAGGATCTGGCATTAGCAATTGAGATTACGGCCTCTGAAAAAGACAGGAATAACGGCAAGCTATCCGTAACAGCCACCGGAGGGACTCAGCCCTACAGCTATCGCTGGGAGGATGGAAAATATGAATATGCCGAAGGCCGAATCTACGAGGCAGAAGATGCCCACATCGAAATCCCGGGCGACCCTAAAAAAGAGTATTTCGATGCCAGCCACAACCAGTTCATCCAGTTCAACGAAAAAGAAGGATCCATAAACTGGACCGTAGAGGTTGCCAAAAGCGGACCCTACCCCATCGATATTGTCTATGCCGGTGTCGACAGAAAAGGAACCCCCATGGATGTTTCGGTTAACGGAAAATCGGTCAACAATGCCTTGATGTTTTATCCAACCCGCCCCCTGTTTACGGGATGGGAAAAGGCCACGGTAACGGCTGATTTTGTGGAAGGCAAGAATACCATCCGGCTCAGTTCAGTAGGTAAATCCGGGGCTAACATCGATTATTTGCGTTTGCCTGCCTCCTTCACCGCAACTCATTGCACCGAAAATAAACGATTCGATCTGAAACCGGGTGATTATTCTGTAGTGGTTACCGACCAGAAACATAATTCCATAAAGAAAACCCTTACCATTCCGGAGGTTTATCCCTTCGAGATCCCAGATCTGGAAATAATCCAAACAAGACCCGGCGTTTTAAGCATCGCCAATCCGTTACCCGGATACACATACAAATGGTACGCCGAAGATGCCCCGCTGTTCACCATCGAGGAATTTGAAGAGCCCCTGTTTACGGGAATTGAATTCAAACCGGCTGCCCCTGGAAATTATTATGTTTCCGCTAAAAACAACCTTTCCATCACCGAAAGCAGCAACCGGATCTGCTTTGCCGTGGGAAGAGCCCCTGAATCGGCTAAGATTAAGGAGATGGACCCCTCCTCGCTCGGGGAAAGAAGCATTAAACTGTGGTTCGATGCAAGCGATCTGGATGGGGATGGACACCAGGATGCGGTGATTCCCGAAAGAGGCCCTGTTAAAGACTGGAAAGAAAAAACTTGGAGAGATCCCGGAACCATTTTTGCCAAATACCTGCCCAACAAGTTAAACGGCATGGGGGTTTGTTCATTCGACAATGTTTGGGTTTCGGACCTTGGTAAAAAAGTGAGCGACGTACAGACCATTATATTGGTTTATAAAGAAAGCACCCTCTCCTTTCCGGGGAAAAGTGTCTTCAGGGATCTGAATAAATACCTTGGTAAAAGCGCCCATCCGGAAAAAAGCATTTTTGACAGGGCAACCATCGATGAAAAAACCCAAAAGGCAAAAGTGTTTTTGAACGGCCAGGAAATTGATCCGTTTAACACCCCAACCCCGACGGATTTTTGCATTCTAACCATCGAATTTAACTCGCCAATAAAAGACTCTTTCTCACGAGTAGAAGGCTTTTGGGAAGGCGAAATTGCTGAAATGATATTTGTTGACCGTGCCCTCACCGAAAAAGAACACAAGGGAATAGAAGAGCACCTGAGAAAGAAGTGGTTCGCTGCGGTTGACATTCAATTTTAATACGACCAATAGATTCACGCCATCCCCAAACAATAAATCACAAAAAAAATGAAATACAATCTGGCATTTATCGGATTAATAGCAGGCCTCCTCATCGCAGGCTGCACCGCACAAGACAAAGACAATACTCTAAGCAGCAAAGAGAAGAAAGAGGGCTGGAAACTTCTATTTGATGGTCAAACCACCAACGGATGGAGAGGATACAACAGCGCCGAAATGCCTGCCGCCTGGAAAGCGGTAGACGGGACCCTGATGTCGTCGGGCGAAGGAGGTGACATTGGCGGCGACGTTATCACCAACGAAATGTATGAAAACTTCGACCTTAAGCTGGATTGGAAATTATCCCCCGAAGGCAACAGCGGCATATTGTACCATGTGGTAGAAGCCCCCGAGCTAAAGGCCACTTATTTCTCAGGTCCGGAATACCAGTTGATTGACGACTTAGGCTTTCCGGGTGGGGTGACCCCTTTAAACTCCACCGGAGCCGACTACGCCATGACACCCGCCGACACCACCCAAAAGGTTCTTAACCCTATCGGATCGTGGAACAGTTCGCGGATCGTTTTCGACCACGGAAAAGTGACACATTACCTCAATGGCAAGAAAATTGTTGAGTTTACTGCCTGGACAGAGCAATGGACAGAGAAGGTGAACAAGGGAAAATGGAAAAATTACCCCGCCTATGGTAAGGCCAGGAACGGCTTTATCGGCTTACAGGACCATGGCAGTGAAATATGGTTTAAAAACATCAAGATAAAACAGTTATAAGACTATTTCGTTCGTTTTCTTCAATGCTCACCCTTGAATATTACCGGATAATAACAAAACCACAATCAAAAAATGAAAAGAAGAGATTTTATTAAAAGTGCCGGAGCCCTGGCTTCCATTACCATGTTACCCTCATGCGCCTGGGCTGTAGCGAAAAACGGGAAATTAAGAACCGCCCACATAGGAGTTGGTGGAATGATGGGAGGCGCTGACCTGGCCTCAATTGCTTCGCATCCGATGGTAGAGGTGACCGCCTTGTGCGACGTGGATACCACTTATCTGGCCGAGGCTCAAAAGTTATATCCCAAAGCCCAAACTTTTGCGGACTACCGCAAGCTTTTTGATAAGCTGGGAAAATCAATAGATGCCGTTATCATTACCACGCCCGACCATACCCATGCCCCGGCCTCACTCATGGCCATGAACCTGGGCCTACCGGTCTATTGCCAAAAGCCCCTCACCCATCACGTATCGGAGGCAAGGGCCATGCGGAAGTTTGCCGAAGACAATAAGATCATCACCCAAATGGGTATTCAGTGCCACTCCAGTGACATGTATCGTCAGGCCGTTGGGTTAATTCAAGCAGGAATCATTGGAAAAGTGAGCTGTGTAAGAGCCTGGTCACCTAAGAACTGGGGCTACGATGGGGAAGCACCCACGGGCAGCGATCCCATCCCCACCACATTGGACTGGAACCTTTGGCTGGGCACCTCTCCCGAAAGACCCTACAAAAAAGGTTTGTATCATCCCGGAAACTGGAGAAAGGTCCTCGACTACGGTTGCGGCACCCTGGGCGACATGGGCGTTCATATATTCGACACCCCCTACACGGCCCTGAATTTGGATGTCCCAATGACCATCAATAACAATTGCAGACAACCCACCGGATTTGGACACCCAGAACACAATGTGGTGACCTACGAATTCCCGGGAACCCAATACACTACCGAGACCTTAAAATGGGTTTGGTACGATGGCAAGGGAGCACCAATGGATCAGGAAAACCCGGATTTACAACTGCCCAACAATGAAAAATTGCCCGAGCAAGGGGCCATCTTTATTGGTGAAAAAGGTAATTTATTGTTGCCACACTGGGATTATCCGAAATTGATCGTGAATGGCCAATACGAAAAAATAACCTTCCCTGAGATCGAAAAAGTAGACCACTACCATCAATTTGTAGATGCTTGTTTGGGAAAAGCCGAATGCAGCGCTCCTTTCACTTATGGTGCCAGGTTAACCGAATCCATTTTACTTGGCGTTATTGCCAACCGCTTCCCCAACGAAACCTTGCATTGGGATATCAAAAATGCCAAATTCGCTGAAGCACAAGCCAATGTTTTATTGGAGTCGAAGTATCGTAATTTCTAACAGCCCCTTTTTTGAGTCTGTCTGTAAAGTCCCGACTATACAGACAGGCACTGTTTACTATTAAAAGATCATCAAACCCGGCCTGAATGGTTCCGGGTTTGATGATTTCCTTCAAATGCACCCAACCCTCCCTTTTTTTCAATACGTATTCTACTACAAATCAAACTTTTACATATATGAAGAATTACCTTATCACCCTTTTCTTCCTATTTCTAACCTTATCGTGCACCCATAAAGATCAGATTATTTACAAGCAAAAAGAGGCGCCCATCCAGGAGCGTGTCGATGATCTGCTGTCACGGATGACTCTCGAAGAAAAGGTGGCTCAAATGCGCATTTTTCATGCAAATCTGGGAATCAGGCTGGATGAAAAGGATGGGTTAGTATTACCCGGGACCGTTGAGGAACGTCTGAAAAATGGGATTGCAGGGATTAAGAATCCCGGAGAGCAATATTCGCCCGGGAGATCCGCTCGCCTGAATAACCAACTCCAAAAATATATCATTGACCACAACCGGCTGGGGATCCCTGCCTTTTTTATTACCGAATCGTACAGTGGCATTGATGCCGAAGGCTGTACACGTTTTAACAGGCCAATTTCGCTATCGTCGAGCTGGAATACCGAGCTGGTAAAAAAGGTGTACGACACCATGGGTAAAGAAGCCCGGTTGCGGGGTTTACATCTTACCCATTCACCCGTAGCAGATATTGCCCGCGATCCAAGATTTGGTCGCATGAGCGAAGGGTGGGGAGAAGACACCCACTTAACCACCGAGATGATTGTGAGTGCGGTATCAGGTATCCAGGGCGATTTTGAAGGATTGAAAAGCACCCACATCGGTGCGGTCACCAAACATTTTGCAGGTTATGCGCAGGTGGTGGGAGGAAAAAATTTTGCTGCCATGGAGATTTCTCCCCGAACGCTTATCGACGAAATATTCCCCCCCTTCAAGGCGGCCGTTCAAAGAGCCCATACCCTTGGTATAATGGCCTCCCATTCCGACATCAACGGGGTGGCCAGTCATGCCAATCCATGGTTGCTCACCGAAGTGTTGAGAAACCAATGGGGCTTTGAGGGCTATACTGTCTCCGATGCCAATGACATCGCCCGGTTGCATTTCTTCATGAAAGTTGCCGAAACGCCCGAAGATGCTGTTGAACTGGCATTATCAGCAGGCATGGACGTGGACTTATATTCCGATGAAGCCTACGCACTTCTTCCTAAAATGGTAGAAGAAAATCCGGAACTGGAACAATACATCGACCGCTCGGTAAAAAGGGTTTTAAGAACCAAATTTGTTTTGGGCCTGTTTGATAATCCCTACACCAGCGAAGAAGAGGCAAAAACGGTAACACGTAACCAGGAGGCTGTTGATCTGGCCCATCAAGCCGATTTGGAGTCCATCATCCTGCTCAAAAACAATGAAAACATTTTACCCCTTTCACCCGATAAGAAAACAAAAATAGCCTTAGTTGGTCCGGTATTTAATGAAAAATCAACCCCGGCATATCAGCAAATCGCGAAAGAAAACATTAGCTTTTTAACGGAAAGAGGGTATTCATTAACCAACGGCCAACGGGGAACCCCGTTGCTAACGCCTGAAGAGGAGTGCAAGGCCGGCATTTCTAAAATTATTAATACAGCCCAAAAGTCCGATGTCATCGTGCTTTTTGCCGGTGGCGACGAATTT
Source organism: Marinilabiliaceae bacterium (assembly GCA_041583495.1). GTDB lineage: Bacteria > Bacteroidota > Bacteroidia > Bacteroidales > Marinilabiliaceae > JBFHFS01. The sequence goes on along the minus strand of JBFHFS010000049.1, from coordinate 12,765 downwards.
ACCTCCAAAGAAGCCTTTTTCGGATTTGCTTTGGGCGACCGCGACAACATCGACCCAGTAAATTTCCAGGACGAATTGTTGATTGAATTAAAGAAATTGGGAAAACCGGTCATTGTGGTTCTAAAGCACCGCCGCACACTGTCCATCAATACCATTGCTGAATATGCCGATGCGGTATTAGATTGCTGGGAACTGAGCGAACTCGGCGACCAGGCGGTGGCCAAAATGCTTTTTGGACAAGCGGTTCCTTCAGGGAAACTGCCCGTTACGGTTCCCCGCTCTGTTGGTCAGCTGCCCTTTCATTACAGCCAGAAGGAGATAAATTACAAGAAAGGCTACCTTTTTACCCAAACCACGCCGTTGTATCCCTTTGGGTATGGTTTAAGTTACACAACCTTTGACTATTCAAATCTGCAATTATCGGACAGCACCCTTACGGCTGATTCAAAAATAAACGTAACCGTAGAGGTGAAAAACACAGGGAACGTTAGAGCCAAAGAAGTGGTACAACTGTACATAAAAGATTTGATAGGCTCTGCGACCCGGCCCAACAAAGAGCTAAAAGGTTTTAAAAAGATTGAACTGAACCCCGGAGAAAGCAAAACCGTTGAATTTATCATCGCCCCGGAGGCTTTAGAATTTACAGGTCTGGACATGAAAAAAGTGGTGGAACCCGGCCAGTTCAGAGCCATGATCGGGAGCTCGTCAGATACGCTGCTCGAGGCCGCTTTTAAATTCAAGAACTAACTCAAAGACTGTAATATGAAGAAGACAAGCCTATCCCTAATCGTCTGCAGCCTCGCTGCCCTCCTGTTTTTTGGTTTCACGGATAAGAAACCTAAAATCCTTATCATAGGCGATTCCATATCCCTGGGTTACACCCCTTTTGTAAAAACCATCCTGGCCGACAAAGCCATCGTGACCCACAACAAAGGAAATGCCCAGCATTCGGGCTATGGGCTGGAAAACGTAGCCACCTGGATCGAAAAGGACGATTATGATATCATCCAGTTTAACTGGGGTTTGTGGGATTTATGCTACCGTCATCCCGATTCTAAGGTGCAGGGAAACCGCGATAAGGAAAATGGAACCATCACTTTTTCGCCTGAGGAATACCAACAAAATCTGGAAGCCATCGTGAAGCTGTTAAAGGAGAACACAAATGCCCGGTTGATATTTGTGACAACCAGCTATGTTCCCACACAAGAAGCCGGTCGTTATGTAAAAGATGCACAAATATATAATAAGGTGGCTAAAAAGGTGATGAAAAAGTATGGCGTTCAGGTGAATGATATTTATAAGAAGTCGAAAACCATACATAAAGAATTCGGGCAGGGAAACGACAATGTTCATTATAAGAAAGAAGGCTATGAAGCCCTGGGAGAGATCATTGCTTCCTATCTGGATAAGAAGGTTTTAAACAACTAAAAAACCATTCCTGTTATAAGAATCCATCAAAATAAGATAGGATGAAACCATATCATATTATTCTGACGGCCTTAATAATTTGTCTTGCCGGCTGCCAAAACAAAAAAAATGAAATTATCATTTCAGGAAGAATAGAGGGTCCCATTCCCGATAAGATTGAATACACTAATCCAATAAATGGAATCTGTAATTGGTGGTTTACCGAATCGGTTGAGCCCGATTCTCTGGGTAATTTTAGGATTCGTTTTGAGTCTGAGAAACCCTTGTTTTTTAAGCTGGGGCCTTCCTATAAAAAGCAAAGGACCATAATTGCAGAACCTGGCCACAGATATGATCTCATTTTGGATTTAACCGAGGCCTATACCTTGTCGTTTACCGATGAAAGCTCAACCCTGCAGGAAGCCTACAACAAATTACCCAACCCCATGCACATTCAGGAAGGGGCGCGGGAATTTTTGCGCGATTCGATGGCAAGCAAGATTAAAGAAACTATTGAACAACGAAGAATCGATGAAATTGCCGAATTCGAAAAACTCTATTCTGAAAAGGTGATTTCTGAAGAACTCCTTAACCTTGTCAAAACCGATCGGGCCTGTTATTACAATGCGGTTTTGGCAACCACCATGTGGATAAAAAAAATGCTGTCGATGCGGGAACAAAAAATCGCATTTACTGCTGAATTTGACCAACTGTGGAAAGAAGCTTTTCAGCCTACCCTTTTCTCAAACCCGGAAATAATCAATTCACAGTGGTTTAACTCCTACGCAGAAAGCTACCTCTATTTTAAGGATTATCTGAATGGTGCTTTTACCAAAGAAAAGAGGGACGCGTTAAGCCATGCGGACACCGTAAAAACCTACCGGGTTAGTCAGGCTAAAGAGTACCTGCCTGCTGAGTTATGCGAAAATTACCTTGCTCACTTTTTGTTCGAAGAGAGTTTTCAAAAAAAGTATGAAAGAGAGTTAATCGACTTATATGATGATTTTAAAACCAACTATCCAACCAGCCAATACCATCCTTACCTATCCCCACTGATTGATGAGATCGTCGAATTCCATAAAATTGCCGGCTCCCCGCTAAACGAAAAAATCCACTTTGTTGATGATTATCAGAACCGGAATACTCTCACTGACCTGGCCGGCACATTTGCCAATGGGTTAATCTACGTTGATGTTTGGGCTACCTGGTGTGGCCCCTGCAAAGCCGAATTTGAACATCGGGAGGAACTGAAAGCATTATTGCAGGAAAACGACATTCCGGTTTTGTACATCTCCATCGACAGAGAGCAGGACTCTGACCGCTGGAAAAACATGGTGAAGTTTTATAATCTTGAGGGTTACCATGTTAGAGCCAACGAGCCCTTATCGCTTGAGCTTAGGGAAATATTTGGACAAAATGGGAGGATGTCAATTCCCTGGTATCTTCTGATTAAGGCAGATGGTACCATCCTAAAAAAACATGCCAGTCGACCATCGAAACTAATGGATCTGAAAAGAGAAATAAACCAAAAACAACACGAATCATGAAAAAAAATGTTGCTTACCCCTTAACCGCCCTTCTGATAATCCTTTTGGGTCTGAGTTCCTGTAATACCTCGACAAAAAAGGAAGTGACCAAACGGCCCAACATCATTTACATCATGACCGACGACCACGGTTACCAGGCCATGAGCTGCTACAACGGGGCGCTTAACCAAACCCCCAATCTGGACCGGATTGCTGACGAAGGGGTCTTGTTTACAAAAGGTTTTGTCACCAACTCGATATGCGCCCCCAGCCGCGCGGTAATGCTGACAGGTAAATTTTCGCACATAAACGGTCACATCGACAACACCCAGGTATTCGATGGCAGCCAGGAAACCTTCCCCAAATTATTGCAAAAAGCAGGCTACCAAACGGCCATGATTGGGAAATGGCATCTTGAAAGCGATCCTACAGGTTTTGATTACTGGAACATTCTGCCAGGACAGGGCGATTATTACAATCCCGATTTTATTGAGATGGGTAAGGAATCGAGAGTGGAAGGTTACGTTACCAACCTGATTACCGACTTCAGCCTCGACTGGCTAAACAAACGGGATAAGGAAAAACCCTTCTGTCTGTTACTGCATCACAAAGCTCCACACCGCTGCTGGATGCCCGACACGGCCTATCTGGATATGTACAACGATGTGAAATTCCCCTTGCCTGATAATTTTTACGATGCGTACGAAGGACGCCAGGCAGCTGCCGAACAACGGATGCACATGAAGAACTTCTGTCCGGTGAACGACTTAAAGATGTACGACAAAGAGGGTGAAATCCAGGGCCCCCTTCGCAAATATTTCAAGCATCAGATCGATCGGTTGAATCCTGACCAGCGTGCTGCATGGGACAAAGCCTATGAAAAAGAGATTGCGTATTACAAAAAAGCAAACCTGAAAGGCAATGAGCTGCTGGAGTGGAATTACCAGCGTTACCTGGAAGATTACCTGCGCTGTATTGCCTCTGTTGACGACAATATTGGCCGCGTGCTCGATTATCTGGAAGAAAACGGGCTCGCCGAAAACACGCTGGTGGTTTACACCTCGGACCAGGGCTTTTATCTGGGCGAACACGGCTGGTTCGACAAGCGGTTCATGTACGAAGAATCGTTCCGCACCCCACTGGTCATGAGACTTCCTTCGAGAATTAAAAAAGGTAAAATAGATCAACTGGTTCAAAATATCGACTTTGCCCCTACCTTCCTTGACCTGGCCGAAGTTGAGATTCCACAAGCCATACAGGGCAAATCCCTGGTGCCTTTACTGGAAGGCAATACCGACAACTGGAGAAAAGCCCTTTATTATCATTATTACGAATATCCGGGCCCTCATTCGGTAAAGCGTCATTACGGTATCCGAACCGACCGTTACAAGCTCATTCATTTTTACAACAACATCGACCAATGGGAACTTTACGATTTGGAGGAAGACCCCAGCGAGGTGCACAACCTTTATGGGAAAGAAGGTTACGGGGAAATCACCCAAACCCTCTTCACCCAATTGCTTGATTTACAGAAGCAGTATAACGACACCACTGCCGTTAATGTACATTTAAATTAATCAGGCGAATTAAGAGTTAATGTTGGATTAACCTGTTGACTTTTTATCCACGTTTGCAATAAAATAAGATAATAAGGTTAATGAAAGAAGCCGCACTATTGGACTACTAAGGTTAAAACACTCCTTCGTTGAAGCTTTGGAGTCTGAAAGGAAATAAGGTTTTTCTTTGAATATTGTAAGCTTTTTTTGCTCAATCATACAATTGTGGAAATTTACGTGATTCTGAAATAAAGGAAAATAGGATTATGAGAAGAACCTTATCTTTTTCATTTTTTCACCTTCGTAGAATTACAGGCCCATTATGCGCCAAACTTATCACCTTATTTTTTTGTGTCCGATGGGCTCCGCTTATTCGTTAAAACCTTATTTCAAGCTAATTAAAAAACTACAATTATGCACCAAAAAAAATCGCTCATCACGCTACTCATATTAACTGTATTCTTCGGTTTTTGCTCCACTCAGGCGCAAACCACACGACCGGTTAAAATTTTTCTGCTGGGGGGCCAATCCAACATGGATGGTTGCGGCCTTTCGGAAGAATTACCCGATGCTTATAAAGTACATCCGGAAAACACCATGACCTGGGACAACAAAAGAAAGGCCTGGAGAACACTGGGGGAAGACTCTTTTTCAGAAAGAAGAAAGCACAAATTCGGACCGGAGATTGCCTTTTCGCATTTGCTGGCCCAAAAGTTCCCCGAGTCGACCATTGCCGTGGTAAAAACTTCGGCCGGCGGTACCAAACTGTGGAAGCACTGGCTCCCCGACCAACCCATGTACAAGCATTTCCTGGCAAATATGGAGAATGCCCTTCAGCAGCTCACCGACAGCGGGGTGGTCTATGAGATCTGCGGAATGCTTTGGATGCAGGGCGAATCGGATGCCGAGACCATTGAGTGGGCCAACGCTTATGATGAGAATCTGAAGAAACTGTTTAAAGATGTCCGGATTCAAACCAAAAAACCCGACCTGCCTATCGTGATGGGCCGTATTTCCATTGGGCTATTAAGGGAAACACCCTGGCCTTTCGACTATACCAAAGAGGTGCAAAAGGCACAGGAGATCGTAGCTGCCCAGGACGATAATGTTTTCATTATCAACACCGACAAACTTAAAACGCTGAAAGACAACACCCATTTTAACACGGAGGCACAAATCTGGCTGGGTAAAAAGATGGGCAAAATAATGTTGAAGGAGATCAAATAAGCCCTTCCCCGTCAAAATTAGTAGAAACTGTTTAAGAAAAGCTATGTTTCATTTATTTTCAACTTCCTTACCCCTAACCCCTTGAGGGAAATCAGTTGAAAATAAATGAAATTTAGAAGTTCCTTCAAGACCATTTAGGGGTACGGAGTAGACTAAAGGATAAAATTTAAACAGCCACTTAAAATAAAAACCTTTTAATCATGATAAAAAAGTCAATCTTATTTCTGGTGTCAGTTCTCGTCCTTTCAACAAGCGCAATGGCTCAAGACAAGGTCTTTACCCGGCAGGATACCCTGCGGGGAAGCATCACCCCCGAACGGGCATGGTGGGACTTGACCTATTATCATTTAAGCGTTGAAGTGAACCCCGCCGACAGTAGTTTTACAGGCAGTAACCAAATAGGCTACCGGGTTATCGAGCCCAACCAATTGATGCAAATCGATCTTCAGCCTCCCATGAAGATCACCAAAGTATTGCAAAATGGAAAGGAGCAGAAATTTACGCGCGACGGTAATGCCTGGTTCATCACCTTAAAGAAAGCACAAAGACAAGGTGAAGTTGAGTATTTGACCGTTGAATACAGCGGAAGACCTAAGATCAGCCAAAAGCCCCCCTGGGACGGAGGGGTGAGCTGGGGCAAAGACCAGAACGGTAATCCCCTGATTGTAACGGCCAACCAAGACGATGGCGCCAGCTTATGGTGGCCCTGCAAAGACCATCCCTTCGACGAGGTAGATAGTATGCTCATCAGCATCACGGCACCCGATCCACTCAAGGATGTCTCCAATGGCCGGTTACGCAATGTGGAGCACCACCCCAACAACACCACCACCTATCATTGGTTTGTCTCGAACCCAATCAACGCCTATGGGGTAAACATCAACATCGGCGACTATGTGCATTTCAGCGATGTGTACAAAGGAGAGAAAGGAAACCTGGATTGCAACTATTGGGTATTACCTTATCACCTGGAAAAGGCAAAAGTGCATTTTAAACAGGCCCATCTTATGCTGGAGGCTTTTGAAAACTGGTTTGGCCCTTACCCATTTTACGAAGATGGCTACAAACTGGTTGAGGTTTCTTATCCGGGCATGGAGCATCAGAGTTCGGTCACCTACGGCAACGGATTCAAAAATGGATACCACGGCCGCGATGTGAGCCGCTCGGGATGGGGCGACAAATTTGATTTTATCCTGGTTCACGAATCGGGACACGAATGGTTTGCCAACAACATCACCAATTGGGATGTGGCCGACATGTGGATCCACGAAAGCTTTATTGCCTACTCTGAAGGATTGTTTGTAGACTATTTCTGGGGTAAGGAAGCTAGTGCCGCCTACTGTCGTGGCACACGCCTGAACATATCGAACGACCGCCCCATTATCGGCAAATATGGTTTGCATAATCCGGGCTCGGGCGATATGTATTCGAAAGGGGCCAATATGTTGCATACCCTCCGTCAATTAATCGACAACGATGAGCAGTGGAGACAGATACTGCGTGGGTTAAACAAGGAATTCTACCATCAGACCGTAAAAGCCGAACAGATAGAAAACTTTATCATGCAACAAACCGGGATGGATTTAAAACCCTTCTTTAATCAATATTTGCGGGATACCCGTATTCCAACCCTGGAATATGCCCTTTTGAATGGCAAGATGCGCTACCGGTGGGCCAACTGTGTCAAAGACTTCAACATGAAAATAAAGGTGGCCCTCGATGGCAAAGAGCTGTGGCTCATGCCCACCAATAAATGGCAAAATCTGGTGTACGAGGCACCAATTTCGAAGGTAACCATCAACAAAGATTTTTATGTGGCAGGGTTCATGGTTTTTGATGCCGAAGCTGAAGGACAGGAATTTCCGACAAAATAATAAATATGAATATCCGGGTTTAGACCCAAGCCTCAACCCTTTCACCCATCGGTGCGGCTTCCCCTCACAGAGGGGAAGCTACACCCAACAAACGTTGCTGCAACCCCAGATAATTCTGCCAGATTCATCTACAAGCATTCCCCTTTGCTGAGCCTAGATTTTAATTAACAAAGGGACATGAATTTTCGCAACAATTACCTAACCGGATATTCATTTTAATTTTTTATCATAACGATTCTATGGAACTGACCAATAATCGCTCAATCTGAATAAAATATAAATACGCTCTAAAAATCCTGGCATCGATTAATAAACAAATACGGTCATTATAATACCTATCTTCAAAAATATTATACGCATAACAAATATCTTTTGGATCACGACACTCCTTTTTCTTCATAGTTGTGTGCCAAAACATAATTGCACAAGCCATCCCTTCGACGATCAATTGGATGGTATTGAAGCAATTATGCTGCAACAGCCAGAAATATTGGATAGCTTATTAGCTCAAATTGACACCTTCGACATCACTTTACTTGATAAGGCAAGAATAAGTACAATAAGAGCACTATCTCAAAACCATAAAGGCGAGTTTAAACAATGTATCAACGAATTGGAAAAAGCTGAAAGGATCTTTACCGATCAGGGTAATCCTTACCACCACACTATTAATAAACTGATTCAGGCTTTTACCTTTGAGTTTATTCAGCTGGACAATAAAGCTTCAACTCTTTATCTGGAATGTGAGAAATATTTCAAGATCCATCATCACGATGTATTCAGGTTCTATGCTAATTTAGGATTGTTACGCATGGCAAAGCATCTTGACTTGGATGAAAAAAGTTTAATTGACCTTTTAAAAAATGAAACAAAAAAACTAAATGATCCAAACTACGATGGATTGTTTTATGCAACATTAGGAAATCTTGAAAATAACGATTCAATAAGATTAGTTTATTACGAACTTGCTAAATCTGGTTTTAGCAAGGCAAAACGATGGTCGCGAGTCTATGCTACAGAATTAAATGCTTTGTTTTTTAAAATGAAACTCGATCCTCCGAAGCATTCAGAAAAATATTATAATAATTTTAATAAAAAGAACTATTCCTATACCCCTACTGCATACGAAGATTTGCGCTACCAATATGGCAAAGCCTGCTTGTATTCAATACAAAGAAAAAATAAAGAATCCATTGCCGTAGCCAAACAGGTATTAAAAAATGCTGTTGAAATGAAGGTCACCAAAGTGGAAGGTGATTGTGTCAACCTACTTTCAATTTTGTACCGAAGGATAGGTGATTATAAAAATGCCCACCACATGCTTAATAGGTATAGTGAGATGCAAAAAAAACGCCAAAAAGATTTGCAGGAGAATCGCTTGTTGGCCTTGTCGGCGTATTACAGGTATTCAGAGTTAGAACGGGAGAAAATGGAATTAAAGGTAAAGGTTCAACAAACCCTCCTGATACTTGGTCTATTATGTTTTGCCATTGTGGCAATAATTACCGCAGTATGGTTCTTTTTTAGAGAGAACAAGCACAAACAGGCCATCTTAAAACTTCAAAATATCGAGATCAAAGATCAGATGTTAAACTTGATTTCCTCTTTAAAGCAAGAAGAGAATAGAAATGAACACTTAATAAAACAGATAGGGGATTTGAGAGTTCAGTATGTGGAATCTCGCAAAATTTCTGAAATGCTCACGGCAATAGAGAAACAACAATTTTCCGGGTGGGCCGAATTTGAAGCTTATTTCGAAAGATTATTGCCAGGGTGGGTTGAAAAACTTCAAAAACAAGCACCTGATCTTACGCCAACAGATCTAAAATATTGTATGTGCCTCTATTTTGATATGACAAATTCCATGATTTCAACTTTATGCAATGTCGGAATGAATGGTGTAAAAAGTGCAAAAAAAAGAATTCGAAATAAGCTGGCACTGAACGATGCATCGGAAATCTACTCTTTCCTGACAAATTTTTAAAAAAACACCCCAAAGCACCCCATTTTTCTGAAAAAACACCCCAATACACCCCTCTAAAAATCAAATTATTTATTGAAACTTGATTATGTTTGCTATTGCAATAATTCAATTATTGTAATCATGTTTTTACAAGTCAATTTGTATTTGTCAATATCCTGTACCCACACAATTTGGGCAAACTTGCCAACCAGACAATCTTGTGGGTGAGGAAAGCTTTGCTTTTGTCTCGTTTCAATTAAACATTTATATACTTAGCCCAAGAGCAGTTTAAATTAATGATTTGGATAAACACAATTTAAACAGGCTTAAAAATTTTTATTGAAATGAAAAAGTTAGTTCTGCGTATTGCTCTGCTCACGGTGGTTGTAGCAAACCTATTTTTCTCTTTAAAACAGAATCCGGCCAAAATAAAAATCCATCCCTTATAGCTGCGCGGGGAGGCCTATTGGCAATTCTTGTTTTTGCCTTGTTTTCGTACCCTTCCGATATTCTCCCAATAAAAATGTTGTTTGTGCTGTTTGCAGCAGTGATAGCAACACACCAAAAGCCAATTCGCGTATTCCAATTGCCTGATCAAGGAACAGCTTTAGCGAATACGGTTTGTTATTCAACGCTTGCTATTGCGCTATTATCGGTGTATCCTGCCACGCAATATCTCACACAACAGTACCAGGTCTATAAATCGTGGAAGGATGCTTCTGATATTTACAATGTGGGCGCGTACGCCGAATGCCTCGAAGATTTTGAACTAGCCCATCCGCAACTTAAAACCAATGGCCAGTTTTTGGTGCAATATGGCAAGGCATTCGAAATGGCCGGACAATACGAAAATTCTGTTGCCATCCTAAACGAGGTCAAAACATATTTAAACAATACCATACTTTATACCTGCCTGGGCAACAACTACAAGGCGATGGGCAAACACACCGAAGCAGAACAAGCCTATCTACATGCCTGGAATATGGCTCCCCACGGTTTTACCCATTGTACTTGTTGGCCAAATTATATGATGAAACCGGACAAAGGGAGAAAGCTGTAGTAATGGCAAAAAAAGTGATGGAAAAAGATGTAAAGATTGAATCGACTGCCATTGAAGAGATAAAAACAGAAATGCAACAAATAATAACAAAGTATGCAAGCTTGCAAAATTAGTAATCAACCAAAAGGGAAAGGGCAGGAAGCACAACCACCAAGTTGCAAACGCTTCCTGCCCGGCACCTTTTCTAAAAAAGAAAGTGAGGTGAGGTGACAAAACTATAAAAAAATAAAGTGACCTAACTGGTTAGGCTTTTGAAAGGATAAATAAAGCCAATAGATATTATAAAAAAGAACAATGTTAAAATAATATTATGAAAAAGAATGTTTTTTTTAGCTTAGTATTTGTAGCTGTTGTGGCTTTTAATTTCAATATGTTATCAAGTAATGACATTTCATTATCCAACACATTAGAAGATTTTATGTCCAATGCATTGGCCAGTAGTCCTTCTGAAGAAGTTTATTGCTACGATTTCGTGAATGAATTTGATTGCATAGCTTTTGATCAAGAAACAGGGGAAGAAGGGAATGGATGTTTGGATTTTTGTAATTCATGTTCAGGACTACCTTGTGGTGGTCCTGTAGATTGTTATTATTCTAAATATGGATGCTTGTAAAATTTAATAGATAGGCCTAATAATAGGCCTATCTATTATAGTTACTAAAACATAATCTTTTTAATATCATACTTTCTTCATGACTAAATATATTTATATATCCACATTTTTTTTCTTATTTCTTTTCACAAATTGCAGTAGTAAAAAAGAAAATGATTTAAAGAATACGAATATCATCCCTATTCCTACAGAAATTAGACCTAAACTACTTGATGAATATTACTCTGATATTGAAGCAATCCCACTGGAAACTTCTTCTGAATGCCAAATTGGGAGAATAGATAAATTAGTTGTGAATAGGGAATTTATTTTTACTTTTGATTACCGTCAAAAAACAATTTTTATTTTTAACACAAAAGGTGAATATATTTTTAAAATAAAAAATATAGGGAAAGGACCTGGAGAATATTCAGTGCTTTGTGATTTTTGGATAGATACCGATAATAAGCAAATTGAAGTTTTGGATAGAAAGAAAATAATTAAATATGATTATAAAGGTAAATTTATTAGTGAAATAAAACTAAGTGTTAACGCCATTTCTTTTGCCAAAACATCGCTTGGTTATTATTATGTGTGGTCAGGTACTAATGTAGTAGATAGAGATCGTGGAACCGTATATTATTTGAACAATAAAGGGAAAGTTGTATCAGAATATTTTAAATGGGATGGAAAAGGTAGGCTTCCTACAAGTCATAATATGTTTACTAAAACCAAGGATGGAATACTGTTCAGGCCATTTGTTCAAGATTATATTCTTAGGAAATTCGATGATAATGGTATCAATAACATGCATAAAGCTGATTTTGGGATTCATTCTGTTCCGGATAATGGTGCCGTAGAAAACCATGATCTAAATGGCCCTTTTGAGGCAATTACTTTATTTCAAAAAAAATATGCCTTTAAGATTCAAGATGTATTTGAAACCCCTAATTATATCGTGTTTGAATTTTTAATAGGAGAAAGTCATCCAACTTTAAAAAGTTTTATTTTCTCTAAAAAACATCAGGCATCAATATATTGTTCAAAACTTAATAATGAAGCTGCGCTTCCTCTCTGCCTTTCTCATTTAGAATATGCAAATCCAACATCCGATACTTTTTATTCAACATTAGATGCGTTTTCATTATTAACTTTTATGGATAAAAGAAAAAATAAGATTCCCGATACTAAAAATGGACAGAAAATTACATCTTTATTAAAAGAAATAACTCCTAACAGCAATCCTATCATTTTTAGATTTAAAGTTAATAGTAGATTGTTTGATAATTTAAATAAATAAACTAATGAAATATTTTATAATAGCTTGTCTTTTAGTGCTAAATATTTATTTGTCACTTGTTGTAAAAACCTGTAAAAATAGAGAAGAGGAGCTCGCTCAAGAAAACATTGAACTATATGACAGTAATGAATTAATAATGGGTGCTTTAAATAATAGTTCAGGTTCTAGCTTTAACAGTTTAAACTCACGTGACTATGTTTTTAAAGTTGATGGAGATAGTGTATTAACAAAGGATATATTTACTAAAAAGACTCTTGTTC
>JBFHFS010000048.1:0-38125 GCA_041583495.1 Marinilabiliaceae bacterium | reverse complement strand
GCCACAAAATAATCACCGGTAATTAATTCAGGAGCTCTGTCTGTTTGTATATTGGAGTCATCTTCTTCTTGTTTATTTGTGTCCTCATTAGCCACCGGGGGGGTCGTTAAAACCCCTATTTCCTCAGGTGTACAATTCCATGTTAGTCCAACTGCAACAATTGCGGATATTACCATCCGGCTCAAAAATCTTTTCTTCATGGTAGGTGTAAAATAAATGGTTAAATTTGAAACTTCGTTTGATCGTTAGGCTTTATTACGCATGAAATTAAAAAATGTTGTTTCGTCAATATTATTAGTTTGATGTTTCTGGTCAGTAATCTCTGATATCTCCTCTGAATATTGGTGTTTAGGGAAAGGCTTAAATAATGTTAAAAATTTTTCGTCCGAGAAAAACGGCCTTTCGTCAAAATTGTAGTTCCATTTTCCACTCCGAAACCTGACTTTAGGATGGTTGTTCGGGATGCCCGTTAAATAAACCGGAGATGATTGGCGTGGAATAATCTCAGCAATTGTACTTGGATTCAGGGTTTAGGTTGGGAGGTTACGTAAGGTCTCTTCCGGGTCAAAGAAAGAACCCTCTGGAACAGGGAGGGCATCCCCTGAAAAAGGGAGTTGCCACTATTGTATCGTTGATGTTTTTTAGACGAAACTGTTATGTTATGGGCCGGAGGAAGGTGTAACCAATTCTCTAAATTAGGGGTTATGGCATTTAGCGATTAAATTTTTTCTGCTACAATCCCGGCCTCATCTATTGAGCTGCCAGATGTGCTTTCAGAAATCAACTGTCCGAACTAAACCCATTGAACCCAAAAACCTACAAGACTAAGATCGGGATCAAAACAGCTTTTCTTTTTCACGCTTCGTTTTCTGTTTTTTTTAGCGCTTTTATAAAAGGTGGATTCCTGTTCCGGATATCCTTCAAACACATATGACCCTGTCGCGATGCATCCTGCAGGAGAAGCCTGAATTTTCCCCTGGCACCAGAAAAAAAAAATGATAAAACCATAGTGTTTCAAGAAGGAATGACCTTTATTCACCTATTATTAAAAACTTAATCCGGGATTAATTTACATTGACCAAATTTTGGATTAAATTCTCATGGATAAGTTCCGATGGTGGCCTGGTGAGATTAATACTTGTTTATTAAATAGATCCATAATCCCTGCCTTTTTCACTATTGGTGGTTCAGTTTGTCTTATTCATAAAAAAATAGGTGTTTTCGGCAACCATTGTTCTTATCTTTGGTTTATGATACATGTAGAAAATCTTTGCCTACCCTAAAATTAAGTGTTATGAGAAAATTATTTCCTTTTTTCCTTCTCATTTTATTATTACCAGCTTGTATGCCTAATAGTAAGATGGTGTATGTTCAGGACGATCGGCAAAATGAGATGTTCGGGATGGAATATCTTAATGAACGAAAACGAACCCTGATACAAATATTTGATGAATTGTACATTGAAGTAAATAGTTTTGATGAAAACAACCCCAACTTTTTAAATAATGATGCCAGTCGTTTGGGTGGCCGCACCAGTACGGATTATTCGTTGATCGCTTACCGGGTTGATGAAGAGGGTAACATTAATTTGCCCCTTATAGGGAAGCTTAAAGTAGTGGATCTAACCGTGGATGAAGTGGCGAGTCTAGTGCAAGGCCAGTTGGTCGATTATTTATATTCGCCTTCTGTGCGGGTTTCATTTGTGAATAAAAATGTAACGGTGTTAGGCATGGTGACCAGCCCCGGGCGATATTTTTATTCGGGGGAGTACATCAATATTTTTCAGGCCCTTGGGTTGGCCGGGGATATTGAGGAGTATGGTAATCGAAAGGAATTGGTGGTTATAAGAGAAGAGAATGGACGAATCACCAAGCATATGGTTGATTTAACCGACAAAGATCTTCTTCAAAACGACTTGTATTATCTCAAATCCAATGATGTAGTTTATGTACAACCGCTTTCAAGAAGAAATTGGGGGATCGACCAGGTTCCTTTTAGCCTTATTTTATCTTCGGCAACAACATTTATCTTGATTTTGGACTATATGAGGAGGAATAACTGATGGATACAAATTTAGTCTCGGATGATGTAAGGCACTTGTTTAGGCGTATCGGGAAATATTGGAAAATATTTCCTTTGGCCGTGGCCTTATTTAGCGGCCTGGCCTTATTTTATGTAAAAGTAAAGCCCAAAGTATTTGAATTAGGTGCCAAACTTGTGGTGCATGAGGCCCAGAGAGGCGTGGCCGATCCCAGCACATTTTTCTCCGGCTCCGAACTCTTTGCCGGACGTGATAACTTTCAAAACAGCCTGCTAACTATCCAGGCCCTTCCCATTATTCATGAATCGCTTTCTAAAATCGATTCGAGGATTGAGTATTTTGAGTCCTCTTTTATGTTTGAAACGGAGCTTTATAAAAGCAGCCCTTTTCGGGTGGTTATCGATGGGGGGAATGCCCAGTTAGTCGGGGTTCCTTTTCATTTGGAAATTCTTTCGGACAAGACTTACCGTGTGAGTATTGATAAGGGAAATGGAGGTGTTTACGATTTTGTTAACAGCTCTTTTGTCAGGAAGGTGGAAGATCTTAAATTTTCCGAAAAGGGGGTCTTTGGTGAAACATTTTTTGCCGACCATTTTAAATTTACCATCTTCCTCGAAAATGAGGAGCTTCTTGAGAATATTATTGGGAATAAATATCTTTTTACCATAAAAACCGATGATCAACTGGCCTCTTCCTTTAAAGACCGGTTGAAAATAGAGCCCGCGAACCTGACAGGGACTGTTCTTAATGTGGCCATCCGGATAGGTAACGTGGAAAAGGGGATGGATTTTTTGGAGGCTTTTCTCGAAACGGTTATCGGTCATAATTTAGACCGTAAAAACCATATCGCCATTTCAACCATCAACTATATAGATGAGTTGCTGACCAATGTGTCTGATTCTCTTGCACGTGCCGAGCGTACACTTCAACGCTACCAGGCCAATAAGGATGTTTTGGATGTTACCCTTACCGCTGAACGGTTATACGAGGAGTTTGCCAGACTGAATGAGCAAAAGCAGGAACTGGAGTCCAAAGTCGAGTTTCTAAGCTACCTGGCCGATCAGATTAAAAACGATGACGATTATACTGAATACTCCATGTCGGCCGTAATGTCCTTGAATAATAACTCTCTGAGTGTGTTGATGGAGGATTATATCGATCTGGTAGGCCAACGCAGTAAACTCATCGAAAACCAGCAAACCAAAAGCTTGCTTTTGGCCCCCATTGAGCGACGGATTAGCAATATGCGCCGTACCATCAGGGAAAATGTTAAGTATTCTCTCAATATTGCCAACTTAAATCTGGAAAAGGTGAACACGCAGTTGGCACAGATTGACCAACAGAGGCGGTCCCTTCCCGAAACCCAGAGGAATCTGATCAACTATAAACGCGAGTTCAGGCTGAATGACGAGACCTACACCTATCTGATGGAAAAGAAATCGGAAGCTCAAATTGCCAGGATTTCCAATCTGCCCGATTATGAAGTGTTCGATCCGCCTGCTTTTGCCGGAATCGTGAGCCCCAAACGCAATCGGATTCTAGGATTTGCCGTTTTTATGGGCTTGTTCCTGCCCACTTTATTGGTGTTGTTTTACGATGCCATTTTCGGAAAGGTGAGCGACCGTGGAGATGTTAGCACCATGAGTAATGCCCAATACGTTGGGGAGGTTTTGCATTCCCGCTCCATCGATAAGCTTGCCGAGGATAAACAATTCTCTCAGGAGGCCGAATCCTTCCGAAAACTGCGAAGTAGGGTGCTGGCCTTTTGTGCCAACGGGCAACCCTCCCCTTCGAAAGAAATCATACTATTTACCTCCTCGGTTCAGGGAGAAGGTAAGACCTTTACTTCTTATTTCCTGTCCCGGTCACTTGGGAAATTGGGCCGGCCTACCTTACTTATCGAATTGGACCTGAGGCGTCCCCGGCTGGTTCACAATCATTTCCCCGAGTTTGAAGGGAAACCCGGGTTGGTCGATTATGTTAATGACAATATCGAGTTGGGTAAAATCATCTATGCCTCCAGTTATCCTAATTTTTATGTCATTCCTTCGGGTGGGATTCCTCCTAACCCGAGTGAGATATTAGAATCTGATAAATTCCGGGAGATGCTTGTGAAACTTAAGGAGAAATTCGACTTTGTGATGCTCGACTCCGCCCCTCTTATCGTCAATGATACCCGCGCTATTTTAAGACAGGCTGATGTGGTTCTCATGGTTGCCCGATCGGGATATACCCCTAATTCGGTATTCCGAAAAACGCTGGAGCATATAAAAGAGTTTAGAAAAGGGGATATAGGGGTCATCCTGAACGATGTGAATATGGGGTTGAACAGGCGTTATTATAATTATAGGTATGGGTATAAATGAGACTGGGTTTTTTAAAATTGGTTTTTTAACTCATTGGTACTTTATTGCTCTTGCATTAACGCCTATTGTCTGCTTTATCGATTACAAATCGGTCGATCAGGGATTTGATCGCATCTATGGAACCACCATCCTGATCATGGCTTTGATGCTGCTGATCATTCGTGGATGGAACAATGTGGTATTGCGGTATTATATTCCTGCAGGGTTATTTCTGGCTCTTTATTACACCTCCTGGGATTTGATATTATGGCAGGACACCGTTGCCCGAAAAGGACTGATCTATGAATTCTTTCTGAACCGCTCTCTGCATGCGGTGGCGGTTCTTTTTGTGGTGGATAATCTGGTCTATTCCAAAAGTTTAATTCAAACCCTTGTAAAGATCATGAAGGGGTTGATTATTTTGGGGGCTGTAGTATCCCTGCTTCAGGTGGTTTCCAGTCCTTTTTTATTTACCCCCGAGAAATTCCGGTTTTCAATGCTTCATTATCATTGGGAAAATAATCCCTTACTGGTGAGGCGCCTCTCCATTTTCGGGTTCTCCAACATCAACGATATTGGCGTTTCCTTTTTGCCTATTCTGGCTCTGGTGGTAGGTTATGAAATTAAAGAAAATAACCGGATTCCCTTGTTAATGTTGGTGCTGGGTTTTTTTATCTCCGTGGTGAATAACTCCCGTTATATTCAGTTGGGATTTTTTGTGGCTGCGGCTCCGGTGCTGTTGTATCAGGGAAAGGTGCTGCGAAACCTATTGGTGGGTTTGATTGGTGGGGTGGTTATGGTTCTGTTCATGGGCTTAATTCTTCAATTGATTGGATACGATATAGGAAGTTATGTGGAAGATCGGTTGCTTGATGAGTCGGGGGGGACCCGTATATTGGCCCTGGAGATTTTTGGTCGTTTTTTTCCCGAAAATCCCTTTTTCGGAACAGGGACTCATCTAACTCAGGAGGTGCTGGTGGCCCTGGCCGACCGGTCTTCCCAGATTCATGTGGGATACCTGGCGCATCTTTTTACCTATGGGCTTGTGGGGACTTTCTTAGCGCTCCTCTTCTGGGGTCTTATCGCCCTTAGGCTTTGGAAAGTGGGCCGGAGAACTGGCTTTTATGGCAGCTTTTTCGGATTTTTAGTCTTTTTGTGGGCCAACGTGTCCATGGTTTTTTATTGGGTTTTTACTTTTGGGTTAGCCTTATCTTATTTATTTGCCGCTTATTATGACAAAAAATACATCCAGGAACATGAATCTGCTGAAAGTCCTAAGTGACCGCTTCTTAAAGTCGGGCAGCAAACGAAGCCAGGGGCTCCGGAAGAATATTTTGGGGTTGCTGGTCCTTAGGGGAATCGATGTTACGGTTAGTTACCTTCGATTCCCCATCACCTTGCGGTTTCTCGGAACCGAACTCCATGGGGTTTGGCTTACCTTAGGGGGTATCATCAACTGGTTTGGTTTTTTCAATATTGGGCTGGGTACCGGTTTGCGAAACAAATTGGCCGAAGCGCTTGCAGAGAAAGACTTTAAGTTGGCCAAGACCTATGTGAGCTCAACCTATGCCATCATTTCCATCATTAGTTTAATTATGTTTTTGCTTTTGATGGTGAGTATTTTCGTACTCGACTGGCCCAGGATACTGGCGGTTTCCAGCTCTTTGGAGGAGATGATTATTGGGACTCTGCTCATCGTTTTTACCTTCTTTTCTCTGCGTTTTATTTTAAAGTTGGTTCAAACCATCCTGATTGCCGATCAGAAACCGGCCTTGAGTCAGGCCATTCAGTCTGCTTCAAGCGTCTTGTTTTTTATCGGCATCTATCTGGCCTACAAATATAAATTCATGTCGGGCAATCTCATGGTTATCGGCTTTCTTTCCAGTGGGCCGGTTCTGCTGACCCAGGGGGTAGCTTCAATCATACTGTTTTTGGGGCGCTACCGTTATATTCGGCCCTCCTATAAATACATCGATTGGCATAAGTTCAGGGGTCTGGCATCCATCGGGGTTCAGTTTTTTATTGTGCAGATAGCCGTCATCATCATGTTTTCGACCGACAATATCATCATCTCTCAGGTCACTGGTCCTGCCGATGTGGTGCCCTATAATGTGGCACGGAAATATTTCGGTATTGTGGAAATGCTCTTTTTGATTGTGCTGGAGCCTTTTTGGTCGGCATTTACCCAGGCTTTTGTAAAGAATGAAATTGCCTGGATACGAAAATCCATCCGTCAATTGCTTATGCTGTGGGGCGTTTCGGTGGGAGGAAGCCTTATAATGCTGGCCCTGTCGGGGTGGGTCTACCGGATGTGGATTGGAGACATCATCACCGTTCCCTTTCATCTCTCCTTGTTGATGCTGGTGTTTTTTACCATCAAATCGTGGAATAATGTGTTTGTTTATCTCATCAATGGCGTTGGAAAGATAAGGATGCAACTTTACATGTCCATAATTATTGCGGTAATCAATATACCCCTCTCCATATATTTCGCCAAGAACCTGGAGATGGGGTCGGCAGGGGTGATTCTGGGAACCATTATTTGTCTCTCTTTTGGAGCCGTTTTGCACCCCATACAATATTATATGATTATCAACCGGACGGCCCGGGGGATATGGAATAAATAAAACAGAGAAGCTATGCATGTTGTTTTTCTTAATACCAATCAACTCAGAGGCGGAGCCGCCATTGCTGCTCACCGCTATTTTACTGCTTTCCGGAAAAATGGAGGAAAAGCCTCCTATGCATCGGTACACCTCGATAGCCCGGGGGAGGGAATGATCAACCTTAGGCACTCCTTTTTACTTCGAAAAATTGTTAAATACCTCTTTAAACTGGAGCGACGCCTGGCCATGAAGCGTAAAATTCCAGGTGAGGGGTATTGGTCGGTGGCTCATTGGTCCCGCTTTCAGCTTAGGAAAATAAAAAGATTAAAGCCGGATATCATTAATCTTAACTGGGTAAACGACGATCTGTTGTCGGTGGCCGAGATTGGGAAGCTAAACGTGCCGTTGGTCTGGACCTTTCATGATCTATGGGCGGCCACCGGAGGTTGCCACTATCCGGGTGAATGCGTAGGTTTTAAGCATGGGTGTGGTAATTGTCCCAAACTAAGAATTCCCGGATCCCATGACTGGAGCCGGCAGTTGTGGAAACAAAAATACAAACATTGGAAAGATCTGAATCTTACCATTGTATGCCCTAGTAATTGGATGGCCCGGATGGTAAAGCAAAGTCAATTGTTTGCTGATAAGCGGGTCGAGGTTTTGCCCTACTGCGTGGAACCTGAAATTTTTAAACCCATCGATCCGGCACCTGTGCGGGCCCGGCATGGAATTACCCCTGATCAGAAAGTGTTGCTTTTTGGTGCCGTCAACTCTTTTCACGATCAGCGAAAAGGGGCTCACCTGCTGGTCGATGCCCTGAAAAAACTTGAAGGAAGAATTCCAGATGATCAGTTGGTGTTTCTGGTATTTGGGGCAGAAGAATCACCCGCCCTTAGCGAAGTCCCTTTCAGAGTAGTTAATTTAGGCTTTATTCGCGAAAAGCAGAAGTTGGCCGAATATTATGGCGCCAGTACCGCGTATGTGTTGCCCTCGGTGGAGGATAATTTGCCCAATACGGTGCTGGAGTCTCTGGCTTGTGGAACCCCGGTGGTGGCGTTTGATATTGGCGGGATGGACGATATGGTGGAGCATCAGCGAAACGGATTTCTGGTGGACCATGTCGATACCGGTAAATTGGCCGATACATTAGAAAAACTTGTTGAAATGCCCGAGGCCGATTATGAGGCTATGCGAAGGGCAGCCCTGAAAAAAATTGAAACCGATTTTTCCCCAAAAATGGTGGGAGAGAGGCAACGTGTGCTTTATGAATCCTTAATGTAAGAAAGTGCTTAAATCGTGACGCCGTATTACAAATGCATAATCTCAATGAATCTAAATGTGAAATCAAAAATCTGCGTTCGCAAATCCATTGCAGTAACCAGTTTTATTAAAATATAAAAATATGCAATACCCTAAAGTAACCATTGTTACCCCCTCATATAACCAGGCAGAATTTTTGGAGGAGACCATTCTGTCTGTTCTCAATCAGGATTACCCTAACCTGGAGTACATCATTGTGGATGGCGGTTCAACTGATGGAAGTGTGGATATTATTAAGAAATATGAAGATCGCCTGGCGTGGTGGGTGAGCGAGCCTGACAACGGACAAAGTGAAGCCATCAATAAAGGGTTTGCTCATGCCACAGGAGATATCTTCAACTGGTTAAACTCCGATGATCTTTTATACCCGGATGCCATAAGGATTGCCGTGCATTTTTTGCAGAAGAATCCCCACTGTGAATTGGTATACGGTAGTCGAATCGTGATTGATCAGAAGGGAAGAATTTTGGATGTGTTTGAGCCCGTTAAAACCAAGAAAGCACTGGCTAAATTTGCTTTTCGAATTCCTCAGGAAACAACCTTTTTTACTGCTGATATGTGGCGAAGAGTTAACGGGTTGAATGAATCGTTACACTTTGTGATGGACTTCGATCTGTGGCATCGGTTTATGAAGGAGACGGATTTTTTTCTTATCCCTGTTTTTCTGGGTGCTTACCGGGACCATGAAGAATCCAAATCGGTTTATGGATTGGGACATCAAAGTGTCTCCGAGGATGCCCTTAAGGAGCTGGACTATTTGAAAGAAAACTATAGCACCTTTTTTTCCAGGTTCAAATTTTTGAGAAAGATGGTGGTCTATTTCAATATGGTCAGGTTGGCTTACGAAAAGAATAAACGCACCCGTCGCTTGATGAAAGAGGAGGTGAGGGAGGTCATTTTTAACAGACAAGAAACTAAATGCTAATTTTAGAACTCACGGGATATGAAAGATTTTTCCAAGACAGTTAGTCCTTTTTATAAGGTTATCCGGAGCCTCTCTGTAAAGATGTACTATTTTCGCAGAGACCTTGAGTTTTATGAGGATTATCGGTCCATGAAACGTCACATCCCTGGTGGAGCCAGAGTGAGCAATGAGGTGTTTCGTCGATATAAGGAGCTGTGGGGGGGCTGGAGCCGCTCCCCATTGTTGCCTCGTAACATATTGGAGGTATGCAGCACGCTTAGTGAGAAAGAGACTCCGGAGTACCTGCCTGAAAATATTTATTTTAGTACCATTGATCCTCTTCTGAATAATAAACAGATGGCCTGGGGTTATGCTGAAAAAGGAAGATATGCACGACTCTTCGACATAGATAATGAGCCGGTTTCATTTCTACGAAACTTGAATGGTCTTTTCTTCGATTATAAGGGTCAACTGATTCAGGACCCTGATGGTTTTATGGAGAATGCGCTTAAAACACAGAGTAAGATATTGGTGAAGCCCCCCATCGAATCCTGGGGAGGGCGGGATATTCTGGTGTTTAAGAAAGATGCAAACGATCGTTGGCAATGTTTGAACGATGACGTTGAGCTTTCGATAAATAATCTGCAGAAATATTATTCCAAAAATTATGTGGTTCAGGAGTATGTGGAACAACACCCGTTTTATATGCGATTTAATCCTTCCTCGTTCAATACCTTCCGGATTTATGTTTACCGTTCGGTAAGGGATGAAAAACCCTATGTGTTGCATTCCGCCCTCAGGGTGGGAAGCTCGGGCAGTGTGGTCGATAATGTGAAGTCCGGTGGGGTTGGCATATATGTGAAGGCTGATGGGACCTTTGTGCATGGTCACAATAAACACATGGAAAAAATTGATTTTTTGCCCAACGAACCCAATGTGAAATTGAGTGAGGTTGGCAAAGCTCCAGGACTTGACAAGATTCATGAGTTGGCCAAAAAGGTGGCTTTAAAAATGCCCTTCACACGTTTGGTGGCTTTCGATATTAACCTGGATACTCAAGGAGAGCCAAGATTAATAGAACTTAATACCTCTAATGCCGGATTGGTGCCGCAGTTTTATGGGTCTACTTTTTTTGGGGCTTTCACTCATGAGGTCATTGAGTATTGTCAAAAACAAAAGAAGGTGGATTTCCTGAGGGTTTAGTAACCTGGTTATGTTTTTTTAGAATTGTATTACTTAACTGAATAAAAATGAGAGCGAAAATACTTTATATGATTCTTAAGGGGTATCGTTCCATTTTGGGGATTGTTTACCGGGGATTTAAAAAAATGGTCCGGTACCTATCCTACCATCACAACCATTTGGGATGTACCCTGGAAGCCATAAGGTTGGAGATGCTGATTCCAAAGGGTTCAAATGGAGTAGAAAAATCCGAGGTTAATGCCTTTAAAGCCAAATGGCGGCCCTTGTCGGAACATATCCCGGCTGTTTACATACGAATGTATCCTCATTATTCAGGGGTAATGTCTGCCGATTATGTCCCCGACAGTCTTTTTTATACGCATATTGAGCCAATGCTCAACAACCTGGAGTATTCGCGTAGCTTTGCCGATAAAAACATGTATGCCAGGCTTATCGAAAAAAGTGTCCTCTCTCTTGGGGGATTGCGAAAAATACATGGCACCTATCTGGACCACGATTATAATAGTGTGAGCGATGTAGAGGCATTCATTTCGGGCCTGGCTGATCGTTTCGATAGAATGATGCTTAAACCCTCGATAGAATCGCAGGGGGGGCGATCGGTGGTTATGCTCGAAAGCAGGGATGGTGCCTTTTTCTCAGGGAATGAAAAGGTTACCCGGGAGTGGCTGGATAAACATTATAAGGATAATTTTTTGTTTCAGGAGCTGGTTGAACAGCATCCTTCCTACGCGGCTTTTAATCCCACTTCGGTGAATACCCTGCGAATAACCACTTATCGTTCTGTTATCGATGAATCGGTACATGTGCTTCACGGACTGTTAAGGGTCGGGACCAAAGGGGATGTTGTGGATAATGTGACCTCAGGAGGAAAGGCTTGTGGTGTTTCTTCCGAAGGAGCGCTCAATGGTAAAGTGATTGATTACAAGGGGAGAAGTTATCCAAAGCTGGGAAGTGTATTGTTAGAACCCGGGAAAAAATTATTTAAATATCAGGAGGTTGTGGACGTCGCCAAAAAACTTGCCGCACAGCAAGTTTACTCCCGGTTTCTTGGGTTTGACTTTTCCGTAGATAAAGATGAACGGGTGGTATTGATTGAGATTAACAATTTTGATGTGGGGATTAACACCTTGCAGTTTTGCAATGGGCCATTGTTTGGCCCTTTTACCGATGAAGTGCTGGCTTATTGCGTTTCCAAAAAACCTGGGTTCAGGTATCAGATTCGCTGAGCCGGCTGTGGATGCCCGGATGGTTCGTTGGATGTTTTTTTTCTAACCGGTTATGGGCCTCACTATTTAGAAATAGGTTTGTGATTAAAAAAAAAGCAGAACCTGAGAATTTATATCAGAGGAACAATTATTCATTTGTAAGGGAAAATGTTTAGTTATGGCAAAACTTTCCAGCGTAGTTAGTTTGTTTTATAAAGGAGCGCGCAAGCTGACGGCCCGGATGTATTATCTTCGGGCTGATTTGGAGACGTATGAGTCCTATCAGGTCAAAAAAAGTTTCATGGCATCGAAGGGCGAGGTGAGTGAGGATGTTTATCGCCAATATAAGAAGCTTTGGGGAGGATGGAGTCGTTCCTCGTTCGTGCCTCGCAATATATTGGATGTTTGTTGTGGGGTGAGTGGGGTTCAAAGGCCTGATTATTTGCCTAATAATCTCTATTTTACCACGATAGATCCAATTCTGAACGATAAAAAGATGGCCTGGGGGTATTCCGAAAAAGGGAATTATGCCCGCTTGTTTGATATCGATAATGAGCCGGTTTCGATTATGAGAAATATGAACGGGCTCTTTTGTGATTTTAAGGGGCAGATCATTCAGGAACCCGAAACATTTCTGATGGATAAACTTAAATTATGCCGGAAAATATTAGTCAAACCTTGCATTGATTCATGGGGTGGAAAAAATGTGTTAGTCTTTCAAAAAAATGAAAAAGACCAATGGGATTGCGCCAACGAACCAGTGAATTTGTCGTTAAATAATTTACAGAAGTATTACTCTAAGAATTATGTTATTCAGGAGTATATTGAGCAACATGCTTTTTATAAAAGGTTTAACCCCTCCTCTTTCAATACTTTTCGGATATATGTTTACCGTTCTCCGGTGAATGAAGAGCCTCATATATTACAAACCTTCCTTCGGGTAGGAGGCCCGGGAAGTGTGGTGGATAATATGAGCAGGGGCGGGGTGCCTATTTTTGTAACCTCGGAGGGAAGATTTTTGCATGGGTTTAACAAGCGGTTGGAGAAGATTGATTTCTTGCCCAATGAACCTTTGGTGAAATTGGCCGAGATAGACAAAGCCCCCGGTCTGGAGGCCATGTACGACATGGTGCGGTCGTTGGCGTTGAAATTACCTTACACGCGGCTGGTGGCCTTCGATGTTAACATTGATGTAAAGGGTGATCTTCGGCTTATTGAGCTTAATACAAGCAATATAGGGATAATGCCGCAGTTTTTTGGGGTGCCGTTTTTTTGGTCCTTTACCCAAGAGGTGATTGAGTATTGCCGGAGACAAAAAGTTGAGGACTATATAAGGTTATAGCATTCAGGTGGTTCAATAAGGAGGGGCTGATGAAAACGATTAAATAAAGGTATAAACAAGTATTGTTACAATTATGAGTGTATATTTTCAATACCGCAGTTTAAAAGGTTACCGCGAATTATTGGGTTATTGTTACCGGGCATTGAAAAAGTTTCTGCGATGGAATTCCGGCTACCGCACCTATCTGGGATGTGTCCTCGAGGCAATGAGAATTGAAAACCGGATGCCGGCGATGCCAAAGGTGACCGATCGGTTGGATTTGCAAAAGTATAAAGCCCGGTGGCGGGTTCTTTCGCCCAGAATCCCAAAGGTGTTTTTGCGATTGTATTCGTCCCTTTCGGGGGTGAAGAGTTCGGATTATGTTCCCGATAGTCTTTATTTCACCCATATAGAGCCCATGCTGAATAACCGCGAGTATTCGCGCAGTTTTGCCGACAAAAACATGTACTCCCTATTGATCGATAAAAGCCTGTTGCCCTCTGTTTGGTTGCGTAAAATGCACGGGGCTTACCTGGATGAAGACTATAAGTTGGTGGGGGATGTGGATGAGATGCTGGAAAAATTGGCCGGCGAGCAAGACAGGGTAATAATCAAGGCTTCGGTCGATTCGCAGGGAGGAAAATCAATTGTAATGTTGGAAAGCAAAGATGGAGGCTTCTTTGCTGGTTCGGTGAAAGTGACCAAAAAGTGGCTGGAGCATCATTTTGGCGATAATTTTTTGTTGCAGCAAGTTGTGCAACAACATTCGTCCTATGGGGCTTTTAATCCAACCTCGTTGAATACTCTGCGTGTGTATACCTACCGATCGGTCACTGATGAGTCGGTGCACGTTCTTCACAGTGTATTAAGAGTAGGGGCACCGGGTTTTGTGATCGACAATGTGAGCTCAGGAGGTAAAGCTTGCGGGGTCTCTTCTGAGGGAACCCTTAATGGAAATATTTACGATATAAACGGGAAGGGTTATAGGGCGCTGAATGGTTTGGACTCACTAAAGGGCACCCACCTGTTTAAATATGAAGCCGTAATGGATCTGGCCAAACAATTGGCTGCAAAACAGCCCTATTGCAGGGTGATTGGTTTTGATATTTGCGTGGATGAGAATGAGCGCGTTTTGTTAATTGAACTTAACAATTTTGACGTGGGGGTAGATATGTTGCAGTTTTGCAATGGCCCCCTTTTTGGTCCATTTACCGATGAGGTGCTGGCCTTTTGTGTTCGGAAAAAACCCGGGTTCAGATTACAGATACGCTAATGGATTGGTTCGGTTCTCCGAACAACAATCCCGGTTGGTCGTTTCTTAATTTTAAATAAGGATATATGATATTTTCACCCAAGATTGCTTCTTTCCTGGAATTGGGCTATTTTTTAGATTATAGCCCAACTACCGTGCGATTACCCTCTAAAATCGAAGCTGTAGATCAAACAGGCTTGACCCAAACGGAGCTTTTGGGGCGGATACGAAGCCATTTTCTTGGGTCGGTAGAGAAGCTTTTCAAACCCGGGCAGACCAATGTGGTCCCGCTGAGTGGGGGACTTGATAGCCGGGCGGTGCTGGGGGCCTTGCTGGAGTTTACTGATTCCTCAAATATTGTGACTTACACCTATGGCCTGCCCGGAAGTTTCGACTTTGAAATTGCCGGTCGTGTGGCGCGCCAAGCGGGGATTCGAAATATGCAGATTCCGTTGAAAGAGTATGATTATACCCTGGATGAGCTGTTGGAAACTTCGGCTGCCATGGATCATCAGACTTTGCTCTTTTATCACGCACCCCTTTATCGGATTAAGCAGTCGTTCGCCGGAGGGTTACACTGGTCGGGCTTTTTAGGCGAGGCCATCACCGGCGATCATATCCGGGGTGAGCTAGCCACCGGTCAAGAGGAGGCCATTGATAAATTTATTGATTTTAACCGCTTCATTAAAGGGGGGGACGCCCTGCTTTTGAGTGGTGGTCTGGACTATTCGAGACAACAGGTGGTGATACCTTCCCCTGCCCGGGGTTTTCTAACGTTTGAGGAGGGACTGGACCTTTTAAATCGTCAGAATAAATACATCGCACCTCACGTGATGCTTAAAGGATTTGAGCATGCAGCCCCTTTTAATGATCCTGCTTTAATGGCTCTCTTTTTGGGTCTTACTGAGGATCAGAAACGCCATCAGGGATTATTTAAGCAATTTCTGCAATGGTGGCAGCCCGTTCTGTTTTCTCTTCCGGTGAAAAATAATGTGGGATTTCCGCTGGGAGCAGCTCGCTGGAAACCCAAAGTCAGGAAAAAGTGGATAGGCCTCCGTAAACGGTTCGGGGTTCTCAATGATCCCAATATCAACTATTTTAATTTTTCGGGTAACTTGATCGAAAGTGCCTCATTCAGGCATTTGGTTTGGTCCCAGCTGGCCGATCTAATGGCCAGAAAATTGTGGGACACATTTAATCTGGAGGAAATCTGGAAGAGTCATCTTAATAAAACGGCAGATCACGGTAAGTTGATACAAGGCCTCTTCTCATTGGAGGTGCATTTAAAAGCAGGAAAACAATTATGAGTAACAAGAAACCCAGGATATTATATGTGGCCGAGGTGCAGTTGCCCGGACGAAAGGCCAGCAGCATTCATGTTATGCGTATGTGTAAGGCCATGGCTGAGCAGGGCTATGATGTTAAGTTGCTGGCTTTCAGGTCTTCCCAATACCGTAATGAGGCTCAGCTCTTTGAGTTTTATGGGGTAGATTCTGCGTTTGAGATAAAAACGATTTGGGTTCCAGGGCAAGGGCGATTGGCATCTCTCATCCTGGCATTGGTGGCCATCCTTCAGGTCCTGATGTTTCGGCCCACGATAGCCTATACACGTGCAGTGGTGTCGGCTTTTGCGCTCTCTCTAAGCGCACCCGGATTTGTGTATGAGGCCCATACCTTTTTATATGGCACCCGACGAAAGTGGATGTTGAAGCTCTTTAATCGATTTATAAAAAAGCGTTCTTTTGCCGGAATGGTAGTGATTTCTCAGGCTTTAAAGAATTTGTATTCCCAGGAAGGCATTGCGGAAAAAGATATGCTGGTGGCGCATGATGGGGCCGACGAGAAGCCACTCGAAGAAAAAGGTTCTTTGAAAGGAGAATTTTCTTTCAATGCCGGGTATTTTGGGAGTTTGTTTAAGGGGAGGGGATTGGAGGTTCTTCTGAAGATGGCGGAAGGCAGACCAAATATTGGGTTTCATATTTTCGGCGCCAGCCCGAAGGATCTCAACGGCCAACATAAGCCATTGCCCAACCTGTTTTTTTATGGTTTCGTGTCTCCCGCCTGGGTGCATATCTATCGAAACGCCTGCGATGTGTTACTGGCACCCTATCAACCGGAGGTTTTTGTCTCCAGCAAGGCAGCCTTTTCCACCAGCTCGTACATGTCACCGTTAAAGATATTTGAATATATGTCGGCTCGCAAGTCTATGATTGTGAGTGATATACCTGTTCTCAGGGAGGTGCTCTCCAATGATACCGCTTTGTTGGTGCCCGCCGAGGTTCCGGAAGCCTGGATCGAGGCACTGGACCGTCTTCAAAACGATGCAGGATTAAGAGGGCAGTTGCAGCAACAGGCTTATGACGAGTTTTTGAGAAATTACACCTGGCATCAGCGTGCTGCTCACATTATTAATTGGGTAACAACCCGGATAAGGAAGGGTGATTAATTTGGATTGTATAAAATTATACCTCCCTTAAGGGGGGGAATATTCTTTTTCTATGAAGATATTGATGATTGTGGAGAGCCTGCGGGATGGTGGCAAACAAAGGCGACTGGTGGAGCTGGTGAGAGCGTTGTCTGCAAAGAAGATGTACACTATTCTTATACTCACGCTTAAAGACGATGTGCATTATCAGGAGATATTTCAAATGGAAGGCGTCCAGGTGAAATATCTGGCCCGGAGATTTCGCGCCGATCCCGGTGTTTTCATCTCTCTTTATCGTGCTGCTCGTAAGTTTTCACCCGATGTGGTTCATAGTTGGGGAGGGTTACCCTCGATGGTGTCGCTGCCCTATGTGTGGTTGTCGCAAAAACCCTTTGTAAATGGCATGATTGCCAACTCCCGGCTTAAAATATTTACCAAGGATTGGTTGAGAACAAAAATAACCTTCCCCTTTTCAGAGGTTATCATTTCCAATTCGCTCGTTGGGTTAGAGGTGTATAAGGTGCCTAAGAGGAAAGGTCTTCTAATTAGAAATGGAATAGATTTCGATAGAGGGAAAAGTCTGGCAAGTATAGAGGAATTACGTGTCCTATATGACCTAAAACCCGGAGAGAAGGTGGTGGGAATGGTCGCTACCATCGATTGGCGGAAGAACTTTCCGATGTTTGTGAAGACGGCTCTGATGTTGTTGAAGGAGCGGAAGGATGTGGTCTTTTTTCTGGTAGGTGATGGCCCGGATAAGGAGAAAGTGGAGCGGTTGGTGCCTTTCGACCTAAAGCCCTACTTCAAATTTACCGGGAAAATACGGAATGTGGAGGAAGTGGTTAACTTGTTTGATGTAGCCATTCTGGCCTCTTTCGGAGAGGGAACATCCAACAGTCTCCTGGAATACATGCTTCTGAAAAAACCGGTGGTTGCAACGGATGTTTCGGGGATAAATGAAGTGGTTGTGCATGGGGTTACCGGGTACCTTGTTCCCCAAAATAATATTCAACAAATGAAAAACCGGGTCGAGGAGTTGCTCGCGGATCCGGATAAATGTCAAAAGATGGGGTTGGCCGGGAAAGAACTGGTGGCTCTCAATTATTCCATTAAAGGAATGGTTGGGGAATATGAAGCGGTGTATGACAAAGTTTTGAACAGATGAAACGAAAAATAACGATTGCTCTTGAATCTCCCGTCGTGGCCCAGTGGTTTTACGATACTTTAATGGGGTACGCCCGAACCCGCAAAGTGCAAGTCTCTCTTTATTTGAAGGCTTCGCCCAGGGAAGGACGTCTTAAACGTTGGCTCTTTTCATGGTTGAATGGATGGATCTTTAGGCGGTTTCCGTTTTTTGAGCCGGTAAATGGTTCCAGATATATTAAAGTTGAGCCCTTAAAGAGCGGTGACCCTGTTTTGGGTGCCGTGTCCTTAAAATCGGCCCTCTCAATAACGCATTCATTTAAGTTAGACCGGTGCTGGTTTTTGGGGCCGAAGGGCCATCTTTTAACCAGGCCCGGAGTACGAGGGTTGTGGTACTTTTATCTGCATTTCTTTTCTCTGGGCAGTCCGTTAACCATTAGGAAGGGTGTGGAGGACAAGACTCTGGGGGTTTTCTTTCAGACCCGAAATTTTTCGTTTCGAAAAAATATAGGATTTCTGCAATTCAACCTGGAAAAAATATTGGATCAGCTTGTTTTTGACCACTCAAGGCCACTGGCCCTCCTTGAAGAGAGGAATGGTCAGGGCAGTAATCTTTCGAGGGTTTTTAAGTTCCAATTTTGGTTGCTCTCCCAAAAGTTCAGGGAAAACATCTTAAAACCACGCTGGCAATTGATGAGGATGAGCACCCAAAGTATTGGCAATTTAAAAGGGCAGGATGTAGCTGTTGTAAAGCCACCCTCTTCCCGGGCCTGGGCCGATCCTATGCTGGTTGATGCCGATAGCGGTCTTTTCCTCTTTCTGGAAGAAGTGGAGGCCGGCAAGGGACATCTTTCTGTAGCCGAAATCGACCGGGGTACCCTGCAAATGAAAGCCCCTCCGGCAAAAGTACTGAATCGGGCCACTCATTTATCTTACCCCTATGTTTTTAAGGTGGAAAACGATTGGTATATGTTGCCCGAAAATAGTTCAGCCAAGGAGGTATGCATCTACAAGTCCGATCGGTTTCCCCTTAAATGGAGCCGTTTTAGAAAGGTGTTTAGCAACCAAAAATGGGTCGATCTTACCCCTTTTTACCATCAGCAAAAGTGGTGGATCTTTGGTGTGAAGAAAGAGACTTCTTATGCCTCATCCTATCAGGATCTGTATCTTTTTTATTGTGACAACATATTGGAAGATGAGTGGGTGCCTCATCCTCAAAATCCGGTGGTATCCGATGTTCGGCATGCCCGACCTGCGGGCCCTCTCTTTTTTGAGAATGGGCAATTATTGAGACCGGCACAAAACTGTTTCGATAGGTATGGAGGAGGCCTGGTTCTTTGTGAAGTGACCCGGCTTTCTGAAACGCATTATGCTGAGCAGGTAAGGGGTCAATTTCAATTTCCCGGAAACCATAAGGTGTCCTCATGCCATACAATGGGTATTTATAAAAACTGGATCATGGGGGATTGTTTTATTTGAGTATCCCGGCTCTAAAGAGTTCGTTTGGCTAATTCCTGGAATGGATGTCAAGGATGAAAAGGATTTTAGGGGCCCTGGAAGGGGGTGTGGTTTAATAAGTCAAAAATCCCGTGCAGATGAGAGATGTATGGTTTTTACGCGGTATGTTCATTTATGATAAAGGTCTGGCCTCATTGGGCTGCCTGTTGCCTCAAATGTTTAAATTTACTCCAATATGGTTGTAGCTGTTTTTATTAAAGAGTTAAGTGTGGGCGGGGCTGAAAAGCAAAGTCTGTTGTTAGTGAAGGAATTACAAACCAGGCATAGGGCTTTTCTAATTGTCTGGAGCGATAAGGTCGTGGCGCCACGTTACCGGACTTATATTTCGGAGCATGGGCTGGATGTAATCTTTTTGAAGGGTGGATGGCTTAAAAAGATCATCTCGTTTATTCGACTTCTTAAACGCGAGAAGGTAACGCACCTCTTTAACTTTTTATTGCTCAATAATTTTGTGGGTGGTTTGGCCGGCCGACTTTCGTCCATTTCTCATATTTACGGGGGCATCCGAAATTGTGAGATAGCTCCAGCCAAGTTGGTGTGGCAGCGTTGGCTACATAATTATGTTTCTCATAAAACCATCTTCAATAACCATTCCGGGGCACAAAATTTAGCCCGGTTGGGTTTCAGAAAAGACAAAATGCTGGTGATTCATAATGGGCTGGATGGGGAGATGGAACGTTGCCGGCAGACTTCGGAATCAACGTTGGTGATTTTAACGGCCGCCCGCTTCTTGCCCCAAAAAGACCATCTAACTGCCCTGAAAACCATGTCTCTGTTGAAGGAAAAGGGGCTGGATTTTTTGTATGTGATGGCTGGATATGGGGAGCAGGAAGCCTGGTTGAGACAGTGGATTGTTCAGCTGGGCCTGGAGCAGCATGTAAAGATGGAGATCGCTCCCGATAATTTATCCCGTTTGTTTGGGCAGGCTCATATTTACCTGAGTAGTTCGCTTAAAGAGGGTCTGTCGAACTCGATTATGGAGGCTCTTTCTGCCGGATTGCCTGTGGTGGCCACCGATGTCGGGGATAACAATTGGCTGGTGGAGCAGGGTCAGAATGGCTTTTTGGTTCCGATTCAATCGCCCGAAAAGCTGGCTTGCGAAATCGAAAAACTCGCTGCCGATGTGTCCCTGCGCAGGGAGATGGGGCATGCCGGTTATGAGCGGTTACAGAAGCTCTTCTCGGCAGAACGGTTTTTTGGCAAATACCTTGAGTTGATTGAAATTTGAGCGAATAGGGTTAAGGGTTTCAGACAATCAGACAGCCTTTTTAGGAGGGTAATTCTGTTTGGGGTTTTGGGGCCCTTTAAAAGATATTTATTAACGGATGAAACGACCCGGATGTGGAGAGGCATAACTTGTGCTGAATTCCCGGCAAACAAGCATACCTTTTAAATTAAATATTTACGAATGAAAAATAGTACCCCAGATAACAAACCACGCGTTGCAATAATTGGTCTTAAAGGCTTTCCGGCTTATGGCGGTTCCGCCAGAGCCGGAGAAAATATGATGTATTTCCTGAAAAACCAGTTCCATTTTGTGGCCTTTAATACCTCCACGCACACCAATCGCACCTCAGGGATCTACGACGGCATCGAGCAGGTTGTTTTTCCCCGGTTTTTTCTCAGGAAGTTAAATACCCTCTATTATTATACCAGGGCGCTTCTTTATTGTCTTTTTAAGGGTGGCTTCGATGTGGTTCATGTTTTTCATGTGGATGCCGCGTTTATTATTCCACTTCTTCGGTTGAGGTATCCTGTGCTGGCAGGTCACAGGGCACGTCCTCATCTGGCTGATAAATGGAACGGCCTGGTGAAAGGCTATTTTTATTTGATGGAGTGGCTTTTCTTTAAGGTTCCTGCCGATATTCTCACCTCAGTAAGTTTGCCGGTGGCTAAAGAATTTCAATCGAAGACCCGTCGTAAGATTTTATTTATTCCCAATGGAATCGTTTTTAAGCCGCAGGAGGAGCAACTGCCTGTTATTGATGAAAAGGATTATGTGCTGTTTGCTTCGGGCCGTATAATGGCTCTAAAAGGTTGTCACGTGATGCTTAAAGCCCTGAGGCGATTAAACTATGCGGGTAGAGTGTTAATTATAGGCAACCGTGATCATGATGCGGAGTATTCAAGAAGTCTGGATCAATTGGCCGAAGGACTCAATGTGCGGTTTATCGACATCATTAAGGAGAAGGCCCTTTTGATGGCTTATCTGAAAAAGGCCAGGGTATTTGTATTTCCGAGCTTTCACGAAGGGATGTCTAATATGCTTTTAGAAGCGGCTTCGGCCAAAGTACCATTGGTGTGCAGCGACATTCCTGAGAACAAACAGGTGTTTTCCGATGAGGAGTCGCTTTATTTTAAAAGTGGCGACGAAGCCGACCTGGCCGGGAAACTCAATTGGGTCTTTTCTCATCCCCGGGAAGCGCAGGCGATTGCCGATAAAGGTTATGAACGCCTGATTCATGATTACAATTGGGAACCCTTGTCGCAACGTTATGCCAGGCTCTATTACTGGCTTATTGAAAATAAAAAACCCCTGAACCGCGAGGATGTATCGGCACAGGGGCTTTAAGGTTACCGGAAGTGATGATTAAAGATCATAGTCTCCGGCAAGACCGTTTAAATATACTTCTAAGTTGGTGTAGAAGGGGGTGAGGGTGTTTTCTGAGGCATCTGCATCAGAAGCTGAATTTAACCCTTTCTCTTGCTCCCATTTGTCGGGCATCCCATCACTATCACTGTCGGCGGGAACAGTGCCTTGTTGAACGGTTGGGTAGCCGCCGCGGTCGGATGGGGAGTCGATAATACCGCCACCGTAATTTTGGGTCTCACTGATGATACGGGAGTCTACCGCATCCAGAACAGGCACTCTGGCGCCAACTGTTGAGAGAACTTGATTGGCCACTTCATTTATCCCTACAATATTCGAATAAGGTGATTGCCAGTTTGTGGGGGCTGTATTCATAACGAATTCAGCATAGAAATCGGGGAAGCTGTTGTAAGAAGTACTGGCCTGTTTCAGGTTGGACACGGTTCCGTTTACATCAATGTAGTTTTCATCGATATACACCGTGGAACCATCCACCAAATACCAGTTGCCTGTGCGGTATAAAGGCAGGTCGTGGCTGGTAGCGCCTTTCCGGTAGAGGTTGCGGTAGACAACTGCATCGTTGATGGGCATATTGTCCTTATAGATTTGAGCATGTGTCCCGTATCCCGGCTTCATATGTCCCCAGTCATATATTAAGTTGTTTACCACGTGAATGTTCCGGCTGTTGCTCGAAAGCAGGGGATTTCTATTCATGTTATGGGCGAACAGATTGTTGATGATGGAGATGTTGTCGAGATTGTTGAGCATCAAAAATCCCTTGGAATGTTCCCCTTCGTTGTGAAGGCTGTTGGAGAGTCCTTCGGCAATAATACTGTTTTGAACGGTTGAATTATTGGTTCCGGTACTGAAACTCAGGTTTTCATCAATACCCCAGGTCAGGGACAATTGATCCAGCATCAGGTTGTGGCAATTACGGTCTTTAAAGACTACAATACAGTCGCGATCGCCCGGGTTCTCTCCATTGGGTGAATCTCCTGGTCTGATTTTTAGATGACGCATGATGATATCGTGGGTTTCGATTTGAATCCCAGCGTTCTTTAAGGTGATGCCGGTCCCTGGTGCCGACTGACCTGCGATGGTTACGTAAGGACTGGTAATCTTAATGTTTTTGGTCAGTTCGATAACACCTGCAACTTTAAATAAAACATTTCTGGGGCCTGTAGCTTCCTCAAGGGCATAGCGTAAAGTGCCTGCTTCTTTGGTGTCTTCCAAAGAGGTAACATAAATGGTGCGTCCGCCACGTCCGCCTGCTGAAAAGCGGCCATAACCTTCTGCTGAAGGAAAAGCTTTGGTTTCTGTAAAAGTGGGGATGCCGGCCGGACTGGTGACCGGGTCCGTTTCCTCTTCTGTTTTTTCTTCTGGTTTAGTGGTGTCTTCGCTGACTACTGGTGGGCTTGTTAAAACATCCACTTCTTCTAATGTACAACTCCATGTAAATCCTGCTGCAACAACTAAAGACAATATTGTCCTGTTCATAAATCTTCTCTTCATGGTCCTCTAAATACTAAAAGTGTTATAATTGATTTCTGGATTTATTTAAGGGTTATGGGTTATTACGTAGGTCAACGAAAAATGTTGTTTCGTCAATTAGATTTTATTTTGGTTCGGGCGGTAATATTTTTCAAAAGTCCTGAAAACAGTGGAATTAAGGGCTGTTGTTAAAAAAGCTTAAAGTCGTTCGTCCAAAAAAAGAGGCCGTTTATCAAAAAAATCAAGTTTTTGGACAAAGGTTGTCGATTTCATTGGTTTCTCTTAAATGAAAAGTAATCGAAACCTTAATCCGGGTACCTGTGTTATTAGTCAAAAAAGGAGTGGGGATTGTCCCTGAATCTATAACTTTAAATTACCTTCAATCTTTTAAAAAAAGTGGTTATGAATCGATATTATTCAGCGCTATTTGGAACAGTCTTTTTTATTTTTTCTTTCACTGCTTGTCAGCAATCTAATTCTGGTAAAATGAATGAAACGAACAATAAACGGGTGGCTTTCCTGCACCATAGTACAGGGAATACGGTTTGGTACGGGGGAAATAGTCTATTGGTAAAAATTAAAAGGAAGCTGGGTATGAAATCGGCCACCGAAGCCTGGTTTGAAAAGTATAATCGAAAAAACAAGGTAAACTATATTGTCGAGAGCCATAATTTTCCTAAAAAGAGCCCCTATGGGTGGAAAAATTACCCCCACGATTATTACAATATCTGGGTGAAAAATGGGGCGGCTGACTTTTTTATGGAGGAGCCAACCCTTAAAACCCTGACGGCCAAATATGATTTAATTGTTTTTAAGCATTGTTTCCCGGTCAGCAAGATTGTTTTTGATGGAACCCCCGATATAGATTCTGATCGCAGAATGATTGAGAATTATAAGATGCAATACAATGCACTTAAGGAGGAGATGTATAAGTACCCTGAAACCCTTTTCCTTGTCTGGACCCCTCCGGCTTTGACTGAGGCTGTTACCAACGCGGATGCCGCAGCTGCAGCATCCGGATTTTCTAAGTGGGTGATGCAAGAGTGGGACCAACCGGGGGATAATATTTTCATCTGGGATTTCCGAACTTTGGAAACCCTGGGAGGGGATTATCTTTTGCCGGATAATGCCGTTAGCGAGAATGATTCGCATCCCTCCCATAAAATGGCACAAAAGGCTTATCCTCTGTTTTGTAAGCGTATAACGGATGTTTTGGAGGGACGGGGAGATGAAGGTCTTTAGCGGACCTTTGGTGGTGAGAGGATACTGAATAAGAGTGGCCTATCGGATTTAGTATCTGAAGAGCTTTTAAAAAAAAGGATTTATGAAATTAATGGTAAAGCTTATTTTGCGCCTGGTTTATCTCATTCCTATCTTAAAATTACGCCTCTTTCTGCTTCGTAGCGTGGGTGTGAAAATAGGTCAAAATTGCAGGCTTTTTAAAGCCGATTGGGGTACTGAACCGTATTTAATTGAAATGGGCAACCATGTTGTTGTCTCCAATGGGGTTCGGTTTCTTAATCATGATGGGGGGGTTTGGGTCTTTCGTCCCAAATATCCAAAGCTGGAACTGTTTGGCTCCATTAAAATTGGGAACAATGTTTGTTTGGGAATGAATGTTATTATATTGCCCAATACAACGATTGGTGATAATTGTATTATCGCTGCAGGGTCGGTTGTTAAGGGAAAGATTCCCCCCGATTCAGTTGTGTTTGGCAATCCGGGGAAAGTAATAATGCCTATGAGCATTCAGGAAAGGCTGGTGCTGATGAGTAAATTTAAGTTCGAAACCAAAGGGATGAGTTATGGGCAAAAGAAGAAAATTCTTAAGTCTTTTTTCGATTAAAACGCATTCTCAGAAGAAAAGGGTTGGAACCCAAGGCCTGGCTTTCTTGTTTCTGTTGGGGTTGATTTCAATAGGGTCGGGAATGACGGATGCACAAACGGTTTTCCCGGGTGCAGAAGGTTTTGGCACCTTGTCCCGTTCGGCGTACGGCGGTAAAACGCTTCCCAGGATTATATATGTTGAAAATTTAAACTCCTCGGGCCCCGGGTCTTTCAGGGCTGCCCTATCGCTTCCTTTCCCGCGCATCATTTTGTTTAAGGTTTCAGGGACGATTCATACCTCTGTCCCTCTTATCGTGACGCAACCCTATCTGTTCGTGGCCGGACAAACGGCATCCGGGAAGGGAATTACCTTTTCGGGAGCTCCTTTTATTGTGGAAACACACGATGTGCTGATCCAGTCTGTGAGGTTCCGTCTGGGATCGGCTTATCAGCGTCAATCCGACTGTGTGAGCATTACCGGAACCGAGCGGGCTGTTTACAATGTGGTATTCGATCACTGCTCCTTTGCTTTCGGGCTTGATGAAAATGTGGGGATTTTAAATTCCGGGCCCGGCATCACCATCAGTAATTCCATTATTGGGTTTGCTTTAAATGAATTAGGGCATTCCAGTGGGTTGTTGGCCTTAAATGTGAAAAACCTCAGTCTGATCCGAAATGTTTTTGCGTTTAATCGCGATCGCAACCCAAATGTACGCGGGGGTTCAAATAGAATTGAAATCGTTAATAATTTAATCTATAACTCCTCAGCTCACGCTGTGTATATCGGGAGTCTCAGCGGGGATAGCGGCGCCATTAAAGTATTACTCGAGGGCAATCTTTATATTACGGGGTCGGATAATATGAATGAGTTTCTTCTGTCGGTTCACCGCGAAATGCCTGATACGATGCAAATCTATTGGTCGGATAATGAAACGGTTGATGGAACGAGGAGTTACCAAAAAGTTCATGAACAGTTGTTTGACCAATCCGGGCGATTTTTTGCATCTGAACGACCTCCTTTTGAACCCTCCAAAAAAAATGTGATTCCTGCTGCCTCATTACGAGCCGTCTTACTTAAAGAAGTGGGGCCCAAACCAGCCCCCCGGGATCCGTTAGACAGTCTTATAATAAGTAACATTTTGGGAAAGAAAGGACGAATCATTAAGACCGAGGAGGAATTGGCTTTGCCCTCTGTCGATTCTCTCCCCTATGCGGGATCCTCCCTTTTGCTGCCATGTGATCCTCATGATTATCCCGAGGGGAGTGGGTTTACCAACCTGGAACGCTTCCTGAACGAATTGATTAAGTAAAACTCTTTTGATTCTTCTTCGTTTATTTCCTTCCCCGGCAAGGTGACTTTTTTTATCAGATCCATGGTTCGGGTGGATCGATCGTCATTTATTCTAAAGATTTAATCATTCTCCCTCTTGTTTTTTAAGGCTATTGAGGGGTGTTTCCCTTATCTTCGGTCTCTTTCCCCCGGTTTATCTGTTTCTTTGATTAAAAAGAGTGGCCCTTCATGTAATTATTTGTTGAACTTGACAAAAAAAATGGGTTTTTCCCGAATCTTGAATTACATTTATTAAAGAATTTTTAACTGAATACTCTTTACAATTCAGGGAATTTATTGTCTTACGAAACGGAGGTAATTCCATTCGTTTAAAATAAATACAGATCGATTATCCGGGATGGCTGATTCTATGTGTTGTGATTTACTTATTAGGGACCGGGGACAGGAATGAATTCCGATTAAAAAAAATGGTAACAAGATACCTGAAACGACTAATAAAATTTATAATAATCAATTCTCCACAAAGGGAAAACAGCCTTTACCGAACTTGATCGGAATTAAATTTTCTTGATAGTTCTCCCGCATGTGTGTGGGACAGGTCAATGGCAAATAAAAGAAACTATTAACACATGAAAGACGAAATAAAGGATTTTATTGCGGAAACAACCTTTACGGATCCCTCCAAAATTGGTGAGGATACGATGCTTTTCGAAGAAGGAATTTTTGACTCCATGGGGTTGCTTAGCCTCATCTCTTTTTTGGAGCAGAAGTATGGAATTCATACCGAGGATATGGATCTTGTAGAGGAGAATTTCCAAAGTCTGGAGGCTATTCAGGCGTATGTTAAAATGAAAAAAGGCTGAAACATGTGTGGAATCGCCGGCTTTTTGGGAGATGATTTGGAGGGAAGAGAATCCGGGCAAGTGCTTCGGAGGATGCTTTCGCGAATCCGGCATCGGGGGCCTGATGAAGCCGGAATGTTCATCTCCCCGAGGGCCTGCCTTGGGAATGTGAGGCTTAGTATTCTTGATTTAGCCACCGGACAACAGCCCTTATGTGACGATACTGGTAATTTCTGGATCGCCTTTAATGGGGAAATATTTAATTACAAAGAGTTACGCTTAGATCTGGAAAAGCGAGGATGCAGGTTTAAAACCCATAGCGATACTGAGGTGCTGGTGTTGGCTTACCGGGAGTACGGCGTGCATTGTCTTCAGAAACTTAATGGGCAGTTTGCTTTTGCCATTTGGGATGTAGAAAAAAAATCCCTTTTCATGGCAAGAGACCGGCTGGGTATACGGCCTCTTTTTTACACCATCCAGGATGATCATTTGGTTTTTGCTTCCGAAATAAAGGGGATTTTTGAATTTCCAGGAATCGAGCGATCCCTGGATAGAGGGTCCCTGGAGCAGGTATTTACTTTCTGGACTACACTCACTCCGCACACCACCTTTTCGAGGATCATCGAGCTGCCACCGGGTCATTATTTAACCTTCTCGAATGGAAGCTCTTCTCTGAAAAAATTCTGGGACATGGATTTCAGTCGGGGGGAAGAAGAGGGATTCTCCGGCACATTTGAAGAGGCTGGGGAGCAGCTTGAGTTCCTTTTGAGTAATGCTGTACGGTTGAGATTGCGTGCCGATGTGCCTGTGGGATCTTATTTGAGTGGAGGCCTCGACTCATCGGTTATCGCATCCCTGATACGGGATAATCGTCCCGATGATTCGCTTCAGACTTTTTCCATTGGTTTTTCCGACAGGGATTTTGATGAGTCTGGCTATCAGTCTTTAATGGTCGATCAGCTTAAGACGAAGCACCATCATACTCAATGCAGCTCTGCCGATATTGTGTCCCGGTTTCCCGACGCAGTATGGCATTCCGAGATTCCGTTGTTACGCACAGCTCCGGTTCCTATGATGTTGCTCTCGCAACTTGTTAGAGAGAATGGGATTAAAGTGGTGATGACCGGCGAAGGGGCCGATGAGATGTTGGGCGGTTACAATATATTTAAGGAGATGGTTGTGCGTCGATTCTGGGCCAAACAACCCTCCTCCCAATTGCGGCCCTTATTGCTTACCCGTCTTTATCCCTATTTGGCTCATGTGAAGGCGATGAGTCCCGCCGCACTAAAACTCTTTTTTGGTTATCAGCTTCAAAATACCGATTCCCCCTTGTATTCTCATTTGTTGCGGTGGAATAATACCTCCAGAATCAAGAAATTAATGGATATTGAAGGAGGAGCCTTGATGGCCCATGAGGATGCAATCTCCAGGATGACCCGTGAGGTGGGCCCCCTTTTAAAAGATTGGAGTCCCCTGGCAAAAGCCCAATACCTGGAAGCCCGGATATTTATGGCGGGTTATCTGCTCTCTTCTCAGGGCGATAGGATGGCAATGGCCAATGGGGTGGAGGGGCGCTACCCGTTTTTAGACCATCAGGTTGTTGAGTTTTGTAATTCCCTGCCCGATGATTATAAATTAAATGGGCTGAAAGAAAAGGTGCTCTTGAAGCACCAGTTTAAGGCTCGATTGCCCAAAGCCATTGTGCAAAGAGCCAAGCAGGCCTACCGGGCCCCACTGGCAACCCCTTTTCTTAAAGCCATTAACCAGGACTATTACCGGGATCTGTTGTCGGAAAGCCATCTTAAGGAGAGTGGTGTTTTTAATCCGGCGGCCGTATCTTCTCTTTTCGACCGGATGCAACGTAATGGGGTGTATTCAGAAATAGATCAAATGGCTGTTGTGGGGGTCATTTCCACTCAGATATTATACGATAAATTTATTAAGGATTTCTCACCCCTTCCTATGACTGAAATCTTAAAGGCGGATGTGAGAAATGGGGAGGATTTATGAGGCAGTTGTGCTGCCATGTGTTTGTCTCTCTTAAAAAACGAAAAAATAGATACAGATGAAACCTAAGAAACCATTTTCGAAAGATATATTGAAAATACAAAATCCCGAAGCGCTGGTTGAGCAGATTTGCGACCAGTTGAAAAGCGATGTGTTTCATCGCTTTCGTCGGCGGGGAGGAATTGTTGGAATTAGCGGGGGGATAGATTCATCTGTTACGCTGGCGCTGGTGGTTCGTGCCCTGGGGGCTGAAAAGGTTCTGGGCGTTATGCTCCCCGAGGTTGACTCCAGTCCTGACAGTTTGGCTCTGGCCCTCAAACTCGCCGACAAATACGGAGTTAAAACCATTGAGGAAAATATCAGCCACGCCCTGGAGGGTTTTGGTTGTTATCGAAGACGGGATGAGGCCGTAAAGAGGGTGATCCCCGAATATGTTCCCGGACGTGATAAGATGAAGATTGGAATCCCCAGGGAAATACTTGAACAGAAACTCCCTGCGGTTTTTTACTTAACCGTTGTTTTTGAAAACGGGAAAGTGGTGTCCAAACGTTTACCCATGGATGCCTATCTGCAAATTGTTGCCGCCTCCAATTTCAAACAGCGCAGTCGTATGTCGATGCTTTATTATCATGCCGAGGCCAATCATTTCGTCGTGGTGGGTACCCCTAATAAACATGAGGTGAAGCAGGGTTTTTTCGTTAAGTACGGGGATGGAGGAGCAGATATGATGCCCATTGGCAACTTGTTCAAAACCCAGGTGTATCAGTTGGCCGAATTTTTGGGCGTGCCCGGTGAAATTATTGCGCGAACGCCAACAACTGATACCTATACGGCAGAACAAACTCAGGAGGAGTTCTTCTACCAGATGCCGTTTTCGGAAATGGATTTGTTGTGGTTTGCCTGGGAAAATGAATATGAAACCAACGAGGTGGCTTCAGTTATGGGAATGACCCCGGAGGAAGTGAGTAACCATTTTGCCAACTTTGAAAGAAAAATTAGAACCACCGAATATTTACGGCAGTCGCCTTTGCATCATTATGATTTCTGGAGTTATTAGGCCCTGGGGGTAGATGAATAATCAACCATAGATGAGTGTGGACCCCTTAACTATCGCAAATGCCGGGTAAGTCCTGAGCATGAGCCAGTGCAAGAACCCCTAAATAATTTTCTCATGAATTGTGTGGATTACTTCTTTGAGAATAGCAGTCAATTGGACAAAGATTTGCTTGTGTCTGCTAAAGAGAGATGCTCGTATCGGGAGATGGCGCAAAAGGTGTCTGATCTTTCCTCCTGGCTAAGCGATCGCTTTGAGGAGGATTCTGTGATCATTCTGGTTTCCCCCAATAATGAGTTTTTTGTCACCGCCTACCTGGCCATCATGAAGTCAGGAAATGTGTGCGTGCCGCTTAATCCGGATATCGAACCCGTTAATTTCTCTTATATCCGTGAAAAAACCAACGCTTCTTTCGCCTTTATTCATTCTTCAGCAGCTAAAAAGCTGGGCGACGAATTGCCCGGTGCCGATGAAAACGGGATCTGTGATTTGACTGTTGGCCCTTCCGAAATGGGCTATTTGCCGGGTCCCCATTTTCATGAAAATAAGGTTGCTCAGCTTATCTTTACTTCC
Source organism: Marinilabiliaceae bacterium (assembly GCA_041583495.1). Lineage (GTDB taxonomy): Bacteria > Bacteroidota > Bacteroidia > Bacteroidales > Marinilabiliaceae > JBFHFS01. Next base: position 7,167 of record JBFHFS010000048.1, on the reverse strand, counting down.
GGTTCTACAGCAATTCCCAAAGGGGTTATGATTACTCATGGTAATTTAGTCGCAAATACCTCTTCTATACTCGATTACCTGCACTTAAGCCAGAACGATACCATGCTGGTGGTACTGCCATTTTTCTATTGTTACGGGCTGTCGTTGTTGCACACTCATTTGCGGGTAGGAGGAACCCTGGTGCTTAACAACAGTTTTATGTTTCTGGGGAGTGTTATTCGGGACCTTCAAAAGTATGATTGTACCGGCTTTGCCGGGGTACCCAGCCATTTTCAGGTGTTGTTGCGAAAATCCGACTCCTTTAGGAAGGGAACCTTCCCCTGCCTTAGATATGTGACTCAGGCAGGTGGGAAACTGCATAATGCCTTTATTTCAGAGTTTATCGAATTGTTTCCGCAGGTTCATTTCTTTGTGATGTACGGACAAACCGAGGCCACTGCCAGGTTGTCTTATCTGCCACCACCGCGATTGGCCGATAAATTAGGGTCTATTGGTAAAGGCATCCCTGAAGTGGACCTGAAGGTGGTTGACCAACACGGAAAACCTGTAAAACCAGGGGATACGGGCGAGATTATTGCCCGGGGAAAAAATGTTATGATTGGTTATTTTAAAGACCCCAAGGCGACTCAGGAGGCACTGAGAGAGGATTGGTTGCATACGGGGGATTTGGGTACGGTAGACAATGACGGGTTCATTTATTTGACGGCCCGTAAAAAAGAGATGATAAAAGCCGGCGGTAAGCGAATCAGTCCTAAGGAGATTGAGGGGGTGATCGTGGCCCTTCCCGGAGTGATTGATTGTACGGTGGAGAGCATGGCTCATCCGGTGCTGGGAGAGGCCATTCGGGCTGTTGTGGTGAAAGGCAATGGTTTTGATATGTCGGTCGACCAGGTGCGGGCAGCCTGCGCTGCAAGACTCGCTTCCTTTAAAGTACCGGCAGAAGTGGTGTTTCAAGACCATATTCAAGTCAGTTCCACAGGAAAAAAGATTAAGGGGAAGATTTAACCTGCTTTCGGCTGAAATGATTAAGGGGTTTCCAGATTTGGGCCGGTTTGCCATCATAGACCCGCAGACTTGTTTGGAAAATAAAGCTTGTTCTTCGTCAAAGGATTGCATCGGTTTCTCAAAAAAGGAAGGATTGTTTGGGTTGTAATGTTTTTTGACAAACATGTTTTTTTTGTTTGTCAAGGGCGTTTATTAATTGGTAAAGGTTGTTGCAGCCGATTTGGAGAGACTTTTTGTTCCGATGTTTTGTTAAAAACAAAATGGCCTATTACCTGTTATGGTTGTAACTTGCATGAAGATGGCCATATGTATGAATCATTAGCGCGGTGAATAACACAACCGGTTTTTGTGTTTCCGAGATCCGAATTTTACAGATAGATATGGGCCCATCAGGACAAGGTAGCAGATTCAGTCCTTTAAAGAGGACCTCTTTTTTTGACTGAATAATTGTGTTGAGGGAATTAACGTTAACTCCTATGAATTTACTAACTACTTATCAATATGCAGGGGGTAATGTTTTGGAGAGAAGAAGGTTGGTCCAAAAGCCTTCGATTTCTTTTCCGGAACATGACAGAGAAAAGGATGCTCTTTTAAAGGAGATCAGTATTGATGTGTACCATTTTTTGGTCGATCATCTCATCCCCGAAAGAAATAATGTTTGTGTTGTTGATACCAAAGACGCCCTTGAACTTGAAAAGCGCATTGGACAGGGTACCCGTTCGGTGGTTAATGTGCGTCGCTTGAATGAAGTGAGGCACATTAATAGTTTTCTGGAGGAATTAAATCATTGTCTGCCTGATGCAGGCATTTTTATTGGCTGCGTGGAATCGGTCAGGAATATAAGGGATAAAAAGAAGAAAGTGTTAGGTCCTGTTTTATTTCGGATTTATTGGCTTTTGGTTTTTCTGTTTCATCGGGTAATGCCTAAAATTAGTTATTTGAAAAAACTCTATTTTCGACTGACAAAAGGCAGGTTCCATTGGCTTACCATGGCGGAAACTCTGGGTCGACTGGTGTGTTGTGGTTTTGAAATAATCGAATATAAAGAGATTGATGGGCTTCTCTACTTCTCAGTTATTAAAACCGGAGAACCCGACTGTGGCCGAGATGCCAGTTTTGGCCCCTTATTTGGCATGAATCGGGTGGGCCGTTACGGGAAAATACTCAAGGTCTATAAACTTAGAACCATGCACCCCTATTCGGAGTATTTGCAGGAATATGTCACCCGGTTAAATGGTTACAATAAAACAGGCAAACCCAAGGATGACTTTAGAGTGGCGACATGGGGCCGTTTTTATCGTAAATACTGGATCGATGAAATTCCCCAATTGTTTAATGTGCTCAAAGGAGAGATGAATATCGTTGGGGTAAGACCTCTGAGTGAAACGCGGTTCAAGGAGTTACCCGAAGATCTTCAAAAATTGCGCATTCGGTTTAAGCCGGGGTGTATTCCGCCCTATGTGGCATTGCTCATGCCCGACGCGGAGGGAAATATCGAAGCTGAACGCATTTATCTGGCCGAAAAGTTGAAAAGACCCATCTTCACCGACTTCAAGTATTTTTTTATGGCGGTTTCTAATATTCTTCTGGGGAAAATTAAAAGCTCCTGACCCTCCTATAACTTTGCACCTGTTATTCCTTTTTGCTAAATTTATTAATTTAGTGATCATTCCGATGTGAAGCCTTATGTATCAGGCGCGGTATCTCCGTTACATTCCTTTTGTCAGGCTGGTTGTTCCGCTTGGTTTGGGCATTTGGTGTGCCGATTTTTGTGGCCTTATAGCATGGGGATTCCCTCTGTTTTTCTGTCTCTTTTTCTTTTTGCTTTTGGTTATTGTGGTGCTCAGGTTCCATTCATTGTATAGACTAAGATGGGGTGTTGGGGTGGTGGCCTTCCTGTTTTTGTTTTCGATGGGGATGGTTTTGGCTGTGAATGCCTTTCCTTCATTGCTTTCGGGGCCAGTAAAGGTCAATGCCGAGGGGGTGGTAAAAAAGAGTGAATGTACCACCGGAGGTTATCAGAAATTGACCGTTTGCCCGGTGAGCATTTTTGCAGAAGTGCCCCTCCCCTTTAAGGCAGGGGATCTGTGGCAGATAATTACCAGGCCCCCTGACAGTCTGGGCCTGACGTTCATACTTCCTGGTGATACCTTGTTGTTTAGTACGGTGATTAAGGGCCCCGAAGGGCCCACCAATCCTGATGCGTTTAATTATGGTCGGTATCTGTTTCGCAACGGCATAGCCGGGAGTTCTTTTGTGGACTGGTCAGCGATAAAACTCAAAGGCAGGGGGGAGAGCGTTGGGATTAACGGCGTGTTGGAGTCTATACGCCATAAGGTGCAGGATATTTATTCCTCCAGTGGGATCGAGGGCGATGAGCTAAATGTGCTGCTTGCCCTAACTCTGGGCATTCGTGAGGAGCTTGGCCCCGAGTTAAAAGATCGATTTGTAAGATCAGGGGCGGTTCACATTCTGGCTGTGTCGGGCTTGCATGTGGGGATTATTTTTCTGATTCTTAATTCAGTGTTCTCTTTTTTATTTTCCTCCCGAAGCTGGATTAAACTGTTGTTAATTGTAGGTGGATTGTGGTTTTTTGCACTTCTAACCGGAGGAGCCCCTTCCGTGTTTAGGGCCGTTGTTATGTTCTCCATCCTGCAAATTGGTCGTTTTGTTAACCGGCAAACCAATATCTTCAATTTATTGGGCGCTTCGGCGTTTGTAATTCTTTCTGTTAGTCCGTTGGCTCTTTTTCAGGTGGGTTTTTGGTTAAGTCATCTGGCAGTTGCAGGGATTGTTTCCCTCTATCCGTTGTTGAGTCGGTGGGCCATTGGGGTACCCGTATTTTTCCGATGGTTGTGGAACCTGATGGCCATGTCGTTGGCCGCTCAAATAGCCACCTTCCCTCTGTCTGTTGCACTTTTTAAGGCTTTCCCTGTTTATTTTCTTTTTGCCAATGTTTTGGTCCTACCTTTAGTAGCTCCCATCATAGTTATGTCGGTTTTTTTGCTTGTTTCTTCCGGGGTTGACTTTTTGTCTCAGTTTTGGGCAGCTCCATTGAACGAAATGCTGGAGTTTATGAATGAAGTGGTTCTATGGCTGGATACCCTCCCGGGGGCATATCAGGAAAATCTTTGGATTTCATGGCCTATGATGCTTTCCTTTTATCTGTTTCTGGGGTCGGTTTTGTTATATATTGAGTTTAAATACAGGCATTTAATTAAGGTGGCATTTGTTTCGATGGCGGGCATTTTGTTGATGTTTAATGTCCAATATCTCATTAAAGCAAAGAGTAACTCTTTTGTAGTATTCGATGCTGGTAAAGACAATATAATTGGCAGTGTTTTTTCGGGTCAGGGTTATCTTTGGTGTTCCAGGGAAGTCACTCCCAGAAAACGAAGTTTTATTGCCGATGGGTTTTTTACCAAAAATGCATGGTCTCTTCAATCTTTTGGGGCGTCAACTTCTCCCTTTCAGCAATCGATGGATAGTTTGTTGTTTCTTTTCCCAGCGAAAAATGGTTGCTTCCTGGGACTGCGTGCACTGGATCTCGATAAAATAAGGGTTAAAAAGCAACTTCCGGTTCAGGGTGTGGTGCTTTTGGACAAAGTTGAAGGGGATATATCGAGTCTGATGCTGCGGTTGGAATGCAACAACCTGATAGTCTCATCATCCTGTCCCGGGTGGTGGGTTTCAAAATGGAAAAAGGTTGTGGAAAATAAAGGAATTCGTGTTTATGATGTTGCTAAAGAAGGTGCATTTTTACAACAATTTTAAAGTGTTTCTTTTTTTACGAATATTATCTATTAATTTGTCCCAAATTTAAACGGGTTAAGAGTTCTCGAATTGAAAAGATGGGCAGGAATTTGAATCTGTCCCCAGAAAATAAAAAAATACTAAGATGAAAATATTAATCGCAGGAGCAGGGGAAGTCGGAACACATCTAGCCAAACTGTTTTGTGATGCCGAACATGATGTGATTTTGATGGATGAAGATGAGGGAAAACTAAGGCAGGCCGATGCTCATTTTGATTTGATGACCAAAGTGGGCTCAGGTACTTGTATTGAGGATCTTATTGAGGCTCAGGTGCGATCGTGTGATTTGTTTATTGCGGTGCCTCCTTACGAGGAGGTCAGTATATTGTCGGCCATGCTGGCCAAGAAGCTTGGTGCAAAGATGACAATCGCCAGGATCAATAATTTTGAATATCTGCAACCCGGAAACAAAGAGTATTTTAAACAGTTGGGTGTTGACGAGATGGTATATCCCGAACATCTTGGTGCCAAGGAGATCATAGCTTCCCTTAAGCAAGTAGGGGCACGGCAGATTTTCGAGTTTTCGGATGGAAAGTTATTGCTTATGGCATTGAAAATCCGCAGCAATGCCACCCTCGTTAATCTCTCCCTTTCAGAGGCCTCCGCCTTATATACGCAAAATCAGTATTATACTGTTGCCATTTATCGTGACGGAAAGACCATCATCCCCAGGGGAAACGACCGGCTTCTCGATAATGATCTGGCCTATGTAATTACCACCCGTTCAGGTGTTGACCAATTGCTCAAGGATGCTGGAAAAGAGCAGTTTGAGATTCGGAATTTAATGATTTTGGGCGGAAGTCGAATTGGTAAAAAGGTGGCCAAGGAACTGGAGTATCAGTATAAGATTAAATTGATCGAGATTAATAGGGAGAAAAGCATACGGTTGGCCGACTTTTTAGAGCATACCCTTGTAATTAGCGGGGATGGGCGGCATTTGAACCTTTTGAGAGAAGAAGGGATTCATAAGACAGATGCCTTTTTAGCCGTAACCGGTAACTCGGAAGTAAATATTTTGGCCTGTCAGCTGGCCAAGAAGATGGGCGTGAAGAAAACTGTGGCGGAGGTTGAAAATATGGATTATATCGATTTGGCCGAGAATATTGGAATTGGAACGCTCATCAATAAGAAGCTTATTGCCGCCAGCTACATATACCGCTATACCATTAATGCCAGTGTTTCGCATGTGAAATGCTTAACGGCTACCGATGCTGAAGTATTGGAGCTGATTGCACGTCCTGGTTCAAAGATTACCCGGGGTACTCTAAAGGACCTGGATTTGCCCAAAGACATGAATGTTGGTGGGATTACCCGGGGGGATGAGGTAATTATCGCCAATGGAGACACTAGAATCCAAGCAGAAGATAAGGTGGTGGTCTTTGTGTTGCCTTCAGGTATTAGAAAGGTAGAGAAGATGTTTGCCTAGCGAAATCCTTGCTTTTCACCGGGGCTTGAGATGCGTGGCGGGGTTGTTCCTGTTAATTTTCTACAAAACCCTTTCCTTGTCTGATGATCTCAAATTCGGATCCGTTGGTGCAGTCCACAATAGTGGAGGCTTCATTGTCGCCAAACCCACCATCTATCACAACGTCAACCAGGTCTTTATACTTTTCATGGATTAAGTCGGGGTCGGTGGTATACTCTAAAATTTCATCTTCGTCTTTCACCGAAGTGCTCAAAATCGGGTTGCCCAGTTGACGCACTATCTCCAGGATAATAGGGTTGTTGGGTATTCGAAGCCCTACGGTTCGTTTGTTGTTTTTGAAGAGTTTTGGTACGTTGCTATTGGCAGGCAAAATAAACGTGAAAGGACCTGGGAGATTCTTTTTTAGGATTTTGAATGTCCTGCTGTCCAGTGGTTTGGTGAAGTCCGACAGATGGCTTAAATCGTGGCAAATAAACGAGAAGTTATTTTTTTTGGGGTTGATTCCTTTTAGGCGGGCAATTTTTTCTACCGCTCTGCTGTTGTTTATGTCGCAACCCAACCCATACACTGTGTCGGTGGGGTAAATCACGATTCCTCCATTTCGAAGGATCTCTACGACCTTGTCTACCTCGCGGGGATTCGGATTTTCAGGATAGATCTTTAATAACATGGCACTTCCTTTTTGTGGAATAATTCTAATGCAAATATAAGGGATTTGTGTGGCAGTATACACATTTGATTCTTAGGAGGTGAGGGGCTCTCATTTTTGTCGTAAGTCCAGGTATTGTGGCCTTTCACGAGTTTTAGGGCAAAAAAAAATCTGCAACGGAAATTACCGTGCAGATTTTCGAAGTTTTGAGCGGGAAACGAGACTCAAACTCGCGACCCTCAGCTTGGAAGGCTGATGCTCTATCAACTGAGCT
>JBFHFS010000047.1:0-38544 GCA_041583495.1 Marinilabiliaceae bacterium | reverse complement strand
TTTTTTTTGTTCCTCTTTTTGAATTATGCCACATTTCTTCTACATCCTTTTTAGCAAATCGGCGAACAGATTCTACACGGGAAGCTGCGCCGACCTGGAGAAAAGACTTATTCGACACAATGCCGGGGCCACGATCTCTACTAAACATGGCAGACCATGGGAAATGGTTTACTTCCAGGAATTCAAGTCTAAAACGGAAGCTCTAAAGAGAGAAAACTATGTCAAGAAAATGAAGAGTAGAGTTTATATCCAAGGCTTGGTTGAATCCAATAAAAAACCCTGAGGTGAAAAAGTTTAGAGCGTCCCGATGAAAAATCGGGAAGGTCGGCGGTTCTAGCCCGCCTCTCGCTACTATTATAGATTAGCAATAGAAAGGCATGGGTGAATAATTTAACGGGAGCAAATTAATTTAGTACTTTCGCAACATTACTATTTGCACATAAAAACCGCCACACATGTCTTTTTCCACTTTAGGTTTATCGTCAGCTCTACTAAAGGCTGCGAAGGATCAAAATTATTCACAACCCTACCCAATTCAAAAATTAGCCATCCCGCTCATTTTAAAAGGTAAGGATGTACTGGGGATCGCCAAAACAGGATCCGGTAAAACAGCCAGCTATGTGTTACCGATACTTCAAAATCAGGAGGGAGGCAAACCTTATAAAAACAGACATGTTCGGGTTTTGGTACTGGTTCCTACCCGTGAACTGGCAATTCAGGTTGGAGAGGTGTTTAAAGTGTTTGGTTCCTCTTTACCACAGCCCATTAAATCAATGGCTGTATATGGAGGAGTATCCATCAACCCCCAAATGATAAAGATGCAGGGCGTTGAAGTATTAGTGGCAACTCCGGGACGCTTATTGGAGCTGGTTGAGTCAAAAGCCGTACATCTCTCTGAAATAAACACCCTGGTTTTAGATGAGGCCGATAAGATGCTAAACCTGGGTTTTAAAGAAGAGATGGATCGCATTCTTAATTTGCTTCCTGAGAAGCGACAAAACCTTCTTTTTTCTGCAACCTTAAGCGCTGAGATAGATGCCATTACTCAAATTATTTTAAACCATCCTGAGGTTATTAAGATTGAAGAGGAAAAAGAGAATATTGACCTCATCAATCAAGTTGGTTATTTTGTAAGTGAAGAAAAAAAAGGCCCCCTCCTACGCTATTTAATACGGCAAAAGAACCTGCAACAAGTTTTGGTATTTGTGTCCTCCACCTATAAGGCGGACAACGTTGCTGACAAAATAAGAAAGAATGGAATTGATGCTTTATCCATTCATAGCAAGAAAAGTCAATCAGCCAGATTAAACGCTTTGGAAGATTTCAAAAACGGTGATCTCCGGGTTCTGGTGGCCACCGACCTGTTGGCTCGTGGGATTGACATTGAGTTTTTGCCTTGTGTTATCAATTACGAATTACCCCGATCCCCCAAAGACTTTGTGCATCGGATTGGCAGAACAGGGCGGGCAGAATCACCCGGTGAAGCCATCACCTTTGTGTCCCCTGAGGAGAATCATCATTTTAGAGTCATTCAGAAAAAGATGAAAAAATGGGTAACCATGATCGATAGTAAAAACATTGAGTTGCATGGCTATTAGTCCTGATGAATATTCCACGAACAGAATGAAGGCGTTGACCGGTAAACGGGAAGGGGTTATATCGGATAATACGCCCTGAATGGTCACATAAAACCGCGACTCATCCATTTGCTCTTCGCCTCACAAAATACTATATTTGCTCATCGTGTTACGAATTTCTAAAAACGTATTACTATGAGCGTTGTCCGATTTGGGGTATCCCTTGAAAAGGAACTGCTTGAAGCACTGGATGACTTTGTAAAGACAAACAAATTCACCAACCGCTCGCAGGCCATTCGCCAGCTGATTGCCGATCATACTGCACGCACTAAATGGATGTGTAACAACCTGGTGGCCGGTTCCATCACGCTGATTTACGATTCTCACAAAAGTAATTTAACGGAACAAATAGTTCAAATTCAGTACGCCCACAAAGCACTGGTTTTGGGGTCTCAATATTTTCATTTCGAAAATGACAATTGCATGCAAATCATCGCAATTAAAGGAGAAGCATTCCAATTGACCAACCTGGCCGACCAACTCATTGCCCTGAAAGGGATTCATCATGGCAAGCTCACCATGAGCCGCACCGAATAAATAATTCAACCCCAAAAGTTGTCATGACAAGGGTTCATCAAATAACAACAAGAAATACTTACCGGCACTTTTTGCTGGTAGGGATAAAAATAAGCTTAGGCCTCCTCTTTTTTATGGTATTATGGGCTTGCAACACCAGCCCGTCGCTGTCCTCCCGAAGAAATATCCTTATTAAAGATATGCTTGACCGGGAGGTCTCTGTTCCGCAAAATATAAAGAAAATTGTGGGCATTAACCCGGGTGCGCTAAGGTTATTGGTTTATATGAATGCCGTTTCACTGGTATCGGGTGTAGAAGAAGTAGAACAACGCTACGGACGTCCCTACGCCATGGCCTATCCACAGCTGGCAAAAAAACCAATCATTGGCCCCATGAGAGGGGGTGATGCCGAACTGCTGGCCATAAACCAACCTGCTGTAATTTTCGCTACCTACACCACGGTGGAGCAAGCTGATGCCTTACAGCACAAGACCGGTATCCCCGTCATCGTTCTCAATCCGGGTAATTTATCGACCCAACGACTGCTCTTCGACCGATCGTTGCGCCTTCTCGGACGAATACTAAACCGCACCACCCGAGCCGACTCACTTATCACCTTCATAGATGAACAAACCCGGTTGCTAAAAATTATGGGCGCTGAGGGTTCCTGCCAACCTTCAGTTTACCTTGGCGGAGCATCCTACAACGGGGCCCGTGGCATCGCTTCTACGGTTCCACACTTCGAGCCCTTTTCTTTTCTCAACATCCATAACGTGGCCAACGAGATGGCCCTGTCCAAACCAACAGCCACCATACGGGGTTACACCATCGATGTGGAGCAGCTTATCCAATGGAATCCCGACCAGCTGTTTTTAGATGCCGCAGGACTCCCTCTCGTAACCCCACAAATAGCCCAGGGAAGCCCGCTCCATTATACCCTTAAGGCTATTCATAACAACAAGGTGCATACTCTGATGCCCTATAACTGGTATGGAACCAATTACGAAACAGTGCTGGCCAATGGATGGTTTGTGGCCTCGGTGCTTTACCCCGATGCCGGGATTGATGTTGCGGCCCATAGCCGGCGCATCTACCAGATATTCTTAGGCGTCGATATTTCGGATGAGATGACTGAAACATACCATGGATGGATAAACAACTACGCACATGATTGAACAACAACTGGCACAGCAGCGACTCAAACGGAACCTCCTACTAACATCCATGTTAATACTGCTGCTACTGCTCACATTTGTGGGTTTATCGGTGGGCAGCTCCGACCTGCCTATTCGCGAAATCCCTATGGTTCTTTTTGGTCAGGGCAACAGCCTTGCAGCACAGGTGTTATTCCACATTCGTATGCCCCGTGTATTGGCGGCTATCCTGTCGGGAGTGGCTTTAGCCATATCAGGTTCCGTTATTCAAACAGTTATACGCAACCCATTAGGCTCCCCCTATACGCTGGGGTTAAGTGCTGCCTCGATGTTTGGTGCAGCCCTGGTCATTGTCCTGTCTGGTTATATGGGGCACCTTACAATAGGCCAAATTCTACGCAGCAGTCCTTATCTGATCACTCTGTCCGCCTTTATCTTCGGCTTGCTGTGCGCCCTTTTTATTTCTGCCCTGGCACGCTGGCGCGGGGCATCGCCCGAAACCCTTATCATCGCTGGAATTATTCTGTCTTCGTTATTTAATTCGGGAACTTCGTTGCTCCAATATTTCTCTAACGACACTGAGCTGGCAGCCATCGTTTCATGGATGTTTGGCGATCTGGGGAAGGCCGATGGCAACAAGGTGAAGATTTTGCTGATCGTGGTGATTCCGTCGATGATATATTTTCTCTTCAACAGCTTTTCGCTAAGCGCCCTCAATGCCGGTGATGAAGTAGCCCAAAGCCTGGGTGTAAGAGTCAACCGATTACGTATCGCACACATTCTTGTAGCCTCCCTTTGCACAGCGGTAACAGTGGCTTTTTTCGGCATCATCGCCTTTGTGGGACTCATTATCCCCCATGTGACGCGACGAATCCTGGGCTCCAACGAACCAATTGTTGTTATTGGCTCAGCCATCCTGGGGGCCACTTTTCTGCTGCTAAGCGACATTATAGCTCGTACCATTGTGGCTCCCATTGTGATCCCTGTGGGTATTATCACCTCGTTTGTTGGAGCACCTTTTTTCCTTTACCTGCTCCTCTTTAATATCAACAGAAAAAAAACAGGATTATGATGCCATTCGACTTAACATTCCGGGATCTGAGCTTTTCCTATCGTCAAAAAAAGGTCCTGAAAAAGATCACTGGCGAGTTTCAGTCGGGTGGTTTTTACGCTCTTATTGGTCCTAACGGAAGTGGTAAAAGCACCTTACTCAAAACCCTTGACCGTATCTTAATCCCTCAGTCGGGTCATATTTTTATTAATGATAAAGCACTTACTGATTTAAATCATAAGGAAATGGCCCGGACAATTGGCTATGTAGCTCAGTCGTCTCACTCAATCAACCCGGGCACGGTTTATGACACGGTAATGCTGGGACGCCGTCCGCATGTAGGCTGGTACCCCTCGGCCTCCGACCGAGACATGGTATTCCAACAGATGAAACGACTCAAAGTAGAACACCTTGCACTAAGAAAGATCAATGAGTTGAGTGGCGGCGAACAACAACGTGTGCAAATAGCGCGGGCGTTGGCCCAACAGCCACGCATAATGCTTCTTGATGAACCCACCTCGAGCCTCGACCTTAAACATCAGATAGAGGTGATGGAAACGTTGAAAGACATATCAAAGAGTGGCATCACAATTATAGTGGCCATCCACGATCTTAATCTGGCGCTAAGATATGCCAACCGTTTTATTCTCATAAAAAATGGCCATATTATTAAGCAAGGCAACAAAAGCATTATGAACCACGAAAACCTGCAGGAACTTTACAACACAGATGTCACAACAATCCAACACAACGGCCAAACCTATGTTTTACCGTTATAAAAGCAATTATGAAAATCGAACTTACGCCCATAGGAATTGTAAAAAATGAAATAACCTATCCACGGGAAGGCTTTTCCAAAAAGCATCTCAACAGCTTCATCGAACTCTATCCTCCATTTGCTGAAGGCCTCTTGCACTTGCAGGAACATACCGCGATTGATATCCTGTTTCATTTCAACCAATCCAGCGGATATCAATTGGTTACCCCAATCTATACCGGTGAAATAAAAGGGGTATTTGCCTCGCGCAGTCCCAATCGGCCCAATGGCATTGGGGTGACTACTGTAAGTCTAATTGAAATAAATCAGAACCGTCTCACAGTCTCAGGGTTGGATGCAATGAATGGCACCCCTGTTTTGGATATTAAGCCAAGCGATAATTCCTTTTTTGAGGCGAACCAACAAAGTGCCAAAATAACCCGTCAACGCCTTAAAAGTAATCCTCGTTCATTAATTATCCGACACATCAAGAGTGAAAACCTTGAACAACTGCTTATTGATGCCGCCCAACTGCACGGGCATTTCTGTCCGGGTTTGGCGTTGGGGGTGATGGCTGCCACCAAGGCCATGAACGAACTTAATAACAGATCCGACGGATTGGAAGATGTTCTGGCCATTATTGAAACCAACAGTTGTTTTGCCGACGGCATTCAGTATGTGACCGGTTGTACCTTCGGAAACAATGCACTCATATACAAAGACCTGGGCAAGACAGCATTCACCCTGGCCTTGCGAAACGGTAAAGGCATCCGCATAACCGTAAAAGGGGATTTCAGACAATTACTTGAAAATGTGAATCCTGACTATCAGGCATTGTTTGAAGAAGTCATCATCAAACAAAATCATGAAGAAAAACTAAAGCAACAGTTTAAAGAAGTGTCGAAACAACAATCGTTCAGCACGCTTCAATTACCTTTTGACGACATTTTTAGGATCGAACAAAAAACAGTTGATATTCCACCACTGGCCCCCATTCACAAAAGTGTGAATTGCCACAAATGTGGCGAAAGGGTGATAGACACACGAAGCAAAACAATCAGTGACCAAACATTTTGTCTGGATTGTTCATGCCAAAAGGTGCCAACACTTAGTGGAGATGGAATTCACTAAAAAAGGTTTGCACGGTTGTTCGTTTATTTATTTTAAAAAAAACCACCCCTCTTTTCAATACATCGGTGAGTTGGAGGGCGCGGAAAGACGAATAACCTTCATCACGGAAACGCCCAAACGATCCTTTCCCGGCAGATTTTACACCATGCCCGGCGCACCCGAAAAAAAAGATGCTGCCCCTTTTAAGGAACAGCATCTTTTTACATTTTACTGTAAAGACACCTTTACCTGGCCTTATTTAACAGGCACCTGCTTAATGGCCTCCACTATTTTCTTTTCCAGCTCTTCGGCCAGCTCAGGATTATCGCGAATCACATCCTTCACTGCCTCGCGCCCCTGGCCCAGTTTGGTTTCACCATAACTAAACCAGGAACCACTCTTTTTGATGATGTTTAATTCAACCCCCAGATCGATAATCTCCCCAACTTTGGAAACCCCTTCACCATACATGATATCAAACTCAGCCTTTCGGAAGGGAGGAGCCACCTTATTTTTGACCACCTTAACCCGGGTACGATTCCCGACTACCTCTTCCCCATTTTTTAGTTGGGTAGCCCGTCGTATATCCAGCCTTACAGAAGAATAAAACTTAAGTGCATTTCCGCCCGTTGTGGTTTCGGGATTACCAAACATTACGCCGATTTTCTCGCGCAGCTGATTAATGAAGATACAACAGGTATTAGTCTTGCTGATGTTGGCAGTAAGTTTACGAAGAGCCTGAGACATTAACCGGGCCTGAAGACCCACCTTGTTTTCACCCATCTCTCCCTCAATTTCTGCTTTAGGGGTAAGTGCTGCCACCGAGTCCACCACCACCAGGTCGATGGCCGAGGAGCGGATCAACTGGTCGGCAATTTCCAAAGCCTGTTCACCATTATCGGGTTGTGAAATCAGCAGGTTCTCCACATCCACACCTAATTTTTCAGCATAAAACCGGTCAAAAGCATGTTCGGCATCTATAATGGCTGCAATCCCCCCCAGCTTTTGTATTTCCGCAATGGCATGAATGGCAAGAGTGGTTTTTCCGGAGGATTCAGGGCCGAAAATTTCCACCACGCGTCCGCGTGGATAGCCACCCACCCCCAGGGCAATATCCAGAGTGATAGAACCCGACGAAAATGAGGGGATATTCAGTACACTCGACTCTCCCATCCTCATAATGGCGCCTTTACCATAGGTCTTATCAATCTTGTCCATCGTGAGCTGAAGTGCTTTCAGCTTTTCGGCATTAACCTTCTTATTCTCTTTTTCCTGTTGCTCTGACATTTTTTCTTGTTGGTTTATTTTCAATATTATCCCTGTACTGTAAAAAAGATGACAGGAATTAAATTATTTTTTCCCTTTGACCCAAAACCAGCCATTCCGCTCAAAAACCTGCCCCGGTTTTCATTGGGGATCACGAAAATGTATGATTATCAACATTTGTATGGTAAAAACCATCATTTCCTATATACCCGGCAAGTCGGAGTTGACGTAAATTAAAGCGATATTTAGGTTCACTCATATCGCTCAACTTAAGCTCTAAATATAACCAAAAAAATTATATATCCAGTTCAGCGAAGATTTGCTGAGCATGCTCTTTGGTTTTAACTTTTTCAATGATTTTTTCAATATTTCCCTTATCATCAATTATAAAGGTGGTACGCAACACCCCCATGTAAGTCTTGCCGTACATCTTTTTCTCGGCCCACACCCCGTACTTTTGAAGAATCTCCTTTTCGGGATCGGCCACTAAATCGAACTGCAACCCGTGCTTGTCGATAAACTTCCGGTGCGAAGCTTCACTATCAGGACTTACCCCGATAATCACAAAGCCCTTATTCATAAATTCCCCCAGATGTTCATTTAAATTAATGGCTTCGGCTGTACATCCAGAGGTGTTGTCTTTGGGATAAAAGTACAAAACAACTTTCTTTCCCTTGTAGGTATCCAGAGAAATAATTTTCCCGTCCTGATTTTTACCTGAAAATTGAGGGGCTTTTTGGCCTTCAGTTAATTTGTTCATAATTCAGAGTTATTAAATTTGTTTCTTAAACTAACATCAACCGTTGCATTTGGTTTTATTTTTGCATAAACACCTCCAAAAAGAGAGCATGGCTCCTAACAAAACCGATTTTGGAATTCCACAAAAGCCTACAAAAATACCAACAATTGGGAAACAATCGACACTCTTTAGGTATTTCGCCACGATTGCTTAAATTTGATGCCGGGTTTACTTTATTCTAAAAAAAACGACAGAAGATAATGTACCAAATAGTCACCATCCTTTTCATCACCTGGTCTCTTTTACTCTCCGGAAACACCATGGAGGCGCAACAATCCGGAGTTTCGGCCAAGGAAGCACTGGAACTTTTTAATGAGGGAGCCTACCAGCAGGCGATTCCTCTTTATGAGGCATTGCTGGAGCGCTACGACCGAGAGCCCAACCTCAACTACTATTATGGGGTTTGTCTGCTTGAGTCAAAGACCCAAAACGGGGAAGCCATTAAACGGCTTAAATTTGCCTCCCTCAAGAACGTTAACCGGGATGTCTTTTACTATCTGGGAAGAGCCTATCAAAATGCTTATGAATTCCAGGAGGCCATCAAACAATACACCCATTTTTTGAAAGTCACCCATCCCGAAGATGCCCGTCGGGTCACTGCCCAAAGGTCTATCGAAGATTGCCAGAGTGCCATCGAGCTCATTAACAAATACTTTAAGTTATCCATCCTGGCCAAAGACACGGTGTCTGAGCAAGAGGTCTTATCCAAATATCAACTCTCGGGCGAGAGCGGAACCCTCTCACCCAACCGCACTTTCTTTAAAACCGGAGTCGATCCCGACCAAATAATGTATAAAACCGAGTTGGAAAATGAGGTGCTTTTCGTCCTGGAACAACCCGATTCGGGCCGGTACAACATTAACAAAATAGTTCGGTTACTCGACAGCTGGAGTAAAAATCAGGACCTGGGAACCCCCATAAACAGCGAATTCGACGAACGCTACCCTTTTATGCTGGTAGATGGCACCACTTTTTATTTTTCGTCCAACCGACCGGGTGGAATGGGTGGAATGGACATTTACCAATCCTATTTCGATACGGAATCCAACACTTTTTCGCCGCCCGAGAATATGGGTCCTCCTTTTAATTCTCCCGATGATGATTATCTCTTTGCCGCCGATGCTTTTGAAAACCAGGCCTGGTTCTCTACCAACCGGGGGGTCAGCCCGGGAAAAGCCGTGGTGGTTATGATTCGCTGGGATAATTCAGTAATTAAAAACCTGGCCCGCGATACCGAACAGATCCGCCAATTGGCCCAGCTTCCTCTTCTCGAAAGAGATTCTACTGATCTTGAAACAGCCAGGCCATCAACCCCCGCCCAACAAAAGCTAAAAGCCAAAGAAGATTTCAGGTTCTACATCAACGACACACTGGTCTATTCCCGCTTTGAACATTTTCATAGCGCCGAAGCACTCAATGCGTTCAAAAAGGGCTTCGACCTTAACGCACAAAAGGACAGTCTGGAACTATTGATGGAGCAAAAACGAAAAATCTATTCCCTGAGCTATAACAAAGAAGAGCTTAAACAACTCATTGATGAAATTCTACAACTCGAGCAACAGGTTTATGGCTTAACCGATCAAATCCAGAATCATTACATCACCGCCAGACGCCTGGAGATAAGCAAGATAAACGAACTAAAGGCCAATGGCACCTATCGGAGTTCTCAAAAAGAGAGGGAGTCTTCCAGCCCAAAAAAGACACTTGAATCACGGCAACCCACCAGTCATCCCGTTTTTGCAAACGATGAATTCCATGGCCCCAGGGAAGAAATCCAGGCCATGTATCGTAAATTTTTCAGTGACAGTGAAATTAATGTCCTGGAACAATCGGACAGTCTCTATGCCTGGGCAAATTCATTAAAATTAAAAGCGGCCAATATGCTCGAAAAAGGCCATCCAGCCGAAAACATGGAAAGCCGGATTCCTCTGCTCGATAGAATTAAAAACAAGGATACCCTTAGCACCCCTGAGGCGTTAGAAGTGAACTATGCCCTTGAGGCCAGAGCCACCGAAAAAAAAGCATTGGACATCTACCACGAGGCACTTGATCAGAAATACAGGATATACTATCCCAAACTCACACAGTTAGAGCAGTTACCTAAAAACAAGCATTTTGCCGACTCCCTGGGTAGGATTAGAGCCTTTTACGACGAAGCCACCGAAGGCCTTGAAAAGATGTACACCTATAATCAGGAGCGTTACGAGAGGCTGGGAAGTCTCAAAAGAGAAGCGGTTTCGTTAATGGAAAGGATCCTGTTGAACAGCTCCCTCCCCACCTCCGCTGCATCCACCACCAATCAAACGCATTTCAACAACAGCCCGTCTTCAAACAGCGATACGGCCCAGGCTCTTACCATTACCCAAAAATCCAACGCTGAAATAGCCAGTCCGGCCTCCTCCGGGAAACGCATACCCTCCCAGGTTATAGCTTCCGCCTTTGAAAAATCAGAAACACCTGTTTTTAAAGTTCAGATTGGGGTATTCAGCAGTTCCCCCAGGCAGGAGTCTCTGGCGAAAATACCCGATATCTCAACCAGTCCGGTGGCGGGGAAAAACCTAGTCAAATATTTTTCGGGCCAGTGGAAATCCTTCCAACAGGCACAGGAACAGGTCGCCAGCATTAGAGAAGCAGGATTTGATGGTGCTTTTGTGGTCGCCTTTCTAAATGGGCACCCCATCCCCATCGAGAAGGCAAGAGCCATTGGCGGTGAACCCACAAAGAATGAATAAGGGAAGAAGTGAGTGCAGAGCACAAAAGATTACGACCTAACTGTACGGTTACTCAACAACCCCAAATAATGCAAATATCTCTGCAATAAACACTTAGGCTAACCCCCAACAATTGATTGATAATAACATCCCAATTATTCTGTATTTTGTGAAAGAAAATTCATAATTTAAAGAAAAATTTGCTCATGTCGCCATTTGATAAAAGAAAGGGAAATCAGGATTCGCCAGGCAGGAGGGTTAAAGAACACACATTGGTTTTATTTAACGACAATGTTAATAGCTTTAACCATGTGATAGAGACCCTTACAGAAATATGCCATCACGACGAATTGCAGGCAGAACAATGTGCCATTCTTACGCACATGAAGGGTTTTTGTGAGATTAAACGAGGTAAGTATGAGGAATTATTGGATCTGCAGAACCGATTAACCTCACAAATGTTATTAGTCACCCTTGATTGACCCCCCGCTATGACTATTATTATACTGTTGATAATTACAGGCTTTATTCTTTTGTTAGTTGAGTTCTTTGCCTTGCCCGGGGTTACGCTGGCAGGCATTGGGGGATTACTCCTTATTGGATCAGGCATCTACCTGGCCTATGGGATAAACGCCAACACAGGTCACCTGTTTCTGGGTTCAACCATAGTCCTGTCCATTGGTTTTCTTGTTTACGCCCTGAGGGCCAAAACCTGGGATAAGCTCATGCTCAGCTCCGCCCTAACCGGAAATGCAGATACCATATCGAAAGATTCCATTCAACCAGGTGACAGGGGTATTGCCATCAGCCGACTCAACCCCATTGGCAAAGCACGGGTTAATGGCCAGGAGGTTGAAGCCCGTTGTCCGGGTCAGTTTGTGGACCCTAAGACCGAAATTGAAGTGATTGAAGTATATAAGACTTATATTATTGTTAAACCTATAAATTAAAACCTATGGAAGCCATTGGAACATTAGGGCTAATTGCCGTTATAATTGTTCTGTTTTTCTTAATTCTCTACTATGTCCCGGTAATTTTATGGTTCTCAGCACTGGTAACAGGAGTTCGCATCTCGCTGCTTCAGCTGGCTCTGATGCGTATTCGGAAGGTGCCCCCGTCGATAATTGTGCGTGCGATGATTGAGGCACATAAAGCAGGCCTTCAGGGCATCAAACGAGATGAACTGGAAGCCCACTTCCTGGCGGGGGGACACGTGGAGAACGTGGTGCATGCGCTGGTATCGGCATCAAAAGCCAACATTGAACTGACCTTCCAAATGGGCACAGCCATCGACCTGGCTGGACGCGACGTTTTCGAGGCCGTTCAAATGAGTGTAAACCCCAAGGTACTCGACACACCACCGGTAGCTGCCGTGGCCAAGGATGGCATTCAGCTCATCACTAAAGCCAGGGTTACGGTCCGTGCCAACATCAAACAACTGGTGGGAGGTGCCGGCGAAGAAACCGTTCTGGCCCGGGTAGGGGAAGGTATTGTCTCATCCATTGGTTCATCCACCTCCCACAAAGCTGTTTTGGAGAATCCCGATTCCATCTCTAAGGTGGTTTTAAATAAAGGCCTCGATGCAGGAACCGCCTTTGAGATATTATCCATCGATATTGCCGACATCGACATAGGTAAAAATATTGGTGCCGAGCTGCAAATGGACCAGGCGGAGGCCGATAAAAACATCGCCCAGGCCAAAGCCGAAGAACGCCGTGCCATGGCAGTTGCCCTGGAACAGGAGATGAAGGCCAAGGCTCAGGAAGCAAGAGCCCACGTGATTGAAGCCGAAGCCGAGGTGCCCAAAGCCATCGCCGATGCTTTTAGAAATGGCAACCTGGGGGTTATGGATTACGTGAAATATAAGAATGTGATGGCCGACACCCAGATGCGTGAATCCATTGCCAAACCACCAATAACACCCCGCGGCAAACAAAAAGATAAAAACAACGAATAATTTCAACACCCAAGAGGCCTCAAGTTGAGGCCTCTATCATTTTTAGATTGGGTTACACCCCTGATTTTTCAATAAAAAGTTTTGGAGTTGTCCTACATTTTAATACATTTGCAGGCGCGTTTGAGAAACAGAGTGCATGAGGTGCTGACAAAGGTGAGCAACTTGCCAGATTAACATCTCAACTGTACCCCGGAGAGGTGGGTGAGTGGCTGAAACCACCAGTTTGCTAAACTGACGTACGGGTAACTGTACCGGGGGTTCGAATCCCCCTCTCTCCGCTGATAAAAAGAACAAAAGTTTTTATTCCCTTGTCACCTTGGGGAGTTTGTTTCGGGGTGTAGCACAGCCCGGTTAGTGTGCCTGCTTTGGGAGCAGGAAGTCGCAGGTTCGAATCCTGCCACCCCGACAAAAAAGGGTTACAACGAGAAATTGTTGTAACCCTTTTTTTGTCTTTAAAAAATCGATCCAAAAAAAGTGGTTCACACACAATAATTTGGAAACCTCACAAAACAGCACGAAGGAATATGCCTGAATGTGTAGCCTGGAGTTTTTCAGGCTTTCATCAACAACAAATTGGGGTATCGGCCATTTCGGGGGTTATTTCACGCCCTGTGCCCAGAGAAGTCACTATCTGTCCCTTTGATGATTTCACCAGATTGAGTGCCCCTAAAATGAGCATAAATGGTCATTGCTTTGCCTCCCCTGCTCTTTGGGGTTAAGGAGGTAACTCACCTTTGATAATGCTGAATGAAAATTGGGCAGGAAGGGGCCGGCAAACTACGAAAAAAAACTTAAGGGGTGTGATCCGGGCTTTAAATACATGATACCACAAGGCTCCGCCATGGCGGAGCCTGCTATATATTTGAACCCCTTAGTTCATGGAGAGACTCTAAAAGGATATTCTGATTTCTTAATCAAACTTAGGTTTAGCAAACCAGGTATCAATCATCGAAAAGCCTATCTTAATAGTCTGGTAGTTCTCTTTTACCAAACCACTAGACTGTGTTCCGGCTATTTTGTATTCCCAGGCTAAATTCAGGGCATTTTTCATACCACGGAGAGGAAGCGTAAGGCCAAGGGTAACACCCCGTTCTTCGATACGCTTATTTTTTATCATAAGATAGCCATCGGAATAAAACAAACCGGCCCGATAGGTAAGACCATTAAAAAACCGATGCTTATTACTTTGGGGAACAAAGGAGAGGCCGGCTTTGTAAGACTGGTTGTCGACCAATTCTCCTTTTAAGGTTGTTGAGTTGTCGACCGATGACCATTTCTCGGAACGGAAGTCGCCAGAAAAAGTCCACCCGTTATGCGTTTCCCAACCCAGGCCAAGGCCCAGCTTTTGGGGAATAAAAACATCATCTGCCGACAGGTCCTCATCGTAATAAGATTCGCCAGTGCTGCTTTCAATATTTTGGTTGAAGGTGGCATATACATTCGATTTAGGATTATACACCACACCGGCAAACAGGGTTCCTTTGTTAAAGGGCCTCTGATACCGTGCACCATATTCCATAAAGACGTTATTAAAATACCACTTTTTTTCGTCGGTAATGGTTTCCCCCCCAAGTGAAGAATATGAAGAGGACTCCAAAATATCCATCGATCCCCAGATATAAGAGAGATTTAAACCCACCGAGAGGCCCTTCCCAAGATGAAAGGCGTTTCCCATAACAACCTTCGAGATGCCTCCTTCTCCGCTGTACAATACGGGATAAACCTGTTCGGAACCTAAAATATCCTTGTATTCATAAATCTCATATCCCACACTCGAAAAGGGATACAACCCAAGAGAAGTCCCCCAGAAGGGCATAATCCTGAACCCCATCGAAAAGGAATCAAAATTACCGTCAAAACGCTTCTGTTCGTCCGTAGAGGTAGAAAAGGTGTTGAAAGTCCCACGAGCCTGAAAATTAAAATAAAAGGATAAACTATCCAGGGCACTGTAGGAAGCTGGGTTCAGGCTGTTAAGATACCCCTGAGAAGGCATTGCAATCCCGGCATTCCCGGTTCCTCCGTTAACCACATTACCCGAAGGCTCCAACACGCCAAATCCAAACAGTGAATAGGGGGAGGAAGTATTGTATTGGCCTTCTGCATGGAAGCAGAACATAGGAAAAAACGCAACGAGTATTACGCTTAAAATGTAAGTATACCGGCTATTCTTTGTCATAATAGTAATAAAACACATTCAACTTTGTTTGAGAATCTGGAAACTTGTAGCCGGCAAAGACCATCCGGTCCACCGTACCCTTCAGCGAGGATTCCGGGAACGCCAAAACCACGCCCGAATCATCCGAAACGACGTCCTCTTCGATAATAGCATTCAAAAAAGTGGTCACATCGAAGGAATAGAGAGCCGTGTGTTCAAATTGACGGCTTGATTCGTCCAAAACACCGGAAACCTCCGATCCCTCACTATTAACCACATACCCCTGAAACTGATTAATCTTATCGGCTTCAATAAGATAGATAGTCGAAGGCAAGTCTTTGTAAGTATAAGAATCGACCAACACCTCAACATTGAGGCTCGCTTTAACGATGCGCCCCTTTTCCTTGAGCTCTTTCATTGAACTCAGGCCAGCAAAATCCACCCGGGTATAATAACCTATCCCTCCCTGCAGAATAGCCGTAGAATTCAATTTACTTTCAGGAAGTTTCATTTTGATGCTGGTCAGCTCGGAGAGTGCCAGCTCTTTAGTATTGTTGGTAATGCTATTAAACTGGTCACTTGAATTGGTGAGGGGGAAATCATGGTACAACTCAGTTGTTTCGGTTGTGGATAAATGGGTGTAAAGCCTAAGCACTAAACTATCCTCGGAGGCGTCATAACCAATAACAGCCTTGTTGTTAAGGGTATCAGGCACCAGCACCATCCCATATATCCAATCTTCAAAATCGTCATCGTCCAGCATCTGCCCCGGTGAATCCTGAATAGCGTCAAACAACGTCTTCCCAAAAACATCCATTCTCACCCGAACATCATCCGAAGAGGAAGGTTTGGGATAGTAACGCTTGGTGCCAATCGGAGTAGGATCATAAGACATTGAATCTACATTATATAAGGACTCCGAACTGTAATCGTCAAACTCCTCGGTTAGCAGGTGAACCTTTACGTTGAAAGCCACCACCGTATCACCATAATAGTAGCCCGTAGGTTTCATCACAAGACAAGCCGAATCGAACTTCTCTTTAGAATTAAAGCTTCCATCCGTATTGGCCAGCTTAAAATAGGCCTTGGCCGTTACAGAGCCGGATTCCGTCTCATCAATAAATCCCGTTAAAGCCACCCCGGTAGCGGCGGTAATCACCGAGTCCTGTTTAATGGTGGAGAGTTGCAGCGAAAAGGTATCAACAATGGCTGTATATGTGGGCGATTCGACGAAATCTTTTCCAATGGAAAAATCCCCTTCCGAACAGGACGACCACCCTATAAAAGATAACAGGGTAATGCCTATAACGAACGACCCATTTCTAAGTTTCTGATTCATGTCTTTTTGAAAATATTTATAGTACGATCCGGGCCAAACCCAACCGGGCACTTTAACCACCCCCAAATGAAGCGTGTTTAGAAGGGAATAAAAAAAACAATCTACCAACTCGCCAAAAGATTCAACAAAATGACCATAAATGCCAATCTGCTGCGTTCGTTGATAAATCAACTCCATACATGGTCAAAAGAAAGTGGTTGGTTGAAAAAGTTATCGGTCACCGCCCCATTTTTGTTCATTTGTAGATCTAAAACCGGCCCATAAAGGACTGAAGACAATATGCAACATAAACACAAAAAAACAATAACAACAATGATCGGGAATAAGAACCTATTACTGTGGATAGTAATATCTACCATGGCCTTCTGGGGCTGCAACGATGATGATGATGATTTGATGGGTAACTGGGTGGAATTAGGGGCCTTTGAGGGAATTCCCCGCACCGATGCAGTTGCCTTTGTAATTGACAACATGGCTTATGTAGGTACCGGCTATAATGGTGAGGAAGATGAGCGACTGAGAGATTTCTGGAGATACGATCCCCAAAATGACTATTGGACACAGGTGGCTTCTCTCCCGGCCGAAGCTAAAGCACGTAACGGAGCCGTTGCATTTGTAGCCAACGGCCAAGGTTATGTCGGTACCGGTTACGATGGAGATAACAAACTCAAAGATTTTTGGGCATTCAACCCCGCCGTTGGCGATTCAGGTGAATGGACACGGATCGTTGATTTTCCCGGAACGGCAAGGTACGCAGCTGTAGCCTTTTCGCTTGAAGATAAAGGATACGTTGGAACCGGGTACGACGATAACCGCTTGAAGGACTTCTGGCAATACGACCCTTCGACCCAGCAATGGACTCAAAAAATTAGTGTTGGCGGAAGCAAACGCCGTGATGCCGTAGCCTTTGTTGTAAACGGAAAAGGATATGTTGTGGCGGGTCAAGACAACAACAGCTATGTCACCGATGTTTGGGAATACAACCCCAGCTCAGAAACCTGGACCGAAAAGAGAGAGATCACCTCTGATACCAACGACGACGAAAGTTACGACGACGATTACAACATCGTCTGCAGCGGAGCGGTCGCCTTCAACATTGGTGCTTTGGGATACATCACTACCGGAGGAAAAGGCTATGCAGGCAATCTCACCTGGGAGTACGACCCCGTGACCGACTTCTGGGAGGAAAAAACCGAATTTGAAGGTTCCTCTCGCAGCGAAGCCGTTGCCTTTACCATCCAAAGCCAACCTTACGTGGTTTCCGGAAGTAGCTCGGGATATTACTTTGATGATGTTTGGACTTTCTATCCTGATGAAGAGGAGGATGAAGATGACTAAATCTTAATATAGGATCTGTTTGAAAAAACGGCCAGAGAAATTTCACAATTTTCTCTGGCCGTTTTTTCGTTTTCTTAATCCTAAAAACAAGCATTTTAAGCAATTCCCATTTCCACTGAAGGATTATTATTATCTTGCGAGGCATTTCTTTTAAAATTTTGACATTAGAATATAATTCAATGAGCCAATCTCCGTCAAAAAACTTTTTGGAAACTCTAACCGAAATTTCTCAAAGAATCAGAAGACTGGGCGCATTACATGTCGTACTTTGGGTGGGTTATTCATTCCTGTTTTTTTTTGGACCGGGGCTCTTCTTTGATGCCCAAACTGCCTTTATTTTCACCCTCCGCACACTACTCTTTAACGCCATTATCTTTTATATCAACACCCTGGTGCTATTGCCCTTATTATTAGAACGAAACCGTTATCTGGCCTATTCCGTCTCCGTACTATTTTTAATTATTACCACCTCGGTGCTATGGAGCACTACCAGTTCACCTTATGAAAGAGGAGGGATTGAAAATCATTCCAATCAGAAAGAGATTTCACTCCAGGGTCCATCAACAAATGAAAAGAGCAAAGACCAAATACCCCCTTCCTTCAGGCTTAATCCCGCAACCGACTCCTATTTCATGGCACCCGATCCAAGAAATAAAATCTTTACCCGGCAGCTTATCTTCGGCATCACCTCTTCATTCGGCATATTGTTTATCAGCACCCTGTTTTGGGTGATTGTTGAGTCGCGCCGAAAGGAGAAAAAGAAATTGTCACAGTCCAATGAAGTCCTGGAAATGGAGATGAGGTTTCTTAAATCCCAAATCAACCCTCACTTCCTGTTCAATGCCCTCAATAACATCTACTTCCACGCAGAAAGCTCCAGTCCCAAAACATCCTTGCTGGTATTAAAACTATCGTCGATGCTGCGATTCCTATTGTATCAAAGTGACGAAAAAAAAATAGCCCTGAATAAAGAGATCGACTATATCGAAAACTATATTGAATTTCAAAAGATTAAACTGGAAGAGACTCCCCAACTAAAAACTGATTTCAGCCAGACCGCCCCGGGGCTCTGGATTGAACCCATGCTCCTGTTCCCCTTTGTGGAAAATGCCTTCAAACATGGGAATATCGATGATTCAAAAAAAGGATGGATGCAAATTACACTCAAGACCCAGGGACACAAGCTGATGTTTTGGGTAGTCAACAGCAAACCCGAGGGGCCGGTATCAAAAGATACGAGTCGCGGAATTGGCATAGAAAATGTAAGGAAAAGACTATCATTTCTATACGCCGACCGCCATCTTCTCCAAATTAATGAGAACCCGGCCAAATTTGAAGTTTACCTTGAAATTGATACCTGATGATGATTTCCTGTGCCATAATAGACGATGAATATCCAGCAAGGATGTTGCTAAAAAGCTATATCGCCAAGTTTCCTCATTTGAAGCTAATCGGTATTTTTAAGTCGCCTCTCGAGGTGTTACCCCTTTTGCAGGAAGGCCAGATCGACCTGATCTTTCTGGATATTCAGATGCCTGACATCTCGGGGGTAGAATTTTTAAGAGCCTTCCACCTAAAGAAAACCATGGTGGTTATCACCTCGGCCTATCCGGAATATGCCCTCGAAGGATATCAGCTCGACGTGATTGATTACCTCTTAAAACCCTTTGCCTTTGGGCGATTCGCACAGGCTGTGCGCAGAGCCGGCGAGCGTATTCAATTGAGGGAGGGTAAACCAACCTCAATTGTCAAAGAAGAAGTGGTTCGGGAACAGGAATATATAATTGTTAAAGCCGACCACAAAACCTTCCGTATAAATACCGCCGATATCCTTTTTATTGAGGGATTGAGAGAATACGTTACTTTTCATTGCCTGAATCAGAAACTCATCTCTCTCGAATCGCTTAAAAAACTGGAGGAAACCCTTCCCAAACAAAGCTTTTTGCGCGTACACAAATCTTATATTGTAAACAAAAACCAGGTAAAAACCCTCTACGGAAACCAGCTTCAGATGCACAATACCTCATTACAGATTCCAATTGGCAGCTCTTACCGCGATATGGTAAAGAAAACCCTCTTTTAACCTGGCTGTAATGCACCCTTCATTCCCGTTTTTCTCACCGGGAAAGCGTCCCAGCGGAAACACCATTCCACAACCGGGTTCTCTCCCGTAAATGGGTCACCATTAATGGTGCCGTAATTTTGCGTGTCCACATGGATATCCAAAGGTTTTTGAAATCAGGTTGGTTCTCATCCAGACTAATTGAATTCGAATAACAGGGCTATTAAAAAAAAATTTGCTTCCGAATGAGTGGCCAAAAAAACTAAAAGAAAAAATTTAAACAGTTTCTAAACATTTTCATCCGCAAGTTCCCATTTTAAGGAATTAAAACCTAAATTTATAAAATACATTCACATTAAGAATCTTCACTGAAATATATTGTAAAAAAAATGCATTTTAGCTATTCCAGAACTGGCAATATAATTGAATCAGAGGGGGTTGGGCCGCTTGAGGAATTTCCCTTTTTAACTGACTTTGGTTTTGTGGCCTTTAAAGACTTCAAGACCCCATTAGAGCTTCATTACAACGATGGACTCGAAATTTGTTACGTTACCAAAGGCAGATATGATTGGATTGTGGATAATAAGAAATATCAGCTACTTCCTGGAAGCGGTTTTGCGACCTGCCCCTGGCAATTACATGGAAGTCCCCACCAAACAGTCGATTTGGGGGAAGTCTATTGGATAGTCATCCAACCTAAACTCTTTTCATCGGATGGAAAATTTACCCTTGGCAAATGGAGTCGCTTTTCGGTTATGGACAACGCAAAGATCGGAGAGATACTTTCTAAAAACGAAAATCATCTTTTTCCAAAAGCCAAGTCCTTTCTTAACCTCTTCAAAAACCTGAAAGAGGAACTGAAAACCAAAAGATTTGGGTATAAGCAGCGTGTCTACAATATAACCGAAGATTTCTTAATTGAAACAATCAATCTAATTCAGAACGCCCGAGAGCAGGGGACTGAAAACCAATGTTGGTTCGAGAATTTTGAATCCCTTCTGTGCCAGAATATCTCCCGCAAGTGGTCAATAGACGAAATGTCCGAAAAAACCGGGATTGGAGTTACAACACTAACACAACGGGTGAAGGACCACACAGGTTACACACCGGCCAACTATCTCACTTTCATGCGGATAGAAAAATCAAAAGAGGACCTTTCCGAAAGTCAGAAAAAACTATTAACCATTGCTTTGGATTGTGGCTTTTATTCTTCCCAGCACTTTTCCTCAACCTTTTCGAAATGGGTTGGGATGAGTCCAAATGCTTACCGAAAACAATTTAACAGGTTAGATTCTTGCCCTAACCCATCCTGAAACCATAGGTCTTTATTCTATTAGGTGGTGTTTTTTGCAGAACGACGGATGGGCATCCCCTTCTGCAAAAAGGGTTTGTTAGCATCCGGGGCTGCCCTGCTTTTCCAACAAATCAAATCCAAGCTGAGGAATATCTAAAAAAAGTAAACTCACTTTAAATGAGCCAGCCAGCCACCACCCGCATCCAAGCCATAGACATACTCCGGGCCTTAACCGTTGCGCTCATGATATTTGTCAACGACATCCCGGGGGTTAAGAATATCCCTGCCTGGTTGGGACATGCCTCTCTGGGGCAAAACGCTATGTTTTTAGCCGACATTGTTTTTCCGCTCTTCCTCTTTTGGGTAGGCATGTCGGTTCCCCTGGCCCTCGATGGCCGGCATCGCAAGGGTGAGAGCGACCTGTCAATACTGACCCATATTCTTAAACGAACAGCCGGATTGGTTATTATTGGGGTGTTAATGGTCAATGTAAGCAGTCTTTCTCCTGAGGTGGCAGGTATCGATCGAAATCTTTGGGCCTTCCTGATGTATGTCGGCGTAATTCTGTCGTGGCGGGTATCCGGCAACCAAATATCCACCCAAGGTAAAATCCGGGGCCGGGTAACACACTACACCGGGGTGGCTTTATTGCTTTTTCTCACTTTTATTTTCAGAACAGAGGATGGTGGTTGGCTTACCCCCCAATGGTGGGGCATACTTGGCCTCATCGGCTGGGCTTATCTGGTATCGGCCCTGGCCTGGCTCCTTTTCAGAAACCGTGCTATTTACCTGTGGTTCATCTTTGTTGGATTAATTCTTTATCATGCGCTTTATTGGGGAGTACCCCTGCTCAAGACCCAGGCAGGATGGTTGTCGATGAATGCCTATGGTGGACACGCAGTGTTGACCTTTGCCGGGATGATGACTACCTGGGTGATTCAAAAATACCGGACACAAACACGCAAATGCTTTACTATTTGGGGAGTGGCCGGCTTGCTGTTTTTCTTAAGCGCATTCCTTTTCCGACCCTTTGGCGGCATCGAGAAAAATTACGCTACCCCATCATGGGTTTGGCTTTCCATCGCTATCGCATTATGGACCCTCATCCCCGTGTGGTGGCTTACCGAAGTAAAAGGAAGAACCAGCTGGGCTGTCCTTTTTAAACCCGCCGGCACCCAAACGTTTCTGGCTTATCTTTTACCTTCACTATGGTATCACCTAATTTGGCTTTTGGGAATAACCTATCCAATGTGGCTCTCCCAATCCTGGGGAGGACTGCTCAGAGCCCTTATTTTTTCTGTGTTGATGATCCAACTTTCAGGACTGCTTTCCAAGTGGGGAATAAAACTTAAACTTTAGACCTGTCCTCTTTCGCCCACAACCTATTTGGGTCTGGGGCTCAACCCAAAAGATCCTTTGCCCGAATGGACGTTTTCCGGCCACTGAGGTTATTTAAGAGTCTTCCTGAATTCTCACCCGGCCACAAGAAACAATCAGCCCGTATATCCCTTTAAAAAGCTCAGCACGCAGGCACTCAGCACATCAATATTGTAGCCGCCTTCCTGGCAAATGAGGGTTGGCACATTCAGGGAAGCCAGATGTTGGGCAACCACGGCATAATCATGGGTCTGAAGTTTAAAGCTGCCTATGGGATCACCCTCATGGGTGTCGAACCCGGCAGAGATGATAAAAAAGTCGGGGTGAAAGCGACCAATGGCAGCCACTGCCTGGTCCACAGCCACCATATAAAGGTCAGCACCTGAATGCAGGGGTAACGGAAGATTGAGATTATAACCTCTCCCCTGCCCCTTTCCTCTTTCGCGGGCATAACCCCAGAAATAAGGGTACTCCTGCTCCGGGTCGCCATGGATAGAAGCGGTGAAGACATCCTTTCGCTCCTGAAAGAACTCCTGTGTGCCGTTTCCATGGTGATAGTCAATATCCAGGGTAGCCACCCGCCCGTAATGCGACAGATAATCGGCTGCCAGGGCGGCATTGTTAAAGTAACAATACCCACCAAAAACCCTTGGCCCTGCATGATGACCTGAAGGACGACAGAGGGCATAAACCAGTCGCTCTTCGCCTGTGGCCAGCATCTCAGCTCCGGTAAGTGCACACTCGGCAGAAGCACGGGCTACTGAGTAGGTCTTTTGCATAATCGGGGTTACGGCATCGGTACACCAAATCCCACCCCACAGAGGGTTGTCTACCCGCCTGGGCAAATTTATCCCTGCCCCCGGAAACAGGTCAGGATAAACCTCTACCGTCGGATCAGTAAGGCTTTCCGATGTATTTTTTATGAAATCGTGATAGGGGTGCATGCGGGAAAGCACCCTCTCGGGAAACTGTTTGGCTGGCAGAATATCGAATCCTTTCTCCGCCTTTAGTCGCTCACGAATCAGTATCGCCCGCTGAGGCGTATCCTTGGTTTCGTAACTCTCAGGACCCAATTGGAACTTCCATTGGGGACTGTGTCCGTCGGGGGTATATTTCTCTATTACCTTCATCCTATTTCCCTTCCTTTCCTTAAAATATCCAAAACCAGGTCGTGGGGCAATGGAGGCGCTTCACGCCCCTGGCGTCCACTCATCCCGGAAGAGCAAAACATTGCATTCAACACAGCTTCCTCAGTGGCCTCAATCACCGCCTCATACAACAAGTTGATATGGCTATCGCTGATGCAACGTAAATTGATAAAGTGGTTGCTGCGCGAAGCGGACCTAAGGGTTCGGTTAGCCGTACTAAAGGCCACCACAATCTCACCGCTACTCGAGGCCGCATAGGACCCGGTGCGCCCTAACCCCAGGGCTGCTCTTCGGGAGACACGGTTCAACTGGCTGCTCAAAAGCGGCAGATCAGTAGCCACCACCACTATTATGGAGCCCTCCTGGCGTTCTCTTCGGCCCTCCATTGGGTATAGTTCGTCCAGAGTCTTACCGACCACCTGACCCTCGATGGTCAGGTTACGCATCCGCCCAAGATTCGACATCACGAGCACGCCAACGGTAAAAAGGCCCTCATCCATGTTAAAAACCCTCGAGGCGGTACCTATGCCCCCCGCAAAGTCATAACTAATCATCCCGGTTCCTGCCCCCACGGAGCCTTGCATAACCTGTCCTGACTGGGCCGATTCAATGGCCTGGACTACATTACGAGCCGTATTAACGCCTCCCACCGGATCGTTCAGGAAGGAATCATCCGCCTCCCCCACGATGGGCATGACCACCTCCTCTCCGGCGGCCAGTTCCGGGTACTTACGGGTCATGAAATTCACGACTCCCGTATGCGCCATTCCCACCGAATGGGAATTCGTGAGGATGATGGGGGTTTCGAGCCAGCCCAATTCGAGTACCTGAGTGAGACCAGCCATCTCTCCTACTCCATTTAACACATACCCCCCGGCAACCAGTCGCCTGGAGAAGGTCCCCCCTGCAGGCAGAATGGCCGTAACGCCACTTCGTAAAGTAGTGGTGCCCGGAATGCCGGGAAGCTGAACCTGATCCTCATACTGGGTAAAATGGCCTACTTTAACCCCTTTAACATCTGTGATGGCATTGTTAATTCCGGTAGAAAGTCTTCCGACAAAGATCCCCAACTCCCGGGCTGAGACACGGGGCATACCTGGCAACTCCCCTGGAAGAGAGGGCTTTTTGGGCTGACGCAAAGGAATATGGTAACGGCGGGTGGCCGAGCGAAGAATAAGCCTCAACACTTCTTTAAATTCCAATCCACTCTCTCGGGCGGCGGTCATCAGGGAGGCATCGGGATGGAGACTGGGTAATGGATTCAGCTCAATAAAATAAGGCACTCCGTCTTCTCTCAGCCGGACATCGACCCGGCCAAGATCGGGGCAATCCATAACATCAAAAACATGACGAGCCATCTCGAAAACCGACTTCTCTTCTTCTGGGGTGATCTCTGCCGGACAAACCACCCTTACAGCCTTTCCTGCCTCACCTCCCTGCTTCATATCGTAATCGTAAATATTATACTTACCCCCACTAACCCCCAAATCGAAAGTGTGTTCAACAATGCTCAGCAGCTTCCGCGGAAAACTTTCCAAAAAAGGAACACTCAGTTCTTTTCCCTCGATGAATTCCTCCACAATCACACCCAGTGGATATTTTTTTAGTAAGTCGCGAATCCGGTCACGGGCCTGATCGGGGTTTTCAACCACCGAATCCTGAGTGATTCCCTTGCTGGAGCCCTCGGAATTGGGCTTGATCATTAAGGGGTAATCCAGATCGGCAGGAATTTCCTGATCAGGGCGACTAACCAGAATCCCTCTCGGCACCTTGATACCCCTTGCTGCCAAAACGGTCTTACTCAGATGCTTGTCTAAATTCATATGTAACAAGGAAGCGTTCCCCCCGGAAAAAGGAATCTGCAGTTGTTCGTAAAGACTAGGATAAAAAGCCTCCCTGGAACTTCCAATGGTTCCTTCAGCCACATTAAATATCAGATCCGGATCGGCATTCAATATACGTTCTATCACCTCCTGTGGCTTTCCGGAGACCTCTATGGGAATGGGCACATGCTTCAGGCTGGCAAAGGCATCACTGAGCCGGTCCACATCTGCCTGTGTCAGGTTTTCCGCGCTATTCTCCGTATCATCGGTCCTTAAGTTGTAAGCAATTCCTATTTTCATGGCGTGCATCCTTTCATTTGTGAGAAGCAATAATTTAATCGTCTATTACCCAAGTTACGATTAAACGAACAGATTTGCACTCTAAAAAAAATTTCTGATCCGATAATCAACTACGCCACATCACTTTCCAGGACGCACACAACAATGATTCCTCTATTTTATTACATTTGCAACACCAACCGAATAGCAGCCATGAATCCCATCCGTTTTGCCAGCCGCATAAAAAGCCTTTTTCAAAAACCCGGGAAGAATAAGGAGGCCCCAAAAAAGGTTCCACGCAAGGCAACCCCTTCGAAGGCTCCCTTTGATATAGGGATTGCCCTAAGCGGAGGAAGCGCCCACGGACTGGCCCATATTGGGGTGTTAAAAGCTTTAGAAAAATACGACCTGGCCCCCCAAATCATCTCAGGAACGAGTATGGGGGCCCTGATTGGCGTTCTTTATGCTGCAGGTCATTCCCTGGATCACATCCTGGATCTGGTAAAAAAAGAACGGATTTACAACCTTATTACTTTCAAACTTGGGAAAAACGGCCTTTTAAAACTGGATGCCATCATGCGCATCTTAAAGGAAGAGATCTCTGCAGACAGTTTCTCTGTACTCGAAAAACCTTTTTTCCTTTCAGTGGCCAACATTTCGGAAGGCCAAAACGAGGTGAAAAGCGAGGGCCCCCTCTTTGAATATGTGATGGCTTCGATCTCCATCCCAATCATTTTCATGCCTCAAAAAATCGATGGAAAAACCTATGTCGACGGAGGATTGTATGACAACCTCCCCGCCCGGTCAATCCGCGACAAATGCCAAACACTCATTGGGGTAAATGTGAATTCGCATGAACACATCTACGAGTTCAATGGTATTCGCGAAATTTTTCAGAGAATATTTAACCTGGGCATTGAGCAAAATGTGGCCACCAGCCGCCCCTTGTGTGACTTTTTGATTGAACCCGACGAAATAAAGAACTATTCGCTGTGGGACTTCGACAAGGTGGATGAACTTGTAGAGCTGGGCTTCACAACCGCCGAAAAAGTGATAAAGGAATCCATTTTACCATCCCTCAATAAAGCATAACAAAAACATCCTCAGGGTTACTTCTGGTTTCTCTCCTCCAACAAGAGCCAGGCACCAAATTGTTTCTCCACATCGGGCGAGACCAGTGGCAAAAAACCCTGCCTCAGAATACCCTCCTGCACTACGGGTGGATGAAGCCGGGTTTTCTCCCGGCAAAAAGCTCTCCAGGTCCCCCGGCTAAAGTGTTCAGTCTTCCAAAGACCTGAACTTTCGGGGGACACCCTGCTCCTGAGCATTACATTAGCCAACCCCATACTATACCTCATATTAACCTCCACACAGGGATTCAGCATAAGCTCTCCATTTTTGGCATCCTTATAAAAGAGGGCATCAATCCCTACCGGCCCCCGGTACTGATCATTTAACCCCATTGCTTCCAGCCCCATCTTTAGAAGGCGGGAGGCTTGCCCCAAGGCTTCGGTCTGGCGCATACGATCGTTCCACAATGGAGAGGGATTGTCGGGAAAACCGATAACACACCCACTGAACTGGCCGGAAGGATCGGCCTGAAAAAAATTATGACCCAAATATTCAATCCGGTCCTCATCCACCCAAAAATGAAACGACACATCCTGGACCTTCTCCAGCCAGGACTCCCCATACAGGATCCCCTGGCGATTCAACATACCCCTGACCCACTGCGCATTAGCCGGATCGTCCCGCTCATCCCGAATTCGAAACAGCCCCCGGCCCGAGGCACTCCAGGGCGTTTTAATGACCGCGGGAGGGCACAGATATTTCATAACCCCCTCCAACTCTTCAGGCGAACGAATCAGGAGGGGCGCCTCGGGTAATGCCAGCAAAGAACTGGCAGAACCATCATTAATAGAAAGGGCCCTGATGATCTCCAGCAGCCGGTAGCCGGTTCCACGGCTTAGCAGTTCCTTCAGATTTGAATTCCACTCTTTAAAAGGGCCGTGCAACCACTGCGGGTGAGTGTGCGACAGGAACGGACGGTATACACGATAAACTGCCGGACTCCACCCCCAGGGGGTAAAATGTATCCGACCCTGGGCCTCCGGCTCAAGCTGTTCGGGCCGGGTTATGAGCCCGGGAACCTTCCATCCTAACTGCTCCAGGTGGTCCAACGAATTGCCTTTGATAGAAGATACCAATATTAAATCCTTTCCCCCCCCAAAGAAAAAAGGCAAAGTCGCCAGATCAGACTCAAATTTAGAAAGGTGCCCGGGCGGCATATAGGATACCTGTCCATTGGCAATCGCCATCTCGCAGGTGGGATTAAAAAAAAAGAGCTTTGTCTCCATCCCTGCAAAAATGAGAATTTGCAAGCTCTCAAGCAATTAAACCATCAAAATACAATGCGAAAATTTGACATTTTTTCTCCTTTTAAGAAATAATATTGTTGGTCAAAGTTTTTTTGACGTATATTTGCTTTTTATTGACTAACGTGAAATTTAATGCGGCAAAAGCACGAAAAACTTCCTTTTTTGCCTTGTTGTTTTAACCCATATTTTAATTAAATCCGAAAAATAATTGATTATGACAAAGACCATTTTTTTCGCATTGTTGATGCCTGTTTTGTTTTTTACACAGGCTTGTGAGGTAGTAGAAGAAGAACTTAGGGATGCCGTCACAGAAAATACACCCACAGAGCCAGATCCCACCCCTGCCCCCGGTACGGTATTTGTGGCCGGTGAGAGTGTGGCTTTCGAATCAGTTTTAAGAAGCATTCCGGTGGAATACATTAACAAGGCTCGTCAAAGCTTACACATTGCCTATCAACACACATCACACGGCACCCACGTTGCGAGAGGATTATATGGCTTACCCCACTACAAAAACGGGGATGATCAGTTATTTGCCATTACCGATGAAAACCGCACTGACGACAAGCTCGATTTCAACGACAATGTATTATCAGCCTACGCCCCCTCCGGTGTTGTGGCCACCGATTTGAGTGTCGACGAAAGAGCCTTTGTTCAAACCACCCGCAATTATCTGGACGACCCAAAAAATGCCCACATCAATGTAGTGATGTGGTCGTGGTGCGACATCTCCGGGCACGATGTAAATGCCAATTACCTCCCCGGAATGGAGGTCCTTATGGGTGAGTACTGTGAAGGGGGATCCAAAATCGGATCGGGTAGCGGAATGAGAGCCGAGCCGGTGGTCTTTATTTTTATGACCGGTCATGCCGTCATCAACAGAAATATAGGTGACGGACGCCCCAAAAACCAAGCCGACATCATCACCGATTACTGCACCGAAAACAAACTGTATTGCCTGGATTATTTCAGTATCGATTCCCACGACATGGATGGTAATTATTGGGAAGATGCAAGCGATGATGGCTATTCTGACCAGTACGACGGCAACTACTACAGGGATTGGCAGTCCGCCCACGCATTGGGTTCAGGGTACTATGAAAATCTGATTTCGCCCAATGGCGACGTGGCTTACGGGGCACACAACTCGCAACACATAACGGCCAACCGCAAGGCCTATGCCATGTGGTGGATCCTGGCACGCATTGCCGGATGGAATGGCGAGAGCAACTAGGTATACCGGATTTTAAACCTAATTGGATTAATCAAATTCTGGCATCAACCGCAAACATCGGTTTAGAGAGCGCCTCAACTCTTTCGAACCGGTGTTTTTTTTGCCTATCAGTGAATGTTTTCAGGAAGATTAAGACGGAACAACCCCTTCTGTGGCAATGGTTCTTTCGTGCGCACAAAAAAATAAACCCGCCTTAAAGCCCAAAAACAAATGAACCCATGCCCCATCAAAAAAATATTGACTATTAATTTCGGGCTGCCGTATATTTGTTCATTAAATGATTGATGAGATGTCTCATCTAAGATAAAAAAAGTGGCTGCTTTTTCTCAACCCACCTTTTATCAAACCGATTCACATGCTCTTAAAACAACAGATTATGGCAAAGACATTTTTATTTATTTTCCTGATACCGGTAATGGTTCTTGCGACCGCTTGTGAAATAACAGAACACGAACTTCGGGGAAAAATTGAAGAAATGGTGCCTCAAAATCCCACCTCAGGCATTGGCACTCTATTTGTAGCTGGCGAGGAGATCGCTTTCGAATCGGTTCTAAGAAGCATCCCGGTGGAATATATCAACAAAGCCCGCACCACGTTACACATCGCCTATCAACACACTTCGCACGGGACGCATGTTTCCAGGGGAATGTTTGGCTTACCACATTACAAAAGCGGCGACGACCAACTTTTTGCCATCACCAACAAAAACACCACAGAAGGCTCCCTGGATTTTAACGACAATGTACTGGAAGCCTATGCTCCCCCGGGAGTCGTGGCAACCGATTTAAGCGTCGACGAACGGGCTTTTATTCAAACCACCCGTAATTTTCTGGACGATCCCCAAAATGCCCACATCAATGTGATTATGTGGTCGTGGTGTGACATCTCCGGCCATAATGTGAGCGTCAATTATCTTCCGGGAATGGAGATTCTCATTGGCGAATACGGCGCAGGAGGCACAAAAATAGGCACGGGTACCGGGATGAGAACAGAATCGGTTCATTTTATCTTTATGACCGGACATGCCGTTGCCAATCGCAACCTGGGGGAGGGACGACCCAAAAACCAGGCCGACATCATCACCGATTATTGCACCAAAAACAAACTGTATTGCCTGGATTATTTCAGCATCGATTCCCACGACATGGAGCGAAATTATTGGGAAGATGCGAGCGACGACGCAGATTCGAATCTCTATGGCGGCAACTTTTATAAGGATTGGATTTCTACCCACAAACTGGGTGTGGATTACTACGAGAATCTACTCTCTCCAGATGGAGCGGTGTATTATGGTGCCCATAACACACAACATCTCACCGCCAACCGCAAAGCTTACGCCATGTGGTGGATACTGGCACGCCTTGCTGGTTGGAATGGGGAGAACAATTAGTTCGCACCAATGCATTTTCCCAATAGCATCCGGCCTGGTTCTAGATGAAAAACTCAGACCCAAATGGTCTTCAGGACTTTTTCGAGGCTGTGAGCCAATTTAAAACCCGTCACCTTTGCCTGGCTTTATTTCTTAACTCAACAAAAGAGAAGAAATTTAAAATGCCCCTCCAAAACAGACCGCAACGCTCTGTAAACATGAGCAATAACTAACAATGCCGTCATTAATCGGGGATTAAGGACATTAATTAATCCTTGACAAAGAAAACAGATTGGACGTATCTTTAAAAATCGACTATTAATGATCGGTTTTCTTTCGATTCATAAATCCTCTAAAATGATTGATCATGGCAAAGATTCTTATGTTTGTGCTGTTGATGCCCGGATTCTTTTTAACGCCGGCTTGTGAGAAGACGAATCAGAAGGCTATTGAAGAAACAGAGGAGAATATGCCCCCCGAAACCAACTCTGAACCCGGCACTGAATTTGTGGCCGGCGACAGCGTTGCTTTCGAATCGGTTTTAAGAAGTATTCCGGTCGAATACATCAACAAGGCCCGTCAAACCCTGCACATTGCCTATCAACACACCTCACATGGCACGCACGTTTCGAGAGGATTATATGGCTTACCTCATTACAAATCCGGCGACCAGCAATTGTTTTCCATTACCGATGAAAACCGCACAGACAACAAGCTGGATTTCAACGACAATGTGCTAGCGGCCTACGCCCCCTCCGGTGTTGTAGCTACCGACCTGAGCGTAAACGAAACAGCCTTTGTTCAAACCACCCGTAATTTCCTGGACGACCCAAAGAATGCCCACATCAATGTCATTATGTGGTCGTGGTGCGACATCTCCGGGCACGACGTAAATACCAATTACCTTCCGGGGATGAAAGTCCTTATAGGTGAATACGCCACAGGAGGCACAAAAATCGGATCGGGCAGCGGAAAGCGGTCAGAACCCGTCACCTTTATTTACATGACCGGGCACGCCGTGGCCAATCGAAATGTTGGAGAAAGACGGCCAAAGAATCAGGCTGACATCATTACCAAATATTGCTCTGAAAATAAACTTTACTGTTTAGATTATTTTAGCATCGATGCCCACGACATGGATGGAAATTATTGGGAAGATGCAAGCGACGACGGTTATTCCGCCAGCTTTGGCGGCAATTTTTATACAACCTGGCAATCTGCCCACAAACTGGGTGAGGATTACTATGAAAATCTGATTTCGCCCAATGGAAACGTGGGTTTTGGAGCTCACAACTCTCAACATATTACCGCCAACCGAAAGGCTTATGCCATGTGGTGGATCCTGGCACGCATCGCCGGATGGAATGGCAAGAGCCAATAAGATTCTGTTTAATCCCGGATCCTTTTTATCCATTTCTGATCAAGATTTCATCTCCTTTTTCAAGGAAAACCGCCTGAAAAAACCTTTTTTTGGGTGCATGGGTGCATATTGTCATGACCTTGCAAACAAAAAAAATGTCCCCTATTGCCATTATCCCTATAAACAGCCCTTCCCGGCTAATTATATGCGCCCAATCTCACTTCAGAAAAGATCAAAAAAACCAATCCCCTTTGAGGAATTAAAAAGAAAGCGTAATTTTGTGCTTTCGTTGGTTTCGTAATTAACCTCTTTTAGAGGTCGAATTAAAAGGGAATGCCGTGTAAGTCGGCAACAGTTCCCGCTGCTGTAAGTTCCGGTTCCATTTTGGAACCTGTTGATTTTCTTTCTACAGCCACTGTCCATAGATCACCAGGATGGGAAGGCAAAGGAAATCGGGATAAGTCAGAAGACCTGCCAGTGAAACAAAGATTTTGCAGCCTGCGGCGAACGGGTGGCTAATCAGAACGATGTTTCCCAGGTTTTACCCTCCCCATCGTAGCTGCAAAATCGCTAACTGAGATTGTTAAAGAGAAATTGCAGCAGAGATGAAGCTATCCATCCCCATCTATCGACGTGGGTCATTACCCATTCTTGCTAGTGAGCGAGCCCTTGTTTTCCGGACTGGTTGCTGGCTATGTCGTACTTTCCGGTTAATTTCTTTTGTCTATCAGGATCGCATTTATACGAACCCTATTCTTGCTTTTAGCCCACAACAAAAACGCGGATGAAAAAAAAATGTCCACGATGCCAATGCTGGTTTGAATGCAAATATGACACCATCTGGGAGTGCGATTGCACAAAAGTGGTTCTTCACAGCGAAGACCGACGTTTTATCCAGGAAAATTACGTGGGGTGCTTGTGCCTCAAATGCATGAAAGAGATCCATGCAGAACGCAAGTAATTTAAAGAACTCAACAGTCATTTCAATTAGTAAAAACCAATATCTAAACCATTACATGATGAAACAAATTTATCTTTTAGTTGCCCTTTTGCCCTGGCTCATAGTCGGTTGTAACCAATCCGAAACCGATAATTCGGTGATCTCAACGATGGAAAGCATTGAACTGGAATCTGAGAGTTTCTGGAATGGAAGTGATCAAACGGGAGGCTTTGAGTCTGGCCTTTGCTTCTTTAACAACAGCTACAACGCTGACTGGTATTCCTGGAGTGGTTGGGCCGTTTCGAACACAACCGATATCACGACTGCAGGCTATGACAACCAATACAGTGCCATCACCGGCCAGGGTTTCGATCCTAACGGTTCCGGGGGGTCAAATTATGCTGTGAGCTGTCCATTTGGTCAATCTACACTGTCATTTTCTAATGGAATGAAGCACCAGGTTACAGGGTTTTATGTGACCAACAGCACCTACGCCACCTTATCGATGGAAAACGGAGATGCTTTCGCTAAGAAATTCGGAGGGGAAGACGGGTCCGATGCCGACTGGTTTAAACTCACGATCAAAGGGCTTGACTCCGACACCGAAACCGGGACAGTCGATTTCTACCTGGCCGACTTTCGATTTGAAAACAACGCACTCGATTACATCATAAAAACATGGACCTGGGTAGACTTAACTTCCCTGGGCGAAGTAACCTCCCTTGAGTTTTCGCTTACCTCGTCAGACAACGGAGACTGGGGAATGAATACACCCGGCTATTTCTGCGCCGATAATTTTGAGGTAGAGGCTGCCAACTCAGACAACTGATAGCCCAGGGGTTTTTTTCTAATCATGAAAGAGACCTGTGAGAAACACCGCTGTAAAACAATCGTGCATCGTCTTCTACCCTGCCCCCGGGCCTGAACTTCCGGGGGCAGATTAGAAGACAAAAATAAGGAATGATGAAACGAGCCCCCGAAGAGTCGGGGAGAATAAGGTCCTCACACTACTTGTCCCGTTTAGACGGGAAGAGGATGACTATTCGGCGAGTTCCATGTAGCAATAAAAAATAAATCTAGACACATGAAAAAAACGGTAGGGATTGTGTTGGCGATGATCTGCCTCTCCATTGGGATGGTCCATTCCCAGACGCAGGAGGGCGTCCAATACATCGATACAATCATGGAATATAGGCCAGCTCCCGGCCAGTTTATCAACACCTCCCCCGGGCTGCCGGAAAATGCTCAAAGCCTCAAAGGCGGCATCAACGGGCTGGTTACCCTTGGCTATTTCGGTGGATACCTGATCGCCGGTTTTGACGAGCCCATCTCCAACCACCCGGATAATCCTTACGGTGTCGACTTCACCGTTTTTGGCAATGGCTACACAGGCAGTTCAGAACCGGGAATTGTGATGGTGATGAAAGATGAAAACGCCAACGGTAAACCCGATGATACCTGGTACGAGCTCAGAGGCAGCGACCACTTCCTCTCTTCCTCGATCAAGGGCTATGAGATCACCTTCACCAATCCCAATGGTTATTTGGAGGTGCCCTGGTCCGACAACATGGGAGGCACCGGGGTGGTGAACATTAACAGTTTTCATCAACAGTCTTACTATCCCTCGCAAGAGAATTTTCCGGACATTGACCCCACCAGCTATATGCTGTCGGGCACTAAACTGAAAGACAAAACTTTCCAGGCCGGTATGTGGATTAACTCCGTATTCGATTATGGGTATGCCGATAACCGCCCCATGAAATCGGGTCAGGCGCATGATGTCCCCGACAACCCCTACACCCTGGACACTCAGGAAGGATGCGGGGGGGATGCCTTCGATATCAGTTGGGCTGTGGATGCCGATGGAAAGGCTGTTGAGCTCGATGAAATCAGCTTTGTGAAAATATACACCGGCGTGGCCGCCAATGCCGGGTCCATCGGAGAGGTCTCAACCGAAATCAGGGGGATTGCTGCAGTTGCCCCCGATGCATCCATCACAGGCCCCACCGACGTCATTGTCACCAACCACCCCCCTTTCCTGCCTCAATTCTCTTCAGTAAGGGAATATGAATGGCCTCAGGGAGAGTCGTTCGAATTTGAGGCATACGTTGTATCCAAGGGACAACTCAACGCTAACCAAACCATTGGTTGGGAATCGAATAATCCGGAAATAGCTTCCATTAGCGCATCCGGCGTCCTCACTGGCCATGAGGCAGGAGAAGTTGAGATAACCGCCACCTGGCAGGCCGACAACACCATCAGCCGCCAATTTACCATAAACATAACTCCGACCACCTCCTCCGGAAGCCTGTCGGATATTGAAGCCATCAAGGTATTCCCGAACCCATTCAGTGATTATATCTCGGTATCAGGAAGCAACAGAGCAACTGTAAGCTTGTTTAATACCGCCGGGATCAAAGTTATGGAGAAGATGATCCTTTCGGAGCAGGAAAGAATTAATCTGGCTGATATGCCCAGGGGGCTTTATCTGGTTCGGATCGAAACAGACAATAGAGTAACTACAACCAAGTTATTGAAGCAATAAAACGTGAAGAGACTCAGTTGGATATTGATGATTTTGGGAATGCATGGAGTAGCTGCTTCACAAGGCATCCGTGACTCCCTTTTTCATATCCACGAAGTACGGGTAACTGCCACACCCATCTTCCAGAAGGAGTCGGCAGGAATGAAAGAGACGCATGTGGACAGCCTGGTA
Organism: Marinilabiliaceae bacterium; assembly: GCA_041583495.1. Lineage (GTDB taxonomy): Bacteria > Bacteroidota > Bacteroidia > Bacteroidales > Marinilabiliaceae > JBFHFS01. Next base: position 2,774 of record JBFHFS010000047.1, on the reverse strand, counting down.
TTAACCGACAAACAGAACCTTTCTCTTTCCGACCTGCTCTCACAAAACACCTCTATCTTTATAAAGGATCATGGCCGGGGGGCTCTGGCCACCGCCTCTTTCAGGGGTACAGCCGCCTCCCACACCCAGGTCAACTGGAATGGGATCAACCTCTCCTCACCCATGACCGGAATGGTCGACTTTTCGCTCATCCCGGTATATCTGATCGACGATCTGAGCCTGAAACATGGCTCAGCCTCCATCGCCGATCAAAGTGGGGGACTGGGTGGTTCGGTAAATCTCAGCAACAAAGTAAACTGGAATAACCAAACCCGGGTTAAATACATGCAGGGTATTGGCAGCTACAGCACCTACGATGAGTTTTTCCAACTGGCCCTGGGCAACAAAAAGGTACAATCCAGGACCCGGTTGTACCACAACTTTTCGCAGAACGACTATACCTACATCAATCGGCGAATACAAAATATTAACCCTGAAACCGGAGCGGTGGTTAATCCGCTGGATACCAACGACCATGCCGACTATGCCAAATATGGCCTTCTCCAGGAGCTCTATTTCCGGCCTGCAAATAACAGCATTTTTTCGGTGAAGTGGTGGACCCAGCGGGCCCATCGAACACTGCCACGGGCCACCAGCTACGAAGGAAGCGACAATGCCAATCTCAACAACTCCTACGACCGGAGTGACAACCTGGTGCTGGACTGGAACCGGTATGGCACCAAAAGTAAATGGATGATTCGAGCCGGCTATTCAGGGAAATATTTGGAATATACCCTTAAAAACAATATCCCCGGCAAAGGATGGGAGGCAGAAATATATTCAGAGAGCTGGCAACACAGTTTTTTTAATACAGCGTCGCTCCGATATAATATTAACGAACGATTATCATTTGAGAGCTCCCTTACCGCCGATTTTCATCAGGTTGAATCGCGCGATTCTGTTTTAAAGACAGGTTACAATAAAGACCGCAGCGACCTCTCGCTGCTGGTTGCCCTGCATCAAAACCTGATAAATAATCGCCTGAATATCAATCTTATGCTACGGCAGGAGGCCTACAACCAGTCCACGGTTCCCCTCATCCCCTATCTTGGATTTGACTTAAGACTGTTTCGTAACACGGATCTGTTGTTAAAGGGCAACATTGCCCGCAACTTCCATCAGCCTTCACTCAACGACCTTTACTGGCAACCGGGAGGCAACACCGACCTTAAGGCCGAAGAAGGAATCAGCCTGGAAACAGGGCTTGAGTACCAAAAGATATGGGGCGACCATAAACTTAATGCTGAACTTACCGCCTTTCGTTCCGACATCGACAACTGGATTGTATGGATCCCCAGCTATAAGGGTTACTGGCAACCTCTTAACATCCAAAGAGTGGTAGCCCAAGGATTTGAACTCAGCACCCGGGTCAATGGCTTTTGGGGGCCGGTGGGTTATAACCTGGCGGTCAATTACGCCTACACCCAGTCGACCAACAGGGGCGATCCCCTGGTATGGGGCGATGAGTCCGTGGGAAAACAGTTGGTTTATGTGCCCCTGCATTCAGGAAACATCCTAAGCAATGTTACCTGGCACGACTTTTTCGTTACCTGGCAGTTCAATGCCTACAGCGAGCGCTTCACCACTTCGAGCAACGACCTATCCCAACGCAACAGGCTCTACCCCTACTATATGAATGATGTTTCGGTGGGAAAAAAGTTCCATCTTAAAAAAGGGGTTCTGTCAACAGAGCTAAAAACCTATAATCTTTTCAATGAAATCTATCATTCGGCACTGTTCCGGCCCATGCCCCGCCGGAATTATCACCTGTTGTTAACGATTCAATTCTAGGATATGGCTTCACGACTCTTTGGTTTTTTGATTTTGGCGGTTCTAATCCTTAGTGCCTGCATGAACGATGATGAACTATGGGAAACAAGTGACTATCAAATCCCAACCTCCCGGGAAGGATTGTTCATTCTGAACGAAGGCAACTTTATGTACGAGAATGCTTCGCTTTCGTACTACGACATAGAAAAAAGAGAGGTCTTCAACGATGTGTTTTTCAACGCCAACAGCCTGCCGTTGGGCGATGTGGCCCAATCCATGGCGATTCATGATTCATTGGGGTATATCGTAATGAATAACAGCGGTAAGATTCATGTGATAAACCTCAACACCTTCAAACTTGTGGGCAAGATTACCGGCCTCACCTCCCCCCGATCCATTCATTTTATTAGTGACCAAAAGGCCTATGTGACCGACCTCTACAGTAAATCTGTCACCATTGTGAACCCCTCCACTTTTGAAATTACAGGAACCATTGATGTTTACAATCCCAATTCGGCCTTTTCACAGCATTCAACCGATCAGATGGTTCAATACCAACAATACGTCTTCACCAATTGCTGGAGCTACGACGACCAGATATTGGTGATCGACACCGAAACAGATGAATTAACAGACTCCATCCGGGTACTGAAACAGCCCACCTCCTTAGTGATCGATGTAAACAATAAAATATGGACCATCACCGATGGTGGCTATGAGGGAAACGCCTATGGATACGAGGCCCCGGGTCTGATAAAAATCGATGCGGAAACCCGAACGGTGGAACAGGTATTTCGGTTTAATCAGGATGACTCACCACGGCGGGTGACCCTCAATGGTACCCGCGACACCCTCTACTATATCAACAGCCATATTTATCGCCACGCCGTGGCTTCCCATTCGGAACCAGAGATTATCATAGAGAGCCCTTATGCCGGCAACTCCCTGGCCGGTTATTACGGTCT
>JBFHFS010000046.1:0-39204 GCA_041583495.1 Marinilabiliaceae bacterium | reverse complement strand
TCCTGGAAGTATGAAGTGGGATACCGGTCTTTTATCTGAAGGAATCAGCCTGAGCGATAATGTGTCTCACACCATTTATTACCGGGTGTATGCAGGCTCGCAGGTGGGTGACTTTATGATCACTTACAATGGGTTCTCAGGAGTATCCACCATTTTGGATGGGACGGTCTTCCCCGGCGATAATATGGTAGATAATATTGGTAATATCTCACCATTGCAGTCGGTTTGGGTAAAGGTTAACTCCAGTGAGGCAGCTACCATTACTGTTGATAACCGGTCTCGTATTAACGACAACTCCATGCCCCTGAAGAGCGGTAGTTTGGGGGTGGGTACCAGGAATATGGTGCGTATCTACCAACAAAATCAGTATGTTTCAGATGCCGCTGTGATCTATTTCGATGATACTTATTCCGAAGGGCTGGAGAATTCTGATTCGGAGAAAATGTTCAACAACTCTAAACAGGTGCCGGAGGTTTATACCCGCACCGGAAGTGCTTCGTTGGCCATTAATGGGTTGCCAACGCTCACGGGCGAAGCCAAAAGCATCCCATTGAGTGTTCGTAACCAGGCAGATGGCCCTGTAACCCTGTCGGTGAATCTGGATGAGTTCAATGATGCCTTTACGCTCTTTCTGGAAGATACCAAAACCGAAACCTGGACCAACCTTCGGGAGACATCCGAATATGTTTACACCCCATTAACTCTGGGTGATGTTCACGACCGCTTTGTGTTGCATATTCAGAAGGTGACAACCGCTATTGTGGATCCGGAACAGGTTGGAACGGAAACTGTCGATGGCATTACCATCACGGGACATGAAACCTACGCCAGGGTAAGTATACCCAATACCCTGTTACAACAGAACCACGGGGAAGCCCTGATTGAGGTGGTGAATATGAATGGTCGTGTATTGAATCAAATAACATCTAATCAGGAGGTTACTGAAGTGGACCTGCCTCGTAGTAGCGGTGTTTATGTGGTTCGGGTACAGGCAGGAATGGCCCTGAAGAGTGGAAAAGTAGTTGCACAAAAACAATAAATAAGATACCATTTGAATGAGAAAGCAAATCCCGTTAGGGATCTGCCCCTCGTTTGCAACGAGGGGTACCCAGCCGATCGTTTGCAACGATCCTGTATCACCATCGAAGCTGGTGGTTAAGTTTGCGGGATCGAGGAAGCCCCTTTTCAAAGGCAAGGTTCTTTTTGACACCTTACCGGACTTGAAAATATTCGTTACAAACGCCCCTCGTTGCAAACGAGGGGGAGTTCGAGTGCTGCAAATGTTGGACAGATTGCCGCGCTTCGCTCGCAATGACAGGATAGAAAATTCGTTACAAACGAGGGGAGAGTTCGGGGAAAGTTCAATTCTTCTGGGGTACATCCAAAGTTCGGGTTTAAAATAGTTTTGAATAGGAATATTTGACTATTAGAGGTTTAACTTCAAATATTTTTTTTGGTTTTGTTCGGATGATGTCTTGTTTTTAACGAAAGGGCATTGTGTATGTTTCTGTTATAAAGCGTCTTGATCGGTTTTTGTAGAATCGGGTTCTTCTTGTTGTGTCCGCGACCCCATAAATTTAGTCTTTAAAAATGGTGCCTTGTCAAGGGAGGCAGATGACTTGTCAGAGAAAAGATGCCTTTAGTGTAATGAAATCAACTTATTTTTTTTGTGCCGTATAATCCAAATATAAGGGCCGAAACTTAAGGACGGTTAGAGTGATAATCGTTGGGATTTTCGGTTTTTGAAAAGGATTGATTTTTACAGAAGATAATTTGATAAGTGATGAAAAAGGCAACAATAAACAGGATCTTGGGAAGTTTAATACTTAGCTTCCTTTTTCTTGGATCTCTCCATTCTGCGAAATCGGTAGTGTATACCGTGAATTCAGGAGAATCGGTAACTTATCCGGGTAATTTCACCAATGATAATGGTTTGGTTGTTAAAGATGGCGGATATCTGGTAATTACCGGGGATCTTATCAGTACGGCAAAAATTACTGTTGAAGATGGGGGCGTTTTGATTGTCTACGGGAGTTTATCCACAAGTGGAACTTGGGGAAATACCATAATTGTGATTGATGGTAATATGATTGTTTTGGGAAGTTGTGACGTTGGAATGACTAAAATTGATTCTTCCAATGGGAATTTAGTGGTAGGTGGGGCCTTTTCTATTGACAAGACTCAGGGTTCCACCATCAGTGACCAAAGCCTTTATATCCTGAATCCGGGTGAAAATAATCCCAATCCTTCGGATATAGAATATGGGAATCTGGGCGATTTTTTGGATCAGGAAAACAATAATTCGGATTTATTTCCCATTATTCAGGACCTTGGGTTGGTTGCCTCTGAAATTTGGATGGGTGAGGTTGATTCGGATTGGACCAATGGGGCTAACTGGCATAGTGGCGTTGCTCCTACCGGGGCCGATATTGAGATAAGTGCGAGTGCGCATGCCCCCATCCTTGAAGGGAAGGTTTCTTTTGAAAATTTTACTATTGACGCAGGTGCTACTTTAACCCTGGCACCGGGTGCTTCATTAAATGCCTCAGGATCTTTTGTAAATAACGGCAAAATTATCCTAAGGTCTACCCCGGATGCCGTTTCAGCCTTAAATGTTCCCGAAAGCAACACCAATTCCGGTGAGGGGCAAATAGAACTCTCTCTGGAGGCTAACCAGTGGTACCGATTGGGGCAACCTGTGGAAAATCCCACTGGAGCCATTTATGATGTATCCGACCTGGAGGACAGCTGGATCTACCGAAGTGAAAAAAGCTGGAAACGGATAACCAGTGATGACACAGCCCTAGATCCTATGGAGGGAACAATGGCCCTTTATAAGAGTGAACACACCATCTCCTACAGCGGGACTTTGAATACAGGAGAGAAATCCTGGGATATTAATTATGGAAAAGGTTATTATTTAATGGCGAATCCCTATCCCGGAACCATGAAGTGGAGCACTTTCCTTAGTTCTTCCGGTATCAGCCTGACAAATGTTTCTCATACCATTTATTACCGGGTGTATGCCGGGTCACAAGTGGGTGACTACATCATAACCTATAATGGTTTTGCAGATATTTCAACCATTTTAGAGGGGACGGATTTTCCCAGTGGATATTCTGCCACCAATATTGGCAACATCGCCCCTTTGCAGTCGGTATGGGTGCAGGTTACCTCGGATGAAACCGCTAATATCACCATAGACAATCGTGCCAGGATAACCGACAATACGATGCCTTTGAAGAGTGCCGGAATGACCAAAAGTACCAGAGATATGATTCGGATAACCCAGAGAAATCAATATGTTTCTGACGGGACGATACTTTATTTTGATGATAACTTTTTGGAAGGGATGGATCCGTCGGATTCGGAAAAGATGTTTAACAGCTCTAAGCAGGTTCCTGAAATTTATACCCGCGTAGAAAACACATCGTTGTCCATCAATGGTTTACCTGCCCTTTCAGATGCCGAATACAATATTTCGTTGAGTGTTCGCAACCAGGTAAAAAGCCCCGTTACGCTTTCGCTGGATTTAACAGCGTTTAATGAAAACTACTCCGTCTTTTTAGAAGATGTAAAAACAGAAACCTGGACCAACCTGCGTGAAACACCTGAATATACTTACACTCCCGACGAACTTGGCGAAACTAACGACCGGTTTGTGTTGCATCTTCAAAAAGTGACTACAGCTATTGCCGACCCGGTTCAAATCGAAGAACAAGCCCTGAAAGCTATCACCGTAACAGGTTTTCAGACCTATGTAAGGGTGAATGTTGCCACTGAGTTGTTGCAACAAAATTCAGGAGAAGCCCTGGTTGAGGTTTTGGATATGAATGGACGTTTGGTGAATCAAACAACCACGAATCAGGAGGTTACCAACGTGGATCTTCCTAATGTCAGTGGTGTATACCTCGTGCGGGTACAAGCCGGGATGAACGTAAAAAGTGAGAAGATTTTTGTTCAAAACCGTTAATAAAGATACTCTGAACATGAAAAAGCCTCTTTCCACAATGTTGGGAAGAGGTTTTTTTTTCTACCCCTCGTTTGCAACGAGGGGTATGCAGCTGATCGTTTGTAACGATCAACAATCCCCATCCAAGTTACAAGATACGTAACCGGGAATTAAAGAAGCCCCTTTTCGAAGCCATAACCTTCTTTTTGCAGCTTATCGGACTTAAAGGAATTCGTTGCAAACGCCCCCTCGTTACAAACGAGGGGTAGGTCAGAGACAATTTGGCTGGTCCTGTGCGGTGGATTCCCCCTAAAGGGGGCCTGGGGGTAGCGAAGGATTTGGCATCAAGAGTCTGTTCCTAATTATTCCTACCCCTCGTTTGCAACGAGGGGTATCCAGCCGATCGTTTGTAACGATCCTGTTTCACCCCCAAAGCTGAAAGAAAGGTAGCCGGGCATTGAAGAGGCCCTTTTTCGAAAGCAAGCCCCTCTTTTTGCACCTTATCGGACTTAAAAATATTCGTTGCAAACGAGAGGGAGGTCGAAAAGGGAAATTAATTTTTTTAACAACCTATTTTTCATTCTGCCGTACAATCGTAACATATAACCCAAAAATTGCCGGATGCTTGATGTGTTTCCTGGTAAAGTGGGGATGGTAAGTTGATGAAAATTAATTAATTGGGTGTAATATGCGGAATACAAGTACAATTAGGTTCGTATGGAGTCTTTTTCTGATTATCGCTTTTTCGGGCTCTCTTTTTGCAGTGTCCATTAGTGGGGACTTTACTTATTCAGGTGATTATGATAATAACGATGGATTGATCATCGAAAGTGATGGCAGGATGGAGATCCTGGGAAATTTGTTTGGGACCGAAGATATTACCATCGAAGAAGGAGGCGAATTAATTGTATACGGAAATGTTACGAATTCGGGTAAGATTCATGTTAAGGCCTTAGGAAGGTTGGTGGTGTATGGTGACCTCTCCGGATCCAAGGAGATCAGGGTCGAAGGCGATGCTTATTTGATTGTTCAGGGGGATTTATTTGGGGCCGAATCGTGTAACGTAAAAGTTAAAGGAAATATCATTGTTCTGGGTAGTTACGATTCAAAAGTAACCAATATTGAGAAAGACAATGACAATAAACCCAATGCCAACCTGGTGGTAGGTGGTGATTTTTTTGGGGGGCAGAATGTCAGTTCCGAATGGAATAATCTTTATATCCTTAATTCGTCGGCCACCATTGAGCCTGAAAAGTTGAAGACTGATCATTATAGTGATTCAACGGAATTTTTTACCAATGAATCTTTTTTGGTTGAGATATTTATAGAGATATCGATTAGTCAGTGTTGGGTAGGGGGGCAGGATAGCGATTGGTTTAACTCGCAAAATTGGACGAGAAACACCGTTCCCGGGGAAGATGCGGAGATAGAGATAAAACCAAACAGTCTAAATTTTCCGGTGATTTCAGGGGCTGTTGAAGTCCATGTTTGCAACCTGACCCTTGACTTAAATGCCACTCTGACTTTGGATCCGGGAGTTTCCTTCAATGTGTCAGGATTTTTGGTCAATAATGGTGAAATCATCCTTAAGTCCACGCCCGATTTGGTGGCAGCCTTAAATGTGCCCCAGGACAACACCCATTCCGGGCAGGGAAAAATAGAACTTTCCCTGAAGGCTAACCAATGGTATCGATTGGGGCAACCTATCCAAAACCCTACCGCAGCCATCTTTGATGCAGGTGACCAGGAGGATAGCTGGATCTATGTAAGCGAAAACAGCTGGAAGCGTATCACAAGTGATGATACGCCTCTTGAAACCATGGAAGGAACTATGGCATTATATAAAAGCGATCATACACTCTCCTATTCCGGCACTCTTAATACAGGTGAAATATCCTGGGATATTCCTTTTGGAAAAGGGTATTATCTAATGGCCAATCCCTATCCGGGAACCATGAAGTGGAATCTCTCCGGAAGCTCTTCCGGAATCAGCCTGACAAATGTGTCCCCTACCATTTATTACCGGATATACGCAGGTTCACAGGTGGGCGACTATTTGATAACTTACAATGGGACCACCGGTGAGTCTACTATTGTGGAAGGGTTGGTGTTGCCCGGTGGATATAATGCCGGTAACATGGGCAACATACCATCCTTGCAGTCGGTATGGGTAAACGTTGTTTCCAGTGAGCCCGCCAATATTACCCTGGACAACCGGGCTCGTATTAGCGACACCTCTATGCCATTAAAGAGTGCCGGGTTAGGAAAAAGTTCAAGAGATTTGATTCGGATTTCCCAGGGTAATCAATACATTTCAGACGGTGCGGTACTCTATTTTGATGATGATTTCTCGGAGGGTCTGGATGAGTCCGATTCGGAAAAGATGTTTAACAATTCTGATAAGGTTCCTGAGATCTATACCCGGGCAGAAAACATTTCTCTGTGCATCAATGGCTTGCCTGGCCTTGCCGACGCTGAAGTCAATATTCCGTTGAGTGTTCGCAATCAAGTAGAAAGCCCCGTTACGCTCTCTCTGGATTTAACGGCGTTCAATGAACGTTATGCCGTTTTTCTGGAAGATACTAAGACACAAATCCTGACTAATATGCGGGCGACCCCTGATTATGTTTACACCCCTGCAGAACTGGGCGATACCAGGGATCGATTTGTGTTGCATCTGCAAAAGATAACCACCGCCATTGCCGATCCTGCCAATTTCTACGAGCAAGACTCTGATAACATAACCATTACAGGTTTTGGGAGCTATGCCAGGGTGAACATTTCCAGTGCATTGCTTCAACAAAAACAGGGAGAAGCGAGGATTGAGGTTTTGGATTTGAGTGGGCGTTTGGTGAATCAGGTGACAACCAGCCAGTCGGTTGCCCAGGTGGATTTGCCTCTGAATAGTGGTCTTTATGTGATTCGGGTAAAAGTTGGAGATTTCGGCAAGAGCGAAAAGATAATGGTGCAAAACCCATAACTAGATACGTTTTTTAAGAAGCCTCTTTTCACGATGTTGAGAAGGGGCTTTTTTTATAGGGCGTTTGTATTTCTACTTTCTACCCCTCGTTTGCAACGAGGGGTTCCCAGCCGATCGTTTGTAACGATCCTGTATCACCACCAAGGCTGGAAAAAAGGTCGTCGGGCATTAAAGAAGCCCCTTTTCGGAAGCAAGCCCCTCTTTTGATGCCTTACCCGACTTAAAAATATTCGTTGCAAACGCCCCTCGTTTGCAAACGAGGGGTTGCCACGCTTCGCTCGCAATGACAGGATAGACGAAAATGGTTACGAAGGGGAGTTTGAGTAGTCGCTGAGGCGTTGGGGGGTAGCGAAGGATTTCTTCTCAAGAGTCTGTTCCTAATTCTTGCGAGGGGGAGTTCGCGTTTCCTACAGAAGCTGTTTTATTTGTTCAACAATCTCCTGGTCGGGTTTAAAGGCACAATCGTAAATGGGTACCTGCCCTGCAATATCCAGAAATTGGTCTAATTGGTTTGCAGTCATCTCCTTGTCGTAGAGATGTTGGATGCCGTTGGCCATGAAACGCATGGCAGCTGAGACCCCGGAAATCTTATTGAGATTGTTTTGAGGCGCTTGTTGAAGCAGGAAAATGCCTTTTAGCGGAGCCATGGCGGGTTTCTGGGCATAGTATGTCATGGGTGTGTTGAAGAGGTGCCAGGTTTGGTTAGCCTTATACAACCACAGCCGGTCGTCGTTGACGACCTGGGCACCTGCCTGTTTCCATATCCCGGCCATGGTGCTTTTGCCAATGCCGGAAACTCCTGTGAAAAGCATTCCCCGGTTCTGATAGCTGACCCCGGAGGCATGTATCAGCAATCCACCGGTATGTTGCGCCAAGGCTACCATGAGCAGCGACCCCAGGGGGTGAAAAAGAGGGTCGAGGGTCACCACCCGGCCCGGATGTTTGGGAATCAGCGTGATGTGAATGGTGTGATGCTCAAGATCGATGAGGCAGAAGGCTTCTGAAAGTTGTTGATCTTCAAAAAAGTGGATGTGAAGGCCTGTTTGGCCGGGTCCCCTGAATATGCGCCAGCGATAGGGGATTTCAACTGTTCCGAACGATTCGCCCGAAAAAGCCTGAGTAAGGGCATGAAGCGGAAGTACCCTGTCGGCAGTAATTAAACAATTGAAAGTCGTAAAAGTGTCAGTGAGGGGCCTGGTATAGTGAAGCGAGGCAAAAGGCCGCAGATCTATATCTGCGGCGGTGGTAAAGAAGAGATGGATTCCGGGGAGGAAAAGATTCATGCCAGAGGTTAACAATTAGGCGATTACTTATCGTTCGTAGTCAGGGCTGGATCCCCCAAAGGGCGTATCGATGGGATATTTTACGCTTTCGTAGGTTGATGTACTTTTGGTGGTTGTTGTTGTAGGCAAAGCCGGGCTAAATGGGGGACCAGTACCACTATTCATTAATAGTGAGATCTCACTGTCCAATCTTATTTCAAGAATTGACGGTGTCTGGTATGATTTTTTTATAAGTTGAACTTTCTCAAACATTCAATGCATTCTTTCCCGTTTAACCAATTTGTTGGATCACATTTTTTTCGAGAGCCTCTGCCAGGAAGGCTTTCACATCTTCTTCAAGAACCTTTTTGTTTACGTCGTATCTCAGAAAAAGTTGTTCTACAACATCATTTCCTGTTGTAGGTTTTTCCAGTACTTTAAGGATGTCACCGCCTACTTCGTTTAGTGTCAGCACACTGGTCATGTCTGCCACGTTGTTAGCCAATGGCACCAATACCATTTCATTGCCCATCTGGCGGGTCACGAATCGGTCTGGGTTAACAAAAAAAATGTTTTTTAGTTCTATCACAGTGTGTTATACTCAAGGATGACGCGCAAAGATTGGAAAAAATCAGGAAAGAAAATCGAGGCTTTGGGCAAAAGAAGGTTTTTTTTTGATAAAAGGGGCCCAATCGTTTATCTGTGGGGTTTTTGCGGTGTTTTCCTTAAGGTTACAGGTGTTTGGAACCATGATTTTAGTTGCTGTCTTTCCATTCGGTCCGAAGCGGGGGTCTGTCTCCTCCTTTTTAGGAATGCTTCTTATTTAAGCAATAGAACCCAGGGGGAAGGGGCTGAAATTTGGCTCTCTTCTTTCTAATCCTGAACGCCTTTATTCGCCTTAGTCTTTAATTAAAGTTTCATCCTGGCCAGAGGGGCCACTTCCTGTCCGCAAAACTCTCCTTTTAAGAACTTGTAATAGCCTGTAATACCAATCATTGCAGCATTATCGGTGGTGTAGGAAAATTTAGGAATGTAGGTGTTCCACCCGTGTTTATCCCTGCCATTGGTGATGGCAGCGCGAAGGGCCGAATTGGCTGACACCCCGCCGGCCAGAGCAATCTCTTTGATGCCGGTCTTCTTGGCCGCGGCTCTCAGTTTTTCCATCAGGATCTCCACGATAGTGTATTGCAGGGAGGCACACAAATCATACTTGTGGTGCTCAATGAAATCGGGATCTTCTTTGATTCGGTCGCGCAGGAAATAGAGAAATGAGGTTTTAAGTCCGCTGAAGCTGTAGTTGAAACCTGCAATGCGGGGCTTGGCAAAGGTAAAGGTCTTCGGATTGCCCTCTTTGGCAAATTGGTCGATGAGAGGACCTCCCGGATAGGGCAGCCCCATCACTTTGGCGCATTTGTCGAAGGCCTCCCCGGCGGCATCGTCAATGGTTTCACCAATAATCTCCATGGTTAGATGGTCGTGCACCAGCACAATCTGGCTGTTACCACCCGACACCAGAAGGCACAAAAAGGGAAACTGGGGCACCTCATGATGACTTTCAGGTTCCTGAATGAAATGTGCCAAAACGTGAGCCTGCAGGTGGTTTACCTCTATCAGCGGCAGGTTGCGGGCCAGGGCAAAGCCCTTGGCAAAGGAAGTGCCCACCAAAAGAGAACCCATCAGCCCCGGGCCCCGGGTAAAGGCTACCGCCGATACCTCTTGGGCAGTGATGCCTGCATCCTTTAAGGCCTTATGCACTACCGGGATGATGTTTTGCTGGTGGGCCCTCGAGGCCAGCTCCGGCACAACCCCCCCATAGGCTTCGTGCACCGATTGTCCTGCAATCACATTCGACAAAATGGTATCGTTTTTGATGATAGCTGCAGAGGTGTCATCACAGGAGGATTCTATGGCAAGAATAATGGTTTTCATAAAAGATTAGTTCAAATGGGGGTGAAAAAGGCCTTGTTTATTTTCAAAACCTCCAGGCTTTACTCTATTTTTGTAAAGATCTATTGCGGCTTGATTGTTTCTGTCTATTAAATACAATCGCCATTCCTGATGGTTCATTTTGTTATCTTTGTAAAATCCGATACCCTTTACAAATTGAATGTTTTTCGAATTGGTGTTACGCAGACAAAGGGCATGAGGAATCAATCGATCTTTTTTCTTCAGGTATGATTAATGAATTGAAAATGGGTTGTTTAAAAGGGTTGGATTAATTACTTTTCTTTTTCATCTTTACCCCAACCTGTGTGGGTTGTTGTTTTGTTGATGTCTTGATTGAAACCGGAGGGACAAAGTTATTAAAAAAATAAATAAAATATTATTAGCGGCCTTCATCATACTGGTAGCTTTCCCGGTATTGGTGTCGTTTATATTGCTTTTGCCGGTGGTTCAAACCCGGCTGGTGGCCTATGTGACTAATCGGCTGAGTGAAGATCTTAATACTGAGATTTCTATTGGCAGGGTACAAATAATGCCTTACTCAGGGATTCGTCTGCGTGATTTTCTGATGCGCGATTTGCAAAACGACACCCTCTTCTTTGCCCCCAGGGTTAGCGCCGGCATCGATCATTTCTCTCTCACCCGCAAGCATTTGTATTTCGGTGCGGTTGATTTCGATCAGCCAAACGTAAGGGTCCTGGAAAGGGAGAAAGGGATGAATTTTGATTTTTTACTCGATTTGCTTGGGAATGGGCAACCCGATTCAGCCAGCTGGCATTACTCGGTGAGGGGTGCCCGGGTTAAGAAGGGGCGGATGTGGTTTTCGCACTCCATCCTTAAGAATCCCTCCTTCAAACGCGATACGCTGCTTTTTGACGATGTAACATTGGATGTGGTTCGCACCTCCGCCGTTGACGATTCCATCGCTTTTAGGCTGAATAATTTTTCTTTTAAAGAACAGAGTGGGATTGCGGTCAATGCTGCGAGCGGCAGCGGCCGGTTTTTTCCCGATCGGATAGTGGTGGAAGACTTCTTTCTGAAAACCCGGGAGTCCACCTTCAATCTCGACTTGCTGGAGTTGTCGGCTCAGGCTTCTGAGTCGGATTCCTTGAGTCGAGAGCAACGTTTCAGGGCCGTGGTATCGAAAATTTTAGTCTCCCCAACCGAAGCTGCCCTCTTTTTCAACAATGTTCCTTCTCTGGATGCTTCAATTGGGCTGTCGGGAGAGGTGTATGGCACAATCGACAACCTGAAGGGCCGTAATGTGGTGGCCTCCTTTGGCCAGACAACATGGCTGAATGCCTCCTTTGATATCAATGACCTCTCCGATTTCAATCAGACTTATGTCTTCCTGAATGTTAAGAACTCCCAAACTACGGTCCCCGATTTGGAAAGCCTGTTAGGTTTGGGCCGCGGAGGAAAGGAGTCGCTTCCCCCTTCGTTTAGCCAGTTGGGCCTCATTCATTACGCCGGAAATATCACCGGATTTATCAACGATCTGGTCGCTTATGGGGACTTTAAAACCGGGCTTGGAAATTTACGTACCGACTTGGGCCTTAAGCTGAACCAAAAAGGAGAGCTCTTTTACAGCGGGTTTCTGAGTGTCAGGGGGTTTGAATTGGGGCGAATGATCAATGCCCCCCAAAGTGTTGGCCAAATCTCCATGGAGATGGAGGTTAAAGGCAATAGAAAAAGTGCTACAAACTATTTCGCTTTTCTCGATGGCAATATTAAATCCCTGGAATGGAATAAATACAAGTACAAGGATATTAAACTCAATGGGTTGCTAACCCATCAGCGTTTTGATGGTGCTCTCGATTTTAAGGATTCCAATGGCAGCCTTCGGTTCGATGGCGAGATTGATATATCGGGAGAGGTTCCCCGGTTTCATTTCTTGGCCAATATTGAGAATGCTCAGCTCGATAGAATGAATTTGTTGCCTCAGCTGGAAAATGGGGTGCTTACAGCAATCCTGTCGGTAAACTTCGAAGGGGATAATCTCGATGACCTGATTGGAGACATCGGCGTATACAATGGCTTGCTTTATACCCCGGAGGCCTCAGTGGATATAGACTCACTTACCATCAGTGCCCAACGCGAGGGGGATCAAAAGAGAATTACCCTTCATTCCGAATTTATGGAAGGGAATCTTTCGGGACACTATTATTTCAGGGGGTTCAGGAAAACGCTTCTCGACCGGCTTCATTACTTCCTGCCGGCAGTCGCTCCCTCGGTGGTTAACCCTCATCCCGAACGGGTGAACGATTTTAAATTTGAGTTTTCATTTTTAGGCCTCGATAAGCTGTTGACAGTATTCTATCCGGGCCTGGATATATCGGGCGATGGTAAGGTGAAAGGGCGATTCGATGCTCCCCATCACTTTATTGATTTGGAGGCCGGTTTTGAGTATGTTAAGTTTAAGGATTTTAAGGCCGAAGGGCTGGAGTTTTATGTTGATGGGAGTGAGAAGGCACCCTTATCGGTTACCGGCAGGGCTGAAAAGCTGATGATGGGCAATATGCTGTCTCTGCTCAATTTTTCGATACACCAAAAAGCGGAAAAGGATACCCTAAGCGTAAATGTGTTCTGGAATAATTGGGATGCTGTTACCCATAGTGGTGCCCTTTACACCACCACCTCCTTTAAGGAAGAGCTCGATGAGGGGTTCTATGCCTCTACCAAGCTTCATCCTTCTACCCTCATTATTCGCGACTCCATATGGGTTGTAAGCCAGGCTAAAGCCCTGATGACTCCCCTGGGCTTCAGTGTTCAGGGGTTGGAGATGCGCCACCATGATCAGAAATTAGCGCTTAATGGATTTTTGCACCGCGAATCGAACGACCACCTGAGGCTCGAAATGGAAAATATTGACCTCTCGCAGTTTTTTGGCTTAAACAACGCGTCGGCTCATACATTCTCGGGTGTGGTAGATGGGTCGGTGGAGTTGGAGGATTTCTACCGCTCGCCACGGTTCTCTGCAAACCTGAAGGTGGATGACCTTGGCTTTGACGGGGATACCCTGGGCTTATTCGCAGTAGCCTCTCAATGGAATCCGGAACTTAAAGCGATGGCTCTGAATACCTCCATTTCAAAGGGCGCGCACCATTCACTGGTGGGCCAGGGCAATATCTATTCTGGCGATAATTCAATCGACCTGAGCTTTGATGTGGACAAGCTACAGGTCTCATTTCTTAATACTTTTCTGAAAAAGATCATTCAAAATCTTAAAGGATCGGCTTCGGGTAAGTTGTTCGTTTCCGGATCCTTGAAAAGACCCTTTCTTACCGGAAAGATTAATGTTAATGAAGGGCATTTTGATGTGGATCTGCTAAAAACCTCCTATCAAATCAAGGACTCCGTGTGGTTTTATCCCAACGAGATAAGGTTTAAAGACCTTTCCATAACCGATGTGGAGGGACACAAGGGCAAGTTCCGTGGCTCCATCTATCATGAGGGGTTTGCTGATATGGTGTATAACATGCGAATGGATGTGAATAATATGCTGGTGCTCAATACCCGCCTGAAAGACAATTCCTATTACTATGGAACGGTTTATGGAACAGGTTTCATGACCGTTACAGGGTCTACTCAAAATGTAAATCTCGATATCTCGGGAGCCACTCATCGCAATACCCGGTTTTTTATCCCCATGGGGGAGACCGAAGAGGCTATTCAGAGTACTTTTATACGGTTTGTCTCTCCGGTCGATCACAACAATGCCTATGGTAACCCCGAAAAAGAGAGGGATTATTCGGTGGATCTTTCGGGAATCGAAATGAATATGGAGATCGACGTTAACCCTGAAGCTCAGGTGCAAATTATTTTCGACTCTACCATAGGCGATATTTTGCGGGCTACGGGCGATGGGAGTATCCAAATCCGGATCGACCGGCAGGGTAATGTTCGCTTTTATGGGGCTTACACTATTGAGGAGGGGGATTATCTCTTCTCGCTTCAGAATCTGGTGAATAAGAAATTTGCTATTAATAAGGGGGGTACCGTAACCTGGCGAGGCGATCCCTATGATGCGGAAATTGACCTGACCGCGGTTTATAAAGTTAAGGCTTCCCTGTCCGATTTGCTGGGGCCTCTGGCCAGTGGTGGTGCAGGTCAGGATTACAGTGAGTTGCAGAGGCGCATCCCCATTAATTGTAATATGTTGTTGAGTGGCCAGCTGGAGAAACCGGGTATCCGTTTTGGGATTGAGGCACCAACCCTTAGCAAGAGCCGTCAGAGTTATGTGCTGGATTTTATCGCCACTGAAGATGAACTGAACCGTCAGATTCTTTCCTTGCTGGTCCTTAATCAGTTTTATACCCCCGATTATTTGCGGGTGGATAATTCTTCCGGCATAACCACCAACCACGCTGCCCTGGTAACCACCACCGAGATGTTGTCGAATCAGCTCAGCCGATGGCTGTCGACTATTTCCAGCGATGTGGATGTGGGCGTCAGCTACCGACCCGAAGATGATCTCTCAAGTGAAGAGATTGAGGTAGCCCTCTCCACGCAAATGTTCAATAGCCGTGTTTCCATTAATGGCAACGTGGGGTATGGAAAATATCAGACCAACACCGGAAAAATGGTGGGCGACTTCGACATGGATGTAAAACTTAACCCTAGTGGAACCATCCGTGCTAAAGCCTATACGCGGTCAAACGATGACCTGATCTACGAATCCTCTCCAACCACGCAGGGAATAGGTATATCCTTTAAGAAGGAATTTAATAGTGTTAAGGATTTGTTGAAAAATTACTGGCAGATGATTTTCGGGAGTCGGGAAAAAGAAGGCGGGGAGGAAGTTAAGGTGTCGGACGAGGAAAAATTGCCAAAAAATCACTAATTTGGCATCGGTTTAGAAAAAAAATAATATAGAAAAATATGAGTCTATTTTTGATGATACAGGCTGCCGGACAGGTGGCCGTTGAGGGTGCTGCTGAAGGCACCGAAACTGCCGAAGTAGGCATCAATCTGGTGAATCTGGTGATCAAAGGAGGATGGATCATGATCCCGTTATTTCTGCTTTCGTTTTTGGCGGTTTACATATTTATTGAGCGTTACCTGGCCATCAAAAGGGCTTACAAGGAGGATAAAAGTTTCATGAACCGTATCAAGGATTACATTCATGATGGGAAAATAGAGTCTGCTCTGGCCCTTTGTCAATCCCATAATGACCCGATATCCCGCATGATCGAAAAAGGGATTACCCGTATTGGACGACCTTTAAATGATGTCAATACCGCCATCGAGAATGTGGGTAACCTGGAGGTGAGTCGCCTCGAAAAAGGGCTGCCTACCCTGGCTACTGTTGCAGGAGGGGCTCCCATGATTGGATTCCTGGGCACGGTTATTGGAATGATTAAATCGTTCTGGGAAATGTCGAATGCTGGCAGTAATATTGAGGTCGGCATGCTGGCGGGGGGAATCTATACCGCTTTGGTTACGACAGTGGGGGGGCTCATTGTCGGGATTATTGCGTATTTTGCATATAACTGGCTTGTTGCTAAGGTGGATGAGGTGGTTTTTAAAATGGAGGCACGCACCATGGAGTTCATGGACTTGCTGAACGAACCTGCACGATAGCCTTGCATGGTTGCGTTTATGGGTTGGCCCCTTTTCCATAGTTTACGGAATAATTAAGAATTCCTGTAGTGTAATAAATGAAATGCGATGGCTTTAAAATCAAGGAATAAGATCAATGCTACGTTTAGTATGTCATCGATGACGGATGTGGTATTTCTATTGTTAATCTTCTTTATGATCACCTCCACTTTGGTGCACCCCAATGCGCTGAAGCTGTTGCTGCCGCAAAGTAAAAATCAGACCTCGGCAAAACCGCTTACCACCGTCTCTATCACAAGCGATTTAAAGTATTATGTGGAGAACCAGAGAGTTAGTTTTAATCAAATAGAACCTTTTTTGGTGAAGAAGGTGGGGGACAATCCTGAAGTCTATATCTCCCTGCATGTGGATGAAAATGTGGCCATGAAAGAGGTGGTTAAAGTGATGAATATCGTTAAACGGAATCAATATAAGCTGATACTGGCTACACGGTCAAAGTAAAACCTTATGGAAAAGAAACCCGGAGATAGACGAATGGGCATTATTGGAAGCACTCTGTTCCATCTGGTTATTTTAGTGCTTTTGTTTGTGCTGGGGATGTCCAGTATCCCCAAAGAGGAGGAGGGTATTCTGGTTAACTTTGGAGATTCCCCCACTGGTTTTGGGGCCAGCGAGCCTGTGCGCAATACTCCGGCGGCCGAGAAAACGACCCCACCACCTGTGACCAAACCCAAGCCGGTAACGCCACCTCCCGCAACGACCCCTAAAGCGGCCAAAGAAACCGTCAATACCCAGGATTTTGAGGAAGCCCCGGCCATTAGTGCTGAGGAAAAAGCCCGTCAAAAGGCCGAGAAAAAACGTATCGAAGAGGAGAAGATCCGTAAGGCCGAGGTTGAAAGAGAAAAGAAAATTCAGGAGGAGAAGGAGAGACAAGAGGAGTTGGAACGGCAACGTCAATTGGAAGAAGAACGCCGAAAACAAGAGGAGCAGGAACAACAGGCCGCTAAAGCCAGGAGTAATGTCAAAAATGCTTTCAGTAAAACCGATGGGACCGGTTCCTCTGAAGGTAATACCCAGGGAACAGGCAACCAGGGGCGTCTTTCGGGCGATCCAAATGCAGGTAATTATACCGGCAGTGGACTGGGAAAAACAGGATCGGGATTCGATCTTACCGGTCGGTCGCTGGTGGGTTCATTGCCCAAACCCGAATACGACATTCAGGAACAGGGCATTGTTGTGGTAAAGGTTACCGTCGATAAATATGGACGGGTTACCGGGGCGCAGGCGATCTTAAAAGGAACGACAACCCAGAACTCTTATCTCTGGAAAGTGGCCCAACAAGCGGCCATGAAAGCCCGCTTTAATGCTGATCCCAAGGCGCCGGCCATTCAGGAAGGCACCATTACCTATCACTTTTCACTGGATTAACAGAGGGTTGATTTTTCTAACCTCCGGGAGGGAGGCTGCTTTCGTGGAGCGCCCGGCATGTCGCATAGACCGTTGGGAAATTTTAACCGACCCGATAGGAGGCACCTACAATAATTGGGTCTGAAGAAATAAAATGATTTGTTTTGCTGTTAAACCCAGACGGGCCAAAAGCACCCTCAAAGGTTGAAAACAGAACGATCTCATTAACCACTTGCTTTATTCCACCTCGAAGGCCTGGTTGAATCTTTCGACATCGTTTCCTGTGGGTTGCCCGGCTGAAGGCATACCCGGATACCCACTGCTGTTTTTATGCCGGTTTTTACTGTGGATCAAGGATCTAAATCTTGATTTCTTTCCAATCGAAAACCATACAGATCAAACAAATTTTTACACTAAACTCTTTGGATTCGCCATAGAATTCGAGACAGAATCTGGAGGTTATAGACAGACCCTGTTTAGCAGGATGGAAGGCATATTCAGAGCATAATAGGATTCAGTCAGATGACTCCCCATAATATTTTTATGCCTGAGAAAAGGACTACCACCAGCAACAGATAGCGGATTTTCCTGGCGCCTATCCTGCTGGCATAGCGTGAGGCAAACCATGCACCTAAAGCGTTGCTGGCTGCCAAAACCAACCCATAGCTCCAGGCAACCTGACCGGCGTGGATAAATATACCCAGTGCCATAATCGTAAAGAAGAGAACCATCAGTACTTTTACACCATTGGCACGTACCAAATCGTAGCCGGCACCCAAAACCAGTGCTGCCAGCAGAAATAAACCAACTCCTGCCTGAATGAATCCCCCATAGATACCGATGGCAAAAAAGATGAATCCATTGATAAGATTCGATTTTGGGCTTTTTATTCGTTCAGCCTTTTCTCTGACCCAAAGGGCAGGTTTAAAAAGTAGCAGGACGAACATTACCAGCAGCAAACAGCCAATAAACCAGTTTAAAATGTCCTCCTTTATTTGGACGGCTATCAGAGCACCCACTAACGAACCTAATATCGTCGCCACCACCAGGGGCCATTCGGCTGTCAGCTTAAGTTCTCCCTGCCGCTTAAAGTTAAAAGTGGCTATCAGATTTTGAAATACCACCCCCAACCGGTTGGTTCCATTGGCCACAGCGGGGGGAAGTCCCATGAACATGAGCAGGGGGAGGGTAATAAGGGAGCCGCTGCCGGCCAGGGTGTTGATGATCCCGGCGACGATGCCGGCCATAGATAAAAGAAGAATCTCGACAAGGGTCATTGTTCGAAAAAATTATCAGAGGGTTACTCCGGATTAATAATCATCTGCCTGATAGGTAAAACGGCGAAGTTTTTCACTTCGCCGTTTTATAGTTACTCTTGCTGCAGGCTATACTCCTGTGTCTTGATAGGAGAGCTCCTGCTCTGGTTTTTGTATAGAAAGATTCGGGAATGAATCTTCATGGTTTCGTATCCCGACCAATTTAATTAATATGAAAAGATCGGGTAAGCGGTCATCATTTTATTAACTTTTGTGCGAACCGAGGCCAGCGTCTTTTCGTTGTCGGGGTCGGAAAGTACTTCATCAATAAGGTCCACCACAAAAGACATGTGTTCCTCTTTAAGGCCACGGGTGGTAATGGCCGCGGTGCCAACCCTTATCCCGGAGGTTTGGAAGGGTGAGCGATCGTCGAAGGGAACCATATTCTTGTTGATGGTAATGTCGGCCAGTACCAGAGTGTTCTCCGCCTTCTTACCCGTTAAATCCGGAAATTTGGTGCGCAGATCAATCAGCATGCTGTGGTTGTCGGTGCCGCCCGAAATGATTTTATAACCCTTGCTCAGGAAACTCTCAGCCATCTTTTCGGCATTTTTCTTAACCTGGGTCTGGTAGGCTTTGTATTCGGGTTGAAGTGCCTCGAAAAATGAAACAGCCTTAGCCGCGATTACGTGCTCCAGAGGGCCTCCCTGTGTGCCGGGAAAAACAGCGGAATCGAGCAGGGACGACATCTTTCGAACGACTCCTTTTTTTGTCGTGATGCCAAAAGGATTGTCGAAATCTTTGCCCATTAAAATAATGCCTCCACGAGGTCCTCTCAGGGTTTTATGGGTTGTAGAGGTGACAATGTGGGCGTATTTAACGGGGTTTTTAAGCAAGCCTGCAGCAATGAGCCCCGCCGGGTGTGCCATATCGATCATCAGTAAGGCCCCAATTTTATCGGCAATGGCCCGCATGCGCTCATAGTCCCAGTCGCGGGAGTAGGCCGAGGCGCCCCCGATAATCAGTTTAGGTTTATGTTCCAGCGCCAGCTTTTCCATCATATCATAATCAACCAACCCGGTCTCCTGGTTCACCCCATAGGCAATAGGGTTGTATAACCGACCCGATACATTTACCGGAGAACCGTGAGAGAGGTGGCCTCCATGTGAAAGGTCGAGTCCCAGGAAAGTGTCTCCCGGCTGAAGTACCGCCATGAAAACGGCCATGTTAGCCTGTGCGCCACTGTGGGGTTGCACGTTGGCCCACTCTGCATCGAACAACTGCTTAAGGCGTTCAATAGCCAGGGATTCGCTTTGGTCAACGATTTGACAGCCACCATAATATCTTGCTCCGGGTAGTCCCTCGGCATATTTGTTCGTCATAGGAGAACCCATGGCCGCCATCACCTGATCGCTCACAAAGTTTTCGGAAGCAATCAGCTCAATGCCGTTAACCTGCCGCTGATGTTCCTGCTCAATCAGGTCAAATATTTTGTCGTCTCTCTTCATGTTTTATATTATTAGGGGTGTTTGCAACGAAGAACCAAAAATAGTTAGAATTGTGGTTATTTACAACGAATGGGTTGATGGATAGACCACAGGAAAACATCAGACGTTAGGATGGCCCCCGGGTTACCATGCATTTTTAATTGTTACCGGTCTTCTATTCTACAGAAAAGTGGTTTAAAACCCGTCTGTAGACGGAGAAGATCTTCGATTTTGAAACAAAACCCTTGTACCGGCCATTTTCCACCACGGGCAGGTTCCAGGCACCGGTCTCTTCGAATTTGCGCATCACCTGTTCCATGTTTTCGCCTTCTTCAATAAAGGCAGGGGGAACGATCATTCGCATTTCAACGGTCGTGTCATTGTAAAGCTCCCGGTTGAACATGATCTCGCGGATGTTGTCCAGAAGGACAATTCCCAGAAGGGTGTCCTTCTCATCAACCACAGGGAAGATGTTACGCTGAGATTTGGCTATAATCTTTATCAGTTCACCCAGTGTTTGTTTGGGGTGAACCTTTAGGAAATCGGTTTCAAGAACTTTGTTTAACCGCATAAGCGTAAGTACGGCTTTGTCCTTCTGATGGGTAAGCAATTGTCCTTTTTGAGCCAGGCGTTTGGTGTAAATCGAGTGGGGCTCGAAATACATGATGGTGAGATAGGAGATGGTGGAGGTGAGAATGAGCGGAATGAACAGGGCATACCCATTTGTGATCTCGGCAATCAGGAAGATGGCCGTAAGAGGGGCATGCATCACGCCGGCCATCAGGGCTGCCATTCCCACCAGGGTGAAATGTGATTCCGGGAGGTCAATTCCTTTAAAGCTGTTCATTAACCGTACCAGAAGGAACCCGGTGACGCCACCCGTGAAGAGCGTGGGGGCAAAGATACCTCCAACACCGCCTCCTCCATTGGTGGCTGCAGTGGCAATAATCTTAAAAACCACCAGGAAAAATAAGAAAGCTATGATTATAAGGGGGTTGTCCTTGAGGGTGTAAAAAAAGCTGCCCTGAACCACCAGGTCGGTGTTGCCGCTTAGGAGGGCTGTGATGGTTCCATAACCCTCGCCATAGAGAGGAGGGAAAAGGAAGATGAGCAAGCTGAGCAGTATCCCTCCGGCAATCCATTTGTACCAGGGATTGTTTAGTTTGGCAATTTTTCCTTCCACATACATGTTGGCGTAGGTGAGGTAAAGGGATACAAAACCACCTACAATCCCCAGTAAGGCGTAAAAGGGTAAATTGTTTAACAGAAAGGGGGATTCCAGGTGAAAGGTAAATTCGGATGCCTTCCCCAGAAAAAAGTAGGCCACGGTTGTGGCGGTGACCGAGGAGATGAGCAGAGGGACTATCGAGGCCATGGTTAGGTCCAGCATAAGCACCTCCAGGGTAAAGACCAGCCCGGCAATGGGTGCCTTAAAAATACCGGCAATTGCTCCGGCCGAACCGCAGGCAATAAGCAGGGTGATGGTTTTGTAGTTGAGGTGAAACAGCCTTCCCAGAAACGATCCGATGGAAGCTCCTGAAAGAACAATAGGGGCCTCGGCTCCGACCGAACCACCAAAACCAATGGTAAATGTACTGGCTATAATGGAACTGTATGAGTTGTGGGATTTTAAGTTGCCACCACTTCGTGAAAACGAGTGAAGTATCTTGGTGATCCCGTGGCCAATATCATCCTTTATCACGTAACGCACAAAAAGAAAAGTAATTAATATCCCCAGCATGGGATAGGCCAGATAAAGCCAGTTCATGCTATCACTATGAAAGCCTTCGGTGAGCAGTTGGTGAGTGAAGTGGATGGTATTCTTTAATATTACAGCGGCCAGGCCACTAAAAAGACCCACCAGGAAGCTGAGAATCAAAAGAAAATGCTTCGGTTTAATGTGCCGGATTCGCCAGATTAAAAAACGTCCTAAGAGGTTTGAATTATAATACATTTGGAAAGTACAATTGGCAAACCGCAAAAGTAATCTTTTCATGATAAAAATCCTATCATGGTGAAAATGTCTTCCAATTTATCATGATTTTTTCCGAGGGGGGGTCCCTGTACGGGGTTTGTCTTTGATTATTAAGGACATAAAAAAATGCTCCCGATTGTTCGGAAGCATTAATCACGTTTAATACAACAACCAAATAATTAACGGCTGTCTTTTTTCGTTTACAGAAAAAAGACAGCCGCTGGGTGTGGTCTATTTTTTTGGAACGTTTTTGAGCGTTTCTTTCAGGAAAGTCCAGAATTTAGTTACCGATTCGATATTCACCTTTTCATCGGGTGAGTGCGGAGATCTGATGGTTGGCCCAAATGAGATCATATCCCAGTTTGGGTAGGCACTGCCCAGAATCCCACACTCTAATCCGGCATGGATGGCTTTGATCTCCGGTGTTTTGCCCCATTTTTGGTTGTACACTTGCTGCATGGTGCGGAGAATCTCCGAGTTCATATTGGGTTTCCATCCCGGGTATTGGCCATCAAACCGCACGCGAGCGCCGGCCAGCCTGAAAATACTCTCAAAAGTGGACTCCACCTCCTCTTTGGCTGTATCTACCGATGAGCGAATGAGGGCCCGCACAGAAATGTCTTTGTTTTTGGAAACGATTACAGCCAGGTTGAGTGACGTCTCTACCAGTCCGGGCATTGCGGTGCTCATTCTCACTACCCCGTTAGGGCAACCCTGCACCGCATTGATGAGATCGTCCTGGGTCATGGCGTCCATCACAAAGGAGGGTTGCCGGGTTTTTTTACCATTCAGCGATAAGCCGGGTTCCACCTCGCCTAACTCTGAGCGAAAGATAGAAGACCACTCTTTCAGTGCGTTTTCAAAGGGGGCTTCTTCTTCTGTTGGAACCGCTATCACCGCCACGGCTTCACGGGGTATTGCGTTGCGAAGATTGCCCCCTTCGATCGAAGAAAGCCGAACCCCATGGTTCGCCACCAGGTGTTTTAAACATCGTATCATCAGCTTGTTGGCATTGCCTCTTCCCAGGTTGATGTCCATTCCCGAATGCCCTCCTTTAAGACCTGTGAGGCTGATTGTATAGGCGCTGGCTTCTGAGGGAAACTCCTCCTCCAAATAGGTGAAATTGGCGCTGGCATCGGTGCCCCCGGCACATCCTACATAGAGTTCACCCTCATCCTCCGAATCCAGATTCATCAGAATGTCACCCTTTAATATGCCGGGCTTCAGGTAGTTGGCTCCTGTCATTCCACTCTCCTCATCCATGGTGAACAGTGCCTCCAGGGGTCCGTGCTCCAGGGTTGTTTCCTGTAATATTGCCAGGGCGGCAGCCACCCCAATACCATTGTCGGCCCCAAGGGTTGTTCCATTGGCTTTTACCCAGCCCTCTTCTGCGTAGGCTTCGATGGGGTCCTTGTCAAAGTCGTGCTTTTTGTCGCTGTTTTTTTGGGGAACCATGTCAATGTGCCCTTGCAAGACCACCCCTTTGCGGTTTTCCATGCCCGGGGTAGCCGGCTTGCGGATAATCACATTGCCTATTTCATCCCGGTAAGTTTCCAGCCCCAGATCTTTGCCAAAGGTTTCTACATAGTTTATCGCAGCACCTTCATTTCGCGAGGGACGGGGTATTTGTGTCAGGGAATAAAATATTTCCCATAATTTTTTAGGCTCAAGGTCTCGAATATCTTGACTCATTGGAACAGTGTTTAGGGTTTATTTTGTCATGACCGGTGCTTCCGGTTTTGAAATAATCTGGATGAGTGCCCCGGTGAGGGGGTCAATGCGCACGGAGGTGCCCGGATTGTCGAGTAAGGAGGGCGGTAAGCGGCGAAGCTGCCCCAGCTGCCCCAGGTTTACATCCGCCTCTGTGAGCAGGAGGGTGCGGTCAATAATTTTCACTCTTGCAGAGGCAGGGATACAGTAAACAAGGCCGCGTCGCACGTCCCCCTTCTCGGCCGGAGCATAGGTGAGGGGGGTTGAGACCGTCCCTGGGGCTTTTACCTCAATGTATACGGGTGTTCCACTCACATCCATGGGGTCCACAAAGCCTTTTTGAGCCGAAAATCTGAAAAGCACCTGATTGCCTTTGGTAAGGGTGTCGGGAACAAAGTCGAACGTCTGAACCATCTGGCTGGTAACAATTTTGCCTTTGAACAAAGAAAGGAATTTTTGCTCCTGGATCTCCAGCTGTTCCAGAACGGTTTGATAGGCTCCTTTGTCGGGTGGTAATATCTGAGCTTCACTTTCCATAAGGCGGCGTTTGGCATCGCGTAACCGGTAGATCTCCTTGGCGGCCTCCTCGGCCATGGCGGCTGTTGAAGTCTTCAATAACTGTTCTTCGGTAAAGGGCACATCGTCGAAAAACAACTCACTGGATGAGGTCTTTATTAATGGAGTCCCTGGCTTGTGTTGGTGGGTTTTTTCCATAAGGGGGGGCAGGTTAATGCCTTGTAAAATTCCTTCGGGGGTGAGGGATACCATTGCTGCCGACGGGCTGCCCTGAGTGGTAATCCGGAACATCCGTTTTGCGTCGGGAAGGCTTTTGGTGGAAATGCGCGCCCCTGTAATGGTCCATTCTTCCTTATCCTCGGTAATGACATCCGACAGATTAAGGTAGCGCTGCGAATAACGATAGAAAGGGCCCGGTTTTACGATTTTCTTTTGGGCCTTCACCTCCACTTTAATAACGGTTTTGGGCAAATAGTAAAAGATACCCTGTGTCGGCAAGGTCTCTTCTCTGACGGGATCAATATCTGCTCTTGAAATGGGTTGCTGCACCGAGCAGGCCATTCCAGTTAGAGCTATCAAGGTAAAAATTACGTTTTTCATCCGATAAATATTTGTTTTTTTTGGTTGGATGAAACTCTCCCTGAAACCAGAGGTTTGTTCATCCCAAAATAATTTGTTATTCATTTGATCTCCTCCCCAACTTCATTCTGAAAAATCTTCTCAGATAAATCAGGATAGGTTTTCTGTCTATGCCTGAAAAGCTTCTTTCTGATTTTTTACAAGAATCACTCACAAGCCTTACAAAAATAGTAAAAAAATAGGCAGAGCTATAGGTCCGAATCCTATTTGTTGGTTATTTGTAGGAAGGCCTTGCCCAGGCAAGCTACAATGTCGGATGCAATAAGACCATCGGGGCCCTTCGTGGTCACCGCCAGGTCCCCCGCCAATCCATGGGCGAATACCCCTGTGAGCGCTGCGTCCAGTGGGGGCATTCCTCTGGACAGAAGAGCCAGAATAACTCCGGTCAGGGCATCCCCACTGCCGGCAGTGGCCATCCCCGGGTTGCCGGTGGAATTAAAAAAGACCTGGCCTCCCGGCTCGACCACCATACTCCAGGCGCCTTTCAGAACCAAAATTACGCCGTGTTCCCTTGCAAAGCCGATGGCTTTTTGCATTCGTTCATAGTCATCGTTCCATCTGCCTGCCAGCCTTTCAAACTCTTTAGGGTGGGGTGTGAGGATGGTGTTGAAAGGAAGCTTTGTCAGGTACTCCGGATTAGCACTCAGCAGGTTAAGTCCGTCGGCATCGATCACCATCCTGTGACCCTGGGCGGCAACGATTAGTTCTTTTAAGGCGCGCTGAGAATTGCTGCAAGTACCCAGTCCCGGTCCGATGCCAATGGACTGGAAAGGTGTGAGCTCAGGAAACTCAGTAAACATCAGATCTGAACGGTCGATGCTGGCCATGGCTTCGGGCAGTGCAGTTTGAAGTATGGGAAGGGCTGCGTGGGGAACATGTGTCGTCAATAAGCCTACCCCTGATCTCAGACAGGCGGAGGAAGCTATAAGCGCCGCCCCCATCTTCCCGTAGCTGCCCGCAATGAGCAGGGCATGGCCTAAGGTTCCTTTGTGATCGAAGAGATGACGAAGAGGCATTCGTTTTTTTACCTCCCTAAGGGTGGTCATGAGCCATGGTGTTTGTGCCTGGTCGATGGCCCGGGGGTTAAGTCCGATGGGTAAAACAACCCACTGACCCACATTTAGTTGGTTTTCGGGGAAAAAAAATGCCAGTTTAGGCATTTGAAAAGATAGGGTGAAATCGGCCTTGACAATATTATCCCGTTGATTGTGGCCATTGTCTTCACAAAATAACCCGGAGGGAATATCAATGGAAACTACCGGGGAAGGGCTGCTGTTTATCAATTGAACAATGCCGGCTGCCCTCTCGCTGAGTGGCCGGTTAAGGCCGGACCCAAATAAGCCGTCCAGGGTGATGACCTCTGCGGGGGGTACTTCGGGGGATTGGTCGGTGGATAAATCAATGATTTCAGCCCCGGGCAGATTTTTTAGGCGTTGAAGATTTATTTGGGCCTCGGGTGAGAGTCGTTGGCTTCTGTATAAAAAAGTTTTTACCCGAAAATGATCCTCCAAAAGCATGCAAGCCACGGCCAGGGCATCCCCGCCGTTGTTTCCCGGGCCTGCAAAGACATGAAATGTGCGGTATGGAAATTGTTGTTTTAGCCACCTTGAAATCTGCGCGGAGGCCCTCTCCATCAGCTGAATGGAGGTGATGGGTTCCGCCTCAATGGTTTGCCGGTCTACTGCCCGTATTTGGGAAGAGGTGATAATTTTCATACACAATATGTGGAATAAAATATTGTACTATGGTTACAATCTTTATTTTTGTACCAGAATTTAAGTAATTAAGTCAAAATATGACTGAAAGACAAGTAAATTTTCATTAAAATTCATTCAATGAACACACCAACGACCAAACACCCCTCCGGATTATGGGTCCTCTTTTTTACCGAAATGTGGGAGCGATTCAGCTATTATGGCATGCGCGCCCTGTTAGTACTATACCTTACTTCGAAGGTCATAAACGGGGGCTTTGGGCTGCTAGAGAATCATGCCCTCGAAATCTATGGAATATTCACCGGGTTGGTTTATCTGACGCCTATTATTGGAGGGATGCTGGCCGACCGGTTGACCGGACAGCGTAAGATGATTATTGCTGGTGGTTTAATAATGGCCCTGGGCCAGGCCGCCATGTCCTACTCAGAATTACCGTCCAATATGGCGGAACGCGAAACCTGGCTCTTCATGGGATTGGGTCTGTTAATTATTGGAAACGGATTTTTTAAACCCAACATCTCTACCATTGTTGGACGGTTGTATGCCGATGGGGATCCCCGTAAAGATGGTGCTTTTACAATTTTTTATATGGGCATTAACCTGGGGGCCTTCCTGGCACCGCTGATTGCCGGCTATCTGGGCGAAGAAATTGGGTGGTCGTATGGTTTTGCTTCTGCAGCCGTGGGAATGGTTCTGGGAACTGTTTGGTTTACCCTTCAGGGGCATAAACTGGGCACCATAGGGTTTCCGCCCAATAGAACCTTTACTACCGAAAAGCCTAATTTGCTGAATCGCGACTGGATCGAGATTCTTATCTGGGTGGTGGGTAGCTTTGCCCTGGTTTTTCTTTTTGTGAAAACATGGTGGACTCTTCCTGAGACCGTTACTTCTGTTATCCTTAATATAGGTATCGCCGTTTCGGTGGCAGGGATTGCCTATGTCATCTTTAAAAATACTACCGGAAAAACTGAGTGGAGCCGTATTGGAGCCATTCTGATTTTTTGTTTCTTCAACATCTTCTTCTGGTCAGGGTTCGAGCAGGCTGGTGGAACCTTTAACTTATTTGCCCGCGACCTTACCGATAGAATGGTGGGGGGCTTTGAGCTGAAAGCCTCATGGTTTCAGTCTATTAACGCTATCGCGATAGTTGGTTTGGCCCCGGTATTTTCCATGTTATGGATTCGGCTGGGTCGTTTAAATCCTTCTACTCCCGTCAAGTTTGGTTTGGGTCTGTCGCTTCTGTCCATCGGGTTTGTGGTCATGTTTACCGCTGCCAGCATGGCTTCTCCTGCCAATTTGGTAAGTCCCCTTTGGCTGGTGCTGGTTTATGTGTTACATACCACCGGTGAGCTTTGTCTTAGTCCTATTGGTCTGAGCATGATTACCAAGTTGTCGCCCCCCAAGATAACATCATTGATGATGGGCTTGTGGTTTGCTTCCACAGCGTTGGCCAACTACCTGGCCGGAGTACTTAGAAGCATTTTGGAGGCCTACCTTCCCAACATGGACCTTTTCCTCTTCCTGGTAATTTCATCGGGTGCGGCGGCGATTGTTCTGTTCCTTATCTCACCTTTCCTGAAAAAGATGATGAAGGGAATTGACTAAGATCTCCTTCTCGCATATATATTAAAAAAAGAAACAGCCCTCGTATTGCGTGGGCTGTTTCTTTTTTTAGAGAGGAGTGAAACGATCAAACCGCCCTATTATTGAGGGGTGTGTTACCCTGAAATTCGTCGATAAAAGCCAGACGAGCCAACGGCAAGGAACGGCCACCGGGGTTCAACTTTTTCGGGCTGTTTCTTTACTCTTCTGCCTGATGCAAAATAAGCATAGGATGATGGGGTTGCTTGATCATCTGTTTGGTAATGCTTGGTTGAAAGAGTCGCTCAAAGAAGTTGTAATGGTGCCGTATCAGGGTTACCAATGTGGCATCGTTTTCTTCCATGAACTGAAGTATGCTTTTGGGGATATCACTGCTTTCCATGAAATGAAAGCTTAGCTTGATATCCGGGAAACAGGCGGCTATTTTCTCTTCTGCCGATTTCCGGTCCAGCGTTTGATCCTGAAGAATATTTAAAAACAGAAGCTCGCTCTTATAGGTTTTGACCAGCTCATTGATGGGCTCGGCCATTTTAGAGATATCCACATTTTTCAGATCGGTTGCGAAAACAATCTTTTTGGGTGGTTTAAACCGCGAATAATTGGGAACCACCAACATGGGATGGTTTACATTTTTGATGATGTCGAAAGCATTGCTCCCAAGGAGAAAGTTCTCGATGGCCGAAGCACCCTTGCAGCCTAAAACAATCAGAGAAGGCTCCAGTTCAGAGATCTCCGTTCTAAGGACTTCAATCAGAGGCCCAAAGCGCGAGGCCAGTTCAATGTGGGTATTGGGGTAATTCACATGCAGCCGGGAAAGCTCCTTTTTCAGGCTTTTCATACTCTCTTCTGCCATTTCTTCTTTCACCTGCATGATGTAAGGACTGCCACTGAACTCAATGTCAAAGGCATGTAACAGTTGAAAATGTGCATTCTGCGGCTCCAGCATTCTGAGTGCGTAGAGTGCTGCATTTCTGGCTGTTTCGGAAAAGTCGGTTAACAAAATTACTGGTTTCATAGGGCAGGTATTTTAAATCAGGTAATAAATAATACTGCTCGCTGAGGTTCGTGTTTTACACCTTCTATAAGTTAACACTTTTTTTGCAGAAAGGAAAGGCGGAGGGGCTCTTTTTATTGCTTATTGAGTAGTCCGGGGATGTTTTTGACAGGTGGTGTTTAGATTCCTAGAAGTTGGATCGCCATGCCGGAGGCAAAAATAACGGCTCCTGCCATGAAGTGGCCCATGGGTTCAAGTCTTTTGAAGCGAAAATTCGATAATCCTGTGGAGGCCACCCAAACCAAGGCGGTCATGGTACCAATGGTTGCTATGGAGAAAACGGAGGTTACCAGTATTATTGCACCCAGGCTTTCATGGGCTGCAGGATACATCAAAACAGGTATCAGGGGTTCGCAGGGGCCAAGAACGAATATGATGAAGAGCATCCATGGGGTGATGTTCGATTTAGCGCCCACTTTGTGGTGATGATGAGCTTCCCCTCTGCGATGTTGCAGGTAGTGGCGCAAACCCCAAAGGGCGTATAAAAGGCCAAAAGCGGTGAGGGCCCAGGCGGCCAGATCTCCCCTGAAGCTTTCGATCCAGGTGATTTTTTGAATCTGAGAGCCCACCACAATTCCAATGCCTCCTATCACGACACTACTTAGTACATGTCCCAATCCGCAAAGAACCGTCAGGCTAAGGGTTTTACGCATAGACCACTCTCTTGCCCTGGCTATCATGATAAAAGGCAGATAGTGATCGGGCCCAAGAATCGTATGTACGAATCCTATGCCTGCGGCGGTGTATATGAGAATAAGGAGTTCAGCAGACATTTAGCAATTAGGTTTTATTTCGGGAAATAAAATGTTTCAGAATCTTCTTGATAGAACTACTGCTTATCTTGTCAAAGTTGATATCCTCGTGTTTGAAAAACTGATAGCCGGCAATGTCATCATTGGCACGAATAGGATCCAGTGACTTTACCTTACAATGAAACCCCAGGTCGGTGGTAAATACCGAGTAATTGGAAAAAACATATTCGTTAGGGAAGCTAATAAGGTATTTGCTTTCGGTAATTTCGAGGTTGAGCTCTTCCTTGATCTCACGTTTCACCGCTTCTTCGGCACTCTCCATCGGGTCGACAAAGCCACCTGGCAGGTCGAGCATACCCATGTTTGGCTCTACCCCGCGCACGGTCAGTAAGAGCTGATTCTTGGCATCTTCGATGATGACCGCAACGGCTGAAGCTGAATTAACGAAGAAATGGAAACCGCAACTCTCACATTTGAATGATTTATTGGTTTTGGTATTAAACAATCCGGAGCCGCAGCGGGGACAATATTTTAAAACTTTCTCGGGGCGTGTCATAATAAGCAGGTTGTATTTTCAATAAAGGCGGTTTAAGTAAGAAACCGACAACGAAGTTAATTAATATTTTTAAAACCCGGTTAACGGAATGGTGACCGTTGGGATCAGTAATATAAAACCCAGTAATATTAAAATGATTATGAGGGGGGCAATCCATCGGGCCCACTTGATGTAAGGGATGCGGGCCACCCCCAACACCCCAATCAGGACCCCGGAGGTGGGGGTGAAGAGGTTGGTAAAACCATCTCCGAATTGAAAAGCCATCACGGTAGCCTGGCGCGACAGGTTGATCAGGTCGCTGAAGGGGGCCATGATGGGCATGGTGAGAGCTGCCTTAGCCGATCCGCTGGGAATCACAATGTTAATGACCGTTTGGATGACATACATCACCCCTACGGAGGCAATGTTACCCATGTCCTTCATGCCACCGGCCATGCCGTGCAGGATGGTGTGAACGATTTTTCCATCCTCCAGAATCACGATGATTCCTCCGGCCAGTCCCACAATAATGGCGGCTGTAAGAATGTCTTTACAACCCTCGAGGAAAAGAGCCGTTATCTGATTGGGGTTTTTGCCCATGGCTGCTCCGGATAGAATTCCCATAGCAAAGAAGAGTGTGGCAATTTCCATGATATACCAGCCATATCCCATTACACCAACCACCAGAAAGAGAATAGTGAAAGCCAGGATAACCAAAACAAAGGCCGGTGAGGATTTGCGAAGCGACAGAATTCCAAGCAAGGCGAAAAGGGCGGTGAGCCAGGGGACAATGTGTCCGGTGAGGTGGGCAGTGCCAATGGTCAGGGTGGTTACGGGCCAATTAAATGAAAAAAGGACCAGTGTCCCAAGAATCAGCAAAAAGGTTATCCATGAGGCCCTTAAAGTACCCTGGCCTTTTGATGTTTCATCGTGCCGGGCCGCCTCTCTCCAATGTTGGTCCTCTTTGTATACGGGTGAACGTTGAGGATCTCTCTTTATTCGTGCGGCATACCATAATATGTAAGAGATTCCCACAACATTGATAATGCCCCAGGCAAACAATCGGTATTCAATACCCGAGAAGAGGGGTAAACCGGCCAGCCCCTGGGCAATGCCAATGGTAAAAGGATTGAGAACTGCCCCGGCAAAGCCTAAACCCGCCGCGACAAATACCATGGAGACACCAATGATGCTGTCGTATCCCATTGAAATGGACAACGGAACTACGATAACCACAAAAGCAATGGTTTCTTCGCTCATGCCAAAAACGGCGCCAAAAACCGAGAACATGAGCATGATTAGCACCAAAATAAGGTTGTTGGAACCAATCTTCCGGACGATTTTATATCTGTCGAGACGCCGTGCCAGATTCAGGAAGGAGACGATGCCCTCGTCGATGGCTTTGGAGTCGTTCAGGATCCAAAAAGCACCTCCTATCATAAAGATGAATACAATGATGCCGGCCTGTTTCTCAAATCCCTTGAACAAGGCCGAAAAAACCTGCCAGGTCTGAGGATGACTCTCTATTTGGTGGTAAACCAATTGAGCTGAGTGGCCCATGGTTTCACTGCCTTCAACCGGCACATATTCCCCTCCGGGAACAAACCAGGTGGCAGCTGCAGCGACCAGAATCAGCGTAAAAACAATGACATATGTGTGGGGTACCCTTCTGAACATCTATTGGTGAATTGAAGACACGTAAACAAAATATGACCTTGAGCAGGCTTCAAAAATAGGCCTTTGATTGGGATTATTACTATCTTTGCTTGTAAAAAATGGCACTTGGCATCGACGAAAAAGATCTCAATAAATTTATTATCGTGGGCGATCGCGTTTTAATAAAGCCTAAAACACCATCCGATCGCACCAAGTCAGGACTCCTTCTGCCCCCCAACATACAGGAGAAGGAAAAAGTGCTTTCAGGCTATGTGGTTAAGGTGGGACCAGGTTATCCCATTCCTGCCATTGTTGAAGAAGATGAGCCCTGGAAGTCCAAAAACGATGCGGTTCGGTATGTTCCCCTTCAGCCCAAGGAGGGCGATCTGGCTGTATATCTTCAAAAAGGGGGATTCGAAATAGAATTTAACGGTGAGAAATACATCATTGTGCCCCAGTCAGCAATCCTGATTTTGATTCGCGATCAGGGCCTTTTCGAATAGGATAACACCCCCTTAGTACTCTGCCGAGAAACGTCGCACAAAATTCCTGTAAGCGGTAAAGGCATTCCCCCGTGAAATGAAACCCAGATATTTGCCTTTGTCGATCACGGCGATGTTGAACCGGCCTGAACTGCGAAATAACCCCACCAGGTCCTCCATTGTGTCGTCGGGACTTATAAAGTATTGTGGCATATACATGATGTCACGAACCTTGGTGGTTTCATAGAGCTCCGGGTTAAAGATCAGATGCCGGATATCGTCCATTTTTACCATGCCCTGCAATTCACCCTTCTGATTTACCACCGGAAAAAGATTTCGATGAGCCCCTTTGATCACTTTTACCAGATCCCCCAGGTTGGCATCGGGGGGAATGATCGAGAAATCGGTCTCTATTAGTTTGGATACATCCATGAGGGCGAGGGCTACCTGGTCTTTATCGTGGGTGAGGAGCTCTTTACGCCGGGCCAGCTGATGGGTGTAAACCGAGTTTTTAGCAAAGGTTTTGGCCGTGGCAAAGGAGATGGCTGCAGTAATCATGAGGGGTAGGAAGAGTTCATAGCCGCCGGAGATGTCGGCGATGAGAAAAAGACCTGTGAGCGGGGCATGTAAAACACCCGCAATAAGACCGGCCATGCCCACCATAGCAAAATTAACCTGCGAAACCTGATGGATGTCCAGTTGGTTGATGACGATGGCAAAAAGAAGGCCCGTATTGGCCCCCATGAACAACGTGGGGGCAAAGATGCCACCCACCCCTCCGCTCCCAAAGGTAAGAGAAGCTGCAATCACCTTTAATGCGATTATTGCCATAAGCAGGATGACCAGGATAGGCCAGCTGTCTGTCATCCCCGAAAACAGGGTCTGTTCAAATAAGAAGGAGGCATCCCCGCTCAGAGCCCGGTTGATGACCATGTAGCCCTCCCCATAAAGCGAGGGAAAGAAAAATAGCAGGATTCCCAGACCGATGCCACCGGTCAACAAGCGGGTGGTGGTACTTTTCATTCGCTCAAAGAGATGTTCTACATAGAGATAAGCCCGGGTGAAGTAAGCCGCCACCAGGCCTGTTACAATGCCCAACAAGATGTAAAAGATTAAATCCCCAACATCAAAAGCACTCGGGATGATATTGACCGGATAGAGCACTTCCTGGCCTAAAAAAAGATATGAGGTCATGACCCCTGAAGCCGAAGCCATTAAAAGTGGAACAATGGCTGAAAGGGTGAGGTCCAGCATGATCACCTCCAGGGCAAACACGATACCCGCTATGGGTGCCTTAAAAATGGCCGACATGGCTGCCGCGGAAGCACATCCCAGCAACAGGGTGATCTGTCTAAAGTTAAGATGAAACAGTCGGCCAATATTGGAGCCAATGGCTGCGCCCGTCGAAACGGTGGGTCCTTCAAGGCCTACGCTTCCGCCAAATCCCACGGTAAGAGAACTGGTTATGATGCTCGAAAACATGTTGTGACGCCTGATGCGGCCTGCCTGTTTGGATAAAGCATAGAGCACATTTGGAATGCCATGTCGCACAGGCATTCGCAAAATATATTTGATGAAAAGTATGGTGAGCAGAACGCCAACCAGAGGGGAGATGATGTAGAGATAGCCGGGCCCCCCGCTTTGGATGGTGTCACGGACAATATGATTGATGAAATGAACGCTGTTTTTGATGGCCACGGCCCCTAACCCCGAAGCGATGCCTATCACGATGCTTAAGAACATGATAAACTGCCGGTTGCTGATGTGTCGCAATCGCCATTTTAAAAAGCGGTTGAGCAGGTTCTC
The DNA here is from genome assembly GCA_041583495.1 of Marinilabiliaceae bacterium. GTDB lineage: Bacteria > Bacteroidota > Bacteroidia > Bacteroidales > Marinilabiliaceae > JBFHFS01. Next base: position 4,912 of record JBFHFS010000046.1, on the reverse strand, counting down.
GGGTTTTGGGGGCACTATTCCAAACATAAAAAAAGACTTAACAGAGTGTACTTTTCCTGAAAAAGAGGGGTTGTTTTAGCCTCGTTTTTCAATGGTTTAAGATAATGATTTTTTTTTAGTGGAATAAACATATTTTGGAAGGGGTTGTTTAACTTTACGTTCGGATAAATTAAACAGATTCTATGAAGCTTTTTTCTGTACTCTTAATATGGGGGCTATTGGTTGTAAGTGTTGGCGTGAAGTCGCAAAATGTTGATTTGTCCGGAATTGTGAAGGACGCTTATTCCAATGAACCTCTTCCGTTTGTAAATATCATCATTCACAACACTACCATAGGTACCACCACCGATTTTGAGGGGGCCTTCGTGATTGATAACCTCAAACCGGGCTTTCTGAAATTACAACTCTCCTCTATAGGTTTTGAGACCTTGGTGACTGAGGAGATTATGATTTCGGCTATTCGTTCAAATTATGTGGAGCTCTCTATGAAACCAAAAACCACCCGGTTAAATGAAGTGGTGGTGCGGGGTGGTTTGTTTACCCGCAATGATGAGAGCCCGGTGTCGCTGCGAAGAATTGGGATTGAACAGATAGAAAAGACCGCCGGTGCCGCAAGGGACATCGGGAAAGTGTTGCAGAGTTTTCCCGGGGTGGGTGGAACGGTCTCTTTCCGGAACGATTTGGTTGTTCGTGGGGGAGGGCCTTCCGAGAATCGTTTTTTTCTGGATGGTATTGAGATTCCGGTGTTGAATCACTTCTCTACACAAGGGGCCTCCGGAGGACCCGTGGGCATCTTAAATGTCGATTTTATTCGTGAAGTGGAGTTTTATTCAGGGGCTTTCCCCGCCGACCGGGGCAATGCTCTGAGCTCGGTGTTCGAGTTTAAACAAATAGATGCCAATAAAGATAAGCCGGGGTTTAAAGCTACCGTGGGAGCGTCGGAACTGTCGTTGTCGGGTAACACCCCTTTGGGCGAAAAAACAGGGGCTCTGTTTTCTGTTCGTCGGTCTTATCTTCAGTTTTTGTTCGATAAAATAGGACTGCCGTTTCTGCCTACCTTCAACGACTTTCAGTTTAAAACCCGTACGCGTTTTGACAAGAAGAACGAGTTAATTGTATTGGGGGTGGGAGCCATCGATCAGTTTAAACTCAATCCTTCGCCCAAGCCCACCGAGGAGAACCGTTATATAGTCGATTACTTGCCGGTGAATGAACAGTGGAACTATGTGGTGGGGGCCAATTATAAACACTTTTTTGACGATAGTTATTTAGTGGTGGTTCTGAGTCGTAACCATCTTAATAACAGTATTTATAAGTACGAGGACAACCAGGAGGATGATCCCGACAAGTTGATCTATGATTATATTAGTGATGAGATTGAGAACCGCGGCCGGTTTGAATGGTACAGCAATCCTGGTGAGTTTACCCTTAACATTGGGGCTAATCTGGATTTGGCACAATATTACAATCGCACTTTTGCCCGGGTATTTCGAACAGAGGGGGAGACGCTCGTTAACTATAAAACCGATCTGGATGTTTTAAAATATGGGGTGTTTGGTTCCCTTTTCCGCTCAATTGCCGGAGATCGATTGACCCTGGCTTTGGGGACCCGCTTCGATGCCAACTCCTACAGTGCCCGGATGAACAATCCCCTGAAACAGTTCAGCCCAAGGTTTTCGGCCTCCTATAAATTATCGCCCGAGGTGGCTCTTAATTTCAATGCCGGCCGGTATTACCAGTTGCCCCCCTATACTTCTCTGGGTTACCGGGAGCAACCCGATGAATTGACCAACAGGAAAAACGGGTTAACCTATATTCGGGCCGATCATCTTATTGCCGGGTTGGAATGGTTGCCAAATAGCTATACCAAGGTGAGTCTCGAGGGGTTTTTAAAGACCTACGACAACTATCCCTTCTCCGTTCTCGATTCGGTATCCCTGGCCAGTAAAGGTGGTGATTTTGGGGTGCTGGGCGCAGAAGAAGTGACCTCTACCTCCGAGGGGCGTTCGTACGGGGCCGAATTTTTTGTGCAGCAGCGATCGCCTAAGGGCTACAGCTTCATCTTAGCCTATACCCTGGTGCGCAGCGAATTTACCGATTATAACGATGAGTTGGTTCCCTCGTCGTGGGACAGTAAGCATTTGCTCACCTTTACCTTTACGCGCTCCCTTAAGCAGAACTGGGATGTGGGTCTGAAGTGGCGCTATCTGGGAGGATTGCCCTATACCCCCTACGATTTTGAACGTTCCTCACGGGTGGATGCCTGGGATTTGGGCGGACGGGAGTATCTGGACTACAGTAGGTTTAATGAAATGCGTTCGGAGCATTTTCATCAGCTCGATTTGAGGGTTGATAAAGCCTGGATCTTTAACCGGTTCTCCCTGGGGGTATATCTCGACATTCAAAACCTCTATAATAAAAAGGGCGAACAGGCTCCCCGGTTGGTACAAAAACTGGATGAGAACGAAGAGCCCATCATTCTGCCACCCGAATCCCCAGGAGATGTTCCCCGTTACGATTTAAAAGAACTGGCCAATACTTCGGGTACTGTTTTGCCCACCATAGGAATCATTCTTGAGTTCTAAGACACCCAACCGATCGTGAGCGGATAAGAATTAAGATTGTGAAAAGCTGTTCATAATAACAAAGGCTGCCCCGAAGGCAGCCTTTGTGTTGTTTCCTAAATAGGTGAAGCCAAGCTATTGCTTAATGACTTTACTAATAAGGGTTTGTCCTGAGACGGTTGTGAGTCGCACCAGGTAAAGTCCGCGTGGCAGATCATCAACGGCCAGGGTCACCTGTAGGTCTGTGTCTACATGGATGTCTTTCACTACCGAGCCGGCGGTATTGATGATTTGAACAGCTGTTAAGGCTTCGGGGGCAGTGATGTAGAGCAGGTTGCTTACCGGGTTGGGGGCAATTAGGAGATCGGCTGTTTTCGGGTTGTTCACGCCAACCGTTCCGCTTACAATGTCACTGGCTGAGCGCGGAGCAATCTTGAAGGCCCCGTATGAATAGTTGAGGATACCGGTAATAGATTCGAACTGTTCTGCGGCTGAGGGTGTATGCTCATACATCCAGTCGTCTATTAACCCGGTGTTGGTGCCATCGGAAATTTCGAACTCTCCATACGAAATTGCTGCATCGGTGTAGTGTACATTTTCCACCTTTACCAACATGCTCTCCCATCTCTCATCGAAGGGCAGGGTGATGAGGGTTGGTTCCAACGTGTTTCCGGAACTGATAATCTGAACATCGAGGATGTTGGTTAATTGTGCTACGCCGTTGTAGTGCCCTACAGTACCCACCAGGGTGACCATATCTCCAATATTGACGTTGCCGGTAGCTGCCAGGTCGTATACCAAAATACCATTGTAACCACTGTTGTCGTCCTGAATCCAGAATCTATTGGTTCCCAGGATATGAGAAACCACTCCGCCGGTAAGAACCGTTTCACCCATGAGTGCGGGTTCATCTTCCGTGCCCCGGATCTCGGGGATGGTCTCAAATGCATCGGAGGCACCGGTGGTGAAGCTCCAGGTGATGTTGCCATCAAAGGCATTGGGGATAGTGGCCTGGTCGGTGATGGCTCCGGCATCAATGGTTACATAATATTGTGTGTTGGGGTCCAGGTTTTGCTCAACGGGAATGGCAATGGCTGATCCCCAAAATTGGATGCCGCTTCCGGTAATACCGTAGGTAGCCACCAACTCATCGCCCTGTGTTTTATAGAGGCGAATGTTACCGGTCCCTGCTTTTACATCTTCGTAAAAGTTAATAAGCAACTGATGCATGGAGACAAAGGGATCTTCATCTTCCACTTCAATAATGCCAAACAGGTCGATGGGGATAGCCACCGCCTCGTTGGCAGGGAAGAGACCCATCCCGGGAAAGAGGCCGGCAAAATGGATATCCGTAAGGGTAAAGGAGACGCTTTCGGCAAAAACAGCGGGGTTGGTGGTGTCTACAATACGAAGTACACTGGCGCCTTCGGTGGCATAGGTTGGTATATTGAAGGTGATGGTGCCCAGGGTGGCATCGATACTTTCCAAACCTTCCAGGTCGAACCACTCAGTGCCGGGGTCATCGCGCACCTGAAACTTGATGGTGGTCACATCTGTGGCACTCCAGGTAATGGTTACCTCCTCGCCGGTGGAAAAAGCGGTACCCGGAATGGTTAGGTCGGAAAGGTTACCGACAGTTGAGTTGAATGGTGTCCAGGAAAAATTATCGACCATAATTCGTTCAGTCGACCCTGTTGATTTCAATCGAATGAGGATGTTCTCCTGTCCACTGTTGATGTTGCTTTGGAATGTAGTCCAGTCACTACTGTTGTTAAGCGTTTCGTTATTAATGGATGCTGCCAACGTCCAATCTGTACCACCATTCGTGGAATATTCAAGATTGAATGCCGGGGAGGGACTGCCATCCCATCTTCTAATATCCATGCTAAAAGAATTGACTCCTCCGGAGGCAATCGTAATGGTCCATTCAACATCTGCCTCATTTCGTAATCGCCAGGAAAAGGCTCCATCAGCTTTTGGAAATCCATCCTGATCAGATGTAACTTCTCTTAAGGCTGGTCCTCCTGTTGCCGAAAACACGCCATCGGCATAGATATGATTACTTTGATAACTTGTAATGCCCCCATCAGGACTAACTGTCCATTTGGCTTCATCATCGAAGTTAATGGTCGTTTGGCCTTGTAGGTTCTTCAATCCAACTAGCGTCAGAAATGCAAACAATGTTAATAGTACTTTAATTGGTAAATGTTGTTTCATAATTAGAGCAGTTTAAAGGGTTAGAAGAATTATGAATGTTGAAATGAATTGATAAACGTACTTAAGTTACAAAATTCCAAATAAAGAACCAACGAGGGCGGTTTGTTTTTTTGATTTAAAGAGCTTATAGC
>JBFHFS010000045.1:0-39412 GCA_041583495.1 Marinilabiliaceae bacterium | reverse complement strand
GGGCAGATTGTATTTACTTTTCGTTTTGTCTATCAATGGGGTTATTCTGAACGAAAAGGGGAATCCCTTTTGCCGGCCACATTCTGGTGGATAAGTATTACCGGGGCACTCCTCATCATTGTTTACGCCTTTATCCGCCGGGATCCTGTTATCTTGTTGGGGCAGGTATTTGGGTCCGTAATATACGGACGGAATCTTATGCTGGGTTATCTTTCTAACCGACGGCCATAGAGGAATACTAAAGAAAAAAATATGCTTAAAATTCTGACCGATCGAATAAAAAAATCGCCGGAAGCCACACTGGTATTGCTTCTGATGGTGGTAGCCTTTGCGCTCCTGTTTAATCTGGGGGGATGGGGTGTAACCGAATCCAGTGAGGCCAGGTATGCCGAAATTTCTTATGAGATGTTTCAGAGTGGGGATTGGCTGCATCCCAGGTTGTTGGGCATTCAGCACTTTCATAAGCCTCCCGTGGTTTATTGGCTAACGGCTTTGGCTTATCATCTCTTTGGTCCCACCGCTTTTGCGGCCCGCTTTTTTCTGCAAATAGCGGTGTTGATTCAATTGTGGCTGATCTTCCATCTTTCGGTTTTGTTGTTTAACGATAAAAAAACCGCTTTGATGGCGGCTCTTATCTATACCTCTTTTATAGGGGTGGTCCTCTCTACCCGGGCGCTCACCACCGATGCCTTTCTCAATACTTTTGTTTTAGCGTCGATATTTTTTTGGGCCAGGAGTAGAGGTGCCGATGAATGGGGTTGGCTCTATGCCGCCTGGTTTTGTTTGGGGATGGGCTTTATGACCAAGGGGCCTGTAGTGTTTATCGTGCCGGTTGTGGTTTTTCCGGCGATGAATAGTCTTTGGCCCTCCAGGAGGCGCGGCTTTTCCTGGCACCATGTGGGGGCAATTGCCCTGTTTCTTATGACCGCCGTGCCATGGTATGTTTTTCTGTTGGCAGAGAATCGGGCTTTTCTGGATTATTTTGTGATCGACCATACAGTGAATCGTTTTGCTACCAACCAGTTTAAGCGGGGCGAACCTTTCTGGTTTTTTCTGGCGGTGTTGCCTTTTCTTACCTTTCCCTGGCTGCTGCTGAGCCTGGGGCGTATAAAACGTTTTTTTAAGTCCCCCTTCCATGGCGCCCATCTTTTAGGGTTGTGGGTCGGGGTTTCTTTGCTGTTTTTTTCCCTTTCCAGTTCCAAATTGGTGCTTTACATACTCCCCATATTTCCTGCTGTGGCTATTTGGGCTGCCCATTCGTGGGCCGGGATGATGAAGAAAAACCAGATCCGGTGGAATATAACTTTGCTGGTATATCATGCCGTTTTGCTTGTGGCCATCGTGTTGGCCCCTCTCTTTGTTAAGGAAATTATGGCCTATGGTTTCCCCATATGGGGAATGGCTTTGGTTATGGGCGGGTTGGTGGTTTACCAGTGGCTTAATATGGCAAAGCCGTTAAAAGGCGTTTGGGTGGCTGCCTTCTTTTCCCTGTCACTGACCATTTTAAGCAGCTTCTTTTTGGGGGCCAATCCCGGTCTTAGCAACGATACAAAGGATGTGGCTGAGTTGGTGAAGACACTCCTGCCTCCGGATGGAAAGATTATGGTTTTTAATAAAAGGCTTCCTTCCCTGGCCTTCGAAACGCAGCAGATGACCCTCTCCATTAATGATGGCGATTCGGGTCTCAACAGGGAAACCCAGTTCGAGAGTGACCAGAGTTGGCAGCAATATCTTATTGATGCCGATAGTTTGCTGTTAAAGAAGCATGATTTTTTTGTGGGTTCAGTGTTGGTTGCCAAGAAGAAGCAGAAAGAAAATCCCAGACTCAAAAGCTTGTCCCAACATTATAAAAAAGTGGAGGTTGTGAATGATTGGCATGTATTTTATGATGTGGCTGAATAATTAGAAGGTTTATTGAGTTGTATCCGGGGCGTCTTAAACACCGAATGAATGCCTGTTTAATTAGTAATTATTTGCTAACTTTAAACTCTCAAAATACTTGTGTTAAACCCATTTGTTATGAAGAATATTGATTGGTCAAACCTTTCTTTCAGCTATCTTGAAACCGATTATAATGTGCGGTGTTATTACCGTAATGGAAAGTGGGGCGAATTAGAAGTCTCCTCCTCTACGAATATAAATATCCACATGGCTGCGACCTGCCTCCATTATGGGCAGGAAGCCTTCGAAGGACTCAAGGCTTTCAGGGGCAAAGATGGCAAGGTGCGTGTATTCAGGCTCAACGACAATGCCCGAAGGATGCAAACCTCCTCGGAGGGCATAATGATGGCCAAGGTGCCTGAAGATTTGTTTGCGGCCGCCGTGAAAAAGGCTGTTTTGTTGAATGGAGAGTTTGTGCCTCCATATGAGTCGGGTGCCGCACTGTACATTCGGCCATTGCTTTTGGGCACCGGCCCCAGAGTGGGCGTTCATCCCGCCGATGAATATCTCTTTTTGGTTTTTGTGACCCCCGTTGGACCCTACTTCAAGGAAGGATTCAAACCGACCAATCTGGCCATATTTCGTGAGTACGACCGCGCTGCTCCCCAGGGAACCGGTAACATCAAGGTGGGTGGAAACTATGCGGCCAGTCTGCGCTCAGGTCAGGTGGCTCATGAAAAGGGTTATTCGGCCGTTCTGTTCCTCGACAGCAAAGAGAAAAAATATATTGATGAGTGCGGTCCGGCCAACTTTTTTGGCATCAAGAACAATACCTATATCACACCAAAGTCTAAATCCATCTTGCCATCTATTACCAACGATAGTTTAATAAAGCTGGCACAGGAAATGGGGCTGAAGACCGAACGTCGTCAGGTGCCCCTCGAGGAGCTGGAGTCTTTCGAAGAGGTTGGAGCCTGCGGAACTGCTGCGGTGATCAGCCCTGTGGGTCGTATCGATGACCTGGATACCGGACACTCCTATCAGTACTGTAAGGATGGTCAGCCGGGTCCTGTCAGCCATCAACTTTATAAAAAACTTCGGGCCATTCAGTATGGCGATGAGCCCGATAACCATGGTTGGATCACCATTATAGAGTAACCCAACCCTTTTAAGATAAATGGTGCCCCTTTGCATCATCATAAAAAAATCGCACCTGTCAAAGAGGTGCGATTTTTTTTATGCGGGAATCCATTATTGTTGTTAAATTTGAATGTTCAGGCCACCACCCCAAAAGCGGTTGTAATTTACCACAATGGCTTCAGTCCATTTTTTTTAGGATGCCTTCCAAACCCGTTGGCCAAACAAGAACAAAAAAAAGGTTGAAACAATGAAGCACCTGGTTTTCCGAACAATCCTGATTTTTTCCATCCTGGTTTCGTGTATCCCAAAGCAAAACAATTCGCTTGAAAAAGAGATTAAGCCTGTAGATTTAGTTTACAATCAGCTGGATACTGAAAACTCCCGTTGGTTCTTTTTCTCTTCGGCGTGCCGCCCGTTTGGAATGGTAAACCTGAGCCCCGACACCCAAATTGGTGGCGCCTGGGGAAGTGGTTACCGCTACAATACCGATACCATAAAAGGGTTCAGCCATATTCACGCGTGGCAACTTTCCGGGCTGTCGGTGATGCCGGTTGTCCTGAACGAAAAAAATCAGAAGAGCATTTTTGGGGACTTCTATTCACACTTCAGCCACGAAACAGAAAAAGTAAGTCCTGGATACCATTATCTTGAATTGGACAGGTATGGCATTAATGCTGAGATTACCAGTACCAGGCGCGTTGGGTTTCATAAATATGTTTTTAATGGAAAAGGGTTGCCGGCTTTACTGGTTAATCTGAATACCATGCTTGGGCCTTGCGAAAATATGAATGGGATTCTCGAACAGACAGATGTAAATGCCGTAAGGGGAGAATTAACGAATGCACCAACACGACGCCGCCCCAAACCAACAAAAGTATTTTTTCAGATTAATTCGGATACTAACATTGAACGTATTGTTAAGGATGAAAAAACAGGCAATTACCTGCTGGTTTTTGATGAGTCGGCAAAACAAGTTAAGCTGAAAGCCGGAATTTCGTATACTTCAGTGGAGAATGCAGGCAATAATATCCAGGCCGAATTGACCCATTGGGATTTTGAAGAAGTTGTGGCCGGGTCAAAACAAGAGTGGAACGCTCTTTTAAGCCGAATAGAAATAGAAGGAGGCACTGAAACTCAGCAAAAACGGTTTTATACTGATTTATGGCACGGATTACAGGGCCGGCGCACTATTAGCGATGCCAACGGTGCTTATCCCGATTATACCGGGACTGAATTTCGCATTGGACAACTTCCGTTGGATGAACAAGGGAAACCCCGGTTTAGTCACTACAATTCAGATTCATTTTGGGGGGCTCAGTGGACCCTTAACACCTTATGGGGGCTCGTTTATCCCGATATCTACAAAGATTTTGTGCACTCTCTGATGGTGTATTACAAAGATGGCGGACTCATCCCTCGTGGTCCTTCAGGAGGAAACTATACTTTTGTAATGACCGGAGCTTCCGCTACTCCTTTTATTGTCAGCGCTATTCAAAAAGGCATTGTTAATGAACAATTGCCGGAGATTTATGCTGCCCTAAAAAAGAATCACATGCCGGGTGGAATCATGGGCAAAGCAGGGTATGAACACTTTACCGATCTTGGTGGGGGCCTGGAGCACTATATCAAAAATGGCTGGGTGCCTTTTCCTATTCCGGAGGGTAATTTTGGGTATCATCAGGATGGAGCCAGCTTGACCCTGGAATATGCTTTTCAGGATTGGACTTTGGCCCAGCTGGCAAAAAAACTGGGGTACACCCAAGACTATAATTATTTCCTGAAACGCTCTCAGAACTATAAAAACATTTATGATCCCGAAAGTTCCTGGATGCGGCCCAAAGATATTGAAGGCAAATGGTTGTCCGATTTTGACCCCTACAATTACGAACATGGCTTTAATGAGTCAAACGGGGCACAGTCTACCTGGTTTGTTCCCCACGATATTTCTGGGTTGGCTCAGTTAATGGGCGGAGAGGAGAAGGCAGCAAATAAATTGAATACGCAATTCGAAACCGCACAGAAGCTTGGTTTTACCTCTGGCAAAGGGCACGATAAAGAGTTACATCCTGAATATAGAAGGATTCCCATAAATTATGGCAATCAGCCTTCCATACAAACCGCCTTTGTTTTTAACCAGCTAAACAGCCCCGATCTCGCACAGTACTGGGCACGCAAGGTTGTTGATTCTGCTTTTTCAGGTCTTTCGCCGAAAACCGGTTACAATGGCGACGAGGACCAGGGATTGATGGGGAGTCTGGCAGTGCTCATGAAAATAGGATTGTTCCAAATGAATAGTGGATCTGAAGAGAATCCACAATATCAGCTGGGAAGCCCGATCTTTGATAAAGTGACCATTCATCTAAATCCTGATTTCTATGCAGGAAAAACCTTTGCTGTTATTACTGAAAACAATAAATCGGAAAATGTGTTTGTGCGGGAGGTGTTGTTTAATGATGAACCGATAAAGGATTTAGCCATTACACATCATCAGATTACGAACGGGGGTACTTTGGTGCTCAAAATGGCTGGGGAAACCCCGCGGTAGAGTCGGTCTTTAAGGTTCAACTTATGCGTTACCCTTACCCTCGAAGGGACGATTTTTGTTGCTTTTTATCTCTTAAGCATCGTAAAAACTGATGTCCGGCTTTCCCTTCTTCCGGTGTTTGTGGAGATAAATAGGTCGAGGCTCTAAAATTCAGGGTTTTCCATGGCAGGGAAAGAAGTTTCTGAAAATAAAGTGAAAAAAATCTGTTTTCTACTTCTAAATGAGTAATTTTGCGCCCTCATTTAGAAAAAATGTATGCAGACAATCCGAAATGTTGCGATCATTGCCCATGTAGACCACGGTAAGACTACCCTGGTAGATAAGATGTTGATGTCAGGACAGTTGTTCCAAAAACATCAACGTCCTGGTGAACTGATTATGGACAGTAATGATCTGGAGAGAGAACGAGGAATTACCATTCTGTCGAAGAATGCCTCCGTTGTGTGGAAGGGTCACAAAATCAATATTATAGACACACCGGGTCACTCCGATTTTGGTGGTGAAGTGGAACGGGTGCTGAACATGGCCGATGGGGTTTTGTTATTGGTGGATGCCTTTGAAGGGCCTATGCCCCAAACCCGCTTTGTGCTTCAAAAAGCCCTGCAGCTGGGGTTAAAGGCCATCGTGGTGATCAATAAGGTAGATAAACCGAACTGCCGGCCCGAGAATGTTCAGGAGTCTGTGTTCGACCTCATGTTTAATCTGGAAGCCTCCGAGCATCAGCTCGATTTTGTAACCGTTTATGGATCGGCCAAAGAGGGGTGGATGTCGAAAGATTGGAAAATCCGGACCGACAACATTGATGTCTTGATGGATGCCATTATCGACCATATTCCCGTGCCCGAGAAGAAGGACGGGACGCCCCAAATGCTTATTACTTCGCTGGAGTATTCTCCTTATGTGGGTAGGATTGCCGTGGGGCGTATGCACCGGGGCACTCTGACTACCGGTCAGGAAATTGCGGTGGTCGACCGGAAGGGGTCTATCTATAAGACCCGGATTAAAGAGCTGAACGTGTTTGAAGGATTGGGTCGGGTAAAGACCAATGTGTTGGCCAATGGCGAGCTTGGTGCGGTCATTGGGCTGGAGCGTTTCGATATTGGCGACTCTATTTGCGATGTTGAGAATCCCGAACCATTGGATCCCATCGCCATTGATGAGCCTACCATGAGTATGTTATTTACCATCAATAACTCTCCCTTCTTTGGGAAAGATGGTAAATTGGTGACTTCGCGTCATATTAAAGACCGCCTGGATAAAGAGCTTGAGAAAAACCTGGCCTTGCGTGTGGAGCCTACCGGTGCTGCCGACTCCTGGAATGTCTTTGGACGGGGTGTGTTACATCTCTCGGTCCTGATCGAGACCATGCGTCGCGAAGGTTATGAGCTTCAGGTGGGTCAACCCCGGGTTATTATCAAAGAGATAGGTGGTGAAAAACACGAACCTGTGGAAGAGCTGACCATTGACTTGCCTGATAGTGTCTCGGGACGTGCCATCGAAATGGTTACCCAGCGAAAGGGTGAACTGAAATCCATGGAACGTAAAGGCGAACGGGTGGTTCTTGAGTTTACCATTCCTTCACGGGGCATCATCGGATTACGGAATAACCTGATGACGGCTACTGCAGGTGAAGCCATCATGGCGCATCGTTTCATTGAATTTCAACCCTGGAAGGGGAACATTGCCAGAAGGCAAAATGGTTCACTCATCGCCATGGAATCGGGAACTGCGATCGCTTATGGACTCGATAAATTGCAGGACCGCGGTAAGTTCTTTGTATTTCCTCAGGAAGATGTTTACATGGGACAGGTCATTGGTGAAAATAGCCGGGAGGATGATTTAACTGTTAATGTTACAAAATCCAAGAAACTTACCAATATGCGGGCCTCGGGTTCGGATGTGAAGGTGAGACTGGCCCCCCCCATTGTGTTTAGCCTGGAAGAGGCCCTGGAATATATTCAGGGCGACGAATATGTGGAAGTGACCCCCAAGGCTATTCGTTTGCGAAAAATATTACTTCTGGAGCACGAGCGTAAGCGCTTACAGAAAAACGGATAATACTATTTCCAAAGTCTTGTAAATCTGTTAACTTGCATATACTGTGAGTTAACAGATTTTTTTTTGCCCTCTGTAGAATGGTGTTTTGACAAGGGTTGGGCTTTATCCCCCGCACGATCGGTGTTAGTGTTTGGTTAAAAGCAGGGTGGCCCTTAGCAGTTTCTGTGAATGACGTATTTGGGATAACTTTAGTTGAACAATATAAATTCTAATCACATGGAAAAAAATATGGGAACGGCCGATCGGATCTTTCGTATCGTGGTGGCCATTATTTTAGCTTTTCTGTTTTTTACCGGCGTTGTGGAGGGTGTTCCGGGCACTATCCTCCTGATCCTTGCCGTGGTTTTTCTGCTCACAGGAATTGTGGGGAAATGTGCGCTCTATTCGTTAATGGGCTCAAACAGCCTGCTTAAGAAAAAGGAGGAAGAATAACATTTGCCTTGCCGGGCAACGGTTCTTATCCTTTTATCAGTTTTTCGGCTTCCGACACGGAGTTGACGGGAAGCTGACAGGCTCCTTGTGAGCAGACATAAATGGTGGTGGGGCCGGTTCCCAAACGGTGTTGTGTAAGGGGCAGGTTTCCGGCTTTTACCAAGGGTGCCCAAACCACATTTGGACGGTATTTTTTCTGCATTTGTTTAAGGGTTTCGATGGCTCCTTCGCCCGAAACCACCACTTCGTAGAGAGGTTCCTGCATCAATAATGCCAGCCTTCCCCAGTTGGTATAGCTCCATGGGTGTTGCAGGAACTGTGGAAAGCCACTCTGAAGCAGTCCTCTGGCCATCTCCAGATATACGGGTTTTTCGGTTAACGAAGCCAGTCTTCTGAGGTTGTGCCCCATTACCGAGTTGGACGACGGGGTGGTTTGATCTTCTGTCTGATAATGTTCGGCGGGCAATCGGGAGTGTTTCTTTTCCGAAAATCGAAAGAGATGGTGTTTGGGCTCAAAAAAGTGGTGGAGGACATAATCGGTCATTCTTTCGGCCCGGGTTACCCATATTTCCTCCCCAGTGGCTTCAAAGAGCGCCAGAAAAGCCGATATGGTGTGGGCATAATCATCCATAAACCCCGGAATGGAGGCTTTGCCTTCCTTCCAGGTGTGGAACAAGCGACCTTCGTCGGAGAGCAAGTGAGAGCTGATGAACCGGGCATTGGCCAGTGCCGTATTGCAAAAAAGAGGGTCCCCGAAAGCTTTGTGGGCCTGGCACAGGCCTTCGATCATCAGGGCGTTCCAGGAGGTAATGACTTTGTCGTCGAGTGCGGGGCGGCTTCGTTGCTGGCGTTCTCTAAGCAGAAGAGCTTTCCACCGTTTTACCATTTCACTGAGAGTGGAGAGGTTCAACTGGTGTTTTAGGGCAAAAGACTCCTCGGGCTGAATACGCATCAGGATGTACCTGCCTTCTTCCCAATGTCCGCCCTCATTCAGGTTAAAAAAATCTGCGAAAAGGTCATATTCCGTCCCCAATAGTTCTTTAAGTTCCGGCTTTTTCCAGGTATAGAACCGGCCCTCTTCACCGTCGGTGTCGGCATCCAGGGAGGAGTAGACGGCCCCTGAAGAGTGGGTCATCTCTCGTCTCAAAAATTCGGCAGTTGCATAGGCCACCTGTTTGTACAGCGGCTTTTTAAATACGGAATAAGCCTGGGCATAAAGGCCGATAAGTTGTGCGTTGTCGTAGAGCATCTTCTCGAAATGGGGTACTTTCCATACGGCGTCCACCGAGTAGCGGGCAAAGCCACCCCCTATTTGGTCGAAGATGCCTCCGCAGGCCATTTTGTCTAACGATACTTCCAGAAACTCTTTGGTCCTGGGGTCCGACCTAAGATGTTGGAGATGTAGCAGGAAGTTGAGCATCCCGGGTATGGGAAATTTGGGCGCTCCCCGATGGCCCCCATGGGTCATGTCCCAGCTGGATTGGCCCGTGTTAACGGCGTCGACAAGCCGGGTGAGGAGCTGGTTATCCAATTGCTCTCCGGAAAGGGGTAAGGAAACCTGCTGGATGCCCCTGGTGAGATTTAGTGCGTGTTGGGTGAGCTTGGGTCGGTCAGTTTTGAACAGGAGGAAAATTTTTTTAAGCGCTGAAATCCATTGTTCCTTAGGAAAATAGGTCCCCCCCCAAAGGGGTTGGCCGTTCGGCAAGGCAATAATGTTCAGGGGCCATCCTCCCTGAGTTCCCGTGAGTTGAATGGCGGTCATGAAAAAGTGGTCCACGTCGGGATGTTCCTCCCGGTCAACCTTAATACAGATGTAATGGTCGTTCATCACGCGGGCAACCTCTTCGTCTTCAAAGCATTCGTGAGCCATCACATGGCACCAGTGGCAGGCGGAGTACCCGATGCTGATCAGCAGTGGTTTGTCAAGCTGCCGTGCCTGTTCGAGGGCGTTATCGCCCCAGGGATGCCACTCCACCGGGTTATGGGCATGTTGCAGGAGGTAAGGGGAGGACTCGTGTATGAGTGCGTTGGTAGGTGGGTTTGTTTCCGTTTTCATCGAAAATATTTAGAGGGTTTATAAAGAAACGTTTATCTCCCTGTTTTGGTTTGATCAACTTAAACTGTAAATCAATGGGATAGCGGCAATTGTCTTTAGGGGTGCTGCACGTGGGGCCTTTGTGTTTCGTATGGCTATTTTTTGCAGGACGCAGAATAATCTGGGAGGCGTCTCTGTTTCGTCAGGCAAATCAAATGCCCCGATCTGTACACCAGGCCCCGGGCGCACTGGGTCTGGTTAAAAAAAATCTTATCTTTACTTTTTGTAGCTGCATGGGTGTTTAGGAGAGGCAGGAGTGTCATGCAGCCCTTTGATGTAAAAGGAAGCTAAAGAATCAGAACAGTGAAAGT
The DNA here is from genome assembly GCA_041583495.1 of Marinilabiliaceae bacterium. Lineage (GTDB taxonomy): Bacteria > Bacteroidota > Bacteroidia > Bacteroidales > Marinilabiliaceae > JBFHFS01. The sequence continues at coordinate 28,950 of JBFHFS010000045.1, read as the reverse complement.
TTTACATATCAATACGAGTGATACGGCAGGTGGTGCTGCCGTGGCTGCCGTTCGGTTACTGAAGGCATTGAGGGCTCTGGGAACAGAGGCCCAAATGCTGACTATGGAGGCGACGGCCGGTGGCGAGGGCATTGTTCCCTTAATTCACAGCCCTCTGCAAAAGCCGGGTCAAATGGTTCGGTTTCTGGCAGAAGCCTTCTCATACAGGCCCCGGGAGCGTGGAAGGGTTCATCGGTTTGCCTTCTCCCCGGGCCGGTTTGGGTACGATATCAGCCGGCATCCGCTGGTTCGCCAGGCAGATGTACTTCACCTTCACTGGATCAATCAGGGTTTTGTTTCGTTAGCCACGCTTCGGGAGCTGGTAAACCTGGGTAAGCCTGTTGTTTGGACCCTGCACGATATGTGGCCTTTTACGGGGGGGTGTCATTATTCGGGCGAGTGCTTGCGTTTTGTCGCCGGGTGTGGCCAGTGTCCCCTTTTAAAAAAAAGCGGAGAAAACGATGCCTCGTCGCGGCAACACGCCCAAAAACGGATTATTTTTCAAGACGCCCGGGTGGTTTGGGTGGGCTGCAGCCAATGGATGAGCAAACAGGTTGGTCGTTCCGGGGTGGTTAAGACCCAATTGGGGCACGACATCCGATCGGTGTTTAATCCGATCGACACCAAATTGTTTTCACCCGGATCACGGGAAGAGGCAAGGCAGGTCTTTCGTCTGCCACCCCAAAAAAAGTTGCTTTTATTTGGTGCCGCCAATGTAAATGATCCCAGAAAGGGCATTGGCCATTTGGTTCAGGCTCTTCATCAACTTAACCGGTTGGTTCCCTCTTTACGAGAGGAGCTGGAGTTGGTGGTTTTTGGAAAAAATGCCTGCAAGCTTAAATTGGAGGTTCCCTATGTGGTTAATCCGGTTGACTTTGTTGAGACCCAGCAAAAGATGGCACAGCTTTACCGGGCGGCTAATGTATTTGTGCTGCCTTCTCTTCAGGATAATCTGCCCAACACCGTGATGGAATCGCTGGCCTGTGGAACCCCTGTGTCGGCTTTCGGGGTGGGTGGGGTTTCCGAAATGATCGAGCATCTGGAGAGCGGAGCACTCGCCCCCTTAGGCGACGACGCGGCACTTGCCAAAGGGCTCAGCTATTTGCTTACTTCCCCGGGAAGTGAAGAACGTCAGGTCAATGCACGCAGTTTTGTTGAAAAATATTGTACACCGGAGGTGGTGGCCAGTCAGTATTTGGAAATATATCAATCCCTCAAAAATGGAGGACATGCAGATGAATATTAGGTTTCTGAATAAATGGGTAAAGGGTTGGAAAATTCAGGTGAATGGCCGCGATCATTCTTGGAACGGTATTCCGACACAAATAATGGTCTGATGAAGCAACCATTGGTTAGTGTTATCACGGTGGTTTATAACGGAGAGGCTACCCTCGAACGTACCATTAAAAGCGTTGTGGAGCAAACCTATCCGCACCTGGAATACCTTGTGGTGGATGGGGGCAGTAGCGATGGGACCCTGGATGTGATTCGCCGCTATGAGAAGCAGATAACCCGGTGGGTCAGTGAACCCGACGAGGGTTTGTATCATGCTATGAACAAGGGAATGTCTATGGCCACCGGAGATTATTTCTGGTTCATCAATTCGGGGGATGAAATTGCTGATTCTCAGGTGTTGTCCCAAATTTTTGCATCCGGCCCCCCGGCGGAAGTCTATTACGGGGAGACGGTTTTGGTCGATCCATCCGGTAAGGAAGTAGGGCTGCGTCGATTATCTCCCCCTGAGAATTTATCGTGGCGTGATTTTAAAAGAGGCATGCTGGTGAGTCATCAGTCGTTTATTGCTGCCCGGCGGGTGGCCGCAACCTTTAACACACAGTATCGGTTCTCGGCCGATTTTGAGTGGACCCTCAGAGCGCTTAAAGCTGCCCGGAAAGTGCAGAATACCCATTTGGTATTGTCCCGGTTTTTGGAGGGAGGCCTTACACGTCACAACCTTATACCTGGTCTGAGAGAGCGTTTTAGAGTGATGGTTCAGCATTTTGGGTTTTGGCCCGCCACCTGGGCACACCTGGGTATCGCCTTCAGGTTTTTCCGTTTTTGGATTCGCCATGGCCGATTTTGAGAGACAGCCGGGCGGGGGAACGATCTATTAAGTCATTAGTAAAGACTATTTTGGGGGAATGGTGTTGTGGGCTTAAAATTATGATAAATAAAATAAATTAATTAGAAGCCGATTGAACATGTAAATCATTTTATTGTTCTAATTAAGGTACTTAAAGGACTTTCAAAGATGGTTAATTTGGTTATATTTAGCGCCCCAAAGTTTTTTTGAGGTTTTTATAGTACGCCTTGTTTGAGCTTGGTAATTTTAATGAACCCGGTGAATACTAACTTAGAAAGTAAAAATTATGTTCAAAGAAATAGCAGGTCAACTCACTGAGGCCCAAAAAGAAATTATTTGGCAGGGAAGTCAAATGGCATTTTTACAAATGCTGAGAACTGAACTTAAGGCAGAACTTAAGAAAAAAAAGAAGGTTCAGACGGCCCTTTCGAAATTGTCGATTCCTGATTTTGATCCCTCCTTGTACGAAGGTCATGGGTTAAAAACATTCTTTTATGGGGTTTTTAAGGAACAGAAAAATGAGTCGGAGAAATCCAGGCAAAATATGTTGCGAAACACCCTTATTGCCCGCGCCAACGAAAAGGCTCTTCACGTTTTTGGCGACGATATCGCCCGCCTCGAATCGAAGGTAAAACCCGCTAAGGAAATTCGTGACCTGGCCAAGCTGATAAAAAAAATAAAGACAGCCACTCAAAAAAGATACGATTATTTGGAAGTGGCCACCATGCTGCAATTTATCGATCAAACCGCGGAGCTTGAAATTGCACGGGTTCTGCTGGATGAGAGTCTGGCACAGGGAACCGAGCTTAGGAAGCGGTTGGGAGCTGTATCGAGGGCCCTTAAGTCGGAACAAAACTGGGGTTCCTGGGAACTCTTCTTCTCCAAAAAGGTGGATGTTGAAAATATCCCTCCTTCAGGAGTCGATCAGGCATTTGAAGAGATTCTGGAAGTCGATGTTCTTGTACGGAAATTTCAATTCTACGTGAAGGATTATTTTAACAATCGCGACATGACCCTTCATACCGAATATCTGGTGAGTTTTGTGGATGAGTTTGTGCACAGCATGTTGATAGACTGGATGTTTGAGTCGAAGATAAAGGCCACTTTTTCACGGATCAGTCAGTTGCTTAACAGCGTAGACATGTTGCTTTATGGTCTAAACACCCTTAGCGTCAGGAATCGCAACGAGTTGGCGTTAAGTCAAACCGAGCGCGATGCACGTATTGCCCGCATAGGCGAGTTTATAAAGGAGCAGGAGGCCAAAAAGTAGGCTTTGGTCATTCGTATTCAATCTTTTCTATGGATAACCGGTACCAGGTGAAGTCTCCTTCGGGCAATCTCCAGGTTAGTTTGGCCCTGGTGGGCACCTGGAAACCCGCCATGGAGGTGTAGCTGTTCTCGTCTATCTCTACCACCCAAAACTCCGTTTTATTGGTTTGTTGATAGTATCTTGGAGCCTCAAAGCGTGTGACTTGTCCCTTCTCATTAAAAGTAAAGGTTCCGGTAACGCTGAAGTCCCTCAAACGCATGGTGGCTTTGGCTGTGAGCGTGGAGAGCTCCTCCCATTTGATGGGTAGTGTTAGGGCGGCGGAGGGAAACCAAACCATCTCGGCCAGGAACCTCAGTGCTGCCCCCTTATCGATATTTTGGTCTTCGGCATCGACCACCGGGAGGAGAGAAAAAAGTTTTATGAGCATACTGCCCTTTTCATCCACAAATTTATCCCTGCCTGAGAAGGGGGTCAGAGATCCGGACCCCACCTTTGCATGCCAAACAAACCCCGGACTTTCGAGGGTGAACCATTGTTCTGCCTCTACGCTGAGCCACTTCCCTTCGGGGGATGTTTTCAACGTTCCTTTCTGATACAGATGAACCGATTGAGGGTTTTGTTTCTCAATCATTCCGCTCCCCAGCACCCATTTTTGCACAATGGGGGGTAACAGCGATACCTCGTTCCGGCTCATCCTATTGTCTGCCGACCCGGACTTAGACATCATGGCTTCGATATCTTGCGTTACCATTCGGTTAAACGACCAATTTCCAAAACCCCATGCGATCCCGATTAGAATAATCAAATTGGCGATAGTGCCATATTTGGCATCCTGCCAATACATTAAAACGAGGGCTTGTGAAAGCAATAGTGCGGTTGCTGCCAGCATCCACCAGATATTCCGATGAAAAAGGAGGAGAAGTGCCGTGGCAATCCACAGCAGTGCCGTCAACAGCCACAGAATACCTGGAGGACGCGAAATCGGATGGGTAAATTGAGGTAATTGGGCCAGATCGAAGGCTTTGACCCAACCCAAAAGATGAATCAGGCCGTGCAGTGAGGTGAGAATAATGAATAAGGTCCGTAACATAGGTCGATGGTTGAAGGTGCTTATTCACTGCAAGATAGTAAAAATATAGGCTCAAATTTAAATTAGCGTTGTTATTCTAATTACTATGTTTTTTTGTAGCAGGCATCCCCATAGTGGCTTGAAGTTGGAGGAAGGCAGTTTGAAGAATATATTTTTTCATAATTCAATTTTCTTCAGGCTTCCAGCTTCTAAACAGACAAATAGTATTTACATACAATAGAGGTATTTAACCACGGTGTTCTAAACAACAGTCAAAATAAATTCAGGCAGTTAAGAGAGGGTTTATATTAAATGAGCTGCCAACCCTGTTGGAACAATATTAAAAAAAACAGTTTTTTTTCAAAAGTACGGTAGGGTAAAATCGATTTCATGCGGTAGATTAATATGAAGGGTTTTCCCGGATTAGAGATTCGAAAAAAATGAAATTGTGTAACTTGTAAAAAATTTAAGATGAAAAAAGTAATTTTTAGTTTCGCACTAGGCATGGCCCTTTTATTTTCGGCCTGCAACAAGGAGGATGTAACCCCCGGCACCGAATTTACCACTCCGGGGTTTAATGTTACTGCTGAATCGATTGTAACGGCCGATGCAGCCATTGATGATGTGATGGAAGCGGCCGATTATGAGGTGGATCTTTTGACCGGCAACGAGTCGTCGGTTAGCGCCATCATGGCGGTTGATCAGTCTGCGGATGAGCTTAAGTCAGGAACACTCTGGACTCTGCTTAAAGAACGGTATCGGTTGAGGAAGTGTCCGGATATTAGAATCGTATCGGAGGATGGGGGGTTTCCCAAAACCATCACTCTCGATTACGGTGACAGCACCGAACTGGCCAATGGGCGCGTCATTAGCGGAATTATTGAGATTGTGATCTCTGCCGCATACCGAGTGGACGGTGCTACCCGTACGGTGTCTTACCTGGACTTTAAGGTCGATTCTATTGGGATAAGTGGAACCAATGTCACTACGTTTTTGGGTGACCGCACCACTCAGCGTGTGGTGGAATTGAAACGCGACATGGTATTTACATTGCCTGACGGGACCGTGCTTGAGCGAACCGCAGAGTATACCCGTACCTGGGTAGAAGGGTTGGAAACGCCTCTGTACTATGGTGACGATGTGATTGAAGTGACCGGCTTTGCAAACTGCGAGGATTCGGACGGGAATGTGTATCGTAAGGAGATTACCGAAAATCTGGTTAAAAATGGCATGTGCCGCTTCATCGTGAGTGGAGAGGTTTCCATGACGGCTAATGGGGAGGTGTTTGCTACCCTTAACTATGGCGACGGAACTTGCGACAATGTGGCCACCCTCACAACTGCCGATGGCGTTAAAGAGATTATCATAGGCAAGCGGGTGAGAATATGTTTGACAAATTTGTGTAAATAGCACAGCCCACGAGGTCAAGGAACAAAATACCTCTTCTTCCCTTTGCCGGGAGGAAGAGGTATTCCGCAACTCTTATTCAGGAGAGGCCTCTTAAATTTTTAGTTCACTAACTGTTTTGCACTATCGTGACGCCGGAAGAATTTAAAAATTTGTTTGATGCACACTTTGATCCCTTACGCAATTATGTGTATTACCGTTCGGGGGACAAGGAGCTGGCTACCGATATTGCTCAGGAGTGTTTCCTGCGTTTATGGGAGAAGCAGAACCATCATGTGTTGCAGCAACAGGTCGGATTGTTGTATAAAATGGCGGGTAACCTATTCATCAGCAAATACAGGCATTCGAGGGTGGAGAAAGACTTTGCCCTGACCCGGTCGGACAATGGGCATTCCCTGTCACCCGAAGAGGTGTTGAGTTATAAGGAGTTGGATGCCTGCTATCAGGCCGCCCTTAAAGCAATGCCGGAGAATTTGAGAGTGGTATTTTTAATGAGCCGACAGGATGAATTGAAAAACCGGGAGATCGCCGACCGGCTCAGGTTAAGTGTTAAAGCGGTGGAAAAGCGAATGACAGCTGCCTTGAAATATTTAAAAGCCGCATTGTCCATATAAGATTCGGGGCTGTTCCTTTGCCTGGTTTTAAAGGAGAAGGAAGCCATTTTTTATTGAGTAGTAATTTATAGAGATGACAAACCAAAATGCAAATAGACATAGGTCTTCGGACGAGAGGTTGGAATCCCTGCCCCAGGTGGATTGCTCCTTTTCACGATCCAAGGCGGAGGTTTGGGAAGGCTTGTCTCAAAAGATGAAATCCAGGGAGGAATACCGCCCCAAGGGTCGATCACTGACCTTGACTGCGGTGCGGTGGTCTTCTGCTGCCATGATATTGCTGTTTCTGGGGGCCGGAATCTTTGCCCGGTTTTATACCAAAACCGTTACCTCTCCCGCAGGCAGCCATTTAACCGTGCTTTTACCCGATGGATCGGGCGTAGAAATGAATGCCGGCTCGGTAATCAAGTTTCGGCCCTGGTGGTGGCCCATTCAACGGGAAGTGAATTTTGAAGGGGAAGCTTTTTTTAAAGTGAAGAAGGGCAAATCCTTCGAAGTGGTTTCCTCTCTGGGGCGCACCATTGTTTTGGGAACCAGCTTTAATGTTTATGCCCGGCAGAATCAGTACCGGGTGACGTGTTATTCCGGGCGCGTAAGAGTGGTGGCGGCCGGCAGTGGACATTCGGCCGATATCGTACCCAACGATGAGGCCAGTCTCAACAGAGATGGAACGCTTCACCTGACGCATCTTTCCAATCCCGAAGAGGTCAGTTCGTGGCGAAAGCATAAATTCTTCTTTACCGGCACGCCCCTGGCCCTGGTTTTTCAGGAGATTGAACGGCAATATGGGGTGACTATTCTTACAAAAGGAAATACCGATTATCTTTATACCGGTAATTTTACCGGAGAAAGAGCAATAGAGGAGGTGTTAACCATGGTTTGCAGACCCTATGGTCTGGGTTTCTACCCTCTTGGCAATGGATTTCTGATTAGTAAAAAACAGCCTGGTGAATTGGCGAATTAGTATTCTATTTTTTATTCTGGTGGCCTCGGTCTCTAACGTCTCGGCTCAGAGCTACGAGTTAGAGTGCTCGCGAATGCCGCTTAATGAGCTTTTAGTGCAGCTTCGTCGGCAATACGACCTGCAGTTGTCGTTCGACGATGGTTTGTTATCCACCTATTCCATCTCCATCAAAGGGAGCTATCCCAGTCCGGAGGCGCTTTTTGAGGCGTTATTTAAAGAGGTACCCCTGGCGTACGAGCGGGTTAATGGTGTTTTTGTGATCTACCCCCTGGAACCCCAACTCAGGTCCAGGGAGTTTTTATTGTTGGGGCAACTGTTAGAGTATGGGAGTGGGGAACCCCTTCCTTTTTCGCATCTGCTGATTAATGACTCGCCCTCCGTGAGCGACCTTAAGGGCTCCTTTAGTTTTGCATCTACCAGCGATAGCATCTTTAGGGTTCAGGCCTCTCATCTGGGGTGTTATTTTTTGGATACCATCTTGTATGCGGGTCCTGCTCAAAAGCTTTATCTTAAACCATTCTCATACGACATACCCGAAGTGGTGGTTCGGGATACCCGGGTAGAACGCTCGGTGCAAATGGGCGAATCGGCCGGACTGATTAAGCTAAATTCCTACATTGCCCAGTACCTGCCCGGCAATGGGGATAATTCGGTGTTTAACCTTCTGCGTCTTCAACCCGGCATTCTGGCCGCAGGGGAACAACCCAATGATCTGATCATTCAGGGGAGTCCGGAGGGAACCAGCCGGGTGTTGTTCGATGGCATTACCATCTGGGGGTTGAAAAATTTCAGCGATAACATCAGTGCCGTTAACCCATACCTGGCCAAGAGCATGCAGATTTTTAAGAGTGGGTACGATGCCTCACGCCTCGATCTGGTGGGGGGAATGGTCGATATCACCGGGCGGGTGGGCAGTACCCAAAAAGCCGGTTACAATCTGTTTGTCAACAACCAAACGGTTAATGGAATGATGGAGGTGCCTGTGAGACCCAAGGGGGCATTTATTCTGGCATTTAGGCAGACCTATTACGACCTCCTGAATAAGGAGGATTTCCCGCTTCTATCCTCCGGAAATTTTGATTATCAAATAGATGTGACCCCCGATTATGTGTTTCACGATGTCAATGCCAAATACTCGGTGCAGGGTGACAATGGGGATCTGTTTTTTGTGAGTGTATTTGGAGCTGAGGACCGGTTCTCCTATGAGGTGAGGCAGGATCGGACCAATAATATTTTTGCCCAAACTAACCGGGAGGCCAATATCCAAACGGGGGCTTCCATATTCTACGGAAAAGACTGGAAAGGCGGGAACCGTACCCAGTTTAGTGCCACCTATTCTTCTCTTGAGAGTGAATATAACATCCTTCGGACGCTCGAAAACAAACGGTTAAATATGGTCTTTACCACGGTGAACAACGCCTCGGTGACCGATCTGAACGAGTTGAACCTCAGGGTTAGCCACTCTTCGCGGGTGGGAACCAGCCATGACCTGGAGGTTGGCCTTGAATCTGTTTTTGATGAGGTGATACTGAGAGAGGATACATTTGAGGTGGAGAGTTCCACTTTTAAGGCCAACGGGAACCGGCTGGTTTTGTTTATGCAGGACAATATCTCTTTATGGCGTGGGGGCCATTTAAAGCCGGGGGTTCGGATGAATCATCAACCCGTCTCAGGGATCACCCATTTGGATCCCCGATTGGAATGGCGTCAAAGTATGGGCGAGGCACTTAAGTTTAATGCCGCCTGGGGGAAATATCATCAGTTTTTGGTCAAAAGTTCCTTGGTCGACGACAATGGAAATTATCGTTACACCTGGTCGTTGGCCAACGATGAGACGATTCCCATATTGTCGGCCACCCACTGGGTAGCGGGTGCTACCCTGGGGCTTCCCAATTTCACCTTTAGTGTAGAGGGTTATCATAAAAGAACCAGTGGCATGACCCGTTATGTGCGGTCGCAAGGAACCAGGGAGGCGGTTTTCATTGGCAAGGGGCGCAGCTATGGCATCGACTTTTTTGTGAAGAAGGACTTTTACCGGCATTCGGTTTGGGCTTCCTATACCCTTGGGAGAGCCGAAGAACTTTTCCCGTATTTTCCCGAAAAAGACTACAGAAGGGCTCCCCAGGATCAACGCCACGAATTTAAGCTTACGGGTCTGGTTAATGTAGGCAACTTCCATTTCTCGGGCGCCTGGGTGTATGGCTCGGGTTTTCCCTTGTACACCAGTTACCTCTCTCGGTCCTATTCCGAACCCGATTACCGGCGGCTCGATCTATCGTTGGTATACCGGTTAGGGTTTAAAAAGTTTAATGGAGAGGCAGGGCTTTCGGTTATGAATGTTCTGGATGCCGACAATGTGAAGTATTCGAGCTTCGAGCGGATTCCTTTGGATCAGCTCAATACCGTGTATGTTAATACCGATTCCATGCCCTTTACCCCCCTTGTGTTTTTGAAGGTTAATTTCTAATTGACTTAAGGGTACACCGCTCGTGAGGCGTTTTAAACGATCGTGAAACACGGGTATAATGAGCGCGGGTTGTGCCGTTGCGGCAGAAACGCCAGCCGAAAAGATCAAACGGCTGGTGGAGGGGAGGGGTAACTATTAGAAGAATCTATTAAAACAGGGGTTTACAAAAAAATTAAAGATGGAACAGTTTTTAGAAATCCGTGGGTATATTTTTTCTTTATAAGCCTGGTATCATTGGCGACAGGGTTATTTGGAGGAGAGGGAAATAGAGTAAAGGTGCTCTCGAGTCAGCTTTAGTTTTCCTTATTGTATAATTGTGACTGATCGTTCAATGTCCTGAGGGATAGGTTTCCCGAAGGAGGCAAATTCTATTCATGGGGTGTTGGTTTTCTAAGGAAAAAAAATTGTTTTTTTAATTCGCTTGAGGCCATTATAATCCAATTAATTGCGGGGTTGGGAATTCTCAAGGCAGTATAATATATTTGCATTTTCAAGGAAAAAAGGACAAATTGCCCTCTTAAATGTTAACAAATGCCAAAAACAGATAATTTGGTAAAGCTGTTAAAGGGGGGAGATGTTGGAGCTTTTAATCAACTGTTCGAGCTTTATTCCCATCGGCTATATGCTTTTGGGCTCAAATATCTGAAGTCAACGGCTGATGCAGAGGAGTTGGTTCAGGATGTTTTTTTGAAAATATGGCGTAACCGTGGGAGGTTGAAAGAAGAAAAAAGTTTTCAGGCTTACCTTTTTACCATTGCTTTTAATCAGATAAAAAAATACTTTCAAAATACTTCGCTCTATATCGAGGAGAATCTTTCAGTGGTGAGCGATCAGGGGGATTCATTGCCCGAGCAAAGCATAACTTATCGGTTTATGCTGGACCATATTTCCGCTCTTTTAAAGAAATTACCGCCCAAACGACAAATGATTTTTAATCTGAGTCGCTTTGAAGGCAAAAGTGCAGCTGAGATTTCCAAGCAGCTGGGTATAAGTCCTAAAACGGTTGATAACCAGGTTTCAGAAGTCATTAGGTATTTAAAAGAACAGCTTAAAGACTCCGGTCCGTTGGTGGGCCTCTTTTTTTACTTATTTCTTAGCAATTGATCTTTATCTACGGATCCTACCGGCACCAATCGAAAGGTGTTTTGTCCCGAATCCCATCCAACTTACGTCCAAATTAGCTGCTTGGTAAAATTAATCATAAAGCCAAGGGATAAGAGGTTTATGTAAAACTGTAAAATGGATCTGGGGATGTTTTTGCATAGGCGCCAGGTTTGTTTATGAGGTTTTGTTTCAGGTTGTTAACATGTATTTGAAAAAAAAGATTAAAAAACCTTCAAAAAAAAGCGGGAGATTTTTCTTCAACCAGGATATTACTTATAAAGCGAGACACAATTTTATGAATCAGGACCTCCAGTATATCATTCGTGAATACCTGAACAGTGCAAAGGGACAAACGCCCGATATTGACAAGCGGTTTGCCCGGTTGTTTTGCGATAAAAAGAGCGTGGAGCAACTCAGAGATTCCATGAGAAAAGATTGGGAAGATTTGGCCGGGTCTGAGTCTGATGAGGATCTCAATCCTTTGCTTTATCGAATACACTATCTCATTAATTCGGAAAACATTCAACAAAATGAGCTTACAACGCCCAAAGGACACGCCTTGTGGCGTTGGTACAGCCGAATAGCAGCTGTTTTGCTTTTGCCATTAATGGTTCTGGCGGCCATGTTTCAATTAAGACCTCATCAGGTATTTTCCAAAGTCTCTCAGGTGAAGGTGGTGGCTCCATTGGGTTCACGTATTCATGTAGATTTGCCTGATGGCTCATCGGTCTGGCTCAATAGTGGCTCCGAATTGGCGTATCAGTTGCCTTTTGCAGAACGTAACCTGTCGGTGAGAGGGGAAGCCTATTTCGACGTGGTAACCGACTCCCTGCATCCGTTAGTGGTGGAAGGTCCCCGGACCCGCATAAAGGTTTTGGGCACTCAATTTAACGTAAAGATGTGGCCCAATGAAGAGATCACCGAGGTGGTGCTGGCCAAGGGAAGAGTGGAGATGACGCCTAAAAACTATGACCAGACTTTTGTGATGCAGCCGGGAGATATGATTGTTTACAACCAGGCCGAAAATCGTCTCTCCAAAAGCCGGGTGGACCCCGACTATTACAGTGCCTGGGTTGAGGGTAAGCTGGTGCTTCGAAATGTAAATATGGAGCAGGTAGCCCGTGAACTTTCCCGCTGGTTTAATGTGGATATAAAAGTGATGGACCCTTCTTTAAAGGATTTAATATTCCGGGCAACTTTCGAGGACGAAAAACTGGAGGATGTACTCCGCTTGCTGAAGATGATCTCCCCCATCGATTATTCTGTTGTGGACAATCAACAACAGAGTAATGGGGACTTTGCACGAAAGAGTGTGATTATTAAGCGTAAATAAAGAAAAGGGAACAAGAAGCAGCAACTTCCTATTCCCCTGTAAATAAAGGTTAAACTAAAATCGTTTAAAATTATGAAAAAAAATCCAAAATCAGGAGGAGGTCTGTCTTATTCTCTCCTCCAAATCCTCAGAATTATGCGATTAACGCTGTTTTTCTTGTTAATAGGTGCTATCCAGCTTTTTGCTGAAGACTCCTACGCACAATCTAAAAAGCTCACGTTGGATATGGAGAATGTGAAAGTTGAGAATATTCTCGACGAGATTGAAAACAGAAGTGAGTTTTACTTTCTCTACAACCAAAAAATGGTGGATGTGGACTTTACCACTACCGCAAAATTTAAGGACAAGAGTATTTTCGAGGCGCTGGATCAGCTTTTTGAAGGGCGCAATATCAGCTACGAGGTGGTTGGCCGGCAAATCATTTTGTCGGATGTTAATACCAGCCTGTTTCAGCAACAAAAAACAGTGACTGGAAAAGTGGTGGATGCCAAAGGGGAGCCCATCCCGGGTGCATCCATAGTTATCAAGGGAACTAGTACCGGAACCATTACCGATATGGAGGGTGCTTTTAAGCTCTCTTCCATTTCTGAAGATGCTACACTCATTTTTTCATTCGTTGGAATGACCACCGTAGAAGTAGAGGTGGCCGGCAAAACCCGGTTTGATATCGTTTTAAAGGAAGCTATGCATGGCCTGGATGAAGTGGTCGTTGTGGGATATGGAACGATGAAAAAATCTGACCTGACCGGATCGGTTACCAGGGCCAATATAGAGGTCTTTAGAGATCAGCCAAATACAAGTATCACCCAATCCTTGCAAGGAACAGTCCCTGGTTTAAATATTGGAGCTGTTACGGGTGCCGGAGGAGAGGCTTCCTTAACCATCCGGGGAAGAAATTCTTTATCGGGTAGCACTTCTCCATTGATTGTGTTGGACGGAGTAATTTATCGGGGGAGTTTGATTGATATTAATTCCAACGACATCCAGTCGGTGGATGTTTTGAAAGATGCCAGTTCAAAAGCGATCTATGGTTCTCAAGCTGCCAATGGTGTTTTAATCATTACGACCAAGACGGGAAGGCAAGCGCAAAAACCCAGTTTTACTTTTTCGTCTTATTACTCTACTTCAGAGCCCAGCAACAGATTGCACCCATTGGATAGAGACGGGTACATCGCCAAAACTTCAGGGATGTATTGGGAGCAAGCCTTTGTTGGACCTGATTATACCACCCCAAATACGGCCTTTGATCCGGTCCCCACCTGGTCGATGGAACAGATTCAGGAAGGTTATGCCAATGGAACCAATACCAACTGGATGGATCTGGTAACGCAAGATCCGTTTATTTATAATGTCAATGCAAGTATGACCGGAAATACGGATAAATTGTCTTATTTTTTATCCGCAGGATATACCGATGAGGCCAACTGGGCGAAAAACGATACTTACGATAAGATAAACGTGAGAGCTAACTTTGAGACTGAGGTCGCCAGTTGGCTGAAAATAGGGATGCAGACATTTGTTTCCAGTGGGGATTATTCGGGAGTCGCTGCAGACATCAGAAACGGGATGATATTTTCTCCTCTTGTTGAACCATTCAATGAGGATGGAACCCTAAACCTGTATCCCGTTGGGAATGATAGAAATCCTTTGGCTGTGTTGGATATTGATAACCTGGATAAGCGGCTGAACCTTTTTGGAAATTTTTACGCCACCTTCGATGTTCCCTATGTTGAGGGGTTGTCGTATAAAATTAACTACTCAACCAACTATAGAACAGGAAGAACCTTCCAGTTCGATCCTTACGGTTATAACCAAACCGGGTCGGCTTATAAATATAACTCTTTATCGGTGGACGAAACCCTTGATAACCTCATTTCCTATGTGAGAACCTTTAATGGCAGGCACAGTGTGAATGCCACGTTGGTGTATGGATACGAAGGCCGGAATGGAGAATCTACCACTGCCGAAACTGGAGAATATTTGAATCAAACTTTGGGCTATAACAGTCTGCAGAGTGGAAATGTGGATAAACAATATGCCAATTCAGGGGCTTGGGAGGAGTTTAGCTTGTATCAAATGGGGCGGCTTAACTATAAGCTGGATGATAAATATATCGCAACAGTCACGGTGAGGCGCGATGGTTTCTCAGGTTTTGGATCCAATAAGAAATTTGGAATATTCCCTTCTGCCGCTCTGGCATGGGTGGCCAGTAATGAACAATTTGTTCAGGAAGCTATACCCTGGGCTAATCATCTTAAAGTTAGGGGATCGTATGGCTCAAGCGGTAATAGAACCGTTGGCCGTTATTCTACTCTAGCTAAAGTGAGTGGTGGATACGAATATGTCTATGGTGATGGTGGTTCATCTTCCTATGGGCAGAGCATTAACTCATTAGCCAATAACGATCTGGGGTGGGAGACCACTACAGGAATGAACGTGGGCCTCGATTTTGGGGTACTCAACAGCCGGATAAACGGGTCATTGGATTACTATTCGAGTAAAACAGAAGACATCTTGTTTAATGTGAATATTCCAAGTATTACCGGGTTCTCCTCTGTGAGCAGTAATATTGGGGAGTTGGCAAACAGAGGTTTCGAATTCTCAATTAACTCGCTAAATGTAAAAGAGGGGGTTTTTAATTGGAGTACAACCCTGAACTTCTCGACCAATACCAATGAGATTGTTTCCATTCTGGGAAGAGATGATGATGGTGACGGAAAAGAGGATGACCTTATTGCTAATAAGCTTTTTATTGGAAAATCCATTGGAACGATTTATGATTATGTGGTAGACGGGAAATATCAAATTGGCGATGACATCCCCAGTGGTTATTATCCGGGTAATTATATACTGAAGGATTTAGATGATAAGGAAGGCATTACTGCCGCCGGTGACCGGGATTTTATTGGTAATTCAGATCCGGCCTACAGGTTCAGTCTTTTAAACGAATTTAAATATAAAGACTGGAGTCTGAGTGTTTTCCTTAACTCAATTCAGGGAGGCAAAGATCATTACCTTGGAAATAATTCGGCTAAAAAAGCTGAGTTTGGATGGCAGTATTACACCATGGCTACTTTCAATACGGTTGAAGAATTTGATTATTGGACCCCTTCGAATCCAAATGGGGAATATTCAGGGTTAAGATATGGCGACCCAATTGATCCTAATATTTACCGGGACAGAAGTTTTGTGAGACTGCAGGATGTTAATTTATCCTACAATATTCCCTCGCATGTTCTGGCCAAATATTCAATTGATAATCTTAGATTATTTATATCAGGGAAAAACCTTTATACCTGGACAAAATGGAAGGGTACCGATCCTGAAACGGGGGCCGGATTTCAAACAGGCGCTTATCCTGTAATGAGAAGTTATTCTATTGGTGTTAATCTGACATTTTAATTTATTGATCATGAAAATATTTAAATACCTATTTATAATAGGCCTGCTATTTCAGCTTAGTTCTTGTAATGAGGATATCCTCGTTGAGAAGCCACTGGACTTTTTAAGTCCTGATAACTCCTATACAAAACCCGTGGATATTGAGTCTGCACTGACACATCTTTATAATCAGATGCGGACTTATAATGACGGAAAATACTGGACTACCACTAATTTGCAATATGGTACCGATCTGGTCGTTTATTCCCGTTCTGAAACGGCCTATTTTGGCGATTACGAAAGTACATTATTGCCAACCTCAGGGGTGGCCTTAAACTTCTGGAGTAATTATTATAAAATGATTTTTAATGCCAATGTAATTTTAAGCAGGATTGATGCCATCGAATATGCCTCTTCAGAAGATAAGGACCTGCATATGGCAGAGGCCAAATTCTTTAGAGGGTATGCCTATCGGTGCTTGGTTTATCTGTATGGTGGGGTGCCTCTGGTCGAAGAGGAAATTACCAGCCCGCGAAGGGACTTTGTGAGAGCGACAAAAGAGCAAACTCTGGCTTTTGCAATTGCCGATCTCGAAGAGGCAGCCAGATTGTTACCCGGTGTTACAGAGGTTTCTGCCCCGGGAAAGGCCAGCAACGCCGCAGCATCTCATTTATTGGCTGAACTTTACCTGGCTATTGGCGATCCTGTTAATGCCATTTCTGCTGCCACATCCGTTATTGACGATCCAAATATTGAGTTGATGACCACTCGTTTTGGCTCGAAGCAGAATGACGATGGAGATCCTTATTGGGACCTTTTTCAGAAAGATAACCAAAACAGAAGTAGCGGCAATAAAGAGGGCATTTTTGTGATACAAGTAGATGTTTCTACCCTTGGTGGAGGCGCAGAAGATGATTATAACTACAATAACTCCAATGCCTTAAGCTACGAACGAAATTATGGTCCTATTTACTGGCAGATAAAAGATCCCAATGGGGTGAATATTGGTTTTGGACCCACTACACAGGAAGGTGGAAGACCGGTGGCTTTTGTTACGCCAACCTCCTATTTGCTCTACACCATTTGGGGTGGAGGAAACTGGAATGTGGATGTTCGTAACAATGAACGAAACATTAAGCGGGATTGGCTCGTGAATAATCCCGCCTCTGCCTGGTTTGGAAAGTACGTAAGTGAGTTTCCGCAGACTTGGTTCGATGCCTTGACTAATCAGGATACGATGATGTATTACACCCCTTATATTACCAAAGTGACCACCATGAACGATCATCCCGATGCGATCATGTTAAATAAAGCTACCGGAGAGGTTAATAGCTTGGCAGGGATAACTTATCACGACTGGTACCTGATGAGGGTTGCTGAAACTTACCTCTTAAGGGCGGAGGCCTATTTGGCCCAAGGTGAGATGAAAAAAGCAGCCGATGATATTAATATGGTCAGGAATAGGGCTGGAGCGATCCCCGTTGATGAAGCCGATGTGGATCTGGATTATATTTTGGATGAAAGAATGAGAGAGTTAAATTATGAGGAGCCCAGAAGGATGACTCTGAGCCGTGTGGGAAAAATGGTCGAAAGAACTGTTTTGGCCAATCCGTACTCAGGAAAAACCATTAAGCCAAAACATGCCTTATTCCCGATTCCATTTAGTGAAATTGAAAGAAATACACTAGAGGTCCTGGAGCCTAATCCGGGGTATTAGTATTTCGATAGTTGGATGTAATGTTATAAGTCCATTGACCCTTCATTGTCCGGGTCAATGGACTTTTTAAAACATCCCAGATCCGCAAAGGTTTTCTTGGGTAAAAACAAATCAAGCAAGTTTTTTACAGAGGATTTGTTAAAGCCTGTTGGGTTAGTAAACTTCTTTCTTCTAATTCTTAATGAGCTTTTCAGTTCGCCTTCTAATTGCATTGCAACTCGGGGAGCATCTTTCCAACCTTTAATAAAGGATATTCGAATGAAACGAATCCTCGGTCTTATTTTGTTTGTGGTAATATCAGTTCAGGTTTGCGGACAAACGGATATGCAAGTAATCAAAAAGCGTCTCGTAAAAGAGTTACTTAAAGTTGAAGTTGACGATTCAGTTGTAACCCAAGCGATGGCTACCCTCAAAGAAGATGGCAGTTGGCCCAATGTCGATTACAGCGACTTATCCCTGGTGGGGTATGAGCACGCCATTCACATTGCCAACCTGGAAGCAATGGCAATGTCGTTCAGTAACAAGGAGTCGAAGTTCTACAGAAGCAAGAGATTGAAAGCCGATATCAATAAGGCTCTGGCTTTTTGGTGTGCACATAATTTTATAAGCGATAACTGGTGGCATAATATTGTTCTTACTCCCAGAACATTTGTTAAGATTGCTCTGATTATGGAAAAGGATATTGATCCAGAACTCCTGGAAAAATTGCAGCCCATGATCCGGCGTGCCCGAAAAGAGGAGCCCTGGGCACGGCAAAGTGCCGACCGGGTAAAGATTTGTTCTATAGAAGCTCAAAACTATGTTTTGAGGGGTGAGGAAGAAAAATTTGCCGAGATTATTAAGGTGATTGTAGATCAGATAAATATCATGACCGGTTACAGAGGCATGCAATGCGATTTTAGCTTTCATCATCGGGTGCACCGGGTGAACAATACCATCTCTTACGGATTGGGTTATGGCGAAAATTGCGCTCTATGGGCGGCCTGTGTGGTGGGAACCAAATATGCGTTTTCGGAAGAAAAAACCAGGTTGTTGGTCGATTATTTTCTGGATGGACTTTGTAAACAAATGGTTTATGGCATGTATGATGAAAAAGGGGTTGCCAATAGGGATATCACCCGGCCGGAGACCGATTTGATTTATTCGTTCATTCCCATGGAGAATCTTCTTCATGCTACCGACTATCGCTGCACGGAGATACAAGAGATTATTGATCTTCGCCGGGGGAAAACGGATAAGCCCACGCTTTCGTTTTGTAAATTCTTCTGGCAATCGGAGCATTTTGTATTTCAACGTCCCGATTTTTACTCGTCGATAAGGATGTATTCCACCCGCAACCGGAATATGGAGCTGGCTCATAATAGTGAAGGGATCTTCAATCATCATAAATCTGATGGTGCTAATCACTTAGCGGTGAGAGGGGATGAATATCTCAATATATGGCCGGTTTACGATTGGCAGAAAATTCCCGGCACAACGGTTCTGCAAAAAAACAACTTGCCTTCTGTACAAGAGATTCAAAAAGATGGATTAACCGACTTCGTGGGGGCTACAACCGATGGGTTATATGGGGTGGTGGCCTTCGATTTTATTAGCCCACATGATAATATCCATGCCAAGAAATCCTGGTTTTTCTTCGATGAAGAGTATGTTTGTCTGGGTGCAGGGATTGCCTCTAATCATTTTCGTTGCCCGTTGGTAACCACTCTTAATCAATCGCTCCTGAGGGGAGATGTAATTGTTTCCAATACAGACGGTGGCGTTAAGATGGCAACAGGTGAACACGTTATAGACCAAGCTAATTGGGTGTACCACGACGGAACCGGATATCTGTTTCCCCAGCCGGTGAAAATAAACCTTTCTAACCAAACTGGATCAGGACGGTGGTCCGACATCAACCTGCAATCTCTTTCCCCCAAAGAGCTGGTATATAAAGATGTCTTTAAGCTCTGGATCGACCATGGCGTCAGGCCTCAAGGGGTATCCTTGTGGTTGTATCCCGGTCCGATGGATACCAGGGAGGTGACTTACCAGTACATGGTAGTTCCGCATACCTCACCCGGGCAGTTGAACCGGGATCGTGGAATCGAAATTTTGTCGAATACTTCAATGGTGCAGTGCGTGAGGCATGCTCCCTTGGGCATTGTTCAGGTGGTTTTTTATGAGGCAGGTTCGGTGGCCATTGGAGACGATCAATGGGTCTCTTTGGATTCCCCGGGGGTGGTGATGTTAAAGATAAAAGAGGGGCGGGTTTTTCAAATATCCGCCTCCGATCCCAGCCGCAAGATGAGCCGGTTTCATCTGGGGCTTTCCGGACAGGATGCCGTAACCATTAATTTGCCTCGCGGAGAGTTTTCCGGGAGTAGTGTGACCATTAACTTGTAACCTTATCAATGGTCTGGATGGTTTAAGGGCCTGGTCACAAAAAAGCGGCTAGGGGTCGTCCATGGAGGGGGGCTTTTTGTTTCAGGTTGCGACACGATTACCTCCATCTTGCAACGAAAATGACCCTTTATGACATTTGGGTGACTCATTGGATACAATTTTGCACCCCCCACCCGGGTGGGTCTTTTTATTTTTGTTAAGCTGAAAAGGGTGCGGGGTAGGGCGACCGTTAAATTTTCTGGGAGGCTGCAAAGAAATGCGAACCAGGAATAGCTGGTGTCGGAAATTAAAAAAAGCCTTTAGGGGTGAATAGCCCGAAGATGTTGATGTTCACCCTTAAGAGGAAGTTAAAACGATTATTGTAAAGAATAAAACAAGATGAATAAGTCAATTTGGAAGATTTTGATTGTGGGGTTTTTGGTGCTTTTTTTACTGACATCCTGTAATTGTGAACCATGGTCTTGTGAGGTGTCGGTGAGCAATACAATGGAATTGAATCGTGATGCGGAAACGGTGGAAGTTTGGCTGGATCAGTTGGAGGGGTTCACCCGGAAAAATGCCCGGAGTCTGAAAGTTATAGATGCTTCGGGGAAGCGGTTGTTGACCCAACTTATTGATGTGGATCAGGATTCCCTCTTCGATTACCTGGTATTCCAGGTGGATGTAAAAGCCAGGGAAACGCGGTCTTTTATGGTGGTTCAGGATACGGAGGCCCCGGAGGGTGCCTCCATTCAGGAGTCTGCCTTTTGCTGTTTTGTGCCCGAAAGAATAGACGATTTTGCCTGGGAGAACGACCGGGTGGCCTTCCGTACTTATGGCCCAGAGTGTCAAAGATTGATTGAAGCCGGGGATCCTGCCGGATTAATCTCAAGTGGTATCGACTGCTGGTTGAAGCGTGTAAGCTATCCGATTATCAATAAGTGGTATGCTAAATCGGGCCAGGGAAAATCATACCATGTGGATGATGGGGAAGGATTGGATAATTACCATGTTGGAACCAGCCGGGGATGTGGTGGAACCGCTATTGTAATCAATGGCGAGTATGTGCTGAGTGAAAATTTCAAGGATTGGCGGGTCATTGCCAATGGGCCGATTCGGTCGATCTTTGAGCTCGATTATCCCGCCCATATTGGGGATAAATATACCGGTGATGAGAAAAAAACTTTTACCATCGATTTGGGAAGCAACCTTTTTCAATGCGATGTTAAGTATTCTGGAGAGAAGGTCGTTGATTGTGTCGCCATTGGAATTACTCATCACAACAAGGCGGGAGTTGTTCTTTTTCAGGATGAAGAGGGGTGGTTAACTTTTTGGGAGACAATGGATGACAGTTTTTTGGGAACCGCTATTGTAATTGATTCAAGCACCGGGCCCGACTCTGAGTTAAGTGCTAAAAAGGATGCTGAGAATAATTGGGTAACCCTGAGTATCCAACCCAACGCGTTTCGTTTCTGGTCTGGGTTTGGATGGAAAAAATCCGGTCAGTTCTCGTCTTCTGAAGAGTGGAATAGTTACATCGCCCAACAAGCAAAACTTAAAAATAATCCGTTGTTGGTGTCGGTTGTGAAACCAAGATAAAGGCAGGCAGGATCGGCACTCTTGAAGGGCCCAAGAATGCCCGGAAAGGAGACCACACCTCCCTTAAGCGCACGGTAGGTTCTTTTAGACCATGAGGGTCTGATTTTTTGGAAAAAATTAGATGTTATTCATCAAAACAATACGTGAAATGAATAGGACAATCATCGTAATCGGTTTATTACTGGTTTGCACTCTGGCAGTAAATGCTCAGGTTAAAGTGGTGCCGGCAAGGGTCAATTCATCGACGGGGCACGATAGCGAATCGTTTACCTCCTTTACTTTTAATGGATCCTGGTGTTGGTTCTCCGATCCCCGGGCGGTTTATTTTAAGGGAAAGTATAAACGCACCTATTCGGGATGGGTTGATAATTATGGGAACATCACCGTGGGCTGTTACGACCATGACACCCATTTAATTACCACCCACGTTGTTAAAGCCTATCTGGAGGTTGATGATCACGATAACCCCTCCATCCTGTTTGATGATGAGGGAAAGCTGTTGGTGTTTTTTACACGACATGGATATGGAGATACCCCTGAGCCTAAGCCGGTGTTTCTTATTAAGTCGCGTAATTCGGAGGACATCACAGAGTGGGGGGAGGTTAAAGAGCTGTATCTGAACGATGAGAAGGATAAGACAGAGGCCAACACCGATTTTACCCATACTTATACCAATCCGGTACAGTTAAAAGCAGAAAAAGGCAAGCTCTTTGTCTTTTGGCGGGGAGTGGATGGAATACCGGGGATGTCAACCAGTGAGGATGGTGGGGATACCTGGTCGAAAGGTCAGATCCTTTATATGCCTGATCCTATTTATCGGTTTCGCCGGCCTTACACCGAGGTTTATTCCAATGGGGACAGCAAGATTCATCTTGTGTTCACCCAAGGTCACCCGGATAAGGAGGCCAATAACAGTCTCTATTACACCTATTATCAGAACGGGGCTTTTTTTAAAGCCAACGGACAAAAGATAAAAAGCGTTGGTGAGTTGCCCCTGAAGCCGGAGGAATTAGACCTGGTTTATGATGCCAAAGAAGGCAAAGCCAGGGCGTGGAACTGGGATGTGGCCGAAGATGAGAAGGGTCATCCTGTGCTCGTATATGCTAAATTTCCCTCCACTACCGATCATTATTATTGTTACGCCAAATGGACCGGGAAGGAATGGAAAAGTTACGATCTGATCAATTCCGGTGGTTGGTTCCCCAAAACCCCTAAGGGCAGGCAGGAACTGCAAAAATTCTACTCGGGTGGCATTTGTATCGATCACGAGAATACCAATAAACTTTATCTTTCGGTTAAAAGAGATTCCGTCTTTGAAATAGAACAATGGACAACCAAAAATGGTGGAAATTCGTGGAAGGTGGATTTTGTGACGCAAGGCTCCACCAAAGACAATATTCGTCCGTTTGCGGTGCGGGGTGCCAGTGAAGACAATCCGGTTCAGGTGCTTTGGATGCAAAATACCAAATATATTGAATACAGCTTTGCCAGCTGGACCACATGGATCAAGTGGTCGGAGCGTTATCACAGTTCTATTAAGATGGATGTTCCAGCACCCATAATGACCGACCCGTTGAATCCCGGGCAGATTCTGGATGTGATGCGGAAAACCGCCGACTGGCAATTTGCCAACCCCTATGATCTGGATCGGATTTTGGAATGGCACTGGGGCACCTATTTCGATGGGGTGGCCAAACTCTATGAGCTGACCAAGGAAGACAGGTATAAGCAGGAGATGATTAATGTGGGCCAACATGCCGACTGGCGGATAAAAGATGTGATTTTTGATGGAAATAATATTAAAATCATCAACAACTGGGCCTGGTTGTATGGGTTGGATAAAGATCCCCGGATGATCGAGAAAAGCAAATGGGTGATGGATGTTTATCTGGCCAGCCGGAAAAAACGATTTGCTAATGTGCGGTTTGGCGATCAACCATATCCCTCCAATGAAGAGTGGTGGTCGGTGCTGGATTATCTTTTTATGGCGCCTCCCTCTTTTGCCACCATGACCCAGGTAACGGGCGAAAAGAAGTATCTGGACTATATGGATCAGATGTGGTGGGTGACTACCGATTATCTTTATTCAAAAGAAGACTCCCTGTATTTCCGCGACGACCGATACTTCGATAAGCGCAGCTCCAATGGCCAGAAAGTATTCTGGGGCAGAGGCAATGGATGGGCCGTGGGGGCATTAACCGAGATTTTAAGTATGATGCCCCCTGATTATCCCTCAAGGGATAAGTACGAGCAGCTTTATCGGGAGATGGCTTCGAAGTTATTGAGACTACAGGATGAGGATGGTTTATGGAGACCCAGCCTTCTGGATCCTGGCTACATGGATATGGGAGATACCAGTTGCAGTACTTTTTTTGTGTATATGTTTGCCTGGGGGCTTAATAACGACCTGCTCGATCCTCAATTCAGGCCGCAGGTCGACAAAGCCTGGGCCGCGATTTGTGCGTGTGTAAATGCCAATGGCAGGTTAGGCCATGTCCAGGGTGAAGGGATTGATCCCAGCGCGGAGTTAACCGAAGAAAACTCCGAAATATTTGCCACCGGGGCTTTCCTGTTGGCGGCCTCTGAGATGTATCAGTTGTTGGGCGGCCAACCAATAAAATAATTAGAAAGGGACCTAGCTTAATAATAGACAAATGAATCGGCCATGAATGTTGATTATTCTGATTCAAAGCAGAATCACCTGTTCGAAATAGGATTGGAGAATAAATTCATGTGGCGTTCCATCGAATACAAATGTGTAAACAATTATAGAGATGAACCGACTGAAGAGTATTATTTTTTTATCGCTAACGGTATTTGCGGTTGGGTGTGCGACACCCTCCGAGGAGAAGACTGATAAAGTGGGGACAACAGGGGCTCAGGACCGGGCTTACTGCATTCAATTAATGCAGAAAATAGTAGATCCGGTTTTAATCCCATTGAGTGAACAGCGCCTGGATCAGGTTCTTCCTCGTAAAGAGTGGGAAACCAGCAATGACAAGTGTGATATTCGCACCACCAATATACAGGCTGTTGGGCGTTCTCTTTCGGGGTTGGCGCCCTGGTTATCGTTGGGAAAGGATGAAACCCCGGAGGGAAAGCTGAGAGCTAAATACATTGATTTATCCCTAAAAGCCATCATCAATATTACCGACCCCACTTCGGCCGACTACCTTTTTGATAAAGATTCCGAGACTTATGAGCGGATTGTTCATGGGGCTTATCTGGCTTATCCTTTGTTGCTTGCCCCCAAACAATTATGGGAGCCTTTAGCGGCATCCCATAAAGAAAACGTAATAAAGGCTTTAAAGTCGCATCGTAATTATCAACCGTTTAATAATAATTGGTTGTTGTTTGCTTCTGTAATAGAAGCTGCCATCTGGAAGCTTACGGGAGATTGTGAAATGGAAAAGCTGACATATGGCATCAACAAACATATGGAGTGGTATGTAGGGGATGGTATGTATGGGGATGGCTCGCAGTTTCATTGGGATTATTACAACAGCTATGTGATTCATCCTTTGTTGATGGAGGTATTAAAAGTCTGTAAAGAAAAAGAACACCCGCTTAAAGAACTATACCCTATTGAACTGGGTAGAGCCAAACGATATGCCGAGATACAGGAACATCTGATATCCCCCGAGGGCACCTTCCCGGTGATTGGGCGGTCCGGAGCCTATAGAATAGCGGCCTTTCAGTTGTTGGGTTATATGGTTTACAGAGATTTGTTGCCATCCACCTTGGAGCCTGGATCTACAAGAGCTGCTTTGATGGCGGTGACCAGGAGAGTTATGGAAGCCCCCGGGACCTTTGATGAACAGGGCTGGTTAAATCCAGGAGTGGTGGGCAAACAGATCAACTCCAGAGATGTGTATACCTTTACCGGTTCGCTCTATATGGTTACCATGGGATTGACCCAGTTAGGGTTGCCTGCCGATGCACCTTTTTGGACCGATCCTGCGGGTAAATGGTTTCAACAGAAGGTGTGGAGCGGTGACGATATTCCGGGGCAACATGAGTATTATGGAGAATAGGAGAATCCTTATTTTGAGTGCCCTTATGGCTTTCTTTTTTTATTATTGCCACAGGGGCGTCAGTCAGGAGCAAAGACAACCTAATTTTGTTCTTATCAATATCGACGATCTGGGTTATGGAGAGATCCAACCTTTTGGGTCGGTTGAGAATGTAACGCCTAACCTTACCATTCTTGCGGAAGAGGGAACGGTGCTGACCTCTTTCTATTCCGCCAGCTCAGTTTGTTCTCCTTCCAGGGCTGCTTTGTTAACCGGCTGTTACCCACAACGAGTTGGGCTGGGGCTGGGGGGCAACAACAACGTGGTTTTGTTCCCTGCCGACAGCCTTGGGCTCAATGGAGACGAAACGACTCTGGCCGAACAATTAAAAATGGCTGGTTATATTACCGCCTGTATTGGTAAATGGCACTTGGGTGACCAACCGGAATTCCTCCCCCTAAATCATGGGTTTGATTATTATTATGGCATTCCTTATTCCAATGATATGTGGCCGCGATTAAGATCTTTTAAATGCCCTCCCCTGCCGCTTTTAAGAGGATGCGAGGTGATCGATACCATCGACACAGATGAGAAACAAGCATTGTTATGTGATCGGTTTACCAATGAGGCGATTTCATTTATAGGCCGTAATAAAGATCAACCATTTTTTCTCTATCTGCCGCACTCCTTTATTCACAATCCGTGGTTTTCGCAGGCATGCTTTGCTCAGAACACGCAAAATTCTAACAGAGAAAAAGGGGGGACTATTGCCGAAGTGGATTACAGTGTGGGGCGAATTATGAATACCCTAAAAACTCTGGGACTAGATGAAAATACGCTGGTGTGGTTCATCTCCGATAACGGAGGTGTTGGACCAACAGCTAACCTACCCTTAAAGGGAGGCAAAGGAACCTATTGGGAAGGCGGCTTTAGAGTGCCGGGCATTGTGCGATGGCCGGGAAAGATTCCTGCGAATACACGAAATAGTCAACTAATTTCCGCGCTGGATATTTTCCCAACTCTTGCGCGTTTGGCCGGGATTCCGGTGTCTGATTTACCGATTATGGACGGAATGGATATGACCGATTTTTTAACGGGACAAACAAAGATTTCTCCCAGAGAGGTGTTTTATTATTATTGGAGAGATGAGTTGGCGGCGATTCGTTATAAGAACTGGAAAATGTTGTTCGACGGCCGGTTATTTGATCTGAAGGAGGATGTCAATGAATCCACCGATGTTTCAGGTCAGCATCCTGAGATTGTTAATGCCATGCAAAAATATTTCGAGAAAGCACGAAAAGATCTGGGAGATAGGCGTTTGTCGTTGAAAGGTCAAAATTGCCGTTCTGTCGGAAGAAAACGGTCCCATTTGAAGTTCCTTATTCCCGGCACCGACGAAAACGGGTGGCTTAGTGATTATTGGGTAATTGAAAGGATTAAGAATTAAGGAAGGGGACGGATATTTTAGTATGTGAAAATTAGATTGGCTGGTAATTGTTCTTTTTTATTAAAGGCACTGATTATTATGAATTCTCTATTTTTCAGGGCTCTTCAGTGCCGGTTGTTTGTTTTATCGGATTATCGGGATCTGTTGTCGGGCAGGAGGTTTGGAGAACTGTTAAATGATTATTTAAAAAGACGCGTAATGAGAAATAGACTGGTTTTTATGTTTACTTTTTTGTGCTGGACCTCCATCTATGCTCAAAAATATGAGCAGGATCCTCATAAGATTGGTGTGACGAAAAAGAATTTTGCGACCGTCGAAGCGATTACGAACCAAGGGAAGCGGAGCTACCACCTGGAGAATAATGGCGAAGTAGAGGTGTCGAACGCGCTGCAGGCCATCTTCAATGATCTTGCCTCTATAGAGAATGTGTCGGCGACGATCTCTTTTGCTCCGGGGATTTATTTCCTGGATGGCCCGGTAAGGGTGAAAATGGCCGGGGTAAAGTTGGTTGGGCATGGTCATGGAGGCATTGACATTCACGGGATGAATATCCAAAGTGGGAGTGTCTTTCGTTTTGGGAAAAATACGGGACCTCAATGCATTACCTTCGACTATGCCGGGGCTTCGAGGGCTTTCCCATCGGGGGAAACGCCCTGGGATAACCAAAATCTCAAAGTGGAAATTGAAAATCTGGCCTTTGTAGGGTATAATAATACGGGGGTGAATACCGCAGACGGCTACAGCCGGTTTCGGGGTGATGAGCCGGATTTCAGGAGGTTGCATTGGTATCCGTCAAACGATCGTTACGCCAATGTGGAAGCCGAGGGACAGCGGGCCATCGTATTGCCGCCGCCACCCAGAGGCCAGGGCTCGGCCAAGTGCGAATTGATTCGTATAACGGGTTGTTATTTTACCGACCTCTACGTGGGTCTTGAGGTGTCGGCCAGCGATGTAAGTTATATCACCAACAATTGGTTTGGTCAACTGACCTATGGCATTCGCTACCATGGCCCCGGGCAGGTGACCTTGATCAGTAACAACTGTTTTGCCGATCTGGAAACAGCGATGAATCTGAATCACCCCATCATGTCGTCGCTGCACAACAACACTTTTGCATATGTGAGTAAATGCTTCGAAATCGATAATATCGAAAGTTCCTCTATTACCGGAAATGTGTTATACAACTGGAAAATATCTACTGGTGCCGCCGCTTATGGAGGCTTTTGTCATATCAAGCGGTCGAAAAATCTGACCATGACGGGGAATACCATTTCGCAGTATTTAGATAGCCGGAAGCGTAACGTTACTGTGGATAATGAGGCCAATGGGCAGTCTTTTATTCAGTTTGATAATGCCGATCAGTTGCTTTTTTCCAATAATGTGGTGCATACCCTGTTGACCCAGACGGTGGTGCGCTTGAATAATACCACCCACAGTGTGGTGTCCGATAATCTCATTACGTTTGGTGAAGGAGGAAATGCGGTGGCCCAGACCGGTAATTGTACCGGTAACTATTACCGGTCTCCGGAACGTCAAAAATCTATGGCGTTTGATGACTATAAGTATTAAAAGATTAGGATCTCCCAGCTTCACTCCGTTGTTTCTCTAAGTCGGGTAATTGTATTGGGGAAAGTTTTTGTCCAAGTCGGAGAGGAAGGGGGATGCAGAATGAAATAAATGGTTAACGTACTAATGTAAATCCTGACAGGCATGAAAGTAATCAATAATAAGGCGTTATTTATAGTGTGGATGTGGTTTATTCCCATGGTGGGGGTAAGCGCCCAACTGCAAGTGGTTTCGACCAGGCAAAATAACCAACCTGCCGGGCGGGACGGTGAATCATTCCAGTCCTTTACCTTTAATGGCTCCTGGTGCTGGTTTTCCGATCCACGGGCGGTCTATTATGAAGGAAACCACCGGCGGACCTATTCGGGATGGGTCGATAATTATGGAAACATCACCGTGGGCTGCTACGATCATGATACCCGGGAGATTTCGACCCATATTGTGATGGATTTTCCGGAGGTGGACGATCACGACAATCCCTCCATTTTGTTTGATGATGAGGGAAAGCTTTTGGTG
>JBFHFS010000044.1:0-39419 GCA_041583495.1 Marinilabiliaceae bacterium | reverse complement strand
TGAAGAAAATTTCGATCAAAAAACACGGACGTAAAGCAAAAAGTATATTTAAATATGGACTTTCTACGATTGCTAACATTTTGTCAAACCCTGGAAATCAATTCAATATAAATGTCTATGAATTTTTGTCATGTACTTAGTCTTATTTTATAAAATAAATTAATTTAGAACAATCGCTTCTAGGTAGAATACACCAATAAATCAATCCGCTTTAACCACCCGTCAAGGAACAAATGGTTTTGGCCTTTCTTGGCAATCTTATGGTAATAGCGGATTCTTGCCTTTTTAATCTCCCAAAACAAATCTTTAGGCTCGTGAATATTAATAGCCGTCAGGGTATTGAAACCTATAATGCCATCCATCTTTAAGTCTTCATCAAAGAATTGATTAAGTACACGCTGAACACCTCTAGCTCCCCAATGCCCACTATTAACACACCAATCAAAGATAATTTCTTGTAGAGAACCATCCAGAATACTTGAGAAACTGTATTTTCCCAAAATAGTCACAGAAAAAATTATAATAGTCTTGGGGGTTTGTTGACGAAAGGTCAACGAAAGGTGAGTAAAAATATATCTCTAAACTTTTGAGATAAGTGGTTTTTTGTCGAAAACCTATTACATCATGAAGTTTGACTTGTTTGGTGCCAGAAATAAGCCATTGAAATAATGCCTTTAGCTTTATTCGGATTTTACCGACCTGTAAATAACAAAGTTCTCCTTCGTTATTATATACTTCAAGTCTTTTAAGGTGGGTATTGGGAGGTAAGAAAAAAAAAGAAAAGTATCGCTCGTTGATAGTAACATACCTTTTAGTATGTTCCATCCGCACTCTTAAAATAAGAGCTTTCTCAATTATAGTATTTATATCCTCAGATTCTACGAGATAGTGATAGTCAAAAATCTTCATTAACTCAGTTGGAAATGGGTCTGTTGGCAACTGTGTCAACTTCTCAACAAGGTTGTCCATATTGGATTCCCATACTGTTGATTCTTTAGCCTTTCTATATCCTTGCAATAAATTTTCAAATACTGCAAGGCAATCCTTTTCAAAATTCTCTCCAACAATTTTTTGTTGCGTCATCATAAG
This sequence comes from Marinilabiliaceae bacterium, assembly GCA_041583495.1. Lineage (GTDB taxonomy): Bacteria > Bacteroidota > Bacteroidia > Bacteroidales > Marinilabiliaceae > JBFHFS01. The sequence continues at coordinate 38,330 of JBFHFS010000044.1, read as the reverse complement.
CTTCATTAAAATGTTAATAAATAATAGCTTATGATTATCCCCATGCTCAACTGAAAGCTATAGTAACTTTATAATCTCATAATTTGAATTTAATTAATGATGTTTTCTCTGTCATTTTCGTTGTCATCAATGAGTTTAACCATAAGCAAAAGTTTTGTGTAAAATTAATTTCGCACAAAACTAATGTATTGGCTAAAAAGACTTGATTGAAGCCTATTGAAAAAAATGGTAAGCAAGATTTGATGAAAATTGAAAAAAATAAAAAAAAATCAATTTCTTTTTTCTCCCGAATATTACAGTAGAAAGTATAGTAGTTTGTATGTTAGGCTGTTTTTAATCTCCTCTTAAAAACAACCCCTAAGACTTGTCTATCAGTTCGATAAAGAATAATAAAATTTTGTTCGGATATACTGTATATACATTGTTACCAGCTTTTATTAAATTGCTTATTTTATTCCATTTGCTTTTCTGTCAATACCTTGAATTAAATGTCCAAATGCGAATAAACATCCAATCCACAGGAAAATATATACGGGTATAAAACTATCCCAAATTCCATTTTTTTGATATGAAATTGTTCCGCCAATTACAAGAACAAATGGATAAAATACGCATTTAGTCATTGCAATGACTGAAATAAGATAACCCCAAACTTCTCTTCTCCTCAAAAGGATGGCTCCAACAGTTAAAGTTGAAACTAGCAAAGACAAATCGGTTGCAAAAACAACTCCTGTAGGGTTGCCTGTTTGTGTTATGCCAATTGGTATCTCATTTGTGAAAACAAAGCTTAAAGATTGTACAATCCATAGTGAACCAATAAAAATTGCAAAAAATAACATAAAGCCACTTATCCATTTCACTGGTATTTTTGAACTTGTTCTTTTTGCAAGTGTTTGAATGTCAGTTTTTATTAGTGCTAATATCAATGCATAGACCGACAAAGTGAAAATAAATACATACAGCAGAAAGAATTTGTTAAATGCGGCACCGTACATATAAAAAATGTAATTGTATACCATGTACCAAAGTGTTCCCATCCAAATCAGTTGTGCTTTTAGGGAATTGCGAAATGAAAATATCAATGCCCCTATCATTATTGGTAAAACAATAAATAAGGTAACGATGTCATTTCCAAGCCATACTGCAGTTACGAATTCATTATCAAGGTATAAGTCATTAAAAAATATTCCTCCAAACGAAGCGATAGCAGATAAAACGATTATAATGATTGAAAGTATGATTGGTAAACTGTAAATTGATTTTTTCATTTTGTATTCTAAAAGTTTAAAGTATAATTATTCCATAATTGCACATTTTCGAAGGTTGATTTATTACTTGGGCTGCTTTTATAATTGCTGGTAACCGCCTGGCATCTGATTCTTAACCGGCCCATTTCAGCCGAAGCTGCCTTCTTTTCGCTTGTCCGTTCTGGCCCTTTGTTTCAACCTCTTGCAAATGTACAATAAAATAATTGTGTTAGAAGCAGATGGTTTTCCTGGGCGGCAACCTGACGCGGAGTGTATAACCCATTCTACCTGCCATCCCTAATCCCGGCCATGTCACAAATCCGTTGCAAAGCGGGAGGATTCTCCGATTTTCAGCTCTGTTTAAAAGGCTCCTCCGGCTAGCGTTAATCCTCTTTTCACCGAAATGTAACTAAAGAGAAAAGGGTTCTTAATCAATGTGTAATCCTATTGCTCGTCCTTAGCTGACGGAAAAAATGATGATTGTAAGTATTAATAAAGTGATTGATTTTTTGTTTTCCCCGGCACTAACGAGCGCCATCCCGATGAATTTTGAGAGTCACCTGAATCGGCTCCGGGAAGGCAAATTATCGAAAAGAGGAGTTAATAAATATTTTATGGCGATTAAAAGAGTTTTAGTTATTCATATCCTGTTGCTGGCTTCCTTGATGGTCAGCGCACAAAAAGGAACCATCAAAGGAGTTGTGGCCGATGCCCATACCAAGGAGACATTAATTGGGGCCACGGTGTTGCTGGATGGCACCATGATTGGCGCGGTTACCGATTTCGACGGACACTACAGTATCGAAAATGTGGAGCCGGGCACCTATTCTGTCCGGTGTTCCTACATCAGTTACGAAAACAGGCTGGTCGAGAATGTCACCATTGAGGCCGGCCAGGTGAAGGAATTGTATTTCGAGCTGGGGGAGTCGGTGGTAGAGATCGCCGGGGTGGAGGTGGTGGCCAAAGCCAACCGCGAATCGGAAACCATGCTTCTGATCGACCAGAAGAAAGGGGCTTCCATAAAAACCGCCATCGGAGCTCAGCAGCTTTCTATGCAGGGTGTTTCCGAGGCTGCCTCGGGGGCAACCAAAATAGCCGGGATTACCAAACAGGAAGGGTCCAAGACCCTGAATGTGCGCGGTCTGGGCGATCGATACAACCAAACCACCCTCAACAGGCTGCCCTTGCCTTCGAACAATGCCGAAACCAAAAATATCGCACTCGAATTGTTCTCGACCGATATTATCGAATACATCGGGGTGGAAAAAGTAGCGGTTGCGCCTATCTCCGGCGACTTTGGCGGCGCCAATATCGACATCGCCTCCCGGCAGTTTACCGGTAAGCCATTCGTCAAGGTGGGTCTCAAATCGGGCTTTAACAGCAGCGTGCCCGGCGTGGGTAACTTCTATTTGGCAGATGGTCCCGGCGTGCTCGGTTTTTACAATGCCCGGCCACTCTCGTCGCTGACCAGCTATTTTAACACCTCCTGGAACCCTCAAAAACAAACCGTTTATCCCAATTTTGGGATCTCGGCCTCCGCAGGAAATTCGTTTCAGCTGGCCGGCTCGGAGTTGAATGCTTTCGCTACTCTCTCGTACGAAAACGAGTATTCCTTCAGCAACTATCTGGAACGCAGAGTAAATGGGAGTGATTTCATCCGGAAAAATCTGTCGGGCGAAAAGTTCAGCTTTCAAACCCAAACCACCGGGATGGTTAACCTGAACTACAAAAAAGGAAACAGCGACCTCTATCTGAACTCAATGCTGCTCAACTCGTCCGATCAGAGCCTTCGAAACGTCAGCGGTTTTATCTTCGACCTGGCCGAAGAGGGTGCGCTGGTGCGTCGCTCGGAATACGAGAGAACCACTGTGTGGGTGAACCAGCTACTGGGGAGCCATGAGCTGAACGACCGTACCGACTTAGATTGGGGTGCCTCCTTCAACCAGGTGTTCAATGTGGTGCCCGACCGAATGCATCTCACCCTGGATGGCCCCGACGCTCAGGTGAAGCATTTTACCAACCTGGATCCCTCCAACAGTTTTCGTTATTTCCATGAGCTGAACGAGGATGAGCTGGCAGCCAATATAAATTTCCACCGGACTTTTGGAGAAGCCGTGGGCGAGGCCGACTACCTGGGCAAGCTTACAGTGGGCTATTCGGGTAAATACAAAACCAGGGCTTTCGAGTCCACTCAGTTCAACCACGATATTTATCGCGACCGCGATTTTCAGGACCCCGATTATTATGTCGATGTGGAGGTGATGAATGTGGATGCCGTATTGAATGCCACCAGGCTGCAGAACCACGACTTCTACCTGACCACTTTTTACGGAAATTCGATTCGTCCATCTACCTATGATGGTACGCAATTCATTAACGCGGGGTTTGCCCAGATGGAACTCAACATGAATGATCGGCTTCAGGCTCTTTTGGGCGCCCGGATAGAGAGCATTTACCAAAAAATTGAGTTCGTAACCACCATCGATCCCGAGGGGGGCAGGAAGGACTTTCGTGAACTCATGTTTTTACCCAGCTTATCGCTGAGATATAAGCTGAACGAAAAAAGCAACCTGCGATTGGCTTCCGGCCTTACCTACTCATTGCCTCAGTTTACCGAGATGGCTTTGTTCTTCTTCGAAGGAATCACCGAGACCACCATGGGCAACCCTTATCTCTACCCATCGAAGGTCTATAACTCCGAATTGAAGTGGGAAGTATTTCCTAATTCGGGCGAGTTGCTTTCGTTGGCGGTGTTTGGAAAATACATTACCGATCCCATCAATATGTTTGTGATGGCCTCGGCCTCCAACGACTTTTCATACGCCAACACCGGCGATTGGGCTTATCTCTATGGTGCCGAGTTGGAAATGAAAAAGAACCTCCTCAAACGTAACCTCGAAACCCGGTCACACCTGCTGAATGTGTCGGGCAATCTGAGCCTGATGAAAACCAACCAGGAGTTGGACAATGACAAGATCCTGAGGGAGACCGGAGGGTTAATCATGGCCAACTTCGACAAGAAGGAAGAGGCACTCCAGGGAGCAGCACCGCTCATGGCCAATGCCAACGTAAATTATAAAATAGAGTGGAGAAGTGGTGACCGCAGTCTAACCTCCTCATTGGTTTACCAATATGTGTCGGATCGCTTGTACCTCATTGGTTTTGCCTCTCTGGGCAACCAGGTGGATCAGAGCAGGCATTCGCTCGATTACGTACTGAAAGGCTCTATTAATAAGTTGGAGGTGAGCCTTTCGGCTAAGAATATTTTAAACCGGGATGTGGACCGAATACAGCAAAATGTGTCGCGCGACTTCCTGGTGCGATCCTACCGTGACGGTGTAAAATTCTCCTTTGGCGTAACCTGTAATTTTTAAAATTCAAAAATTCTAATCTAAACACTAATTCTAAAAACGATGAAAAAGTTAGTATTCTCTTTAATGTTAGCGGCAACAGCGCTAAGTTTTAACAGCTGTAAAGACGACGATCCCAATGACGAAACCCCTGCTTTTGAGGTGGTGGCCGACGATTTAAAAGGCAACATTCCCGCGGGTGCAGAGGTGACGCTCGATGCCTCGGTTCAATACAAGTTAACCGGGGCCCTGATTGTGGGAGAGGGGGCTTCGCTGACGCTGCCCGCCGGAACGGTCATTGAAGCCAAGGGCGGCCAGATCTCCTATATCGCCGTGGCTCGTGGTGCAAAAATTTATATCAACGGAAGCCCCTCTGCTCCGGTGGTCATGACCTCCGATGATAAAACACCCGGATCGTGGGGCGGGTTGGTTATTTGTGGCTATGCACCCACTAATAAGTCCGATGCCGGTTCGGCCGGAGCGGAAGTCTCCGGACTGCCCTATGGAGGGGATGTGGCAGGCGATAATTCAGGGGTCATCAAACATCTGCGCGTAGAGTACACCGGATTTAACTACAGCGATGAGAAACAATTTAATGGGGTCTCCTTCTTCGGTGTGGGAAGCGGTACAGAAGTAGATTATGTGGTCTCTTACCAGGGAAATGACGACGGGATGGAGTTCTTCGGGGGGACGGTTAACGCCTCTCACCTGGTTTCTGTGGGGAGCAAGGACGATGGAATCGACTTCGCCGATGGCTGGAGTGGAACCGGTGAGTACTGGTTCTCTCTGAATTCAACAAAATCGGGGATCGAAGGATCCAACAATGGCGACAATGGCAATGCCACCCCAATGACCACGGCTACCTTGAGGAACCTGACGGTATACGGGATGGGCGAAAAACCCTTTTACCTGAAAGAGGGTGCCGGAATCATCCATGTCGACAACCTCGTGATGGGTGGTTTGGTGGAGTCTAAAGCACAGCCCTATTTCTATGCCGATGCAGCCACCGACGATCAGCCTGCTCACGACCGGATTGAGGGCGGGGATGTGGTCATTGCCAACGTTAGGTTCGAAGGCACCCTGGCTGCCGGACAAACCAAAGCACTGGAGGGGCTGACCATTACCGAGAATGCCTCCGCCACCGGAGCCGGCAACGGAATTGGCAAGCCCTCCTGGATGCCTTCTGCCCTAAATACCCTGTCGGATGGGGGATTGGTAATTGAATAGAGTGCTTCGGGACGTGGGGCAATGGCCTTGTCGCCACAGAAAAAATGGGAGGCCTGGATTTAAATCCGGCCTTTCTTTATTAATCGAACTTTAATTTTTTCGCAATTAAGGCGTAATCGCCCCCTTCTATATTTGCAGTGTACAATAAAAACCGAAAACGATGAAAAAATTTATTTTAAGCCTTCTACTTGTGAGCATCTTTACCGGCTCATTTGCCGAAAATAAGAAGAGTAAAACCGAAGGCAATTCCGAAGCTCAGATGGTTACCATGCTGAGTGGTCAAATTATCGACCATGAAACCAATGAAGCACTCGTGGGCGTTAAAGTGGTGTTGGACGAGACCCGGGAAGTGGTTTATACCGATTTTGATGGCAATTACCGCTTCGAAAAGGTTCCCGTTGGAGAGCACTCTTTGAGAGCATCTTATGTGTCTTACAACGAATCCTCCATAGGGGAGGTTCAGGTTTGCCAAAAAAACAACCAGGTGGATATTCGCCTGAAAACCGCTAATCAGTAGCGGGGGCGCCTGCCGAATTGCGATTCATGGCCGTTTCTGAGAACAGAAGCGGTTTTTTAATGGTTTCAAAAACCTGATCTAACGCCTGCAGACCTGCCTTTACCCGTTGTTCGGGCGGGATCATCGGGCAGCAATAAACCTAATTGTTTTTTACCAGAAATGGCTGATTATTAACGTGAACCCATTCGTTGTCACCCTGTATTCAGCCTGGAATAGAAGAGAAAAATATGAAGAGAGTTAGTTTAATTATGGGGCTGATTGGGCTCCTGGCCTTGCAGGTTCATTCGCAGGAGGTAAAAGAGGTGGACGGGCTTTATTATATGGGGGGCATGCTTTACTCTGGCCACTACACCAGCTATTTTCAAAATGGGAATCCGGAGATGGAGATGAATCTCGACAATGGAGAGAAGGTGGGCAAGGTAAAAGTGTATTTCGAAGAGGGAGGCATCAAGGAAATCCGCAGTTTTAAGAAAAACAGGATGCACGGAAAATGGATCACCTATAACCAAAACCATAGAAAAATAGGCCTGGCCAACTATAAAAACGGTCAAAAAGATGGTGTGTGGATGATCTGGGACGATGAAGGGAACCTGCTCTACGAGATGAAATATGAAAAGGGCAAGAAGACCGGAACCTGGAAGAAGTACGATGCCAGCGGCAAAGTCATCAACGAACGAACCTATTAAACGCTTGTGGACTGCCCCCCCGAATGGGGCAGGGAAATAGGTTGACCCTTCAGGCCATCATCCCAAAGGAGTGGTGCCCTGAGGGGTTTTTTTGCCCAGGTAGAATAAGGTGTTGGAGATGCAGGACCCGGGTTGGCCCTGGTTGTGCGGGAATCTGTTCCCTTTCACGGGCCATCCGGTAGCCGTGCATTGCCGGGCAGTACCTCTTGGTATGGAAAGGCTTTCTTTTGGATGATACGCTAATTGGAATCCCAAATGTTGTTTAAAATTCTTTTGAGTCTCCGAACATCGTTATTTATTCGCACCAATAAATAGACACTTACGGCCAGCACCAGAGGCGTAATTTGATTCCAATAGGGGTTGACATCAAAAATCTGCAGCAATGAACCAATAAAAACAACGATTGCAGGCAATCCAACCAGGTAGAGTATTTCTTTCCTCTTGTTGAAATGTTCCAATAGCTTTTTTAATTCCAGGTTAAGAGTTGGGTCAAACTCAAGGTCAAGGTTTTCGATTTTGTAAATATGGCTTTGGAGCATTAATTCCACATTTGAGAAGGGGGCTCTAAACGATAGGGCCATAGCCATTAACACCAACAATCCGCCCTTTTCCCACATCTCCGAAAAGCTCCCAACCTCGAAAAGGGTCATGGCAGATGCAAAAATCACCACCAGTAACAGCACCGATACCAGGCGATAATCAAGGAGTGCTGCCCGCTTGAGTCTTTTGTCTCGCTCTTTGGGGCTTAACTCTTTGCAATGATAAAAATAGACGGGCTTAAATTCCCTGGCAATTTCAATTCTTTCTTTTATTCGATGGGTCATTTGTAAGTTAGGGTTAAGGTTTTTTTTAAAAAGTTGAGACAACCCGGGGGGTTAGGCCGGTGTCGCTGTGTCAACCGTTGTTTTCTCTGAATTTATTAACGATAGGTTCTGCTTTTTTCAGGTCCGATTCCTGAATGAACAGGTCAATGGAGGATGGACCTCCTCCGGAAAATCCGGCAGAAATGCCCGAGTTGAAATCATTCTGAATCAGACCGTATATGCCAATACTCTCCAGCTCCTCTTTAAGTAAATTCACGGTTAGTTCGGTGCCGGAATAAATACATGTTAAACTGCTCTTTTCTTTCATAAGCCCCCAGATTCGTTGCCTGTTTGGTTGAAATTTGTGAATTTACCATTCAAAAATACGGCTTTGTCTCGAGATGATCAATAAATAGTGCCTGAACCTATTTCGCAAATCTCGTTTTAAGGTGCCCTTTCAGGGGGCATGTTCATGACGTTTCTATAGGCCGGGGCAATGCCATGGGTTTTCATTTTTCACCCTCCCGCAGAACGGGCCTGGAAAAGCTGGTTACCACCTCTTTCACCTCTTTCACTTTTCCACCCTTTTCACCTTTCCACCTTTCCACTTTTTCACTTTTCCACCTTTCCACCTTTTCCACCTTTTCACTTTTTCACTTTTCCACTTTTCCACTTTTCCACCTCTTTTACCTTTTCCACCCTTTTCACTTTTTCACCTTTTCACTTTTTCACTTTTCCACCTTTCCACCTTTTTCCACTTTTCCACCCTTTTCACTTTTCCCTTTTCTACTTTTTTTATCTTTGTTGCTTGTCCGGTTAATTAAAGGCCCACCAAAAGTGTTGTTTTCGAATGAATAAGCATAGTTCAGTGATTGAAGTTGAGGGGTTGGGGCCCGTGTTGTTTAAGGCCAATCCGCGTTGCAAGCGACTCTCTATTCGCATCAAGCCCGGGGAAGGGGTTCTGGTTGCGTTTCCGCCGGGTTTTTCGGCCAAAAAGGCCATGAACTTTGTGCTGGAGAAACGGAGCTGGATTCATAAAAATCTGCAAAAAATAAGAGAGAGGGAACAGGCACTTACCATCTTTGATGAGCAAACCCGTTTTAAAACCCGAAGTTTTGAGTTGCGAATCGAACGGCAGGCCCGGCAAAATGTACGTGTTCAACTCGAGGACGGCCTGCTCAGGGTTTTTTACCCGGAACATCTTAACGTGGCCAATGCGCCCATCCAGGAGAGCATTCGGTATGGGATAGAAGAGGCCATGCGGTTGGAGGCCAAAAGGGTGTTACCTCATAAGGTGAATCAGTTTTGCGGGCAATACGGCTTTCGTGTGAATCAGGTGTTTATTAAAAACCTGAAATCACGTTGGGGCAGTTGCTCGTCGGTGAATAATATTAACCTGAATCTGCACCTGATGCGGTTGCCCGATCACCTGGCCGATTATGTGGTGTTGCATGAGTTGTGTCATACTGTGGAGAAGAACCATGGCCCAGGTTTTTGGCGGTTACTCGATAGTGTTTGTGGTCAGCGTGCGCGTCATCTGGCCAAAGAGATGAGACAATATCGAACAACCATCTATTGAAATTCGTATCTTCATGAAATTCTAACTCTGTTGAATGGGGGCTCCGAAAAACGCAGGGGTCTATTCGGGCCGGCCCTACCTACTCCCCGGGCAGGTAGAGGCTTAATTTAAATGGGGTCATTAACAAATTGGTTATTTATGGATTGGTTCCAGCTTCTTTCTACTAAGCGCATGGGGCAGGCCATGCGGCCCATCGCTCATGAGCGCACCCAGTTTCAGCGCGATTTCGACCGCCTTATTTTTTCCTCCCCCTTCCGGCGGATGCAGGATAAGACACAGGTCTTTCCGCTTCCCGGCAGTGTGTTTGTGCATAACCGACTGACGCACAGCCTTGAAGTGGCCAGCGTGGGCCGATCGTTGGGGGTGAATGTGGGCCGTTTCCTAAAGCAAGAGGTGGATCCCGATTTTGCCTTGTTCGATGAAATTGGCTCAGTGGTGGCGGCCGGTTGCCTGGCTCACGACATGGGGAATCCGCCCTTTGGGCATTCGGGCGAAAAGGCTATCTCCGACTTTTTTAAGTATGGCGAAGGACGTTACCTGGAGGACCAGGTGAATAATGCCGCCGTATGGAACGATTTTATTGATTTTGAGGGAAATGCCAATGCCCTGCGTTTGCTGGCCCATAAGTTTCAGGGTCGGCGTAATGGTGGCTTTGCCCTTACCTATACCACCCTGGCCTCGTTTGTGAAATATCCCTATGCCTCGGGGAATTCCAACCTTAAGAAATATGGTTATTTTCAATCGGAGAAGGAGATCTATTTTGAGCTGGCCAACGAGTTGGGCATAACTGAGATGCCCGGGCAGAACGGTGTTTTCCCAAGGCATCCCCTGGTTTACCTGGTGGAAGCAGCCGATGACATCTGTTACCGCGTGATGGACGTGGAAGATGCTCATAAACTGGGAATCCTTTCTACCGCCGAAACAAAAGAGCTGTTTCTCAGTTTCTTTGATCCGGTTGCAGAGCAAGAACAATTGCTCAATATCGCGAAGGTGTGGCAGGAGGTGACCGATATCAACGAGCAGATTGCCTATTTGCGGGCCGGCGTCATAGGGAAGCTGGTGAATGAGTGTTCCAAAATATTTTGTGAGCACCACGACGGGATACTGGAGGGTTCTTTCACCGGAGATTTGGTCAGCCGCCTGACAGGATCTATCGCTACAGGACTAAATAATTGCGGAGAGACTGGCTTTGGCCGCATCTATAACGATCCTACGGTGGTGGAAATAGAGATTGCCGGGTTTAAATTGCTGGGTACCCTGCTCAAGGAGTTTATTGAGGCGGTTATGAAACCCAAATTGCATTACTCTAAATTGTTGTTGCCCTTCATTCCGCTTCAATATCGTGTGAGTGAGGAGGCCCCGGTTCATGAGCGGGTTCAAACCGTGCTCGACTTCGTGTCGGGCATGACCGATGTCTATGCGCTGGATCTTTATCGCAAGTTAAACGGAACCGGCCTCTCCGATTTCCGGCTGAAGAGTTGAGGGTTTAATCTCCTTCCGGGTTTTTTAGTTACTTTTGCCGCAATACTTTAATTATATGGCTGCTATTCTTTGCATAGAGACTTCTACTACCGTTTGTTCGGTGGCCCTTACCCTCGATGGAGGGGTGGTGGCCAGCCGTCGTGAAAACGAAGGTAATTCGCACGCTACCAGGCTCACCGTGCTCATTCAGGAATTGTTCGACGACCCCCTGGTGAGCATTACAATGAGCGATCTGGACGCCGTGGCCGTGAGCAGTGGTCCCGGCTCCTATACCGGGTTGCGAATTGGCGTTTCTACCGCCAAAGGATTGTGCTTCGCCCTTGGCAAACCACTCATTGCCCTGCCCTCTCTGCTGGTGTTGAGCTGGCCGGTGGTGACTGAGAAAAACCAGCAGGAGGAGGAAGCCCTCAGTTGGTATTGTCCCATGATTGATGCCCGCCGCATGGAGGTGTATACCGCCCTGTTCGACGGGGCCTTAAATCAGCAACTCGAAACAAGCGCTGAAATTATCGACCAGGACAGCTTCCGGTCCATCCTGGATGCACGCAAAGTCTGGTTCTTTGGAAATGGTGCCCCTAAATGTGAAAAGGTGCTTAATCATCCCAATGCCTTTTTTCTTAACGAGGAGGCTCCGCTTGCAGCCAATATGGCTTCTCTGGCTTTCGAGGCCTGGCAGAACAAACACTTTGAGGATGTGGCTTACTTTGAACCCTTCTATCTTAAAGATTTTGTGGCGACCCTTCCCAAAAGAAAAATGTTTTAATTCCCGGGTGTCTTTTTCTGGGAGGCTATATCCGGCATTGTTAAGAGGTTGCTGGCCTTTTTTATTTAGGGGAGAAGAGAGATGAAACTAAAAGGCCCGAAAATTGTATACATATATGCATTCCTAAGGTGAGGGTGTTTTTTTTTGTTGAACATGATAAGTCGCTAAATATGAAAACTCTAAATTTGTCAATCGCACTTTTTCTGGTTTCTTTATCACTGATGGCGGCCCATGGGAACAAGCAGGGCTTGAAACACAAGGAGGATTTTAAGAAACAGATTACCTACGCCCCGGGCGAAGAGCTCGTGTATTCACTGAATTACGGCATCTTTAAAGGGGGGGAGGGCAGATTGCTGGTTAAGGATACCCTTATGTTTGGCCAAACGGTACATCATGTTGTGGCTACAGGGGTCACCGTTGGCCTGGCCGACGCCTTGTATAGGATTCGTGATCGTTACGAAAGCTTCATCGATCCCCGCACCGATCTCCCTGTGAAGTCGGTTCGAAGCATCCGCGAAGGCCGTTACAGTTATTACAATGAGGTGGTCTTTGAGCATGGAATGGATTCGGCCCGGGTGTTCAGCCAAAGATCAGGTAACCATTGGGTGCCGGCCAATATTCAGGATATCTTATCGGCTTTTTATTTCGCCCGCAAGTATAAATTCCACGACCAGTTGAGCAATGGAGAGGTGGTAGAAATTATGACCTATTTCTCCGATGAACTCTTTCCTCTGCGAATAAGGTACAAAGGTATCGAGGTGATAGAGACGGCTCTTGGAAAAATGGAGTGTTATGTTTTTTCCCCGGTTACCGAGGTAGGACGTGCCTTTAAAACCGAAGACGACATGAGGATTTGGATTACACGTGACCAGAATCGATTGCCGGTGCGGATTAAGTTCAACCTTAAAGTCGGCTCATTTGTTTGTAATCTCGAGCAATTCAGAGGCCTTAAAAACCCCTTCTCAAGTGTTGTTCATTAATAAATGTGGACAGAATGGCCGGGGGCCTTCTTCAATTTAATAGTTTTAACCTACTTTTGTGGCGTTAAAAAAAGTACACAATAACCGATTTAAAATGGCAACAACTTCAGATTTTAGAAATGGAATGTGCATTGAATTCAATGGAAACCTCTTTACCATTGTGCAATTTCAGCATGTAAAACCAGGAAAAGGACCCGCTTTTGTGCGTACCAAACTTAGGAATGTATCTACGGGTAAAATCATCGATAACACCTTTACGGCTGGCCGAAAAATCAACGAAGCCCGCGTGGAGAGACGTCCGTATCAATTTCTTTATAAAGATGATCTTGGCTATCATTTGATGAACAGTCAAAGTTTTGAGCAGATATCTGTTCCCGAAACCTTTCTTGAAAACCCTGAGTTTCTAAAGGCCGGACTGGAACTGGAGGTTCTTTACCATGTGGATTCAGAGACCCCTCTTTTGGTAAACCTTCCTCCCTTTGTGAATTATGAGGTGACCTATACCGAACCTGGCGTTCGTGGGGATACTTCTTCAACCTCTTCCCTGAAACCTGCCACCCTGGATACAGGGGCTACCGTTATGGTACCTCTGTTTGTGAATACCGGCGACAACATCAAGGTCGATACACGCGACCTCTCTTATGTTGAGCGAGTGAAGGAATAGGGTTTTTGCACTGTTTTTACCATCTTTTTTCGCGGATTCAAAATCGACTTCTTTTTTATCTGATCGTTTCAGGGCTTTTGAGCCTTGGCTTTGAGTGTCGACTGTTAAGAATATAAAGGTTTTATTTATTTTTTTGAATAGGATACACAATATTTTTTTGTTAGATTTAAAGTGATCGAAACAAAGTATTGCTGTAGATGATTACTCAGGTTAAAAAGAGGAGGCTTAGGTTATATAAAGACCGGCTAAATATTTTGTTGGACATTGCCCAAACCATCAATCAGGATCATTCCATTGATGATTTGCTGGCAGAGTTCGAGATCTTGTTGCGCGAGGAACTGGAGGTGGGTAAGATATTGGTTTTTACCAACTCCGATGGCGATTGGAAAAATCTGTTGAGTTCCGGGGTTCCCCTTGAGGAAGTTGAAAAAATTGATGTGGAGCGCGATTTGTTGCCCTTTAAAACCATCGAAAACATCACGGTGAATCCTCCCGAACCCCTTCGTGGCTTTGATGCGGTAATCCCCCTTTTTCACCGCTTCAGGGCCATCGGTTATGTCTTGATTGGAGATGTGGAGGAGGATTTTCAGGGCATCAGCCCTACCATTAAGCACCTCAAGCTTATTCAAATCATCTCTAACCTGATCATCGTTTTTATCGAGAATAAACGCATGCAGGAGGCCATCCTGGAGCAGGAAGCCATGAAGAAAGAGATGGAAGTGGCTTCCCGTATTCAGAGTCAGCTCATCCCGGGTGTGCATGAGTTACCCCAACATAAAAAGTTGTCCGTTCAAACCTTTTATCAGCCACATCTGGGTGTGGGGGGCGATTATTACGATTTTATCCATCTTTCGCGCCACACCATTGGTTTTTGTGTCGCCGACGTATCCGGGAAAGGGATTCCGGCTGCCTTGTTGATGTCTAATTTCCAGGCTGTAATGAGAGTTCTCTTTACCTCAAGAGTGAATTTGAAGCGGCTGATCCATAAGCTCAATCGTAAGGTTAACATCAGTGCCAACAATGAGAAGTTTATCACCATGTTCATTGGGAAGTACAATCTGGTGACCCGAAAGCTGACCTACGTTAATGCCGGTCACTTGCCTCCCCTGCTTTACGATCCACGAAAATCTCAGTTGAGTCAACTCGATAAGGGTTGTATCGGATTGGGCATGCTCGATGTCATTCCTTCGGTGGAAGTAGGAAAGGTCTCCGTTCCCAAGAATGCTAAATTTATGGCCTTCACCGATGGACTGGTCGAGTTGGAGCGGGGTGATGAAGTCTATTCGGGGCAGATGTCGCTGGAAAAAATCATCTCGGATCCTAATTCTATTGAGGATAACATGGATGAGATTCAGCAACTCATTGCCCGTCACCTTAAAACCGGTGCCATCTTTGATGATATCTCTGTCATCGGGATGGGCTTTTATTAATCCTGGTCCCCTTCTTCTTTCCTTATCTTCTCCCACATTATCTTAAGGCTTAGAGAGTAAGGCCTGAGCGTCCTGATGTTGGTTTCGGTTACCTTTTTGGCCAGTTCTGCTTTCGATAATCCCAGCTCTTCGTTGAGGAGCCGTAGGTTGATGCGTTTTTGTTCGTCGGTAAGATAGGGGTTCTCAGAAATTTGTTCCCTGGTGGAGGAGAGAATTTGTTGGCGTTTTTGGTCGAGGCTGTCGTAATTCATGAAAAAATAGGTGCGGGTGATGGCCAGTAAACCTTCCCGTTTAAGAGGGTCAAAGCCCTTTGCTTCCAGCAGAGCAAGAGTCTTGGGATGTAATGCGGCTTCGGCCGGCCAGGTGTAATTCTCAGGGGTTACCTGAATGCCTGTAGCCCTCAGGTCCGGGGCCATGGCAGGCAACATGCCGATGAGTTGTTCTACCAGCTTTGAATCGGCATATTGTGTGGAATTCTGGGGGGCTTTAAAGGCAAGGATAGCCAGTGAAAGAAAGGCCAGTACGGGTATCAGGTATCTGCTCATGATCGGTTGGGTTGAGGATTAAAGAGCAATGCTGTGGGATGTTGGTGATACCAAAGTAAGTAAAATTTTTATAACCTAAAGAGTGTTTATGTTTAGTTTTTTAGGCGTGAAGAGATTCAACCCTTCCGCAATCATTTCAGTTCGCTGGCCTTTTGGGCAATTCGGTCCATATCCTCCAATTTAAACTTGCCGAAGAAAGAGATCATTACCAGCGTGTTTTCCCCGTTAAACACCACATGGCATGCTTTTATATTTTTTCCTTTTCTGTGAACAAACAAGGTGCATTGGTCTTCCGTGGTATCCGGCTCAATTTCACGGAAAGGTTTGCGTTGCATAAAGCGTACTATTTTTTCGCCCCATCCCGGGGCTTTTTCCTTCGAGCAGATGATCATGGATATCTCCTGTAAAGGGCCGGTCACTTTCCGGGAATTGTCTTCCTCCTCGCTAAGATCCAGGTCGATCATGTCGATTACATTCCTGGAAAAGCTCATGCTGGTGATGCCCTCCTGGTTGGCCAGCTGGTTGAACAGGGCATCGGAGGGTCGCTTTTGAGCAGCCGTTTGGGCCGGACTCCACCACAAAAGAGCCATCAGCAGAATGCCACCCGCCAGGAAGCGAAACAAGGGATGGGGGGAGGGGCGCTCTTTCAGGAAGGCCCTGGAATGAGTCGATTTCGGATTCTTATCATGAGGTGGTTTCATCGGTCGAAGATGTTGCGGTTAAATGATTTTGCCGGGAATATAAATTCCTTTTTTGTTGACCCCACAAAAGGCCGGAGCTTCTGCGCTATCAGTCCAATAGGGATTTCAGTTCGGGTGCGACCAATATCTCTTTGCCCTTGGGGACTTCCAGTCGAACCACCACTTTTTGGAGGCGGAGCATCGCTCTGTCCTGAAGCGTGAAGTAGCGGTCGAGCAAAAGAACAGAGTCGTTTTGAAGGTAAAAGAATTCGATCATGCTGGCGTTTTGTGCGGCGTCGTCCATGTTTCTTCCACGCGCCTTTTTTTCAATCGAGATTTTAAAGTCGTCTCCCCCCTCGATTATTCTCAGGCTGGGTTTTCCCTGTGCGGTCAACTCCCCTTCCTGTAAGCGCACGGTTAAATCTCCTGCATGAAGTATATTCTGACCTCGATTCAGCAGCAGGGAGGCCTGGTTAGGTTCGATATAGAGCGTGTTGGCAGCAGGAACCGGAAGCGTTTGTGTTTCCGTATTGGTATAGGTGCTGGTGAAGGAACGCAGAGTATTAACCGAAGTATAGGCTATCAACCCCAACCCTGCCAGCCAAAGGCCCAGGCCTGATAAAAGCAACGGTGTACTTATCCGTTTGAACTGAAATACCAGATGCATGCCAAGGTAAAACAGAATCAGAAGGGGAATGCCTGTCAGAAGGCCTATTCCCAAAAGGCCCACATTGGTTTGATCCTGGGTGAGCAGGAGTTCGGGAAGTTCAGGAATCCAGGCTCCGTCACTGATGAGGGACCCAAAGATAAGGTCGGATATGGAAAGGGTCATGGTGGTGGCCATGAGGGCGAGAAAGGTTACGACCATCAATACAATACCCCCTGCAATAGCGACCCCTCTCACGGCTTTTTTAGTGGCCAGGTTGCGACCTGACTCTTTGTGTTGTAACAGGCGCTCCTGATCTCCTCCCATCATCATAAGGCGCTCCTGCGGGGTTACCGCTTTTGGAACCAGAACCCACAAAAGAATGTAAAGAATAATGGAGTAGCCGTTATATAAGCCTACAATAAACAGGAGTCTGAAGATTAGGGGGTCTATGTTGAAGAAATTTCCCAAACCGGCGCCTACCCCGCCTATTATCCGATTGTCCATGTCGCGGAACAAACGCTTTGGTAAACTTTCGGGCCGTTGCTCGCCCCCTTTCATCATGAGGCGCTGTTGCACAGTTATGGCTTTTGGAACCGCAATCCATAAGATGATGTAGGGAATGATGGAGATGCCATAGATGAGGCCCACAATAAATAGTAACCTGAAAACAATGGGGTCGATGTTGAAATAGTTACCCAGACCTGCACAAACGCCGGCCAGGATACGGTGGTCGGTGTCACGGAACAGGTGTTTCCTCAGGGGTGGTTGCCATTCGCTGTGGTGAGGAGAGGGAGCTTCCTCATCGTCGTTCAGCTCATAGTCATCCGGTGCTCCCAGTGTTTTTATAACTTCCTCAACGTGAGCCATCGTGATGGCTGTGCCCGGCTCGTTGTTAGCCCCCTTGAAAATTTCCGCGATGCGAAGGGTGATGTCGTCGATAATCTCTTTGGCTTCATCGCCTCCCCCCAATCTTGCTTTCACCGCCTCCAGATAATCGTTCAATCGGGTATAGGCATCTTCCTCAATTTTAAATACCAGTCCTGCCAGATTTATATGAATGGTTTTCTTCATCAGAGTAACGTTTTTTTGTTTTTAAGTTGGGTTAAAGCATTATCAGTGGGTAGAAACCTATAGGGGGAATCCCGCCCAGAATGTTAATGAGAACCGCCCCGATAATTATGACGAGGATGATCCACAGAAATACTTTTAGTGCCGTTTTAAAAATCAGGCCAAGCACCAGTAAGATGATAATAAGATGCAACAGGCCCGGGAAATGCCAGGAAACGAAGGGGAGGTGCAGATTGACATGTGGCAGGGAAACCATATGGAATGGAAGTTGAAAGCCATTCCCCAGAAGCATTAGCAATACTATGGCCCCCACGATGATCAGTACCGTCCGGTCGCGTTTGTGAATGTTGCGAAAATAATTCTCCCCCTTCTTATAGGTGGGAGAGGTTTTTATACGCCCCAATTTTTCTTTCACCTCTTCGTACTCCTCTTTGATGCTCTTTTCGATATTGGAGATGGTGATGTTTTCGCCTCTCATCTCCAGCTTTTGGGCAGTGGTTATGGCCGGTGGAATCGCTATCCATAAAACGATGTAGATGGGAATAATCACACCAAAGCTGAGAAAAGGTAAGATGGCAAAGATGACTCTTACCA
The DNA here is from genome assembly GCA_041583495.1 of Marinilabiliaceae bacterium. Lineage (GTDB taxonomy): Bacteria > Bacteroidota > Bacteroidia > Bacteroidales > Marinilabiliaceae > JBFHFS01. Next base: position 20,066 of record JBFHFS010000044.1, on the reverse strand, counting down.
ATACCGGGTCGAGGTTCAGGTAGGCGGCGATGCCCGAACAGACCCCGCTTAACACGCTGTTTTCTACATCCCGGTAAAGCCGCTTGCGTGGGGGGATGTTAGGAATGCCGTTGTTTGGTTTCTCCCCGGAGGGCTCCCCGGCGCCGGGCTCTTCTTCAAAGTCCTCGGGCTGGCCCATAATCCCAATCACCTCCTCAACCATGGCAAGGGTAATGACCCCTGTGGAGGGGGTGATTTTTTCCTCAAACAGTTCTCTGATGCGGCTTTCGATGTCGGCAATAATCTCTTTACCTCCTTCGTTGGTTTGAAACCACTGGCTCAGTTTTTTTAAATAACCCTCCAGACGATCGAAAGCATCCTCATCGATAAAGAACGATTGGGCAGAGATGTTTATGGTGACTACTTTATTCATGATCTTGTTTTTTTGAATGAATGAAGTTGACCGAGTCCACCAGACTCTTCCAGGAGGTGTCCAGTTCGTTTAAGAATTCAGTACCCCGGTCAGTAAGTTCATAGTATTTTCTTGGGGGCCCCTGGGTCGATTCTTCCCATCGATAGCTCAACAGCCCCGAATTTTTCAGGCGGGTGAGCAGGGGATAGAGGGTACCCTCCACAACGATCATCCTGGCCTCCTTCATGTCGTCGATGATGTCGGAAGCGTAGGCGTCGCCACGGGAGAGGACCGACAGAATACAGTATTCCAGTACTCCTTTCCTCATCTGTGCCTTTGCGTTTTCTATTTTCATATTTTCAGTTTTATCCAGGTTAAAAGGGAAGGCCAATGGTTAGCCCATCCGACCCTGTAATCAGCTCCCGTTGTGTGATTTCAGGAGAAGAAATGACCGGTTCTGCAGGTTTTCTTTCCTCTAGGCATCTGCAGGCCCTTTGGCTTATCGCATGCACACAGGTGCTTTCAATCTCCCCTGGGAAGGGCCTCTGCTGACGCCTTTGTATTAGTGAAACAGACAGCCATGCCAATATTAGTAAGAGGGTGGTGTTGGGAATGCCGGTAAATAATAACCTCGTTTTCATGAGTGTAAGATTATGATTCCTGAGTTTGTGTTTTTCAAGCCCCTCGGCTTTTCGTTCTGTTCTCTCCAACAAAAAAATTGGAATACCTGCTTTAACATTGTTTTAGGCTATACAAATATACGGCTAAAAGATAGTACTATGCAATACAAAGTACTAAATTTTTTAAAATATTTTTTTGGGCATCGTTTAAAGTGTTGGTAGAGAGGTGGAAAAGGTAGAAAAGGTGAAAAAGTAGAAAAGTGAAAGAGGTGAAAAAAGTAGAAAAGGTGAAAAAGGTAGAATATTGAAAAAGGTGAAAAAGGTGGAAAAGTGGAAAGGTCGTCACTTTTTTTATTGTCCTTCTCTTTGATAATCTGTGTTAATCTGTGCTAATCTGTGGTCTCTTATCCCAAAAGGGCTCACAAAAGAAGTAGAAAAGGTGGAAAAGTGAAAAGGGAAGAGAGAGAAAAGGTTAAAGGGAAGAGAGAAGAATTAAGAGAGAAAGGGTTTGATAAAAGGCAAGGGTGGAAAAGTGATTAAGGATGAGAGATGAGGGTTTTGACCATTTATTGATGAAAGGACGGGAAGTGATTCAGGATGACAGAGGATGGAATACAGGGGCTGATGGCACATAAAAAATGCATCCGGTGTCCCTGAAGGGGACCAATGTGATTAGCCCCCGGCGCGAAATGCTTAGCATGGAAGCAGCCGGGGGTAGAAAAGGACTGCTTCCCGGGTCCCTGAAGGGGACCAACATAGAAAGGATAGGGGTGGAAAGAAAAAGGGCCGACAATGGTTAGGGCCAATAGCCTTCGAAGCTTTTTTTCACAAAGGCATGCCCTGTGGGGGAGTTACCTGACTGTTCAATGAAGTACGGGTTAATTTACCTAACTTTGTGTTTTATAAATAAGAGACAATTGCCATGGATTCTACCAGACAAAAGAAAATAGGACGTTTGCTCCAAAAAGACATCAGTGAAATGTTTCAACGTGAGTTGAAGGAGTTGGTCCTGGGCTCGTTGGTTTCGGTAAGTGTAGTTCGGGTTACGCCCGATCTGGGCCTTGCCAGGATTTATCTGAGTATTTTCCCTCCCGACAAAAAAGAAGAAGTTTTCAATAATCTCGTGGAGCATACCTCCCGTGTGCGATATGCCCTGGGGCGGCGTGTTGGCAAACAGCTGAGAATTATTCCGGAGCTGGAATTTTTTCAGGACGATAGTTTGGATTATCTGGAAAATATTGACCGTCTTTTGAAGGAGTAGAAATGAAGTACGATCCCATTAAACGGAGTCTGGGTAAGGTCTTTAATGCCTCTCCATGGCTTCGCAAGGTTTTTTACAGGTTGCTCGATCTGTTGTTATTGAGGGCCTGGCACATTCGCGGAGAGCTTAAACGATGGGCTCTTGGAAAAGGGTCTCAGGTAGAGGTGCTGGATGCCGGTTCGGGGTTTGGGCAATATACCTGGTTCATCTCCTCTCTTAATCCTCAATGGCGGGTTACCGGGGTGGATGTAAAGGAGGAGCAAATCGCCGATTGCAATAACTTTTTTGGAAAGACCAACCGGGCCGGACTCGTCACCTTTAAAAAGGAAGATCTGACTCAGTATGCCAATCCATCTGCCTATGATCTTATCCTTTCGGTGGATGTGATGGAGCATATCGAAGAAGATCGGGTGGTGTTCGAAAATTTTTATGCTTCCTTGAAACCCGGAGGCATGCTGCTCATCTCAACGCCATCCGATAAAGGCGGCTCCGATGCGCATGACCATGATCATAAGGAGGAGGGTATTTCGGGGTTTATCGACGAACATGTCAGGGATGGCTACAGCCCCGCCGATATTACTGAAAAGCTCGAAGGTGCCGGGTTCTCTGGTGTAGAAACAAAGTATACCTATGGTAAGCCCGGGCATCTTTCGTGGAAATTGTCGATGAAATTTCCTATTGTGGTGCTCAATGTCAGCAAGCTGTTCTTTGTGTTGCTGCCTCTCTACTATCTGTTGGTGTGGCCCTTTTGTGCCTGGTTAAATTGGAAGGATGTTAGATGCCAACACGCCGAAGGCACCGGCTTAATGGTTAAAGCCTATAAAAATAACTGACAAAAGTGAGTCTATGAAGCTGGCCCTAACCATTGCCTTTCGATATCTCTTTGCCAAAAAATCGCAGAATATCATCAATGTCATCTCTATGATATCGGTGGCAGGGGTGTTGGTGGGGTCTCTGGCGCTGATTGTGGTTTTGTCGGTGTTTAACGGGTTGCATGGGCTCATAGGTTCTTTGTACAGCTCTTTTGATCCGGTTTTAAAAATAACCCCGGTAAAGGGGAAGGTGTTTCATCTCGACTCCATTCCTTACCAGCAATTGTTGGATGTCCCGGGGGTGGCCAATGTCTCTCAGGTGTTGGAAGATTATGCCTTGTTAAGGTCGGGCAACCGGCAGGTTCCGGGAATTGTAATGGGTGTGGACGAGAGCTTTGCCTCTGTGTCGGGTGTCGATTCAATCATTGTGGACGGGAGCTATCGCCTGAAGAATAATAAGGAAAACTTTGGTGTAGTGGGATATGCCCTGGCCGATCAGCTGGGGCTTCGGCTCAATTTTGTAAAGCCCCTGGTGCTTTATGCCCCCAAGCGGGAAGGCAGCATTAATATGTTACGCCCCGATCAGTCGTTTCGTCAGGCCTATCTGCATCCTGCGGGTATTTTTGCCGTTCGTCAGTTGGAATACGACTCACAATATCTGATTGTAGACATCGACCTGGCAAGTACCTTGTTTGGTCAGCCACGGGGCACTGTTTCCTCCCTGGGGATAGCCAGGACGCCTGAGGCTGACCTGGGGCAGTTAGAAGTGCAAATATCCAAACTGCTGGGCCCCGGGTTTGAGGTGAAGGACCGTCAGCAACAGCACATTACCTTTTATAAGCTGATGCGTGTGGAGAAACTTATGGCGTACCTCATTCTGCTCTTTATACTGGTCATTGCCACCTTTAACATCATTGGAACCTTGTCGCTTCTGATCTTCGAAAAACGTGAGAGCATCAGTACTTTGAGGAGTATGGGCGCCAACCGGCGGCTCATAAACCGGATTTTCTTGCTGGAGGGATGGCTCATCTCTCTGGCGGGAGTCACCATCGGCGTGTTATTGGGTGGTGCCCTGGTATGGCTTCAGCAGCAATTTGGATTTGTCCGTTTCAGCGGAGAAGGCTCCTTTGTGGTGGAAGCCTATCCCATGGCTCTTGAGTGGTTCGATCTGGTGAGTGTGTTTATTACCGTTTCACTGGTGGGTCTTCTGGCTGCATGGTACCCGGTAAAGGTTATCGTAAGACGTTATTATACCGCCCGGGGATTGGAGTAAAGCCATTTTGTGCGGCCTCTTCACGGGGGTTGTTTACCTACCCGTTCGAAACGCCCTCATTTTGTCCCCAGTTTTGGGCCACTTCATCCAAAAATTGATTCAGCTCTTCAATGCTTTCGGTTCTCAGCATCTTTATCTTTAATGGTCTGAAGTGATCCAGACCCTTAAAGGAAATGGCCAGATGACGGCGCATATGCAAAATGCCCCGGCGCTCCCCGAGCCACTCTACCGATTTATGAAGCTGTTCGCGAATCATCTCCACATGTTCCTCAATGGTGGGCTGGGGCAGAAGTTGGCCGGTATCGAGGAAATGGCGAATCTCCTTAAATATCCAGGGCCGGCCAATGGCGGGACGACCAATCATTAGGGCATCCACCCCGTAGCGGTCGAGATAAAGACGGGCCTTTTCGGGCGAATTGATGTCCCCGTTGCCAATGATGGGGATGTGCATGCGGGGATTGTTTTTTACCTCCCCAATAAGGGTCCAGTCGGCTTCGCCGGTATACATCTGTGCCCGGGTGCGTCCATGAATGGCCAGCGCACTGATGCCGGTATCCTGTAGTTGTTCGGCAATGGTTACGATATGCTTTGAGGAGTCGTCCCAGCCCAGACGGGTTTTTACCGTGACGGGGGTTTTTACCGCTTTCACGATGGCTTCGGTCATGACCATCATTTTAGGGATGTCGCGCAGCATTCCTGCGCCGGCCCCCTTGGTGGCAATTTTTTTTACGGGACAGCCAAAATTGATGTCAATGATGTCGGGGTGGGCGCTCTCGGCAATCCGGGCGGCTTCGACCATGGCCTCCACATCTTTGCCGTAAAGCTGAATCGCCACGGGGCGTTCTTCTTCAAAAAGTTCCATCTTCCGCTGGGTCTTATCCACATCCCGAATGAGGGCATCGGAGGAGATGAATTCGGTATACAGCAGGTCGGCGCCATATTTTTTGCACAATCCCCTAAACATGCGGTCGGTCACATCTTCCATGGGCGCCAGTAACAGTGGCTCTTTTCTTAACTCAAGGGTTCCTATCTTCACGGCAAGTCATCTGATTTATTCCACAAAGATAATGGTTTAATAAAAATCATTAAATTGGGGTAGAAAATTAATGAATAATGAGGCGCATCGTTCCATTTGTTATTTTGGCCTTGCTTGTTCTGTATGGGTGCGGTCGAAAACCCGCCCCGGAAGCCGATCTGAAGCAACCCATTCCCTCCTTGTCGGGTACCGACTCTCTGGTGGTGGAGCAATTGGTGGGTAATTCCCAAACCCACTTTAAGGAGGGGGGGGCTGTGGCCGATTTGTTTGATACCTTCCTGAAAGAGGCCGAGAACATGGCCCTAAAGAGCAACAACAAGTACCAGCTGGCCCGCATCTATAATATCGTGGGGAAACGTTACCGCAACCGTTCCCTCTTTGGTCAGGCTATGGGGTACCACCAAAAAGCCCTTGATTGGGCGTCGCAGGCAGACGATAAACAGTTATTGGCTCAGGTCTATAACCAAATTGGGGTGGTTTACCGCCGTATCGACGACAATCCCATGGCCCTGGAGATGCATACCAAAGCACTTAACCTGGCCGAACAGGTTAAAGATACCTCCACCTTTAGCGCGGCCCTCAACAGTATTGGAAATGTAAACTTCAACCTGGGGCGATATCATACCTCCATCGAGTACTATAATAATTCGCTCGAATTGGCCAAAACCATGAATAACCTTTTGGGATTGGCTATCAACTATAATAATATTGGTGAGTCGTTGTTAAAACTCAACGAGGTGGACTCGGCGCTGAATTGCTTTTTTACCTCTCTTAAGTACAACAGAATGATTAACAGCCGCTTTGGTGAATCGATCTGTTATATTAGTATTGGGGGGGCATATATCGTTTTGGATAAACCCCAGCAAGCTCTGGGATACCTGAGTGAAGCCCTGGCCATCAGCCTGGAGTTGGGCGACCGGATGCAGGAAGCTATCACGTATATCAAGATGGGTGAGACCTATCTCAATATGGGGGCGTTGACCCGGGCCACCGATTATCTTCAAAAGGGGTATAACCTCTCGCTGCAAATAGGAAGCAAAAACCAAATCGAAGAATCGGTTCGGTTGCTGGGGGAACTCGCGCAGAAACGCGGCAGTTTCAAAGAGGCTCTGGACTATTATAGGATGGCAACGGCTTATCGCGACAGTACAATTAATGAAAAAAACATGCACCATCTGGCCACTATGGAGGCTGTTTATGTTTCCAACCGGCAGCTCAACCGTATCCAGGAGCTCAATCAGAAAACACTGGAGCAGAGGCTGTTGCTGAAACAGCAAAAATGGATCCTCATCGGTGTATTGGCCGTGTTTGCGGTGTTGGCTCTGGTGGTTTTGTTGGGAATACGGCAGTATCGCCTGCAGGGGCGCTATCGCAATTTAAAGCACCAGCAACGCTTGCTGAGGTCGCAAATGAATCCCCACTTCATCTTTAACGCACTGAGTGCCATCCAGGTTTTTGTGTTGGAAAATGATGTGGAGAAATCTTCCCGCTTTCTTTCCGATTTTGCCAATCTTATGCGTCAAGTCTTGCGCAGTTCTAATCAGGACTATATTTCGCTCGAGGAGGAAAAGAAAATACTTCAATACTATATGGAGCTCCAGCGACTTCGTTTTTTGACCCCTTTCGATTTCTCCATTCATGTGGATGAAGCGCTTAATGCCGATTGGGTGATGATTCCTCCCATGATAACCCAGCCCTTTATCGAAAATGCCATTGAGCATGGTATCCGCCCATTGGGAGGTGATGGAAGGGTGAAGGTCTCCTTCCTGAAGTCTAACCATCAGATGATCGTGGAGGTAGACGACAACGGATTGGGCATCGATGCCACCAGGAAAGCGAGGGAAAAAGGGTGGGGGCATGAATCTATGGCCATCAACATTACAAGGGAAAGGCTCGAGGTGATCCGGAAGGATTCGGGTGGAAAGGTGGGGCTTGAGATTATTGATAAAAAGCGGGTTAATCCCTTTGATAAGGGAACACTTGTTAGAATTATATTTCCGCTGGTGGAGTTTTCCTCGCAAAAGCAATAAGCCCCAGGGGGATAAAGAGCCCTGAATGTCGCAAATAAGGGAAAGAATAGTGGGCTTTTAAAACGATTGAAATTGACTTTATGGAATTTGGGGTGTATTTTTAATGGGAAAAAATGGTCATTAAAAAACAGGCTCATGAAACATCATAAAATTATATTGGTCATGCTGCTTTTTAGTTCAATGCAAGTGTTTGGTCAGCAACCTGAAGGACCCATTATTGACCGGGAGATATTTTTTGGAAATGCCGAGATAGCGGGGGGCCAGCTGAGTCCCGACGGGCAATGGATCTCCTTCCTGAAGGAGTTCAACGGAATCATGAATATTTGGGTAAAGCGATTTGATGACCCCTTTGATAAGGCGCGTCCCCTGACGGACAATGACCGGCCTATTGGGGGCTATTTCTGGACCTACGATGGGCGCTACATCCTGTTTGTGAAAGACAACAAAGGGGATGAAAATTATAATGTCTTTGCCGTTAATCCCATGGATGAAGAAGATGCTGCCACGGGGGTGCCTCCCTCAAAGAATCTAAGCCCCATGAAGGAGGTTACGGTTCAAATCTATCAGGTGAGTAAGAAGAACCCCGATATTCTGTGGGTGGGCATCAACGACCGCGACAAGGCCTGGCACGATCTCTATAAGTTGACCATCAGTACCGGACAGTTGGACCTTTTGTACGAAAACAATTATCGAATTACCGGTTGGGACTTCGATTGGGACGAGCAATTGCGCCTGGCTTATCGTACCAACGAAGAGGGTTTTTCTGAAATATTAAGGGTGGAGGGTGACAATGAGTTTACCGAGATTTATGAAACCAACCTGCAGGAGAACGCCTATGTGGCCGGCTGGAATAAGGACAATACAAGGATGTATCTGGTTTCTAATAAAGGGGAGGTTAATCTATCGACCCTTTATAGTATGGACCCACAAACCCTGGTGGTCGAAAAGGTGGAGAGTGATCCTTTGAATAAGGTCGATTTTGGGGGTCTTTTTATCGATGAAAATACCCGGGAGATCCTATATACCTCCTATACCTATGATAAGAGAAAAAGACTGTGGAAAAATGAAGAGTGGGCCGATTTGTTTCATCATCTCGAGAGTCAGTTCGAAGGGAAAGAAGTAGGCTTTGTAAGCTTCACCAAAGATCTTCGTCAGATGCTTGTCTCGGTATCCAGCGATCACTCGGCCAGTGAGGTTTACTATTTTAATGCCAATACCCGGGAGTTGATCCATCAATATACGCCCAGGCCCCGCCTGAAGGAGGTTGAGGAATATCTGGCTGTGATGGAGCCCATCTCCTATAAAAGCAGTGATGGGATGGAGATACCCGGTTATTTGACCGTGCCCAAAGGGATGGACAAAAAAGACCTTCCTCTGGTGGTTCTGGTACATGGAGGGCCTAAAGGGCCCCGCGACTATTGGGGCTTCGATTCGTATGCCCAGATGCTTGCCAACAGGGGTTATGCTGTTCTTCAGCCTAACTTCAGGGCCAGCGGAGGGTATGGCAAGGCTTTTTTAAATGCCGGAGATAAGGAGTGGGGGAAAAAAATGCAGGACGATGTTACCTGGGGCGTAAAATATTTGATTGACAAAGGCATTGTTGATGAGAACCGGGTGGCCATCATGGGGGGAAGCTATGGCGGTTATGCCACCCTGGCGGGGATGGCATTTACTCCGGAGCTCTATACCTGCGGGGTGGATATTGTAGGCCCCAGTAATTTATTTACTCTGCTCGAGTCGATTCCCCCTTATTGGGAGGCTGCACGCAAGTGGCTCTACGAAATGGTGGGCGATCCGGCTACCGAAGAGGGGCAGGCACTGCTGAAAGAACGCAGTCCGCTCTTTAGTGCTCATAAAATCGTTCGACCCTTGTTGATCGTTCAGGGCGCCAATGATCCCCGGGTTAAACAGGCTGAAAGTGACCAGATTGTGGTGGCCATGCGCGATTCAGGTAAAGAAGTGGCGTATATCCTGGCCGATGACGAGGGGCATGGATTCCGTAAACCCGTGAATAATATGGCCATGTGGGTGGCGGCCGAGAAATTTTTAGCAAAACATCTGGGGGGCCGCTTCCAGGAAGATATGCCTGAGGAGGTTAAGGTGCGTCTGCAGGAAATCACTCAGGATGTTTCCAAAGTAACCCAAACCATTACAGAGTAATTATAGCCCAGAATTGACAGACCCGTGGGAAACCGAAATTTTTTGAAGAAGACTCATAAGTTATTAATTGTTGAAGACGACCTGGTAGTCCAAAAAATATCTGCACAGATCATCAGGCAACACTTCCCTGAGATTGAAATTGTTGGTGTTGAGTCGTCGGTGGCAGGGGCCTATGAAATTGTCAAAAAAGAGCAACCCAATTTGATGTTGATGGATATTCAGCTCGATGACGGAAATGCCTTTGATTTGCTGCGGAAAATCGAGCTTTACGATTTCAAAGTAATATTTCTCTCTGCCTATAAAGGGTATATGGAAGAGGCCATCCATTTTTCGGCGGTAGGGTTTATTCAAAAGCCCTTTGACGTGACCGATTTTGTGATGGCCCTGGATAAAGCCATGATGGCTATCTCCACCGATGACTACATGCAGCAGCTAGAGGTGTTGTTCTCTAATGTGTCGTTTCCTGCCGAAGCCCGTACCGTGGTCTTTCCCACGGTAGGACCGGTTCGTGTGGAATTGCTGACCTCCCTGCAATACGGGGAAGCGGTTCCGGGGGGATCGGAGATCGTGCTCGACTCGGGAGAGCACTTTTTTGTGCCCCGCCCGCTAAGGCGGTACGAGCAGTTATTTGCCCCCTACGATTTTGTGAGATGCCATCCCCTGTACATCGTTAATCTGAGGAAAATAAGCGCCATGGATGCCGATTCGTCCCTGGTTACCATGGAAAACGGGCAAACCATCCCGGTTGAAGAGCGAAAATTCAACCAGTTATCCTGCCGGTATCAGGAAATGATGAATTAGCTCCTTAAAAAGGTTTGATCCCAATAATCTCGCGTACCTCTTTCACGGTTTTTGACGCGTTGGCTTGTGCCTTTTCGCGACCCATAGCTGCTACTTTGTGCAGATATTTGTCATCGGCCGAAATGCTTTGAATGCGTTTTCGGATGGGATCGGTGAAGAGAATGATATCTTCTGCCAATTTCTTTTTTAGGTCCCCGTAACGGATGGTGCATTTACTGTAATCTTCCTTGAATTGCTCTAGGGTGCCGGGATCTGATACGGCCTTCATGATGGAGAAAAGGTTCGCGATGGGCTCACTGACAGGTGAATTAGGGACGGTGGGACCGCTGTCGGTGACAGCCCTCATGACCTTTTTTCGTATGGCCGAGGGTTCATCCACCAGGAATATGCCGTTGCCTTCCGACTTGCCCATCTTTCCGGATCCGTCGAGCCCGGGAATCTTGATGAGCTCTTCCCCGAAGTTAAAGGGTTGGGGGATGGGGAAATAATCTACTTCATAGATGCGGTTGAAGCGGGCCGCGTATTTGCGGGTCATCTCCAGATGTTGTTCCTGATCCTTGCCCACAGGGACTTTGGCTGCGCGGTGCATAATGATATCCGCAGCCATCAGCACCGGATAGGTAAGAAGTCCGGCATTGACATTGTCGGGTTGTTGGCGCGCTTTATCCTTGAAGGAGACGGTTCTTTCCAGTTCGCCCAAATAGGCGTTCATGCTGAGCAAAAGGGTTAGTTCGGCCACTTCGGGGACATCACTCTGAATGTAGATGGTTGCTTTCTCAGGATCAAGACCGGAGGCCAAATATTCAGCCAAAATTTGTCGCACATTGCCATGCAAGTCACTTGGGTGCGGGTGGGTTGTAAGTGAATGGTAGTCGGCTATGAAGAAAAAGCAATTGTTGTCTTCCTGCATCTTTAGGAAGTTGGTGATTGCTCCAAAATAATTTCCAAGGTGAAGATTTCCGGTTGGTCGTATGCCGCTAACTACTGTTTCCATTTTGTTTTTAACCTAAGCTGTTAATAATCTCTTTAAGGGGGCAAAAGTAATGAAACAAAATGGGATAAACTCAAAAAAAAGGGAATAATGGAAAGGGTAGAACGCTCCCAGCCCGGGATGGTATGGCGCCAGGGGATTCGCTCGTCCTTTCCAAATCACCTCATTATAGGCCTCTATAGCCAGGTAAAAACCGTGTCGCGTGAATGGACGCACTGAATGTTCATGGCATGATCAGAAGTGGTGTTTTCTTCAAACAGGAAGGATTTTATTCTCAGGATACACTTCTGCCCGGACTGTGGTTGCTCTGAGGATTGATCGCTTAGGCTCTCTTCCGAAAGGGTTAAAGAGGTTTGTCCCACCAGGAAATCGGAGCCATAAAAATAATTTTCCCCGGATTCGTCAAGCAACTGAACGACGTAGGCCTCGGCATCCGGAACCTCTTCCCAGGTGAGGGTCACAAGGAAGTTCTCCATAGTTAACCCGGTGAGGGTAGGTGCCTCAATCACATTGATCTCCAGTTGGTCGGTAAGTTGAGCCTGAACGTCCTTTTGAGTCTGAACCTCAAAGCTATAGGTTCCCTGGGTGGGAAGGTTGGAGACATAATCCTCGTCGGATGGCTCCAAATAAAAGGTATAGTCCAGGTTATTGAAGTTTTCGAGTTCAAAGGATTGGGCGGCACCCGGAGGGGTTACCTCTACGGTTTTCATCTTAAGGTTACCATACATATAGTAGGCAGGTGCATAGGTTGTTCCTTCGTCGGTGGTTTTGGCCAGGATGAAAACATCCGCATTGCCATCGAAAGCGGTGTCTTCGTTAACACAGGCTGTAAAGATGGGGAAAGCCGTCAAAATTAATATCCACAATTTAACTGGTTTCATAGGTTTAAATAATTAATTGGTTTAAAGAGAATTAAATTTGGTAACGTGCAACAATTTTTGTGCCGATGTTATAGAGATGATAAAGGGTTGAAAAGGTTGCGAAAAAAAAATGAAAATTTTTCGTAGGGAACCGGTTGCTTCATCGAAACTTATACTAAACGCAGAATTTTTTTCAAATTTAATTTAAAACGAAATGATTATGAAACGATTTATGTTGATTGGGATGGTGCTGGTATTCAGCCTATCTGTTTTTGGACAGGAAACAACGCCTCAAAAGCGTGAGAGACAAGCCCCCGATCCTAAAGCCCGGCAAGAGCAGATGTTAACTAAAATGACCGAGGAGTTGACCCTTACCCCGGAACAGGTGGTTAAGATTAAGGTTGTCATGGAGAAGAGGCAGGAAGCCATGGATAAGGAACGTGCCGCTATGCGCCAGCAAAGAGCCGAAGCCGTTAAGGCCGAGCGGGAAGAACAAAAGGCTAAAATGGAAAAAATGAAAGCCGAATCTGAGGCCTATAATAATGAGATCAAGGCTTTACTTACTCCTGAGCAGGCCAAGAAGTATGACGAAATGGTGCAAAAGATGCGTGAAAGAATGGAGGCCCGGAGAGGTGATTCTCAAAGGAGAAGGCCCCAAGACGCGCAATAAACTGTGAAGACTTGCCGGGGGAGAAGGCTTGGTTTGGCTGTTTTTATTATCTTTAGCCTTAGTTGAGTGATTCTCCCTCGCAGCCTGTCTCTCTTTTTAGGGGACGAGGCAGAAGAAAGTAATTCACAAAAAAATAAGTGAATCCTTTCATTGCCTGAGCCGTTGTCAATTCCAGATAAAAGTTTAGCGGGCTTTCGCTGCACTCGTATCGCTTAGCTAAGATTTATTAAATATAAGACTGAACTCAGAGGTTGACGGAACAAGAGCTTATATCTGCCCTAAAAGAGGGTCATGAAAGTGCATTCACTACCCTGTTGGCAACATATCGCGCACGGGTGGTGAATACCTGTTTTGGGTTTACACGGCAGCGTGAGGATGCTGAAGATGTGGCGCAGGAGGTGTTTTTGCTGGTTTATCGTGATATTGATAAATTTAATGGAAAGGTCTCCCTTTGGGTTTGGTTGTACCGGTTGGCAGTGAATAAAAGCATCGATTTTTTACGCACCAGGACCCGGAAAAAGCGGATGGGTCGGATAAAAAGTCTCTTTCGGGAGGATGGAACCGAGGTAGAGGTGGCCGCCACTACCGATCTTTCGGCCGACCTGGAGCAAAAAGAACTGGAGCGACTGTTGGCAAGTGTGGTGGCCCGGTTACCCGAACGTCAGAAAACCGCTTTTGTATTATCCCGGCAGGAGGGATTGGCCAACGCTCAAATAGCTGAGGTGATGAATCTTTCCGAAGGAGCGGTGGAGGCCCTGATTACCAGGGCCAATCGGTACCTAAGGAAATTATTGCAAAACTATTATCGCAAAATGTTATGAACAGGGAAGAACGAATAAATCAAAAGGTGGAGGAGGCATTTAATGCTTTGCATGAGCCCGGACGTTATGAGGGATCCCCTTTTTTGGATGCGCGCATAAAAGCAGCAGTGAAGGCAGAGTACCGTCAGGAATCTCTTTCAATCCTACCCCGGCTGGCGGGTGTGGCGGCGGTTGCTTTGGTGCTGCTCAATGTAGCGTTTTTTACCCGGTCAACCACCGATGAAACGCTTACCCGCTCCGAGGGAATTGATCTGTTGCTGGAGTCCTATACCCTGGTGCCTGCTGCTGATTGGGATAATTATCTGGCCCAGGAGGACGGTGAATGATAACTCAAATTTAATGCCTCCCATGAAGAGAGATAAAATACTGTTTTCGGTTATTGCTGTTCTGATTGTTCTGAATCTGTTTTCCCTTGGGATGCTTTGGCGCACCCGGGAGGTTAAGGAGCGGCAGAAGCCTGGCCACGAAAACTCCGAGACCAATAGAGGTTGGGGTTTTATGTATAAAGATCTGGATTTTTCTGAAGAGCAACGAGCGCGTGTCGGGGCTGTTCAACGTAAGCATATCGTTGGGATGCGCGAATTGGAAAGGGCTCACTTGAAACTGAGAAGAGCCTATCTGGATATGGCTCTAAGCCCCGAATACAATGTTGCCGTTGGAGACTCACTCATCGATCGGATGGCTCTCTTAAACGCCCAGATGCAGGAGCGAACCTGGCTGTTGTTTAGATCGATCTATGAAATATGCAGTCCCACCCAGCAAGAGAAGTACCGGACGTTGATGCTGGATGCCAACAAGCGGTACGACAAGCGGGCCGCACCACCGGTTCCCTTCAAAAAAGAGGAGCCATAAACCGGTTCTTTTTTTCCCTTTCTGTGGGTTGTGGGCTCAGAAACCACCATTGTATTGAAACGGGTTACACAATTTTTTTTCGGTAAAACGGGCAGGGCCGGTTTTAACCTTCTCCCCGGGGGGCGTGCCCGTAATGTCATTGGGACAAGCCTGGTGGACTAAAAAAAGCTTTTCTTTTCTCTTTATCTTCGATGGAGTTGGGCAATGCTGTCCGGTCATTTTTTATTTTCCTTTTCGTCTTCCAACCTTTTTTATTGCTGGTGGTTTAGTATCCGGTGCCTGGAAAAAATTCAGGGTTGTTTTGGGGTTTGGTAAACCATTGGATAGTTGCCCCGGGGTAAAAATGCATTTCATTTTGAAAGGGGCGGAAGGCCCTGATCTGTGGATGAAAGAGAATAATTTTGGTCATGACATGGAGTAATTGTCTTGTTTTTTAAATTGTGCAGGGTATCTTTGCTTTCAAAGGATGCCATTCGAACCCATTTTGTGGGCAGTGGTAAGAGCCTGCCGTAATACCCCGGGTAATGTTGCTGTTAGCGACTCTCCTCTTTTGAGAAAAACGGTGGCTTTTTGCCGCTCGGGTCAATAAAGAAGTCGGATGGTCGATAAAGAACGTTTTTTATCTATATTTGCCTATGGTTCCGACAGATAGCTTTCCTTCAAATGCCAGCCAAACCATCCAGATGCTGGCACGCTATTGTGAGGCCTATGTGGTTCTTTCAACGAGGGGTGCCGGAACAATGGAATACCTCATGGCCTTCCCCGGAGGTTCTTTGTCGAAGAACCGGGAGGGACACCTCAGAAACATGGTCCAACTGCTCGATCCAACCTCTAAGCCTGAGGAAGGCTGGTTAGAGGTTCCCCTTGAAGTGCTGGGTAATGGCTTTCTTAAAGGTCAATATGCCCGGATAAAAAACCGGTGGGTGGAGGAATCCTGTTTTTTGTGGTTGTTTTATACCACAGAGATTGCCCCGGACCCCCTTCGGTTAGTGTTGATGGAACAGTCCCGGCAGGCTTTGGAAATAAGCCATCAACCTTTTTTTTTCGAGCCTGGATTCTTGAAAGATGCAAATCAGGAGGAGCAATTCAAACTCCTTTTTGAGTTTTCGCCAGGCAGTGTTTTCTTTTACAACGAATCTCTTGAAATTACGGGTTTTAATGACCGGTTGGCTGAAACCCTTCAAACAGGCAGAAAAGAACTGCTTCATCTGAATATGAGGGATCTCCGGGATCAAAGGATAGTCCCTGCTCTTGAGGCCCCATTGAAGGGGAAGCACGGGTTTTACGAAGGAAGTTATCAATCCACCCTGAGTGGCATTACCCTTAATCTGCTTTTGAAAACTGCCCCGGTATATGACCACCGGCATCAGCTGGTGGGCATGATAGGGATGGTGCTCGACAATTCCGAGAGAGAAAAGGCGCGGCAGGCACTTCTGGAAAGTGAAGAAAGGTTGCGTTTACTCATTAATTCAACCCCTGATGTGATCTGTTTTAAGGACGGTGAGGATCATTGGTTGGTGGCTAACGATGCCTGGCAGCGGTTATTCGACGTGCAGGGAAAAAGCTTCATAGGAAAAAAGGGCAGGGATCTGAAGAAACTCTCCCCTGCCATGACTGAGGGATTTGAAAAGGATTTCCTAAGTGACCGAAAAGCCTGGGCTTTTAAAAAATCCATAAAAGAGGAGGAAGCTATCACTTTATCGGATGGCTCTCAAAAAGTATTGGAAGTAGTTAAAGTGCCCCTCTTTTTTGAGGACGGATCCAGAAGGGGGTTGGTCGTGCTGGGTCGGGACATCACCGAGCGGAAAAGAATGGAAAACCTCTTACGCGAAAACGAGGAGCGCTTTAGGTTGATTGCCATGCAATCCAACGATATCATTTTCGAATGGGATCCTGAAACCAATAACCTGCACTGGTATGGCGACTTCTCTGCCATTACAGGGGCTGAGACCAATCCCTTAACCCTGGACGAATTCGTTAAAATGATCCATCCCCAGGACCGCTTAAAAGTGGTTCGTTCCTGGGAAAAGAACTTTAAAGAAGGGGTCAACTGGCAGGAAGAGTTTCGACTGATTTTAAATGACGGGAAGGAGTGCTTCCTGGAAGGGAGTGGTATCGTTCTATTCAACAAAGGGGTCCTTTTAAAATCCTTTGGCACGCTTACCAATATCACACGCGAAAAATTACTTATCCGCAACCTGCAGGAGGCCATGCAGATGGCCGAAAAAAATCACGAACAGGTTAAGAGCTTGTTAAAAGCCATTCCGGATATGTTTTTCATGATCGATAAAGAGGGCATCATCCGGGAATATCATGCTAAATCGTCTGTGCGACTCTATGTGTCTCCCAGTAAGTTTCTTAATCATAAAGTTGACGAAGCCTTGCCGGCTCCCATCGCCAGGCTTACCCACCAAAAGATGGCGGAGGTATTCGCCCATCGTGGAATAGAGACTTATAACTATGTTCTGGAGATAGGCGGGAAAAAGCAGGACTTCGAATCCCGTATGGTTTATGTGGATCAGAATCATGTATTGGCCATTGTACGTGATGTAACCAGAGCCATGGCCGTGGAAAAGGAACTTATCGAAGCCAAGGAGCGGGCTGAGGAGAGCGATCGGCTTAAGTCGGCCTTCCTGGCCAATATGAGCCATGAAATTCGCACCCCGATGAATGGCATCCTGGGTTTTTCAGAGTTGCTTCGCACTCCGGATCTTTCGCAGGAGGATCTGCTGAATTTTACGGATGTGATTTTACGCAGTGGTCATCAGCTGCTAAGGATCATTAACGATGTGATGGAGGTTTCCCGGTTGGAAACCGGGCAGGTTAAAGTTATGTCCGACCGCGTTAATCTGAATAATATGATGGATGATCTTTCCCGGTTTTTTAAAATTTCGGCGGAGAAAAAAAAGATCCACCTGGAGATGCAAGTCCCCGGGGAGGAGTTCTTTTGCGTGTTGGATGGGGGAAAGCTTACACAGATCTTTAATAATTTGATTCATAATGCGCTTAAATTTACTGCCCCACATGGGCATGTGAAGTTTGGGTTCGAATTAAAAGAGCAAAATGTTCTCTTTTTTGTGCACGATACCGGCATTGGAATCGACAAGGCCCATCACAAAATGATTTTCGACCGCTTTATGCAAGTCTCTAAAACCGGGTTGGGCAATATGGGTGGTACCGGGCTTGGTCTCTCTATCTGTAAAAGTTTGGTCGACTTAATGGACGGGCAGTTATGGCTGGAGTCGAAGGCCAAAGAGGGGGCAAAGTTCTTTTTTACTTTGCCGATACGATGAAACCGGGAGGTTGCTCCTGTGGTGGGGAGATGAATGCTGGAATGGGATGAATTTTTTTTATGCATTTTTCACTAATATATTTCTTATGAAGAATCTTAACTTGATTGTTACAGCTGGCTTTTTGTTTTTGTCAGTAACGTTTTCCCAGGCACAAAAAAGGGATGGGATTAAGGTAAATCTGTTGAGTCCGCTGATGCGAACGGCCTCCTTTTTTTATGAGCATACCCTGGATGAGCAATCCAGTCTGAATGTGGGGTTCCTTTATACCGGTATGACTCCGGGGGATACTAAAATCAGAGGGTGGGCCCTGACGCCTGAATACCGGTTTTATTTGGGTAATAATCCGGCACCTGATGGGTTTTACGTGGCACCTTATCTGCGGTATCAGTCGCTTAATTTTTCCTATGAGGAGGGCACCGAGGATTCCGAGGCCGATCTGTCCGGAATTGGTGGCGGGCTGCTGATAGGTCGTCAATGGTTATTCAAAGACGTGGTGACCTATGACTTGTTTTTTGGTCCTTCCTATGTCAGTGCCAACTGGGATGTGAAATCGGGAAATGAAAGTGATTTCGATTCCGATAGCTGGGAAGGTTTTGGAATACGAGCCGGCATGACGCTTGGGATCAGATTTTAAGCCCGATGACTTCTCCAGGGGAATTGTATTTGGCGGCAGCCAGATAACAATTCTCCTGACTGAGAGCCCCGGATTGCTATTGAGCTTGCATCTTCCCTGATTTTTTGCCGGAATAAGGATTTATTTTCCTAATTTTGTGCCCTCAACATTAAGGCCTCATAGTTCAATGGATAGAATAGCGGTTTCCTAAACCGTAGATCCAGGTTCGATTCCTGGTGAGGCTACAAAACCTCCTGATATTCAGGGGGTTTTTGTTTTTTATGAAGGGGTTGGGGACTTATGCTTACGAATGGCAGGCTTCTGAAAATACCCACTTAGAGCAACTTACCATTTTTTACAGGGTTCTGCTGAAAATTTTTTCGTGGGCGCTTTGTTCCATTTCGATTTCATTTTTTCGCATAAGGGTTAGGGTTTGTTCAGCATGGTTCAGGTAAGCTTGTCTTCTGGTGCGAAAAACAGCTTGTTTTGTCTTACGTGAAGCCTGGCCCCCCTAACGCGTTCGAAGCAAAAAAAAGGCCCCGAAGGGCCTGATTTAAGAAGTTTACCTCAGATGAGGCCGGGGTAGGGAGGCGGTTAATTTTTCACCAGAGTCCCTATTGAATCCCCTTTTAGCACCTTAATTAAGTTGCCCATCTTGTCCATATTAAAGACGATGACCGGCAGGTTGTTTTCTTTGCACATGGCCGTAGCCGTGAGGTCCATTATCTTAAGGCCTTTTTGGTACACCTCGTCGAAGGTAATGGTGTCGAATTTGGTGGCCGAAGGATCCTTCTCCGGGTCGGCGGTATAGACGCCATCCACACGGGTGCCTTTGAGCATCACGTCGGCTTCCACTTCAATGCCTCTGAGGGCCGAGCCGGTATCGGTGGTGAAATAGGGGTTGCCTGTGCCGCCCGAAAGGATCACCACTTCTCCGTCTTCCAGGGCATTTATGGCCCGGGGTTTGGAGTAAAACTCTCCAACAGGCTCCATTCGGATGGCGGTTAACACCCGTGCAGGTGTGCCCTGTGCTTCCAGTGCCGAGGCCAGTGCCAGACTGTTGATTACCGTGGCCAGCATGCCCATCTGGTCGCCTTTATACCGGTCAAAACCTTTGGCGGCACCACTCATTCCACGGAAAATATTACCCCCGCCAATAACAATGGCCACCTGAACGCCTAATTGGGCGATTTCGTCTATTTGTTGGGCATAATCGGCAAGGCGTTGTGCATCAATGCCATAACCTTGCTCACCCATGAGCGATTCGCCCGATAATTTTAAAAGAATTCGTTTGTATTGCATCAATCGTAATTTATGATTCCCTCC
The DNA here is from genome assembly GCA_041583495.1 of Marinilabiliaceae bacterium. Lineage (GTDB taxonomy): Bacteria > Bacteroidota > Bacteroidia > Bacteroidales > Marinilabiliaceae > JBFHFS01. Next base: position 256 of record JBFHFS010000044.1, on the reverse strand, counting down.
TGACTGATTGAGGGTTATGTACTGTCCCTTCTGATATAACCTCCCGGAGAGGAACGAGGACTAAATTAAGTCTAAAAATACACTATTGTCCCGAAATAATTCTTTTTTGAATGAATTTTTATATTTCGTCTCAAGCCGACGGGCTTTTCATTTTTGCCTACAGCAGCAAAAACGAAACAAAAAATGCCGCCACTGACATGAAAAAGCTAAAAATCAGTACTCTTCGCTAAAAGAAAAGAACTCTCCCGAGCTGAGT
>JBFHFS010000043.1:0-40099 GCA_041583495.1 Marinilabiliaceae bacterium | reverse complement strand
TTACCTTCACAGCTCTTCAGGATGAAGATCTGGAAGAAGTTGAAACCATAGAGATCAGTTTGGAAAGTGTTCCCGAATTAACGGCTATTTCTATTTTAGACCTTACCATATCGGTGCTGGATGATGATGTAGATACCGATGAGGACGGCGTTTTGGATGCCAATGACAAGTGCCCTACAATGGCAGGCCCTGCATCTAATAACGGATGCCCAGTGGTTCTGTGAGAAATATTTGCGGGAAAAAATAATTGGCCCCTAGTAATATTTAAATAACAGTTGAGGGTCTATCTGTTTAGTGATTTAAGCCAGGTCAGGGGGCTGCCATGGAACTGGATGATAAAAAAGTCTATTTGGGGGGTTGTCCTATAAGGGGTTAGTCTATACTCAAAGCCAATGGCCCGATAGGGATAGATTTAAAAAAGAAGCGTCAAAAAAAGCCTGCGCTTCCATTTTCCCTGCCTTTGCATCCCAGGATAATAATGGTAGCCTCGGTGGCGCAGGTTCAATACCGATGGCGACAGAGGAAAATAAGCTGCCATACAAATAATCACAACTCTGATGGATATTTCTTAAATTAATATATTAAAGATCAAACCGTGGGGCTAACCCTTAAAGCGCCCTTCAGATTCATCGTCCATACTCTTTTAATTCAGAGGCTTAGCCATTCAAATTGCTGATAGCTCAATCTGCAATATTCAACTATCCAACTCCAGCCTACAATTAATTATTTAATATTAACTACTTTTGTAAGTAACATTAAAAACCCGCGTTTAAACGTATTGGACCCCCAATGGTCACAGAACTATAAACCGTCGAAAAAAATTTTTCTATGAAAGCCATTCTCCTATTCGCTATTTTACTTTTTGTCAATCCGTTGTGGTCCGCAGAGCCGGTGATCGACGCGGTGGACTGGCCTGCTTTCATGGCCAAACAGGATATGCACTGGTCAAAGCTTCCCACCGAGTGGTTCGAGGGGCCTTTCCTGGGCAACGGCGAGCAGGGTACCCTCATGTATAAATTGGATAATCGGACGCTCCACTGGGATGTAGGTTGCTCGGCCGCTCATGACCACCGCCCCATGGAAGAGGACGACCTGACTGAAAAAAATGTAACGGTGCTCAACCGCGGACGCCTCTTCATTGGCCACCTGCAGCTGGAACTACCCGAGGATTTGACCGCAAGCACATCGCGCTTGTCCCTGTGGGACGCCGAAGCATCCGGTACGCTCACTTCAAATGGGGGCACGCTCGAGTGGGCAACGCTGGTACACGCCACCGAACCGGTGATGCGCTTCGAGCTGACCGCCAGCGGCGAGCTCAAGGGCGCCAAATTTACCTATGTCCCGGAAGAAGCACGCAGTCCCCGCGCGGTTCGTGCTAACCTGCTTCGCGTTCCGGCCAATCCATCCCCCCTGGTTTCAACACTCGGCGACGGTGTGCAAATCACCGTACATAACCTGTATGCAGGGGGACAGACCGCCGTGGCCCTGCTCCAGAAAAAGGTAGGAGGATCCACTCGACTTTGGTTGAGCGTTCAGCACAGCTTTCCGGACCAAGAAGCCGGGGATAAAGCCGTCGCGGCAGTGCGCGCCGCTGCTGCCGCCGACCAAAACGCCTGGGTGCAGGCTCATCGCAATTGGTGGCATAACTATTATCCCCAAAGCTTCGTTTCGGTTGGCGATGTTTACTGGGATGCCTTCTATTGGATCCAACAGTACAAGCTGGCCTCCGCCACGCGCGACAAAGGATGGATCATCGACAACCAGGGGCCATGGCTGCAACCCACCGCCTGGAGCTCAATCTGGTGGAATCTTAATGCCCAGCTCTCCCATAGTGGCGGATACACGGCCAATCGCCGGGGAACAGTATCGGCCATGAGCCATCGGCTCAGTATCAACCGCGACAACCTGGCTTTGAATGTGGCCGGGCCCTACCGTGCCGATTCATACGCCATCGGCCGCAGCACCTCGGGTTGGGATCTGCTGGGACAGGCAGGCCAGCCCAACGGTCGCGAACCCATGGATGCCAGCGTTGGTCGGGAGTGCGGGAACCTGCTGTGGGCCCTTCACAACGTTGACATGGAGTACCTTTATTGGCAGGACACCCAACTCCGCGACGAGGTACTTTACCCGCTTCTGACCAGAGCCGTAAACTATTACCGTCACTTCCTGGTGGAAAACGAAGAGGGACAGCTGAGCCTGCCGGAAACCTACAGTCCCGAATACCGAAAAGCCATCGACTGCACTTACGATCTGGATCTCCTGGGCTGGGGCATCAAACGGCTGCTCCAACTGGCCGACGAAAAAGGCCTTGACCAAAAGGAGGAACCACTGATACCGGTCTGGAAAGAGATCCGGGAAAAACTTGTGCCCGTTCATGTAGATGAAGAAACCGGCCGGATGATTGGCCGTGACGTCCAGTTGACTGGCAGGCATCGCCATTGGTCGCATCTGCTGGCCATCTTTCCCTTGCGCACCCTCACCCCCGAAACCCCTGCCGACCGCGAGCTGATTGACCGCAGCCTGACCCACTGGCATAGCTTCGGGCGGGCCATGGGCTATTCATTCACTGGCGGGGCCTGCATGGCCGCACTGCTGGGCGACGGCGACCGGGCGCTGACATTCCTCGATGGACTCAAGTCCTTTTTGCAACCCAACACCTTCTATTCCGAAATCGGCTTGCCCGTAATGGAAACCCCACTGCACGGGGCTACCGCAATGCAGGAGATGCTTCTGCAGAGCTGGGGTGGATCTCTGCGCGTCTTTCCCGCCGTGCCCACTGAATGGCCGGAAGCCCGGTTCCATCAGCTTCGGGCAGAAGGCGCCTATCTGGTCAGTGCCTGCCGCGAGCTCGGGAAAACACAATGGGTTTTCATTCAGTCCGAAGCAGGAGGGTGCACAGAGGTGGATCCACAGCTGGCCGATGCCCAATGGACGACCTCCAAAGGAGCTACCGTCACCAAAGATGAGAAGGGCATCTATACCATCCGGACATCCCCCGGCGACTGGATCATGTTTTGGCCCCAGGGCGCCGAACAACCCAAGCCGGTCATCACCCCGGCAGCCCCCCAAGGCAAGGATTTTCACTTTGGATTGTGATACCCATACAACCACCCAGTGCCGGCATGGCAGAGAGTGGTTTATCGGGGGAGCCCCAAATCATCAAGGGGAAATGCCCGAACAGGGATCCTGATTGGGGTTGAAGATTTGAAAGTCGTTGTTCCCTTTTTTGAAGAGGGTTTGGATTCGGTATGGAAACCCAACCCGAAGGCTTCTCAAATTAAAAAAGTCCTGAAACAATTAAGGTGCTTTGAGGGGAAGACTCCCACTCATACATAAGTCTGGAACCTTTAGAATAGAAGAAGAAAGAAACAAATAACCAAAAAAAAACGACCATGAGATCAAAAAACATCTTAGTAACCTTCACGTTGTTGGCATCTATGATAATTGGTGTAGGGGCTCAGAATTATGTGCCTGACAAAAAATTATTATATAAGGAAATAAATGGAGACAGCCTTTATCTTCATCTATTTGAGCCGGAAGCATCCAAAGAACCCACAGCGGCCATCGTATTCTTCTTTGGAGGAGGCTGGGTAGGCGGCCATCCCAAACAATTTTACCAGCAGTGTGAATATTTTGCCTCGAGAGGCATGGTGGCCATTTCGGCAGAATACCGAGTTAAAAGTGTCCATGGCACTTCCCCATTCGATTGTGTGGAAGATGGAAAATCAGCCGTCCGCTGGATCCGTGAACATGCAAAAGAGCTAAATGTCGACCCCAATAAAATTATTGCAAGCGGAGGATCTGCCGGCGGACATGTTGCCGTTTGTACCGCTCTTATCCGTGGTTTTGAAAACCCTGCTGAGAACCTTTGCATAAGCTCCGTTCCTAATTCCGTGATTGGATACAACCCGGTGTTCGATACAACCAAAAAAGGATATGGACATGAGAAGCTGGTGGGCCGTGAGGCGGAAATTTCTCCCTGCCATCAGGTAAAAAAAGATATGCCTCCCATGCTATTCTTCCATGGAACAAAAGATACTACAGTGCCTTTTGAAAATGCCACCCGTTTTACCACTCTGATGAAAGAAGCAGGAAATGCCTGCGAACTGGTTGCCATAGAGGGTGAAGGACATGGATTCTTTAACGGCGACTTTTTCAGAAAAGGAAGTGGAAATAAATATTTTAATTTAACCATGTACGATTCTGACCTCTTTCTGATCAAATTAGGGTTCCTCAAAGGTCAACCAACCCTTCCAAGAGATCTATAACAGGGATTGTCCAGGAGATGGCGATCCCGGTTGGAAACCCTCACCTCCCCCTCATTTGTGACCCCACCCGCTCGTTTGCAACGAGCGGGTTCGTTTCCGGGTCAATACAACTTCGTTTAATTCTGAAAATCGGGCTCTTCAAACTTCGGTGACACCTCCACTTTCCATTTCTCAATGGCTGCCTTCATTTCTTTTGTACGCCCGGGGTATTGATCCTTTACATTTGTTGTTTCCTTGATATCCTTACTCAAATCGTACAACTCTACCACATCCCCTTTGGTCTGCATTTTCCAATATCCATCCCTCATGGCTGTCCCCAATTTGGGCTCATATCCAAAAAAGACCTTTCGCACAGGCAGATGGGCCTGATTCAACAGGTGATCTTTAATGCTGATCCCGTCAACTTCCCGTTCGTGTGAAATATCGATCCCAACAATATCCATGATGGTTGGAAGCAGATCCATTCCCACTGCCAGATCCTCACTTATCCACCCTGCCTGGATGTGTCCGGGCCATCTGGCAACGGCCGGAATTCGATGACCTCCCTCATAATTGCTAAATTTGCCTTCCCGGTAAGGACGTTCATTCGGATTCAATTGAACATCCCCATTATCAGAAAAGAAGAACACGAATGTATTCTCATCCAGATCAAGTTCTTTAAGTGCATCCATAATCTCACCCACTGAATCGTCCAGACCCCGTAAAATTATTTTATACCTGTCGCGGGCTACATCTCCCTCCAGGGGTATATCCCTTGGCTTTGTATCCAGCGGATCCGACGGAATCAGATAGAAGTTGTGGACAGCCTGATGCGCCACGTACAGAAAGAAGGGGTTGTCCTTATTACGTTTGAGGAAATCAACGGATTTTTCTGTAATGACTTCCGTGGAATAGCCTTTTTGCTCTTTTATTTCAGTGCCCTCATACCAATCCTGGTGCTTAAGGTAATTACAGCCACCCGGTAAAAAGCCAATAAATTCATCAAAACCATGGTGAATAGGGTTGTTTTGAGGTTCCGTGCCCAGGTGCCATTTCCCAAAAAGCGCGGTTCTGTAGCCATTCTGCTTCATGAGCCGTGGAAGGGTAAGTTCGGTGGTGTCCAGTCCCGGGGTATCCAAATGCCCGGCAATGACATCGATTATGTCCACTCTTTGTTGATAACGACCAGTGAGCAGGGCAGCGCGGGTAGGGCTGCAAACAGAGCTGTTGGAGTGAAAGTCCGTAAATTTGACCCCTTCCCGAGCCATCTTGTCTATATTGGGCGTCTTGACCCAACCATCGTACAGGCTCATATCGCCACAACCTAAATCATCAGCCAGGATGATTATTACATTAGGTCTTCCCTCGGTTGTCGCACCGCAATTTTTTAAGCCTTGAATGTCTTTTCCATCAGCATTGAAGACCACGCATGCTGTCAGCATCACAGCCAGAACCCATAAGGTTTTAAATTTGTCAGGTTTCATCATATCAATTTTTCCAAGATTTTATTTTCATACCAAATCAAAGCTAAATGCCAATCAAGGGTGGAGAACCCATCAAACAGAGCTCATTTTACAACTGTAAATCAATGAATTAATCTAATTAAATTCAAAACCAGTGTCTTAAAATCACTTCCAGATGAATCCATTTGATCCGATCCCCGGGCATCAGGACCACAAGTTAGTAAGAATATATTTTTTCCCTTGCCAAAATTCTGAGGAACTTGGATTTTAGGGGGATAGAGATTTAACAACCATCATAACCCCGGATTTCCATATCAGGAGATTATGACCATATATTGCCTCCCTCTGCCACACGATTGTATCGTATGGCCTAATCATCCCATCGCTGCCGCACGATTGCATCGTGTGGCTTAAAACCATCCCCCTGAAACAAAAATCAGCCCAGGATTTTAATTACGCCAATCCTAAAGGTTCGTTGCAAACGAGTTTCCGGGCACCCCTCAATTCAAACTCCCCCCTCTTGAACTTCCATTTCAAAAGTCTTATATTTGATATTCCACGCTCTAAAATATTAAATATAAACAGGTTAAAATACACGCCACCATGATACACCAACCCCATGTCACCCTCGGCTACCGCTCAACCAGGCTCTCCTTATGGATCTGGATGGGCATTTCTGCCTTCTTTTTGGGGGCCTGCAACACCCATGCGTCCAAATCAGGCAACGAGCAACCCCGGCAGGCGGCCGACCTATATAAGAATTACTGCATCACCTGCCATGGCATGCACATGGAACGGTTTGCCAGCATTGACCGGCAAGCCCTCTTTGCCATGCCTCAGGACAAGATGGAGACCACCATCCGCGATGGTGTGGTGGCAGAGGGAATGCCCGGCTTCGCAGAGGTTCTCACCGGTGAGGAGACCCGCGCCCTGGCGCAATATATCCTGACCGACATCAAAGCTTCGGCGGCCAATTATGAATTCAGGCCGGGATTCGGCCCCCTGATAAAAACCGATGCACTCTCCTTCCACATCGACACCGTCGCCTCGGGACTCAGTATTCCCTGGGGTATGGCCTGGCTCCCCAATGGAGACCTATTGGTCACCGAACGAAGTGGAGAGCTGTTTCGCTTCAGGGCGGGTAAACTGGTCGCGGTCATCGAAAATGTGCCCGCCGTATACGCCAAGGGGCAGGGAGGCCTTCTGGATATTAAACTGCACCCCAACTACCAGGAGAATGGATGGATCTATCTGGCCTATTCGGCACCGGCCAACAACAACGCCGAGGGCGGCCATACGGCCATCATGCGGGCCCACCTGCATAACGATCAGCTCATCGACCAGGAACGCATCTTCAAGGCTCAGCCCGACACCCCCAGTGGCGTCCACTTTGGCTGTCGCATGGCCTTCGATGCCAATGGTTATCTCTTCTTCTCAATCGGTGAACGGGGAAGAAATGAGAATGCCCAGGATCTCTCCAACCACTCGGGCAAGATCCACCGGCTCTACGACGATGGAAGCATTCCCATGGACAACCCGTTTGTCAACACCGATGGGGCCCAGCAATCCATCTGGTCGTATGGACACCGTAACCCCCAAGGACTGGCCTTTCACCCCCAGACCGGAGACTTATGGGCGACCGAGCATGGCCCCAAAGGGGGCGACGAGCTAAACCTCATCCAGCGGGGCGCCAACTATGGCTGGCCCGTGATCACCTACGGCATCAACTACAACGGGACCATCATCACCCCCGACACCGCCAAGGCTGGGATGGAACAACCCATCATCTACTGGACACCCTCCATCGCCCCCTGCGGGATGGCCTTCGCCAATGCCGACCGTTACCCCGAATGGGCCAATAACATCTTCTCCGGCTCACTCAGCTTCCGCTATGTGGTTCGCTCACAATTGAATGGTAACCAGGTGGAAAAACACGAGATCATGATTCGTGAAGCCGGCAGGGTGCGCGTAATAGAGACCGGTCCCGATGGCTACCTCTATATCGGGGTGGAAAATCCCGGAGTCATCTTTCGCCTGATCCCGGCAGAGGAGTGAAAAGGGTGGAAAGGGTAAAAAGGGTGGAAAAGGTGGAAAAGTGAAAAGGGTGGAAAAGGTGGAAAAGTGAAAAAGATAAAGGTTAAAGGGAAAAAGGTGGGAAAAGTGAAAAGTGAAAAGGGAAGAGGGAAGAGGGAAAAGGGGAGAAATAGAAATATGAGGTTAGAGTGTAGAGGTTGGAGGTTAGATGCTAGAGAGACAGACAGATAGAGATAAATAGAAATAGAGGTAGAGAGAGAGATAAAGGAGCCAAAGGGGAGAAAAGTGGAAGGGATAAAGTGAAGAGTAAAAAAATAAACCACGAATTAAACGAATTTTTATTGAACCCCGCCGGGGTCAACCCCTCAGGTACCTGTCCCGCCCTGGCGGGAGGGCTGGGGGATAGGGGTAAAGTGGAAAAAGGAAAAAGCTGAAAGCTGGAAGCAAAAAAAAGGATACTATGGTTTTTTGATGTGATTATGAGACATAAAAAACAACCTTTTTCGTTGAATGCACAACCAACCATGTTCCCTTAACCGCGGCAGCGGTGACAGTATGGTAGTACCAGGAAATTAAACAAAATACATCGAGCTGCGGCAGCTGCGGCACTCTTTTCCGAGCATGCAGGATTAGGGAAAGGTAGCTCATAGCAGCTTTAGTCCTGAACCCTGAACCCTACCCCCTGAGCCCTGCCCCTGTGCCCTACCCCCTGAGCCCTGTGCCCTGAGCCCGTCGAAGGGGTCGAAGGGAAAGCAACAATAAAAACTATTAATTAGCACAAAATTATCACACCATAAACACCCTTTTCTATTGAAGCAAAACCTCAGCTACAAACCCCTAATTTTTCTTCTGCTCCTTCTTTCCGGGGTTGATAGCCATGCCCGGATATCGGGTCGTTGTCTGGATGCCCAAACAGGAGAAACCGTTAGCGGGGTAAGCATCCGAATCGACGGGACATCGGTAGCCCTCTCAGGCCCTTTTGGCTTTTTTGAGATCGCCATCGACACCACCATTTCTGCTTTCTTTTTCCACCCCGAATACCAAACAACCCAACAAGAGCTGGTCCCCGGTACAGCCAACCGGGTGCTTTTAATCCCAGGCACAAGAGTGCTGAACGAGGTAACCATCTCGGCCCCTCTCATGGTGGCCAAAAGAAGAGAGGTTCCGGGTAGCCTCTCCTTATGGATTAGCGACCCCTTGAACCTGGAGCTGGAACCGGGACAGATACTCCCCCACTCGCCGGGAATAGTCTGGCAACAGGGCGCCCTCAACACGGGGCGGCTTACGATCCGTGGCATAGGAAGCCGCTCGCCCTACGCGACCACCCGCATTCGTGCTTACCTCGACGACATCCCCCTGACCACCGGCGATGGCAACACCACCATCGAAGACCTGGAGATGTTCGATATGGCACGGGTGGAGATTATCCGCGGTCCTGCCTCCTCTCTCTATGGCAATGGCCTGGGTGGGGCCATCGTTTTTCATCCCGATCATACAGTTGCCGGACCTGCCAACGTCAAAGCGCTGCTGCAAAAAGGGTCCTTCGACCAATCCAAAACCGCTCTGACTGCCGGCTTTAAAAGCCATGCTTCGGTACTTAAAACCACTGCCTCCTACACCCAAACAGATGGTTTTCGCGAAAACAGCCACTACCAAAGATTCAACGGCTCGGTGATGTATCGCGCACAATGGGACAATCATTCGCTCTATTTTTCAGGCAATTACATAAGTCTTAATGCACAAATACCCAGCTCACTTGACGAGGAAACCTATCTGGCAACACCCCAAAAAGCGGCAGCCAACTGGCTGTCCATCCGCGGCTACGAAAAATACGACAAGTGGGTGTCGGGCTTAACCCTGCAATCCAGACTAAATGCAAAACTCAGGAATAAACTCACCCTTTTTGTTTTGCACAACAACGCCTATGAGTCCCGCCCCTTTAACATTCTCGACGACCACTCACTGACCACCGGCATTCGGGATGAGCTGACCCTTACAACCCCAAAGTGGGCCCTTACCACGGGTGGTGAACTCTTTAACGAACACTATACCTGGCAGCAAATTGAGACACTCGATGGCCGGGAAGGGGCAATAGAAGCCCACAACCGGGAAGTGCGCCGATTTGTAAATCTCTTTGCCAAAGCCGACTACGACTTAAACCCCCATTGGAAGCTCTCGGGCAGCGCCAATCTGCACTTCCTGAATTATTCTTTAAATGACCTCCTCGAAGAGGGCCCCAACCTGTCGGGGGAGTACGACTACGAGCCCATTCTATCGCCAAGGTTAGGCCTCAACGGGGCACTGAATAACCACCTGAACCTTTTTGCCGCTGTGGGACACGGCTTTTCGGTGCCCAGTGTGGAGGAGACGCTGATGCCGGAGGGCAACATCAACCCCAATCTGCTTCCCGAAGAGGGACTCAACTCGGAGGCAGGCATCCGCGGAACCGGTCGGAACCAACGTCTCTCCTTTGATGTAACGGCCTATCTCATTCGTTTGAAAAACCTGCTGGTCACCAAACGCGAGAGCGAGGCCGTTTTTTATGGCATCAATGCGGGCAAAACCGTGCATTACGGACTGGAAATAGAGCTAAAAAACCAGTGGCCCCTTTCTAAGAGCCCTAGTTCGAGAGTAGAGGTGGAACTGGCCCACACCCAAATGAGAAACCGTTTCGACAGCTTCCTCGATGATGGTCAGGATTATGGGGGCAACCGATTGCCGGGTATTCCCAACCAGCTTACGCATCTGGTTTTTACCACCATCCTGCGTAATAACTTTTCGGGTCGCATAGTATGGACCCACACCGGAGACCAGTATCTAAACGACGCCAACACAATAAAATACAAGGGTCACTCCCTGCTAAACTTACAGATCTCAGCCACGCTAAAAAACAACGCCACTTGGAACTGGCTGGTGCAGGCTGGCATCAACAATTTATGCGATGCCCATTATGCCTCCATGTTACTGGTAAATGCCCCCTCGTTTGGCGGAAGAGCACCCCGTTACTACTATCCAGGAACGCCAAGAAATGCCTTTGTAAGTCTGATTATCAAAGCACGTTCCCCCTAATTATCAGGACTCTCCAAATCATTTAACCGCTTCTCGATATTCTTCAGTGAGTTCTTAATGGATTCGGCCTCTGCCCTTAACAGACCGGCTTCATCCTGAGGGCTCATCCCCTGTGCTTCCATGGGGTTGCCACCAAAAGCATTTCTCCAGCCAAATCCACGTCCACGGCCCAGGCCTCTTCCGCCACCAAAACCTCTTCCTCCGCCAAAGCCAAACCTGCGGCCTAAACCACGGCCCATGCCGGCTCCATTACTAAAATTTTTGGTGTAACCCGGGGTGTCGTCACCCTGACAAAAACCTAATCCTCTTCCGGTCATGGAACCTTGTCCCATGGGTCCTTTACGATCTCCTTTTGGCATGATACATCTATTTTTAGTTTAACAAAATATTTTCAACTGCTCCATCTTTAAAAATCCAGACATTACCTTGGTTTTGATGGTATTGATGCATTCCATCAATAATACAAAGATAGGGCAAAAAAACTTTCAAATGAACATTTGTTCACTTAAATTTGCGGTGAAGATGAAAATAAATTGAAATTACAGCTCAATTCAACCATTCTAAAAAAGCACAAACATGAAAAAATGGTATAAAACCAGGCCACAACTCAACCTGTTGATCGATGGGGTAATGTTCGTCCTGTTAATGGGCATAACCGGACTGGGGTTTCTTATTAAAGATGTATTGCTCCCCGGCAGGGTAGCCCACGGCCTTTATGGAGACAGAACAGAGCTTTTCTTCCTTGGCCTCAACAGACATAGCTGGGGGATCATCCACCTGTTGACAGGACTAATCTTCATCTTGTTTCTGGCTATTCACATCACTCTTCACTGGAAGCTTATTTGCTGTATATTTCGCCAGATGTTTAAAAAATCGGCTGGCCAATGGTCCATCGGTTTTCTGGCTGGGATCGTCCCGCTTCTGTTTCTGGTCGCTCCTTTTCTGATAACCCCGGAGGTAAGACCCTTAACGCCAAATTACATCCACAGAAAGAGCCCGGACCAGGGCCTCAATAACACCAATACCCCGGCCAAAGAGAAGAACACTCTTAACCCTTCGGTCCGTCCCGTAATTCCGAAAAACATAAAACTTAAAAGAAGAGGCAGAATGAGCAGATCGTAAAAGGCCTCTCCTGTGACCTATCTCAGGGGAAAAGATTACCCGGGAACTGCATCACCCCGCGAAACCAATCTATAAAGACCCCTCAAACATGTGCAGAATAATGCTGTGGGTCAACCAACTCGCGATATTTGAATACAACCTTCTTAAAATCTTCCCAGGTATCTCTTTTTAGCGCCGGGTTGCGCAGCAGCGCAGAAGGATGAAACACCGGCATAACCAGAAGGTTGTTCCACGTGAGCCATTGTCCGCGAACCCGTGTAATACGGTATTGCGGGCCCATCATATGATTCAGTGCTGTCGCTCCCAGAAGGATCATTATTTTGGGATCCACCCGCTCGATCTGCTCAAGCAGGTAAGGCATACAGGCGGCGGCTTCTTCGGGAAGAGGAACCCGGTTGCCCGGGGGACGGCACTTTATGATGTTTCCGATAAAAACATGCTCCTCACGGGTAAATCCACAAGCCGACAAAATCCGATCCAACAGCTGACCCGATTTCCCAACGAAGGGACGCCCCTGCAAATCCTCATCTCTTCCGGGCGCCTCACCAATAATGAAAATTTTGGCGTGGGGATTTCCTTCCCCAAAAACCACATGAGTTCTTGTTTGGGAAAGACCGCAACGATTGCAGTTAAGCACTTCAGATTTTAAGATTTCTAACGCTGTATCCATTTTTACCGGTAATTCTTAATCTCAAGGAGTCCGTTGTTTCAGGAATTCGAAACTACTCATGGCTGACAAAGTCTTCGTGGATGGGATTAAACACATCAATGAGCACCCCCGATTCCACGCACAAAACACCATGACGCAAATCAGGTGTCACATAAAAGGAGTCCCCTTTCCGAAGCACCTTCTTCACCCCATCGATGGTCACCTCAAAAATACCCGAGGCCACATAGGTGGCCTGCCGGTGCGGATGATTATGGACGTAGCCAATAGCGCCCTCTTCGAAAACCTCCTTTACCATCATCAATTGATCATCATACACCATCACCTGCCGGCGAATTCCTCCGCCCAGATCTTCGAAAGCCTCATTCTTTGAGACATAAAAAGCCTCTCCTTTTTTACTCATATCAATTCTTTTTTTATGAATACCATGCAAAATAGGCAACCGCTTTCAAACCCATGAATAGAACGCATGTTCGTAAATAATATGTAAATTTATAAAAATTTATTTTTTACCCATCCATCCCAAAAAAGTAAAGCCATGTTTTCCAGACACCTGTTGACCCTGCTCTTCTGTTTCATTCTTATACAATCCGGCATTGCCCAATCCACGCGCTGGATCAACGCCGAGACCCTCGGGATTGAAGGTCAGGGATGGACCGACACAGAGCATCCGTTCGATCGGTTGCCGGCACGGGCCAAAGAGATGGTGCGCCCTCCGGTTTGGGATCTCTCCCGTCATAGCTCAGGGATGTGCCTTCATTTCCAATCCAATTCGAGTTCGATAAAGGTTAAGTACACCAACCGGTTTGATGCCAAGATGCCTCACATGAGTGAGGTAGGCATCAAAGGGGTGGATTTGTATGCCAAAAAAGATGGACAATGGTTTTGGGCCGGCGCCTCAAAAACCAGCCTCCCCACTTGGGAAGGAACGCTCATCGAAGGGCTACCTAAGGAGATGAGAGAATACCGGCTTTACCTGCCCACCTACGACGGCATAGATTCCCTTAGCCTGGGGATTGATTCAACCGCTGTGCTCACCTCGTTGAAAAACCAAAACACCAGGGGGCTCCTGGTTTTCTACGGAACCTCTATCATGCAGGGTTGTTCGGCCTCCCGGCCCGGAATGGTGCCTTCGGGCATCCTCGGCCGACACCTGAACTACACCACCATCAACCTGGGTTTCAGCGGCAACGGAAAGCTGGACCCTGAGATGGCCGACCTGATGGGCCAACTGAAGGCTTCCTGCTACATCCTCGACTGCACCCCTAACCTTCCCGCCGATGAGATAGAACAGAAAACCCTCTCCTTTGTAAAACGGCTGAGAGCCCTGCAACCAAACATCCCCATTGTGTTGGTGGGCAATACAGGAGACCAGAAACGCTTCTTGTTAGCCGGCAAACAACAACTCCAGGAGGATAAGAACAAAGCCCTGAGAAACGCCTTCGACCGGCTCAAAAAAGAAAAAACCAAAGCCCTCTTTCTGGTTAAAAACAACGACCTGATTGGGGTAGACGGGGAAGGCAGCATCGATGGGGTGCACTACACAGATGTGGGATTTATGCGGTATGCCGAAATCGTTAAGCCCGTTATTAGAAAGGCGTTAAAACACGCCAAATAAGACTCTCAGCTTCCTCATTAACAAGAAAGTGATTGGCCAAAGACGATATTTAATCCAAAAGATAAAATCTATTGATGCAGAAAACCTGAAAGAATGGTGGCCACCCCGGTAAAAACATTGACCAGTACCACCACCCGCTTAAACTTATTGGCATCAACCCTGGAGGCATACCGATTCCCCAGAGAGGAACCTAACAGCAGCAGGGGCGAAAAGAACAACGCCAATTCAAAGGAGGGTTTTACCAGCAGCCCATCGGCATAGAAACCCGCTATGGTAAAAAAGGAACTAAAGGTGCTGAACCAGGCGAAGATTCCCCGGAACAAATCCTTGCTATAACCTTTTCGATTCATGGCAATAACCAGAGGCGGGCCACCCGCGGAGATACTGCCCGTTAGCAACCCACTCAAAAAGCCCGCAAAAAAAATAGGCTTGTCTCTAAACCGACGAGCCAAAGGGATGCCCATCAGCATCTTTAACGACACGGCAACAAGCATCACCCCAATGATGATCCGCAGAGCTCTCTCATCCAGGTAATCGAGCATGTAAATGCCCAGCGGAATGCCGCCAAAACTCGCCAGAAGCATAGGGATAAAATAGCGCCAGGACACCCGCTCACGGATCTTTAAAAGCAGTAAAACACTGGTTATTAAATTAAAGATCGCCATCGCAGGCACCAACACTTTTACAGGGTAAATCAACGACAAAAAGGGAACAGCTAAAAGCGCAAAACCAAAACCAGTCATCCCTTTCAGTAAGGCGGATAGCAGAATTACTACGCCACTGGCGATCCACAGCAACAAGGTAATATTTTCCATTCCCTCACTATTTTTATCTTTTTCGGCCGAAAGAATATCAAAACACTACGGTCTTATCCTTATTTATCTGGAGATGTAAATTTAATCATTAACCCCTTTAAAAATTCCCTTTTAAAGCAGTTTAACACCATTTCACACAGCAACACACTCGCCCATAAGAACCTTGCCTAATCGTAAATTCAAACCAAAGGGAACTAAGAGCTTTTTGGGCTACCACTATTCTCTGTTTTTTTGTATATTAAAGCATCCGATACTGGAATAACAAAAATACCCAACTCTATGAATGATGATAAAGCAACTGCGTTTGTCGAGGACTTTATGAAGAGGGTAAAATTTAAAAACCCTCATGAACCCGAATTTCATCAGGCCGTTCATGAAGTTGCCGAAACCCTGGCCCCCTTTCTTCTGGAGAATCCCATTCTTATTCAGAATAAGATATTAGACCGAATGACCGAGCCCGACCGGATTATCTCCTTCCGGGTGCCCTGGCTCGACGACCAGGGCCAGATTCAATTCAACCGGGGCTATCGGGTTCAAATGAACAACGCCATTGGCCCCTACAAGGGAGGCCTTCGTTTCCATGAATCGGTCAATCAAAGTATTCTCAAATTCCTGGCCTTCGAACAGGTCTTGAAAAATAGTCTGACCACCCTGCCTATGGGCGGTGGCAAGGGAGGCTCCGATTTTAACCCCATGGGAAAATCAGACAATGAGGTGATGAAATTTTGCCAGTCCTTTGTCACCGAGCTGGTCAAACACATCGGACCCAACATTGACGTCCCCGCCGGGGATATCGGTGTGGGCGGACGAGAAATTGGCTATCTTTTCGGACACTATAAGCGAATCTCCAATACTTTCCAGGGCACCTTTACAGGCAAAGGCCGCGAATGGGGCGGCAGTCCCCTGAGACCCGAAGCCACAGGTTATGGTACCACCTACTTTGCCCGGGAGATGTTAGCCACTCAAAACAAAACGATCAAAGGAAAAACCGTTACCATCAGCGGATCGGGCAACGTGGCCCAATATGCCGTTGAAAAAGTGCTTGATCTGGGCGGTAAACCGGTAACCCTCTCCGATTCGAATGGCTACATCCACGACCCACAAGGCTTTAACGCCGAAAAGCTGGCCTTCGTGAAGCATCTCAAGAATCACCTGCGCGGACGAATTCGTGAATATGTAACCCAGTACCCCGAAGCACAATACTTTAAAGGAGAAACCCCCTGGAAAGTGAAGTGTGATATAGCCATGCCCTGCGCTACCCAAAACGAAATTGAAGCCGCCGATGCCCGCATCCTGGTGAACAATGGGTGTTTCTGTGTCTCGGAGGGGGCCAACATGCCTTCTACTCCCGAAGCCATCCGGATTTTTCATCAGCACAAAGTGCTCTTTGCCCCCGGGAAGGCAGCCAACGCAGGCGGAGTAGCCGTTTCTGGTCTGGAAATTGCCCAAAACTCAATGCGCATTCAATGGACTCTCAAGGAAATAGATGAAAAACTTCAATTCATCATGAAAAGCATCCATGCCACTTGCGTAAAATACGGCAAAGAAAAAGATGGCTATGTCAATTACGTTAAAGGAGCCAATATTGGGGGCTTCATAAAAGTGGCCAATGCCATGATGGACCAGGGAGCCGTTTAAACACAAAAATAACCTCTTCCAAAACCTGGCAACACCCTTTGGAAGAGGTTCCCTTATCCTACCTCATCGGATTTATGGTTTTTCGAAGACCTCTCCGCCTCCCGACTTATTGATCGTTTTTTTCCCCGGCAACCCATAATAATGGATATCTCCCCCACCGGTGGCGTTGGCTTGAATCTCCTCCCCGGCATAAACTTCGATGTCGGCACCACCCGAAGCCTCGGCCACTACTCTTTGAGCCTTTAGCTCCCTGGCCCCGATATCGGCCCCCCCGCTGGCATCCGCTTTCAGAGTCTGCGTTTCTCCCTTTATATCAATGTCGGCCCCGCCACTGGCGTACAACTCCACATGATTGGCTATCACTGCAATATAAGCATCCCCGCCTCCCGAACAATTCACCGTTAATTGGGCTGTCGTTAGGGGAGCCGTGGTTCTTAAATCAGCCCCCCCGGAAATAGAAAGTCCGTTTACCTCCTTCATCGTAACATACACTTTCAACGAGTGCGAACGCACCCAGCGTAAGTTGTTGCGGATATATATCTTCAGCACATTTCCCTCCACCCGGGTCACAATTTTGTCGAGCACACTCTTATCTGATTCTACCACGACCTGCGCAGCCTCTCCCTGGGTGAGAAACACATCGATCCCCGACCCGGCACTAATTTCAGTAAAAGGATCTGACAGGAGCCTTACCTCTTTCTCCTGTGATTGAATTTCCGGCACGCAGGCAAGAGTAAAAAAAAATGCCCAAACGAAGCAATAGAATGTTTTGGTCATGGCACGGAGTTTTAAAAAATTACTAAAAACCAGTTAAGCCCTGGGGATAAAAAACAACCCTTTTTCGAGGTTCAATTACGATCTATAGGTAAGACGTATTAACGCTCTTTTTAGTTACACTCCCTTAAGCCCAAATTGGTACGAAAAAATTTCCGGTGGAAATTAAGAATCAGATTTTAGTCTCCTCCTATCAGTACTATTGAATTCATCTTATCCCTTTCTCCTTTAACCTTTTCTCCTTTTCTCTTTATCCTTTAGCCTTTCGCCTTCTCTCTCTTCCTGTCTCTCTTCCCTTTTCACTTTTCCCTCTTCCACCTTTTTCACTTTTTCACTTTTCCACCCTTTAACCTTCTCCCTCTTCCCTTTTCACTTTTTCCACCTTTTCACTTTTCCACCTTTTCACTTTTCCACCCTTCTCCCTTGTACAACCCCTAAATACCAATCCCCATAAAAGCAAATAACCCATTGATAAAAAGGAGGCAAGAAAAATGGCCTCTGATACAAATTATTATGCCCAGGTTTTATATTTTCGTAGCCGAAACATTTTTTTAAACATCTTATCTAAATTTAAATGGAGAATATTAGCAAACTAAATTTACCAAGAAAGACCATTTTAGGCATTCAATTTTTGTTTGTTGCCTTTGGGGCCACCGTTTTAGTCCCTCTGCTGGTAGGGATAGAACCCTCTGTCGCTCTGTTCACCGCCGGCGTGGGCACACTCATCTTCCACCTGATAACCAAAGGCAGTGTACCAGTCTTTTTAGGTAGTAGTTTTGCGTTCATAGCTCCTATCATCGAAGCCACACGTCTCTTTGGCCTGCCTGGTACCTTTTCGGGCATCGTGGCCGTGGGAGTTGTTTATGGCGTAATGTCGGCCCTCGTAAAATGGAGGGGCCTCAAACTGATTGACAAATTTTTCCCTGCGGTAGTGGTGGGACCCGTCATCATGGTCATTGGTCTCTCCCTGGCCTCCGAGGGGGTTAAGATGGCAAAAACCAATTGGCCCATAGCCGTGACTGCACTGCTTACCGCCATCATCGTGGTCGTTTTTACCCGCGGACTCATCAAGCTTATTCCCATCTTTTGTGGAATCATAGTCGGTTATTTAGCGGCCTATTTCGCCGGCATCGTCGACTTTTCACCGGTACTGGAAGCCAGTTGGTTTCAACTGCCTGCCTTTACGATGCCTGAATTTAGCTGGAGCGCCATCGTTTATATGATTCCGGTAGCCATTGCCCCAATCATTGAGCATATTGGCGATATGTATGCCATTGGCGCCGTAGCAGAAAAGAATTTTGTGAAAGACCCGGGCCTGCATCGCACCATGTTGGGCGATGGTGTCGCTACCGCCATGGCCGGTATGATGGGTAGTGTTCCCAATACCACCTATTCGGAGGTGACGGGTGCCATCTCCCTGACCAAAGTGACCGACCCCATGGTCCTTCGCATTGCTGCCATCACCGCCATCGTATTCTCGGTCATTGGCAAAATAAGCGGTTTTCTTAAGTCCATTCCCCCTTCGGTTCTGGGTGGAATTATGTTGCTGCTCTTTGGTATGATTGCCAGCGTGGGCATCAAAACCCTGATCGACTCGAAGACCAACATGAATAAAACCCGCAATCAGGTAATCGTATCTATTGTGCTCACAGTGGGCATCGGCGGGGCCGTAATCCAGTTTGGTAATTTCTCATTGGCCGGAATTGGTCTTGCGGCAGTTACCGGGGTTATCCTTAACCTCATTCTTCCCCAAAAATCACGATAACCCTATAAATTCTTCGACAGCCGGGCTAGCGATAAACAAAAAAATTATCGCTCAACCCGGCTGTCCTGTTTCCGGGGGCATCCCTAAACATTTTACACGAAATCCCCTGATCATTTTTCTTTTCAGGACATTTTATTGTGCATTTTTTTTATGTTTGTAACATGTATGATACATTTTAATCATCGATTCAAATAAAACCTCCGGAATAGCTATGACAATACGTCTGAGATCAACCCTTTTCGCCTTATTAATGGTGTCGGCAATGGCTGCTCAGGACTCGCCCAAGCGCGAGATGCGTGCCGTTTGGATTGCCTCGGTAGCCAATATTGACTGGCCTTCCAAATCGGGGCTCACCTCCGACCTGCAAAAGGAGGAGATGATTGAATTACTCGATCTGGCGAAAGCCTACCATATGAACACGGTCATTTTTCAGGTAAGGCCTGCCACAGATGCCTTTTACCCATCCGCTCTTGAGCCCTGGTCGCAGTGGCTCACCGGCAAGCAGGGAAAAGCCCCCGATCCCTGGTACGACCCTCTGGCCTTCACCATCAGCGAATGCCGAAAGCGCGGACTGGACATTCACCTTTGGCTAAACCCCTATCGTGCTGTAACCGATACTGCACGCGCCTCAATTGCACCCGGCCATCCGGTAAATCAACATCCCGAATGGTTTGTCACCTATGGCAAAACACGATATTTTAACCCCGGCCTTCCCGAAACCCGCAACCATGTGGCCAAGGTGGTGGCCGATGTTCTCAAACGGTACGACATCGATGCCATTCACTTCGACGATTATTTTTATCCTTACCGCATCCCCGGCCAGGATTTTCCCGACCAGGCAGCTTTTGAAAGATATCCTCGTGGCTTTTCCGCCAACCAGAAAGAAGACTGGCGACGCGACAATGTAGACCTCATCATCCGTCAACTCCACGACACCATTCAGGCCATTAAACCCCATGTTGAGTTTGGCATTTCCCCCTTTGGCGTTTGGCGTAACATCGATAAAGATCCAAAAGGTTCACGCACCCGGGCAGGACAAACCAATTACGACGATCTCTATGCCGACATACTGAAATGGCAAAAAGAGGGATGGCTGGATTATGTAACCCCGCAAATTTATTGGCACATTGGCAAAGAGGTAGCCGACTATGCCATTCTCGCCGACTGGTGGAACCAAAATGCCTATGGGTGCAGAATGTATATCGGACAGGCCTTCTATCGGATCGATAAGAAATCTCAAGATAAGGAATGGCGGTCGGCCAAACAGATCACCAAACAGGTAGCGCTCAACCGAACGTTCCCCAACATCGAGGGGAGCATGTATTTCAGTGCCAGGAGCATGAGAAGTAATCCCCTCAAACTCAAACAAAAACTGGAACGAAAACTTTACCGCTACGAAGCCCTGCCCCCCGCGAACAAGCGAGCAACTCCCATCATTGCAGAACCACCACGGAACCTGGTGATAAACCATTGGGGTGATCACCTGCAGTTAGGCTGGACAAAGGGTGAGAACAATCAAAAATTTGTGCTCTATAAGTTTAAGCGGGGCAAAAGCCCCCGTATCGAAAATGCCGAAAACATCGTATTGGTAACCGGCCAAACATCGGTCACACTGCCAATAGACCGAAAAACAAACCCCAAACGCTATTATTATACCATCACCGCGATAAGTCCTACCAATATGGAGTCGCCCGGCGTCTCTTTTGAGGATGTAAATCTGCGTTAAGCAAATCTCAACCACACAGCATGAGCACTACCCTGGTCTTTCTCGTTATCCTGGTCTTTTTTTCGGTCCTTTTTTTAATCTCCTGGTTTTCGTCGCGAAACGCCAACAGCGAGACCTTCTTCACCGGCAATCGCCAATCACCCTGGTATTTGGTCGCTTTTGGGATGATTGGGGCCACCATTTCAGGAGTCACCTTCATTTCTGTTCCGGGCGAAGTCGGACACAGCGGATGGAGTTACTTCCAGTTTATCCTGGGTAACTTCGTGGGTTATTGGATCATAGCTCTGGTACTGCTCCCGCTCTATTACCGTCTCAACCTGGTATCAATCTACTCGTATCTGGATCAACGCTTTGGTTTGCGTTCCTACAAAACAGGTTCATTCTTCTTTATCCTCTCCCAAACCATCGGTGCCTCCTTCAGGCTCTACCTGGTAGCCGGCGTTTTGCAAATTGCCTTTTTCGATACACTGGGCATCCCCTTTTGGCTGACGGTGCTTACCACCATCACCCTCATCTGGCTTTACACCTTTAAGGCAGGAATCAAGACCGTTGTCTGGACCGATACTCTGCAAACATTTTTCATCCTGCTATCGGTGGGCATCACCATCGTGGTGATTCTTCAGCAGCTGAGCATGAACATGGGAGATATGCTCTCCACCATCGGAGAACATCCCTACAGCAAGATTTTTGACTGGAACTGGCGTTCGGGCACCAACTTCTTCAAGCAGTTCATTGCAGGAATAGGCATCACCATCGTGATGACCGGGCTGGATCAGAACATGATGCAAAAAAACCTCACCTGCAAAAACCGGCACGAGGCCCAAAAGAACCTTTTTTGGTTCAGTGCAGCCTTTATCATTACCAACCTTCTATTTCTGGGCCTTGGGGTGATGCTTTATCACTATGCCGAAGTCCAGGGAATCGCCTTACCTGAGCGAACCGATGATTTATTTCCCCTCCTGGCCATCAAGTATTTTGGAACCGTGGCCGGGGTGGTCTTTTTAGTCGGCATAATAGCTGCGGCCTACTCCAGTGCCGACTCCGCCTTAACAGCGCTGACCACCTCCTTTTCCATAGATTTTTTAAATCTGGATCCGGCCTCTCCCAGGACCAACCGCACCAGAATTAAGGTCCATATTGCTTTCTCGTTCATCATGTTTCTGGTGATTGTCCTCTTTAGAATCATCAACGACGAGAGTGTGGTCAACTCGGTATTTACCGCCGCAGGTTACACCTATGGTCCCCTGCTGGGGTTGTTTACCTTTGGCATCCTCACCAAACGATCCACCCGCGATAGAGCCGTACCCTATATCAGCGTGCTCTCCCCTATTATTTGCTACCTCATTAACATCAACTCGGAGGAGTGGTTAGGCGGCTACAAGTTTGGATTTGAACTCCTGCTGCTCAACGGGTTTTTGGTATTTATTGGCCTGCTAATATTCTCAAACAAACATTCCAAATGACAAAATCACAACGGTACCTGGCCCTGGACGTGCTGAGGGGATTAACCATTGCCCTCATGATTACCGTCAATAACCCCGGAAGCTGGAACCATATCTATGCCCCCCTAAAACACTCTGCATGGCATGGTTGCACACCTACCGATCTGGTGTTTCCATTCTTTCTTTTTGTGGTAGGAGTTTCCATGTTCTTTTCCTTCCTAAAATACGGAAACACCCTAAATGCTCAATCGCTTCTTAGGGTGGGGCGACGTACCCTGCTCATCTTTGCCATCGGGCTGTTTCTTAACTCTTTCCCCCAGTGGCAATTCGATTTTTCTCATTTGCGCATCATGGGCGTTCTGCAGCGGATCGCGCTGGCCTATGGCATCGGTTCGCTGATCGTGCTGGCATCCGGGAAAAAGCTGCTTCCCTACATTGGGTTTACCATCCTGCTGGCTTACTGGGGAATCCTTTACTGGCTGGGAGGCAACGACCCTTTGAGTCTGGAGGGAAATGCCACCATTGCCTTCGACAGCGCCCTGCTGGGAGAAGCACATCTCTATAATGGCTTTGGCATACCCTTCGATCCCGAAGGCTTGCTTAGCACCCTTCCCTCCATTGCAACGGTTATTTTTGGTTACCTGGCCGGAGGCCTCATCAAGAGTGTTGAGAAATTAAAGGTGCCCCGCACACTGGCCCTATATGGCCTCATCGGGGTAGGTGCCGGACTGGCTTGGGGCCTTGTCTTTCCCATAAACAAACCCCTGTGGACCAGCTCGTATGTTCTTTATACCGCCGGACTAGCCGCACTCGTATTGGCCCTTCTGATTTTCATTATCGACCTGAAGGGCTATAAAAAATGGACCTCCTTTTTCGTGGTTTTTGGAATGAATCCTCTCTTCATCTTTGCCCTCGCAGGATTATGGGGGCGTACCCGGGCAAACTTAATAATGATGGAGGGTGCTGATGGCCAAAGGATGGGATTCGGAACCTGGCTCTACGACTTCATCTTTGTTCCACTGGCCGGCAACCTGAACGGCTCACTGCTCTTTGCCCTCACCCACATATTCTGCTTTTGGCTGATAGGCTATGTTTTGTACCGAAACAAGATATTTATTAAGGTGTAAGAGTGGGAAAAAAGTAAAAAGGGTAAAAAGAGTGAAAAAGTGAAAGAGGTGGAAAAGTGAAAGAAGTAAAAAAGGTGGAAAGGAGAAAAGGGGAAAAGGGGAAAAGTGAAAGAGGTGAAAAAGGTGAAAAAGGTGGAAAGGTGGAAGAGGCGAAAGAGGTGGAAAAGTGAAAACCAGCTCTGCTGGTCGCGATTCATCGGGGATCTTTCGGGATTAAGCGGAAGGTGGAAAACCATGAGGAAGGATTTGAAAAGGATTGAGGATAAAAAGGAGCTGATATAATGTTCCGGGAGTGTGCCTTGGCGGGTGGCTCTTTTTCCCTCTGACGGATTGGTTGATTAAAAAAAGAATTATTTCTACCTTGCATGAAAAATCACCCCACCATGAAAATAAACACGATTATAGCCCTATTCCTGATGTTGTGTCTAAATGCACCAGGACAAAAACAACTGACCAGTGAAACCCCTGCTCAAAAAAAGGAACGCATGGCGTGGTGGACCGACGCCCGTTTTGGGATGTTCA
Source organism: Marinilabiliaceae bacterium (assembly GCA_041583495.1). Classification (GTDB taxonomy): domain Bacteria; phylum Bacteroidota; class Bacteroidia; order Bacteroidales; family Marinilabiliaceae; genus JBFHFS01. Next base: position 16,070 of record JBFHFS010000043.1, on the reverse strand, counting down.
TTCATTGGGGACTCTATGCTTTGCCGGCACGCCACGAATGGGTCATGACCAAAGAGCGCCTCTCCACCGGGGAGTACCAGAAATACTTCGACCACTTCGACCCTGACCTTTACAATCCGCGCGAATGGGCCCGTAAAGCCAAAGAGGCCGGCATGAAATATGCCGTGATCACCACCAAACACCACGAAGGATTTTGTCTGTTCGACTCGGAATTCACCGATTTTAAAGCCCCTAACACCCCCATTGGCAAAGACCTCATCAAGGAGTATGTGGAAGCCTTCCGTGCCGAAGGTATGAAAGTAGGCTTCTACTACAGTCTCATCGACTGGCACAACCCCAACTTCACCCTCGACCGCATTCATCCGGAGCGCCCCAACGATCCGGCCCTTTACAAGGAGATGAATAAAGATCGCGACATGAATAAATACCGCGAATATCTGCACAACCAGGTACGGGAACTGCTCACCAATTACGGCACCATTGATATTCTGTGGCTCGACTTCTCCTATCCCGGGGAAAATGGCAAAAGCCAAAAAGACTGGGACTCCAAAACTCTGCTTAAGATGGTTCGGGAACTTCAACCCAACATACTTATCAACGACCGGCTGGATCTGAAGGAGTATGCCGATGCCTGGGATTTTACAACCCCGGAGCAGTTTAAAGTTAAGGAGTGGCCCACCTGGGAAGGACAACGCATCCCCTGGGAAACCTGCCAGACCTTTTCCGGATCGTGGGGCTATTACCGCGATGAAAACACCTGGAAAAATACCCGCCAGCTTCTCGGATTGCTCATCGAGTCGGTCAGCAAAGGAGGTAACCTGCTGCTTAACGTGGGGCCTACAGCCCGGGGAACCTTCGATGAGCGGGCCAACACGGCCCTGAAAAATATGGGCCAATGGATGCAGTTAAACAGCCGCTCCATTTACAACTGCACACAAGCTCCCAATGAGTTTCAGGTTCCCGAAAATTGTCTGCTCACCTATAACCCCAAAACCAATCGGCTCTATATTCATCTGCTGGAATACCCGTTGCAGAACTTCGAATTAAAAGGCTATAAAGGGAAAATTGCGTACGCTCAATTTTTACACGATGCCTCTGAAATACAGATTACCGCCCCTAAAGGCCATTGGTTAAAAGAAGAAACCGGCCAAAACGACATCAACCTAAGTTTGCCGGTAATAAAACCCGATGTGGAGATTCCGGTTATCGAATTGTTTCTGAAATAAAATCAACCAAGCCAGGCGGTTGCCCTTTGTAATGGTTTGGCCCAACAAGGAATTTACCCATCTAAAAAACAAGAGCCATGCAGGACATTCACTTAGATCCCAAGATATTAGCCATTCCTGGCCAAAAGCATCTGGTCGATAAGTTCGAAACCTCCTACACGGCCGGACTCAAAAGCAAGAAAGAAGCAACGGCATCGCTATCGGACAACATCAGGAAGATGACCATCCTCCAGGATAAGCTCTATGCCCAAAACCGGCACTCCCTGCTCATCATCTTCCAGGCCATGGATGCAGCCGGAAAGGACGGAACCATCAAGCACGTAATGTCGGGCGTCAACCCACAAGGCACCCAGGTATTCAGCTTTAAACAACCTTCTGCTCTGGAGCTGGACCACGACTACCTGTGGCGAACCTATAAACGGCTGCCCGAACGCGGCCGGATTGGTATTTTTAATCGATCCTACTACGAGGAGATGCTGGTGGTGAGGGTGCATCCCGAATATCTCTTGAAACAACAGCTTCCCTCCGTTCGAAGCCTCAAGGACATAGATGAAGAATTCTGGCAACGACGCTTCCACCAGATCAACAAGATGGAGCAACACCTTACCGAAAACGGAACTCAGGTGATCAAGTTTTTTCTGAACATATCACACAAGGAACAAAAAAAACGCTTCTTGAAGCGCATCGACGATCCTTCACGCAACTGGAAATTTTCAATGGGCGATGTGGAAGAACGCCAACACTGGAACAACTATATGCACGCCTATTCCGAGGTGTTAAATCACAGCAGCACTCCTCATGCCCCCTGGTACGTGATCCCAGCCGACAAGAAGTGGTTTATGCGCCTGGCCGTGAGCAACATCATCGTGAACCGGCTCAGCCAACTGGATCTGCACTATCCCAAGTTGCCTGCATCCGAACTGGCCAATCTTTTGGAAGCCCGAAAAAGATTAAAAGAGGAACCCCCATCAACTGACCATTAACCGGGCATTGGGGTAACGGTAATTTTTGGATTGTACTTTTCGGCTAAAGATGATGCCCATCGTTAGGGTTCCGATTCGGCCAACAAACATGGATACGATAAGGATCAATTTACCAGCAACGGTCATTTGAGACGTTATACCCAGGGACAACCCCACAGTTCCCATCGCAGAGATCTCTTCAAAGATAATTTCCTTAAACGAAAACTGTGGATTGGTAAAAGCCAGCAGCATGGAAAAGACAAATAAGAATATCAGGGCCAAAATGATGATGGCATAGGATTTATTCACCAGGCGCCACGAAATATTACGCTTATAAAACTCTACATGTTCCCGCCCGCGGATATTGGCGACAGTGGCTTTTAACACAACCGCCAGAGTCGTGGTTTTGATGCCCCCTCCGGTTGAACCTGGTGAAGCCCCCACAAACATGAAAACAGCGAACAACAGCAGCATGGGTTTGGTAAGGAGATTCAAATCCACGGTATTAAAACCTGCCGTTCTGGTAGTGGCAGACTGAAACAATGAAGTAACCACCTTTCCGGGAAGTGATAATCCCTTAAGGGTATGGTCGTATTCACAAATAAAAAACATCCCGGCCCCGAACAATAACAAAAAAGATGTGACACTCAAAACCAACCGGGTATTCACCATTAACTGTTCCCGTTTATACCGCCTTTTTGAACGCCATCGACTCACTGAAAAAAGATCCTGAAGAACAATAAACCCCAATCCCCCTGCTACAATAAGCACCATTATAATTAACTGAGCCCCATATTGAAAGCGAACAGTGGATTCGAACAGATTATTGGTAAAAAGAGAAAAACCAGCATTGTTAAAAGCCGAAACAGAATGGAAAACCGAGAAAAATGCACGGTCTAAATTACTCTTAAACGAATAGTCCGTTCCCCATAGGAAATACAAAAATAAAGCGCCACAAAGCTCGATCACAAAACTGTAATAAACCACTCTTCTAAGAATACCATGCAGGTTGGAGGTTTTATCGGTATCGAGAAAATCGCGCAAAAAATGCATGGTATGCAAACTCCCCGAACGTCGGTAAAAGGTCCCTATAAAGGTGGCAATCATCAGCATATTTAGCCCCCCCAGTTGAAACAATACCATAAGAATAAATTGCCCTTTGAAAGAAAAAAATACCGCTGTATCCTGAACGATTAATCCGGTAACACAACAGGCACTGGTAGAAGTAAATAAGGCATCGGCCCACGAGATTCCCTTTCCGTTGGTCATCTCGGGCATCTTAAGTAAGGCGGTTCCCAACAATATCAGAAGTAGAAACGACAATGCCAGCATGCTGGCCGGATTTATCCTGAGGTTACCCACATCCAGACCCGTCCGGCCTGTCTCGTACAACACGATCATCCAAAAGAATATCTGGACCACAAAAAAGTATCCATCCACCGAAAGTCCCAAAATCTGGGTGAGATGTTGCCAATAAGATTGGCCAAACCCAAAATATATCACCGTCTCGCTTAAAATGAGGAGCATGATGATGGACTCCCAGAAGTTCTTCTTTAGATATTGAACAGGGTTAAACTCAAAAAAAAGGGTAATCAGGAATTTTATGACAAAAAAGTCGAGAACTCGTTGCAAAATGGTAACCAGCAAAAAGGAAGTCTCTGAATTTGGCGAAAACCCAAAGAAATAGATGATCACCCCCAGCCCAAAAAGAATCACCAAAAAAGTTAACACCCCCAAGGTCTTTATCGCGGGCTCCCGTATGTCAAATATCCTAAGATTAATACGCTCGCGGATATCTTTAAGATTAATCATTTATTGGTTGATTTCTATAAAACGATCCACATTCTTCCTCTTTCCAAATATTACCAGCGCGTCATTCTTTTCAATTACACTATCCCCCTTGGGAATACCCACAATGAATTGTGTTTTATTCTCTTTTTCGACCTCATCAGAAGGTCGCTCACGTTTTATGGTTATCAGGTTCAAATCGTACCTCCGTCTTAAATTCAAATCATCCAGAGAACGACCTACTGAACCCGGAGGGGCCGTCACCTCCACAATGCTAAAATCATCCGGCAAATCCAAAAAGGATACTACACTGGGATTTATCAGTCGCTCAGCAACGTTGATACCCACTTCATCTTCGGGAGCCAGAATCTCCTTAACCCCAATCTTTTCGAGAATCATACGCTGGTTACGGCCACGGGCACGGGCCATAATCTGCTTGATTCCCAAATCCATAAGCAGGGTGGTACAAAGAAGCAACTGTTCAAAGTCTTCACCAATAGCCACCACCACTGCATCCACCTCCAGTATCCCTTGTGAGATTAGCAATTTCTTGTCTGTAGCATCCATTGCCACAGCAAAATCCACCTTATCGCCAATCTCTTCAATGATGTGCTCATCCTTGTCAATTGCCATCACCTCTGCCCCTTTTTTTGTGAGGTTTTTGGCGATGGCCATTCCAAATTGGCCCATTCCGATTACTGCAATTTTTCTGACCGCCATTGATTCCTTAAATTATATTGATAACTAATCGGCTAAAAATAACCTCAACACACTAACTATCCTTACCTTAACACATAAGCTCCATCCAAACAAGAAAGCCAAATTACAAATAAAATCTTATCAGAAAGACATACAGCCTTGAAAATTCCATAAATGTTGTATCTTGAAGGCACCCTGTCAGCCTTACCTCCATTCACGCCTCTGAGACAGGCATTTTTTCCATGATAGTTATCCTGTTCAGAGATAACCACCGGATTCTTATTCTCCGGCAATTCATAACAAAACGGGATGCCCTGCCCGCCCGCTCTTCACAAACCGCCCCCAGAAAGCATTTACAATTCATTGGTAATCTAAATATAAATTAACCAAAGCCTTATTAGCCCGCTACCCTGATTTAGGGCATTCCCCGAAATCGGCACCTCAAAGTGTTGCATTTAAGGAAATAACCTCCTAACTTCCAGAAATAACTATTTTCAGCCACTGCTGTATGTTTTTTGTTTTATTAACGTGCGGCACGGCAATCGCATCAAACCTTTATAAGGGGCACAGAATTATTTCACACTGCAAAAAGAAAAGAACATGAGATCACTATTATTCATCATTCTGGTGTTTGCCATTGGCTGTCAAACCCCAACCAAAAAGGAAACTAAAACAACTCCTCCTCCCGTGGAACAAACCATGATAAACCCGGCCCAGGACGCGGTTGTATTCGAATTAGCCGTTGAAGGAATGACCTGCACGGGCTGCGAAGAAACCATCAAAAACTCCGTCAACACCCTGGAAGGGATTCAATGGGTTAAAGCCACACATACCGACGGAAAGGTCGTTCTGGCCATGACCCAATCCAACCCGGACACCACCGGCGTAAAACAAAAAATTGAGGAAGCGGGCTACAAGGTCGTTTCCATTACCCCTCAAACCACCCCATAGCCGACACAAACAACTTTTAATTATCTGACTTTAAATTTGTTATGAGCCAAGATCCTCAATCCCCCTCTGGAGCAAATGCACCCAACGAAGATCCGAAAAAAAACTCTCGTCGCGAATTTTTGCGACGTTTTGGGCTAGCTGGTGCCGCCACGGCTGCGGGAGCTGCCGCCATCTATTCGGGCTACCAATACGAGCAGGCCAAGGGCAAAACAGATATGGTACGGGTGTTGACCGAGGACAACCGTTTGGTTTTGGTCCCCAGGGATCAGATGCAGCAGATAACCCCCGACCCCGACTTCCTCCAACAAAGAGGACGGGAGGGCATAAAAGATCGTCGCTGGGTGATGGTACTCGACTTGTCGAAGTGCCGGAACGCCCGCCAGTGTGTTAAAGCCTGCCAGTCGGCCCACCATCTGAGACCCTACGAATACCACATCACCACCCTCGAGATGCAGGACAGCCCCAACACGGCCCCCTACTTCATGCCCAAGATGTGTCAACACTGCGACAACCCACCCTGCGTCTCGGTGTGCCCGGTCAACGCTACCTTTAAACGACCCGACGGCATCGTACTTATCGACAATGAACGCTGTATTGGCTGTCGCTTTTGCATCGCGGCCTGCCCTTACTCGGCCAGAATGTTTCATTGGGAAGAACCTGTCAGACCCGAAGACTTCCAGGAAACCGCTTACGACGTGGAACTCAATGTACCCCAAAAGAAAGGAACCATCTCAAAATGTTTGTTCAGCGCCGATCGGTTGAGAGAAGGGGAATTGCCCTATTGCGTTTCGGCCTGTCCCAATGGCGTGTTTTACTTTGGCGATGAGAACGAAGACGCCGTGACCAATGGCACCACCAAAGAGACCGTGCGGTTGAGTGAACTGCTGAAGCAAAATGCGGCCTATCGACTGATGGAGGATCTGGGTACCAAACCAAGGGTGTATTACCTGCCTCCCAAAAACCGTTTATTCGACTTTGACGACCAGGAATCATCATACACCTAACAGACAGTGACTTATGGAAACGACCACCCCTCAACATACTTTAATCAACGAGAAGGCCGCCCGTGACATTCTGCGCCCGGTGGGCTTAAACCTTAGGTTCCACATCTGGATGGGTTTCCTCACCCTGGCGCTCCTGGCCTGCCTCTATGCCTACTACCTTCAGCTGCAACAGGGATTGATTGTTACCGGCCTCCGCGATTTTGTGAGCTGGGGCATGTACATCTCCAACTTCGTATTTTTTGTGGCTGCCAGCCTTATCGGCATGCTCATCAGTGGGGTACTGGGTCTGCTGGGACAGGATTGGATCAAACCCATCGCACGCATGGCAGAGATCATAGCCGTGGCCTTTGCCGCCGTAGCAGGACTGGTGATTGTTTCCGATATGGGGCGCCCCGACCGGCTTCCCTTCGTTTTCCTCTATGGCCGGGTGCAATCGCCCATTCTTTGGGATGTCACGGTAGTCACAACCTACCTCACCCTCAGCGTATTGCTCTATTACATCACCCTTCTGCCCGACCTGGCCATTGGAAAGTCACGTCTTCAGCAGCAACCTGCCTTGCTAACAAAGCTGTACGATTTACTTTCCCTTAATTGGAACCACCATCCCGGGCAATATCAAATCCTGCACAAAACAGTCCGTATTCTGCTTCTGCTGATTATTCCCACGGCCTTTGCCATCCACACGGTAACCTCCTGGCTCTTTGCGGTAAACCCACGGCCCGGTTGGGACAGCACCATCTTTGGGCCTTACTTTCTCACCGGAGCCTTTGTGGCCGGCAGTGCGGGTCTCATCATCGCTATGTATTTCTTCAGCAAGAGCTATCGTCTACAGGATTATATCACCCCTGAGCATTTCGATAAAATGGGAAAGCTCCTGGGGCTCACAGCAATCATCTATCTCTATTTTAACATCAACGAATTTCTGGTGCCGGCCTATAAGTTAAAGACCGCTGAAGCCATACATCTGCAGGAACTCTTCAGCGGACACTATGCCCCCTGGTTTTGGGGCGCCCAGATTGGCGGATTGATCCTGCCCATCATTCTGTTGTTTTTCAAACCCATGCGAAAACCCTTACCTCTGTTGTTGATATCCCTGTTTGTCATTGCAGGCGCCTGGGCCAAGCGAATGTTAATTGTCGTCCCCACACAGGTTCATCCCTACCTGCCCAAGCAATATGTCCCCGATGAGTGGATGGTATACCAACCCACCCTAATAGAAACGGCCGTCACGGTAGCCTCATTCGTCCTGGTTTTAATGATCATCACCATCCTGTCGAAATTATTTCCGGTCATCCCCATCTGGGAGCTGTCAGAAAAAAACGAGGAGCAACCTCTTTCTAATCCCCCCAGCCATGAATAAAACCCTTATACTACTCCTAATAATGGTTTTTCCCGCCTTGATCATCAGTGGTCAGGACCAGGAATGGATAGTGCCCAAAGACCAGCAGATGAGGCTTAGTACCTTCTCGTTCACCGATAGCACCAGTCAGCTGGGCGAAAAACTCTACCAACTTAACTGCACCTCCTGCCACGGTGACCCGGGAAAAGGAAATCATGCCAATCTCGACCCCATTCCCCCCGACCCTGCCAGCGAAATGATTCAACAAAACCTGGATGGCGAACTCTATTATAAACTGTGGGAAGGCCGTGGACTGATGCCCTCATTTAAAAATATCCTGAGTCCGGTTGAAACCTGGTTGGTAATCTCCTACCTGCGCACATTCAATGCCGACTATGTGCAAGAAATAGCCAAAGAGATCGAACGCAAAGGTTACGACGGAATCATCCGGATCCTGCTAACCTATCTGCCTAAAGAACAGGTTGTTGAATCAGAGGTCATTGGCATAAAGGACGATGGACAGGAACCCATTATATTGGCCCCCGTAAAGCTTACCGCCCACCGTTACTTTGGAGGGCTTACCATCGACGGCATAAAAAACACCGACAGCATGGGGATGGCCCGCTTTTACCTGCCGCCCGATCTGCCCGGCGACTCAACAGGAAACATCCGATTCACCGCCTCCCTGACAGATCTGGAACTCTATGGCACCACCCAAACCGACACCACGTTTCTGGCGGGCGTGCCCACTCACCTGCCGGGCCTTACCGAACAAAGAGCTATGTGGAATACCATCTGGAAAGCCCCGGTGTGGCTCTTAATCACCTATTTCTCGGGAGTTCTGGCCGTGTGGGGCACAATTTTGTATATTGTATGGATGCTAAGAAAAATTTATCTTTTTAAGAAAGAGGATAACTAAACCCATTGGCCATTTTAGAAAAAAACCGTAAAACTTTAAGATATGGACATCAAACACATCACCACCCTGGGACGAATTCTTTTCGCAATCCCCTTCGCTATTTTCGGGATTAACCATATTCTAATGGTCGACTGGTACCTGGGAACGTTTTCGTCGTTTATTCCGTTGGGCCCGTTCACCATCATATTCACCGGGATGGTTCTGATTGCAGCCAGCATCAGCATCATCACCAAATACTACGTCAGGTTTATGGCTTACGTATTGGCGGTAATGCTGGCCATCTTTATCTTGTCCATTCACCTCCCACATCTGTTCGATGACACCACCGAAAAGGCCATCGTAATGATTACCCTGCTCAAAGACATATCCCTGTTGGGGGGCTCCCTGATGATCGCCGGCATATGGAAGTCGGAGGAGAAGAAACTGAAAAAACCTCATCTAAAAGGCAACAACCAATCATAATATACATCAACAAATCATCACATCAACAAATCATCATATCAACACATCACCCCATGAAAAAACTATTATTCCTCATTCTGTGGTTTGTCGTTATCCCGGGATGGGCGCAAACACCCTCAGAAATAAAAATAGAAGTAGGTATCATGGAGCATTTGGGAGATACCATCCCCATGCATCTGACGTTCTTTAACGAAAACAACGATACAATCACCCTGGGCCAGATCATCAATAAACCTACCGTCTTATCGTTTGTCTATTTCGACTGCCCCGGTTTATGCAGCCCTCTGTTGAGTGGTGTGTCCGACGTAATTTCTAAGATGGACATGAAACTGGGAACCGAATACCAGGCTATCACCATCAGCTTTAATACCAAGGACACCCCTGAGAAAGCCCGCACCAAAAAGAAAAATTTTGTCCAAAATATCAGCCAGGAAAACCGGGATGGCTGGATTTACCTTACCGGCGAGGAAGAAAATATCCTGGCCATCACCGAAGCGGTAGGCTTCAAATATAAACCACAAGGGCTCGACTTCGCACATCCCTCAGCCATCATCGTATTAAGTCCGGAGGGGAAAATCACCCGCTATCTCTATGGCCTCAACTTTTTGCCTTTCGACCTCAAAATGGCTGTAATAGAGGCTCAAAAAGGGATTGCCCGCCCTACCATTAACAAAATACTGGAGTATTGCTTTGCCTACGATCCCGCCAGCCGGGGATACTCCCTTCAGATAACCAGAATCATGGGTGCCCTCATCCTGGGAATTGCCCTGATCTTACTATTCACCCTATTAATCAAAGGACGGAGAGGGAAAACCAAACCAACCAAGTAGAGACTCAACAGAAATTCAACCGAACAGAGACCTACCTTTACCAAATAGAACTATGGATGCTTCAACACATACTCCTCACCTAAGCTACCTGGAATATCAGGGCCGCCACAAAGGAATACTCTCGTGGCTTTTATCCACCGACCACAAGCGCATCGGGTTGCTTTACCTTTATACCATCATCTTCTTTTTCCTGGTAGCCGCGGTTTTGGGTCTGCTCATGCGCATCGAGAAGATTGCCCCCGGGCCCACCATCATGGATGCCCAGACCTATAACGGATTGTTCACCCTTCATGGAATCATCATGATCTTCATCATCGTGATTCCGGGGCTCGCCGCGGTCTTTGGCAACTTTTTCCTGCCCATCATGATCGGGGCCAAGGATGTGGCCTTTCCCCGACTGAACCTGCTTTCGTGGTACGTATATGTGGTGGGCGCCATCCTGGGTGTTCTTTCACAATTCGTGGGCGATGGACCTCCCGATACAGGCTGGACATTCTATGTACCTTACAGCGCCCAATCGGCGACCAATGTGATCTATGCGCTGACGGCTGCCTTTATTCTGGGCTTCTCATCCATCCTTACCGGGCTTAACTTCATCGTCACCATCCACCGCATGAGAGCCCCCGGCATGGGCTGGTTTAAAATGCCACTGTTTCCATGGTCGCTCTACGCAACCGCCTGGATTCAGGTTCTGGCAACCCCCATCGTCGGAATCACCCTTTTAATGGTCATCGCCGAACGAACCCTCAACATCGGTTTCTTCGACCCGGCCCTGGGCGGAGATCCACTGCTCTTCCAGCACCTCTTCTGGATCTATTCGCACCCGGCGGTATACGTCATGATTCTACCGGCCATGGGTGTGGTGACAGAGATCTTTCCCACCTTCAGTCAAAAACCGGTATTCGGTTACGGAGCCATTGCCATCTCCAGTATGGCCATCGCTCTGGTGGGTTATTTTGTGTGGGGCCATCACATGTTCACCACCGGCATCGGTTACTGGTCGCGATGGTTCTTTTCGTTCCTTACCTTTATTGTGGCGGTCCCCAGCGCCATCAAGGTATTTAACTGGATATCAACAATGTACGGCGGCTCCATTGATCTAAAGCCTCCTCTGCTCTATGCCATCTCCTTCATCTTTCTATTTATGATAGGCGGATTCACCGGGCTTACCCTTGGCGCCTTAGCCACCAACGTGCACGTTCACGACACCACCTTTGTGGTGGCCCACTTCCATTACATCATCTTTGGGGGAATGGGCTTCGGCTTCTTTGCCGGAATGCATTACTGGTTTCCTAAAATCTACGGCCGCATGTACAATATTCGCAGAGCCAACATTGCCTGGGGTATTCTTTTTCTTGGATTCAATGTGCTTTATTTCCCGCTCTTTATCATTGGCCTTCAGGGTATGCCCCGCCGCTATTTCGACTATTTACCGCAGTTTCAAACCGGTCATTTCATTTCCACCATAGGCGCCTTTATCCTCTTCGCCGGACTGATTCTGATGATTTACAACTTCCTGCATGCCAGTAAACATGGCGAAAAGGCACCCGCCAATCCCTGGCACGGGGTTACTCTGGAGTGGCAGATTGAATCCCCGCCAACACACGAAAACTTCGATGAGATCCCGGTGATCACACAACCGCCTTATCTGTTTAAAAAAGAGCCCAAACAAAAATCATAAACCTATGATTCATCTATCCGACCAACCAAAGGGCGACCATGAAACCGGCAAACTGGGCATGTGGTTATTTCTATTCACCGAATTGTATCTCTTTGGCGGCCTTTTCCTGGTATATGCAGTCCTAAGGGCACAGTACTCTCTGGATTTTCATCGGGGTGCCGACGAGTTAAACGCTTTTGTAGGCACCCTTAATACCGTGGTGCTTCTGGTAAGCAGTATGACCATCGCCATGTCGATCACCGCCACCCGCAAAGGTGATTCGCGCCGATCGGCCAGGCTGATTACCATCACCATTCTACTGGCAGCGGTCTTTTTGGTGAATAAATATTTTGAGTGGACCCACAAGCTCGAGCTGGGCATCTATCCCGGCTCGGAGGTACTCAAAAATATGGAGCGGGGCGAATTGTTGTTTTTCGGGCTCTATTACATGACCACCGGCCTGCATGCCATACATGTGTTGATTGGAATGGTGTTGTTAACGGTCACACTGGTAAAGGTCCGCATCGGAACCATTCACCCCAACCACTATTTGCTGCTCGAAAACAGCGCCCTCTACTGGCACCTCGTCGACCTGATATGGATATTCCTCTTCCCGTTGTTGTATCTGGTGACGTGAAAAGGTGAAAGGCAAAAGTAAAAAGGGTGGAAAAGTGAAAAGGTAGAAAGTGAAAAGTGAAAACCAGCCCCATCGGGGCGAAATATGGGTAGCCCTGGGTGAAGCCCAGGGGAAAAAGAAAAAAATAACGGACAGAGAGCACAACTCGTGCGTCTCATCCAAATCCCCGAAGGGGTTCAACATGAATAACCGCGGGGGAAACCCGTGGCGATAAAAAACCTGGAACGAAGAACCCTGAAGGGGTTCAACAAAAAACGATACTAAGATGAAAAAACACCCAAACCATATCTCAAGCTACACCTCCCTGGCCACGGTACTGGTGGTTTTGTTATCGCTTACCGCCCTGTCGGTATTGGTGACTAAGATACATTTTGGAGCCTTCTCGGTGGCAGTGGCATTAATCATTGCCGGCATCAAAGGGACGACGGTACTGACCTATTTCATGCATCTCAAATCGGAAAGTGGCATTATTAAACTATTGGTAGGAGGTGTTTTTATCCTTTTTGCCTTGATCCTGATCATTACATTTATTGATTACCTATTCAGATAACCAAAAACCTGAAGACTATGTTTGGTGGCGCATCAAATCTGGCACAAGGCGTTGACAATGCCTTCATTTTCATATTCGCAGTGGCCTTTTTCTTTATCATCGGCATATCGGCCTTTATGATTTATACTCTGGTGAAATTCAGGCGAAGTAAACACCTGGAAGCCGCTCAATTTACCGGCAGCTGGAAACTGGAGACCCTCTGGACTGTGGTTCCCCTCATTCTGGTTCTGCTGATGTTCTACTATGGATGGGTGGGCTTTGCCCCCATGCGACAAGTGCCCGACGATGCCATGCGCATCACCGCCATCGGACGTATGTGGGAATGGGAGTTCGATTATGGAGACGGCAAACTATCGAAAGAGCTGGTGATCCCGGTAAACAAGCCCGTACGACTAGACCTGGTATCACAGGATGTAAACCACAGCTTGTTCATCCCCGCCTTCAGGGTAAAGGAAGATGTAGTGCCCGGTTATGATAATTACCTCTGGTTTACCCCCTACTACATTGGCGACTACGAAATTCTATGCACCGAATACTGCGGACTGCTCCATTCCTCCATGACCTCCAAGACCCGTGTACTGAGCCAGGAAGAGTTTGACAGCTGGCTGGCCAACCTGGAAGCTACCGGCGACATCCCCGACCCCGAAGGCCTGGTATTGCTCAAAGGAAATGGTTGTCTGGCATGCCACTCACTGGATGGCACCAGGCTGGTGGGCCCCTCATTTAAAGGCGTTTACAACAGCCAAACGGTAGTGGTAACCGATGATGGCGAAATAACCGTCACCGCCGATGAGGCTTACCTGAAAAGAGCTATTTATGAACCTAACGCAGAGGTGGTGAAAGGCTACAACAAAGGACTGATGCAATCGTACACCAAAGTGGTATCCGAAGAGCAGGCCGACTTGATGATTGAGTATATAAAAACCCTTCAATAGTGGTAATCCATCAACTCATACGACCCAGGTTATCCCTGCTGGTAACCTTCTCAGCACTCATCGGCTACCTGCTCTCCGACAGCTTTGACCCGGTTACTGCGGGCCTGCTAATGGGCGGCGTTTTCTTTCTGTCGGCCGGCTCTTCCGCGCTCAACCAGTATCAGGAGAGGGAGTTGGATGCCCGGATGACGCGCACCAAAAATCGGCCCATCCCTTCAGGATTAATCACCCCCACTGGCGCAGGGATCGCAGCTCTTGGGCTACTGTTTTCAGGAGCTACCTTGTTGTATCTATCTTCTACGGCTGCTTTTTGGCTGGGCTTGATCAACATTGCTCTATACAATGGGCTCTACACGCCCCTTAAGACCAAAACACTTTTCTCAATTATCCCCGGCGCCCTGGTTGGAGCTGTCCCCCCACTGATGGGCTGGAGTGCCGCAGGTGGCTGGTTATTGCACCCAAACATCCTTTTTGTAGCCTTCTTTATGTTTCTGTGGCAAATCCCTCACTTCTGGCTCCTGATAACCATCTATGGAAAAGAGTATGAGCAGGCCGGGTTTTCGACCATTAGCCAACATTTCTCACACCAACAGGTTAAACGTATCGTTTTCATTTGGGGAATCTTAACCTCTTTCTTCCTATTTCTATTTCCTCTTTTCCAACTCTCATTTCCCCTCACCGTTATAGCCATGTTGGTTGTTACCAACGGCCTTTTCATCGCTCTCTTTTATCACTTTCTATTCAGCCGGCCCGAAAATTTGTTCTCCGCCTTCATCGCCATTAACTCCTTCATGACGGTCATACTGGTCTTAATTGTTGTGGCACGGTTTGTAATTTAGGTTAGAGACCAACAAATTGTGCGTCTCTAAACCGGATTAGGCTCCAGGGTAATAAGGACCCTAACTAGTGCCTGTCCATAAAGTCAGGAGTTTGAGCTAGAAAGTTCAAATTCAAGGCTTGCGTAGCTCGAAAAATGTGAGTTTACTAGTGTAAATGACCATTTTGAGAGCAAGCGTAACGCAGAAGTTGGACTTTATAGACGAACTCTAACTAGAGTCTGTCCGTAAACTAAGGGCTTGAAATATAAAGCTCAAATACGAGGCTTGCGTCCGCGTGTCGCTGAAGCTATCCGCGAGCGCAAAAGCTACGTCTGCGGAGGCGCTAGCGGAAGCACAAGCTCGAAAAATGTGAGTCCCGTAATAGCTTTTGTAAGGTTTTTATTTAAAAAACCAACAAAAAGCATAGACGGAATAGCTTGTCCCGAACTTGATTCGGGAACCATTTTGAGAGCGAGTCCCGAATCTTCGGGAAAGAAGTTGGACTTTATAGACAGACTCTAACTAAGATAACTCCCTCTATCCTTTATGCTTACCCATTTCCGTTCACATTTCTTCCCTTCATCATGGCCAGATGTCACTTCACTCTGTTATCTTTGCACCTCGTTAAAAACAGATAACTAAAACCACGCCTCCCATGTTGGGAGAGCATAAAAAATACTTCAATTATGATGCATACCTGGTTTGAGTGCAAAGTGCGCTATGTAAAAGTCGATGAAAACAGCGGCAAAGAGAAAAAAGTAACGGAACCCTACCTGGTAGATGCCGTTTCGTTTACAGAAGCCGAAAGCAGGATTTATCAGGAGATGGAATCAATGGTGCGGGGCGACTTTCAGGTGACCAACATTCGCAAAGCCGACTACAGTGATTTGTTCCCCAACGACGCCGGCGATCGCTGGTATAAGTGCAAAGTGAGCCATCTTGCCCTTGATGAAAACGCCGGAAAAGAGAAAAAGGTATCCAGTCAGATGCTGGTAATGGCCGATAATGTGCGTGAGGCATACGATAATCTGATGAACAGCCTCTCGGATATGGCCGTTGATTTTGAGGTCATCTCCATCACCGAAAGCCCATTACGGGATTATTTCCCATACGAAGTGAGTGATTCACTGCCCGGCGGTGAGGTCAGCGAAGAGGCAGAGGAAGCCTAAACCACTTCCCCGGGGCGAACAAACCATAAGGAAGGCTGTTTATCCTTCATAAACCCTATCATTATGTCATCGAGCCCTGTAAAAAGAAAACAAAAAGAACTGTTCCCGCATAAAGTCATTG
>JBFHFS010000042.1:0-40163 GCA_041583495.1 Marinilabiliaceae bacterium | reverse complement strand
TTTGATCTTGAAGAAGGTAGAAAAGGATTGAACGCGGTAAATGTTAAGTTGGCATAGTCGGTATCCCCACTATAACTTATGACATTTCGGCCTTACACATTTTGTGTAAGGCTTTTTTTATGTCCCCAATTTCTGTAATACCTTGTGCAACCGTCGGAGGCGGTTTATTTCCACGTAGTTAATGATGCGTCTTAAAACATCCAGATAGAGGGTTACGTAGAGCAGGGCCACGGCCAGCCATACCGCCAAAATGTTGAAGAGAGGGGTGGAGAGGGTGAGGGGGCCTAACCGCTTTTGGGGTGCGTAAAACTGGGAGCGGCCCCAGTGGTTCGTGGGGATAATATAGGCCGGGTGCTTCTTTTGAATGTATCTTTTCCCGGTGAAAATAAACTGGTGTGTAT
This sequence comes from Marinilabiliaceae bacterium, assembly GCA_041583495.1. Lineage (GTDB taxonomy): Bacteria > Bacteroidota > Bacteroidia > Bacteroidales > Marinilabiliaceae > JBFHFS01. The sequence goes on along the minus strand of JBFHFS010000042.1, from coordinate 39,762 downwards.
TGGTTTTGTCCAGCAGCCATTCTTCGAGCGCTTTATTATGATAGGCTTGTTTGAAGTCGACCACCTTCCCGGCTGAGCCCAGTTGGCTGATCAAATTCTCCATTTTCTGGTCGCGGTTTCTTCTGGACGTTTTGTATTCCTGGTTGAAAAATCCTTTGGCACTGTTGAGCAGACGGGAAACCCGGTTGTATTGCAGGGTATCCCATTTTGTGCCGTGCTGCGGGAGGTCTTGTGCCGGGAATTGCCGGGGGAATTGGTCGTTGAGTTGAATCAGTGCATCGTTAAGCACCTCCAGGTGGGCCGCTTCGTTGGCCCATTCGTGTCGTTGATGGGACCAAAGCCCTGCATCGAGTTGTTTCATCAGCTCGGGAACCAGAGCGGATCCGAAGTAGGAGGCCTGGCTCATCTTCTGCTCATCTTCGAAAAACAGGCGATCGAACCGGTTGTTTTTGAACTGGTTTACCGCGATGGCCTCAAAAGCCCATCGGGTCACCATCAAATCGCCTACCAGGGGAACATACTCCTGAGAGGCAATGGGGTTATTGAGTTTGTCGAACCGTACAATGACCCCACTGAATAACAGGTGAGGCACCAACAGAATCGGAATGAGTACGTAGATGGCCACTACCGATTTGAGGCCGCTGCTGATGTTGAGCCCCAGCATGTTGGCGAAGCAGGCCGTCGAAAATAATATGAGCCAATAACTGAAGGTGAGGCCTTTGATTTCAAGAATGGCGTTCCCGATAACCACAAACAGGAGGGTTTGAAAGGCTGAGATGAGAAAGAGGATGAGTATCTTGCTGTTTAAAAAGCTGGATCGACTCAGGTTCAAAAACGATTCGCGTTGCAGTAATTTGCGGTCTTTAATGATTTCTTCTGCCCCCAGGTTAAGCCCTATAAACAGTGCCACGATCACACTCATAAAAAGGAAGCCGGGCAGGTTAACGTTATCCGAAAAGAGGTAACCCTTGGGATTTCCGGCGGTGCCGGCAATAAATTTGGTTGCAAAGCCCAGAATCACCGCCAGAAGAGGTGCTTCAAGAATGTTGATGAGCATATATTGCCGGTCCTTGAGTTTCGAAAGACCATCGCGAAGGGCATAGATCCAGAATTGTTTCCGCCGGCTGGGAATGCTGTATAGATTCTCAGGCAGACTTTCTTTTCGGTCAATTTTTCGTTTAATCTTCCACTGAAATGTGCTCTCGAAGTTCTCGAGGTAATGCCGGTACCATTCCTGTGGCTTAATTTTTCGTTCCCGGATCAGTTTTCCATAGGGGTTAACCATGCGGGACTCTATGATGCTCAGCAGTTGCTCGGTTTTGACATTGCCGCAGACGTAGCACTCCCGTTCTTCGGCGTTTACGTAGTTGGCCTTGGTTTTAAAGTATACGATGGCATCGATGGGGTTTCCGTTAAAGATGATGTAGCCCCCCTTGTCGATGATCAGGAGCTTGTCGAGCATCTTAAAGAGATCGGAGGAGGGCTGATGGATGTTGATGATCACCAGTTTGCCTTTCAGAACCTGCCGTTTTAAGAGGGTCATGACCTTTTCTGAGTCCATGGAAGAGAGACCGGAGGTAGGCTCATCCACGAAGAGGATAGAGGGTTCCCGAATCAGCTCCAGGGCGATGTTGAGGCGTTTGCGTTGGCCACCGCTGAGAATCTTGTTTAATGGGCTTCCCACTACCAGGTCGCGGGCTTCCACCAGGTCGAAGCTTTGCAGGGCCTCTTCGACTCTCTTTTGGATGTCCTCTTTGCTTTGGTCGCTGAAACAGAGAAGAGCGTTAAAGTATAGGTTTTCGAATACGGTGAGTTCTTCCTTCAGCAGGTCGTCTTGCGGCACATAGCCAATTACCCCCTGAAGTGGCTCTTTCTCCTTTGACAGGTCGTAGCCATTGATGGTGATTTTTCCCTTGTTGAGCTTAAGCTGGCCGTTGAGAACGTTGAGCAGGGTGGATTTTCCGGTGCCGCTGCCGCCCATGATGCCAACCAGCTGTCCCGACCGGCCGATGAAGCTAAACCGGTGAATGCCTATTTGGTTGTTGCTGAATTTGTAGGTGACATCTACTGCCCGGTAAATGATGCGACCCTTTTCGCTCCGCAGAATAAATTTTTCGGCCACGCGGCTGTAATATACCGGCGTCATCCGGGAGGTTTTAATAACCGAGCCAATGGCGAAAATGTAGGCGCGGTCCTGCTCTACCTTATGGCCATTAAGATAGAGGTTCCGGTCTCCCGCATATCTGAAAACAAAGGTGTTGGTGCTTTTCACCCGCAACATCCAAACAACAATTTGTTGTTTGGCATTGTAGATGAATTTAATTTGAGGTTCAGGCGCCTGGCGGTTGCCGCTGATGTAGAGCAGTGCTTCCTTCTCCCGAACCAATTCGGGCTTCTTTAGAATAAAGTTCTTGAGGTTGGAGTAATCCTGTGTATCAATCTTAAGGTTGGAGGCCAGCAGATCGGCAAAAAAGTGCTCTTCTTCCCGGATTATTTCTTCCTTCTTTAGAAAGTTGAGCAACTGCACAAACAGGATGATTTTAGGCTCCTGTTCCAACTCCAGGTTGAACTGATTGCTTATGCTGAGGATGCGGGTTTTGTTATCTACCGCCTGTTTCTCGATAAGCTGCTGGTCGTGGCTGAAAATCTGTGAGTGGTATCTGTTTAGGTAGTCGTCAAATTTCTGGAGGTACAGCTGTACATACTCGGTGTTGAAGTGTCGAGACAGATAGTCTTCAACCAAAAGCCTGGCCCGCCCCGTCTTACTTTCCCTTTTAAGGTCGGTAAGCAGGGCGAACAATTTCATCAATGATTCGAGGATGATTTCGCTCATGGAATGGGTTTAAAAGGACTCCGTGGGGAGGCTATTTTACAAACTCATCCCTTATTTTTTGCACCTCGGAGATAATGATGTTCATTTGCTGTTCGGAGATGGCATTGGCTTCCACCTTACCATAGACCCTATGCAGGGGCTGTAGTTGTTGCATCACCTCATTTACCTGTGCATCGTCCTGGAGTGTTGTCATCAGGGCCATAAGCTTGCCCAGAGACGATTTCTGCTCCATCACAATCTTGACCATCTCTTTATTTTGATAAGTGTCTTCCGAGATGTGGGTGGCTATATAAAGTGCCTCAACCCATGATCCGGCCAGGACAAGCATCGATACGGAGGTGCGGTCGTTGGTATTCAGATAGGCATAAGTGTCGTAGAAGGTGTTGGTGATAATATCGACCAGTTCATCTTTGTTGTCCTGGTTTTGGTCGACTTGCTCCACGATATCCGAGGGTAAGGCTGCCGAGATGTTGAGTTCGTCAACCAGCTTCTTGGAGGCTTCCATGTAATGAATGGTCTCCTGTTTTTGGTTGTAGGTGCTGGCATAACTCAGATCGGCTCCGTAAACGCCCAGATTTAGGGCTTGCTTCTTTTCGGTGAGGTATTTGTCAACATTCTCGGGGGAATTTGAGAGCGTGAGGATGTACCCAGCGCCAATGCGATTGAGCATTTCGGTTACCTCAAATGAGGTGGGTAAGGGATAAACAAGTTCACGAACATCTTTCTCAATCTCCTCCTTATTAAGTTCCGGAGAGGTGGTTGTGGCAGAATCATTCTGCCCGCTTTTCTTTTGACCCGACTGACATGCAGGTAATATAATTGCCAGAGCAACAATTGCGTGGATTAATTTGCTTTTCAAAAGTGTTCTCATAATTAGGTCAGTTTTTGTTTTGTACAAATATAATTGAATAAAATCAATTTATCGTTGCCCTGCAGGCTTTAGCTGTTGTCTCCATTTAAACCATTCTGTCTCCCGGTTGTTTGGGGGAAGAAAATACGGTTGCCTTTGTTTCGCAATGGAATAAAAAAGGGTTGATTCATTGACCCTCTTTCAGGTAAAACCATTATTTAGGTTAAGTATTCTACCAGCCAAAAATACAAAACAAAAGTAGCTTTCTCAAAGATAAACACATTAATTATCGGGGGAGAAAATTCAGGGTCAACCACTAAATTATTTGCATCTTTGCGCGGTGAATCCCGGATTCGTCAACCGATGAAACCATTAAGAAGAATAGAAGCATGTCGGACTCAACGAAAGGATTATTTTTTGCAGGTATCACGGCTTCGTTGTGGGGCATGTTGGCCATCGCCTTAAAGGTGTCGCTCAACTTTTTTGATCCCTATACCGTTGTTTGGTGGCGGTTTACCATGGCCTTTACGGTTTTGGTGGTGTTTTTTGCCATTAGGCGGCCCTCCTATCTGGCCATTCTGAAGCGCCCCCCCTGGTTGTTGCTGCTGGCGGGGTTGTTGTTGGGGGTAAACTACATAGGGTTTATGCAGGGGGTGAATCATGCAGGTCCTTCGGTTACTCAGGTGCTGATTCAGATAGGACCCATATCGCTGGCGGCGGTGGGATTTATTTTTTTTCGTGAGCGGATTAACTGGGTACGTATGTTGGGGTTTGTCCTGGCACTCATTGGATTTTCGTTTTTCTATTACCAACAGCTGACCCGGCTAATGGGGACGACCGATTCTCTCAATGAGGGCGTTTTGTGGATTCTTATTGCCGCCTGGTCCTGGACGGGTTATGCGGTTCTCAACAAGATACTGGTTCGCAGAATCCCTTCTTCGCAAATAAATTTAATTCTGTACGGAGTGCCGGCCCTAGTGTTCATTCCTCTGGCTGATTTTCAATCGCTTCTGGCGGTGTCGTCTCCCTGGGTCTTTTTGTTACTGGTTTTTATGGGTGCCAATACATTGGTGGCCTACGGGGCACTTTCCCTTGCGTTAAAGTATGCGGAGGCCAATAAAATAAGCCTCATCATCACTATTAACCCCATCATTACCTTTGGGCTGCTGGAGATTCTTCTCTGGCTGGATGTGGGTTGGCTCGAGGTTCCACCGGTAGGCCTTTTGTCATATGTAGGTGCTTTGGTGGTGTTGGTAGGGGCTGTACTGGCCATTGGCAGGTGGGGCCCGGCAAAAAAGAGAGGCGTTTAGTACGGGAATTTCAGGTCGCGTACCATCAATTGAAGGGTGGTTTTACCTTGAAAGTCATTTTCTTCGATGGTATAGCAAACATCAAAGGGTTCATGTGCCCTTATCCTGTCGAGATGGTGCCCCATGGAAAAGGCGATGCCGTGCATGATGGCGCCCGATTCTTCCTCTATCAACTCCAGCTTAAGGTGCTCCTTGTCTTTTCCCACCACTTTGCTTGTACCGTAATCGAATACACGGCGGCTGACAAAAACGGGTTTCAGGTTTTCGGGGCCAAAGGGGCTGAATCTTTTCAGTTTCTCGAAGAAGCGGGTGTTGATTTCACCAAGGCAAATCTCTGCATCTACCTCTATTTGAGGAATCAGTTGATGGGGGAGAATCGTTTGGGATACCACTTCCTCGAATCGTTTCGAAAACTCGGGAATGTTTTCTGGTTTAAGGGTGAGTCCGGCGGCATACATATGTCCCCCAAAGTTTTCGAGCAAGTCACTGCAAGCGTCGATGGCCGCGTATAGGTCATAGCCATCGACCGATCTGGCTGAGCCGGTGGCCATTCCCTTTGAGTGGGTAAGGATAACGGTGGGGCGGTAATACGATTCGGTAAGGCGTGAGGCCACAATGCCAATCACCCCTTTATGCCATTGGGGGTTATAGAGTACGGTCGATTTACGGGCTTGCATAATTTCGTCGGAAGCGATCAGGCTCAGTGCTTCCTGGGTGATGTTCCGGTCCAGGTCTTTCCGGGTTTCGTTACAAACATTAATGTCGTGGCTCATGTTCGATGCCCGTGAGTCGTCTTCACTCACCAACAGGGCCACGGCATCATTCCCCGATTCTATTCGCCCGGCCGCATTGATACGTGGGCCAATCTTAAAGACCACATCACTGATGGAGAGGCTTCGCCCTTCCATGTTGGCTACTTTGATAATGTTCTTAAGACCCGTTCCAGGGTTGTTGTTTAACTTTTTCATTCCCAGGTAGGCCAATATTCGGTTTTCGCCGATCACGGGAACAATGTCGGAGGCAATACTTACGGCTACTAAATCGATCAGGTCAAAAAGCCGGTCTTCGCTGGAAACCCCTTTGTTTACCAGCCCCTGTAAAAGCTTAAATCCTACCCCGCATCCCGATAGGTTGTGATCGGGGTAATGACAATCTTTTCGTCTCGGATCGAGACAGGCCGTTGCATTGGGAAGGGTTTTGCCGGGTGTGTGATGATCGCAAATAATGAATTCAATGCCCTTGGTTTGGGCGTATTCGATTTTGGGAACCGCCTTGATGCCACAATCCAACGCTATTACCAGCGGGAATTGGTGCTCAGCGGCAAAATCTATTCCTTTGTAGGAGATACCATACCCCTCTTCGTAGCGGTCGGGGATGTAGTAATCAATATTTTTATGAACGGTGCGCAAGAATGAGTAAACCAGTGCCACACTTGTCGTGCCGTCCACATCATAATCGCCGTAAATGAGTATTTTCTCTTCCTTGTCGATGGCCCGGAGTATGCGGCTAACCGCCTTATCCATGTCTTTCATCAGAAACGGATCGTGAAGGTTTGTCCGGGAAGGATTAAAAAAAGAGCGGGCCTCTTCAAATGAGGTTACCCCCCGTTGGGCCAGCAGTTTGGCTAGAATGGGGTTAATGCCCTTTATCTCAGATAGATGCTCTGTTATTTCGGCATTTGAGTTATTTTTTATCGACCATCGTTTTTCCATTTTTCCGTTTCGCACTTACTTATTTGAGACCTTAAATTTCTTTAAAAAAATCGGCATTTCAAGAAAAATGGAGTCTTTTCAGTGGTAATAGTTTTCCACAGGGCGGTTATATCGGCGCTAAATTTCTGCCTGTGTGGGAAATGTAGGAGTTGGTGTAAAGTCAAGATGAAAAACTTCTTTTAACCTTTCCTTCAATCGTATTTTTACTTCTTCCATATCGACGGTTGCTCCAAGTTCTTTTTCCAGGGAGGTTACGCCTTTATCAACAAATCCACAGGGGTTAATGTACGAGAAATAATTGAGGTTGGTGTTTACATTAAAGGCGAAGCCATGCATGGAGACAAAACGGCTGGCCCTGACCCCGATGGCGCAAATCTTGCGGGCTTTTGGGGTGTTGGTTTCGAGCCACACCCCGGTGGCATTATTCAGCCTTTCTCCCTTTAGGTTATAGAGATCAAGGGTGTTAATAATGGCCTCCTCCAGACCAAAGATGTATTCTTTGAGGCTTAAATGCATTTGCTCCAGGTCGAAAATGGGATAGCCAACAATTTGTCCGGGGCCGTGGTAGGTGATGTCTCCTCCGCGGTTTATTTTGTAAAAGGAGGCCTTTATTCTTTTAAGCAGATCGTCGGGGATCAGCAGGTTTTTGGCCTCACCGCTTTTGCCCAGGGTGAAAACGTGAGGGTGCTCACAGAAAATAAGATGATGAACAATGGCTTCGGGAGCTTCCGTGTTGATACGGTTTCTTAGCTTACAGTCTACTTTTTTCTTGAGCTGTTCTTCCTGATAGTCCCAGGCTTTTTTATAGTCGATAAGCCCCAGGTCTTCAAAGATGGTGGAGGATGTTTTCATTATTTTAAGGCGTTGATATGTTTCTCGGCATGGTAGGAGGAGCGCACCAGGGGCCCGCTTTCCACATACTTAAATCCTTTTTTAAGCCCTTCTTCTTTGTATTTGGCAAATTGCCCGGGGGTTACATATTCTGTTATAGGCAGGTGTTTTGGGCTGGGCTGAAGGTACTGTCCTATGGTGAGGACCTTGACCCCTGCTTCCAAAAGGTCATCCATGGTTTGAAAGACCTCTTCGGGCCTTTCTCCCAAACCCGCCATGATTCCCGATTTTGGGACGACAGAGGTGCCGGAGAGGATTCTGAGAACCCGGAGGCTGAGGTCGTATTTGGCCTTGCTGCGAATCTGAGGCGTTAGGCGTCGCACGGTTTCCAGGTTGTGGCTTACCACCTCGGGGCCGGCCTCCACCACCTGTTGAATCAGATGCTGAAGCCCGTTAAAGTCGGGGATGAGCACCTCAAGGGTGGTCTCCGGATTCAACTCTTTAACCTGGCGAATGGTCTCTGCCCAGATGCCTGCGCCGCCATCTTCCAGATCATCCCGATCCACAGAGGTTATCACCGCATGCTTTAACTTCATGATGCGAATGGAACGGGCAATGCGAAGGGGTTCCCTGGTATCCACCGGATTGGGTTTACCCGTTTTTACATTGCAAAACTTGCACGAACGGGTGCAGATGTCCCCCAGTATCATAAAGGTTGCCGTGCCATTGCCCCAGCATTCGGCCGCATTGGGGCACTTGCCGCTGGTGCAGATAGTGTGCAGTTGGTTGTCGCGGATGGTTTTGTGCATCCAATTGTAATTAGCCGTATTGGGGAGTTGTATCTTTAGCCAGGCCGGTTTGGAAACCCGTTTTTTTTGCTCTTCCATATTGTCTGTTGCTTAATAGTTCTGATATTTCCTTTTTGGGGGGCGCCAATTTAATAAAAAAAAAGTAGTCAGGGCTTTGACTTGCTCTGCGGGGTTGCTTTAAGAACGTTAATTTTAACGGAAAGTTTATACACCACCCCCAGGAATAAGTTTTTTCGGGGTTATTGCTTATCTTTGTGCGGTTTTTACCATTTAGTAACCAGAGTGTTTGGACTGGAGTCAATTTTAAACTCAACATATATTTAAAATTTCGTATGAATCAATTGGAGCTTAGTGAACAGGAGATAATCAGGAGAAACAGTCTTAAAGAGCTGACAAACCTGGGGATTAATCCTTTTCCCGCAGAAGAATTCAAGGTAACACATTACTCTCACGATATAAAAGATGGGTTTGAATCCAATGCTGAGAGCTACCAGGAGGTAACCCTTGCCGGACGCATCATGGGCCGTCGAATCATGGGCAGTGCCTCTTTTGCCGAATTAAAAGATAAACAGGGCCGCATTCAACTCTATTTTCGCCGCGACGATTTGTGTCCCGGGGAGGATAAAGCCCTTTACAATACCGTATTCAAAAAGTTACTCGATATAGGCGACTTCATTGGCGTGAAAGGGTTTGTCTTTAAAACCCAAATGGGCGAAATATCTGTTCATGTTACCTCATTAACGGTTTTGTCGAAATCGTTGAAGCCTTTGCCCGTGGTGAAGGAGAAAGAGGGACAGGTCTATGATGCATTTACCGATCCCGAACAACGTTATCGTCAGCGCTATGTCGATTTAATCGTTAACGACCAGGTTAAAGATATTTTTTTCAAGCGTACCAGGTTGATAAATTCCATGAGGGAACTGTTCAATTCCAGAGGATATCTGGAGGTGGAGACCCCTGTTTTGCAACCCATTCCGGGAGGGGCCGCCGCCCGTCCCTTTATCACCCACCACAATACCTTAAACATGCCGCTCTATCTGCGTATTGCCAACGAGTTGTATCTTAAGCGACTCATTGTTGGAGGGTTTGATGGCGTGTATGAGTTTGCCAAAGATTTCCGGAACGAAGGCATGGACCGGACCCATAACCCGGAGTTTACCGTTATGGAGATTTATGTGGCCTATAAAGACTACAAATGGATGATGGACTTCACCGAAGAGATGGTGGAGAAAGTGGCCCTCGATCTGCACGGCACCACAAAAGTTCAGGTGGGAGAGCATACCATTGACTTTAAACGGCCTTATAAACGCATCACAATGCTCGGGGCCATAAAAGAGCATACCGGTTTCGACCTGGAGGGGATGAATGAGGATCAGATAAGGGAGGTCTGTGATCAACTGAACATCGAGCACGATCCCTCCATGGGAAAAGGTAAAATGATTGATGAGATTTTTGGCGAAAAATGCGAAGGGACCTATATTCAGCCCACCTTCATCACCGACTATCCGGTAGAGATGTCCCCGCTTTGTAAAAAACACCGCGATAACCCTGAGCTCACCGAACGGTTCGAGTTGATGGTTAATGGCAAAGAGCTGGCCAACGCCTATTCCGAATTAAACGACCCCATCGACCAGATGGAACGTTTCCAGGATCAGTTAAGTCTTTCCGAAAAGGGTGACGACGAGGCCATGTTCATCGATAAGGATTTTGTGAGAGCCCTTGAATATGGGATGCCCCCTACTTCCGGTATGGGTATCGGCATCGACCGTTTGGCTATGCTTATGACCAACCAAACCTCTATTCAGGAAGTGCTGCTCTTCCCCCAGATGCGTCCTGAGAAAAAGAAGGAGAGAGACGGGGAAGAAAAATTTGCAGCCATGGGAATTCCCGGGGCATGGGTTCCGGTGTTTTATAAGGCCGGGTTCACCCGAGTGGAGGAGCTTGAGAAAGCCAATCCCAACAAACTTCATCAGGACCTTTGTGGACTGAATAAAAAACATAAACTGGGGCTGGTCAATCCTTCCCGTGAAGAGGTCGCTAAGTGGGTTTTGGGAGAATAGAATTTTAAAAGGTACAATCCATGAATGAAGAATCAACCATTGGGATAGTGGGAAGTGGTAGCTGGGCTACAGCCATTGCCAAGATGGTATTGAACAATTCAGATCGTTTGAACTGGTATTTTCGAAACCCAAAACACATCGAGCAGTTTCGAAATGTGGGCCACAATCCTCATTACCTTACAGGGGAGGACTTTGACACCAGTAAGATCCTGTTCTCAAGCGATATAAATGAGATTGTTGAAAAGTCGGATGTGCTCATTTTTGCGGTACCTTCTGCCTTTCTCAAAAGTACACTCAGGTACCTGAAAGTGTCGTTGCGCGACAAGTTGGTGGTGTCGGCCATTAAAGGGTTGGTGCCCGATGATAATATGATTGTGGCCACTTTCTTTAACCAGGCTTATGGGGTTCCTTTGGATTCTATCCTGGTAATTTCCGGGCCTTGTCATGCCGAAGAGGTGGCTCTGGAGCGATTGTCGTATCTTACCATTGCCTGTCAGGATGTGAAAGTAGGCCGTGAATTTGCGGCTACCCTCGAATGCCCCTACATTAAGACCTCTGTTTCGGACGATATTTACGGGACGGAATATGCGGCGGTGATGAAAAATGTGATGGCTATTGCCTCCGGGATTTGCCATGGACTGGGTTATGGCGATAATTTCCAGGCCGTACTCATTTCCAATGCTATTCAGGAGATTAAACGTTTTGTGGATACGGTGCATCCCATCACCCGCGACATTAAGAGTTCGGCCTATCTGGGCGACCTGCTGGTGACCTGCTATTCACAATTCTCCCGTAATCGTACTTTTGGAAATATGTTGGGTAAGGGATATTCGGTTAAAACCGCCCAGCTCGAAATGTTAATGATTGCCGAAGGTTATTATGCGGTGAACAGCATCATGCAAATCAACCGTAATTACAATGTGACTATGCCCATCACCGAAGCCGTTTACAATATTATTTATGAAAAAATTTCACCAGCCATCGAAATAAAGCTGCTCGCCGATTATTTACGTTGAAAGCCACAGGGTGGTTGGTTATGTCTAACGCTGTTTAGTTAAATGGAAAGTTGAAATTATGAAAAACTTAACTATTGATGTATCGCAGGTTGCCCCCGAGGTTACCTGGGAAATGATAGAAAAAGAAAAAGCCAATACCTTAAGGAATCTTAAGGTGCTGACCGACCAAACCGGAAAGGGAAGTGATTTCCTTGGATGGCTGGAGCTTCCAAACCAGATCACCATCGATCAAATAGAGGCCATTAATCAAACGGCTGCGCGCTTGCGCCAAAAAGCCGACTATGTGGTTGTGGTGGGGATCGGCGGCAGCTATCTTGGGGCCCGTGCGGTTATCGATGCACTCAACAGCTCATTCGATCATCTGCAGCGGAATCGCAAAAATCCGGTGGTTCTCTATGCCGGACACAATATTGGTGAAGATTACACCTATGAATTATTAGAACTGCTCAAAGACCAATCGTTTGCGGTCATTGTTATCTCCAAGTCAGGGACCACAACCGAGCCGGCTATCTCGTTTCGGATCCTCAAAGAGCTCCTCGAGAGCAAATACGACAAGGATGAGGTGAAAGAGCGTATTGTGGCCATTACCGATGCTCAAAAAGGAGCCTTGCGCATTTTGGCCGATCAGGAGGGTTACGAGACCTACGTAATCCCCGACGATGTGGGCGGCCGTTACTCGGTGCTCACACCTGTGGGACTACTGCCCATCGCTGTCGCCGGATTCAGCCTCAGTGAGTTGGTTCGGGGTGCCGTGGATATGGCCAAGCTGACCGGTCCCGAGACCCCTTTCGAAGAAAATCCGGCTGCCATCTATGCCGCCACCCGTAATTTGCTGTACCGGAGTGGAAAGAAAATTGAGATACTGGTCAACTATCAACCCAAGCTGCATTATGTGTCGGAGTGGTGGAAACAACTCTATGGCGAAAGCGAAGGGAAGGACCTGAAAGGAATATTCCCTGCAGGGGTCGACTTTTCAACCGATCTGCACAGTATGGGACAGTGGATCCAGGAAGGCGAACGTACCATCTTTGAAACCGTTATATCGGTTGCTGCCGCCCGCCGACAAATTCGGATCCCCAGAGATGAAGCCAATCTGGATAAGCTGAATTATCTGGCTGGAAAGCGAATCAATGAGGTGAATAAAATGGCTGAATTGGGCACACGTCTGGCGCATACCGACGGAGGGGTTCCCAATATCCGCATCGAAATACCCGAGTTGGAGGAATATTGTTTGGGACAACTCCTCTACTTTTTCGAAATAGCTTGCGGTATCAGTGGCTATATGTTAGGGGTGAATCCTTTTGATCAGCCGGGTGTGGAGGCCTACAAGAAAAACATGTTTGCCCTCCTGGGTAAGCCTGGTTTTGAGGAAGAAACAAAGGCTATTCAAGAGCGGGTTAAATAAAAAGAGTCAAGAAAAGAGGCTTTCACGAAGTGGCTTTTTTTAGCAACTATTATGCACTGTAAATAGTTGCTAAATAGCCTCTTTTTGTTAATTTTGCGGGTGTTTCGTAAAAATAAAATTCAATGGCAAACACTAAAAAGATAAAAACAGCACTGATTTCGGTGTATCATAAAGAGGGAATTGACGAGATTGTTCACCTTCTCGACAAGCAGGGCGTTCAGATATTTTCAACCGGGGGAACCCAATCTTTTATTGAGCATATCGGCGTTAAAGTCAGTTCCGTGGAGTCGTTAACCGGCTATCCCTCCATTTTTGGGGGGCGGGTTAAAACCTTGCATCCGAAAGTGTTTGGCGGAATTCTGGCCCGTCGCGACAACGCCACTGATGTTCAACAGATGCAGGATTTCGGGATTCCTGAAATGGATCTGGTTATCGTTGATCTCTATCCTTTTGAAGACACCGTTGCGTCAGGTGCTCCCCACGAGAATATCATCGAAAAAATTGATATTGGTGGAATTTCGCTTATTCGCGCAGCCGCCAAGAACTACAACGATGTATTGATCGTGCCCTCCAAATCGATGTATCCAAAACTGCTCACTATTCTTAGTGAACAGGATGGGGTGAGTTCACTTGAAGACCGCAAGCTGTTTGCTGCTTCTGCATTTGCTGTTTCCTCTCATTACGATTCTGCAATATTTAACTATTTCAGCAACGGTGAATATCCTGCCTTCAGGCAGAGTGTGGATTTTAGTAAGCCTTTGCGGTACGGCGAAAACCCCCACCAAAAAGGGATCTTCTATGGCCGGTTGGATGAGTTGTTTGATCAATTGCATGGGAAGGAGATTTCCTATAACAACCTTTTGGATATCGATGCCGCCGTATCTCTTATCTCAGAATTTAGCGAAACAACGGTGGCCATCCTTAAACACAACAATGCTTGTGGCCTGGCTTCCCGCGATGATCTGAGTGTGGCCTGGCGTGATGCTCTGGCCGGCGATCCTGTTTCGGCTTTCGGGGGGGTAATTATTACCAATGTGCCCGTCAGTGAGGAGGTAGCTGCTGAGATTAATAAGATATTTTTTGAAGTCATTATCGCTCCCGCCTATGAGGAGGGGGCACTCGAGATACTTGAGCAGAAGAAAAACCGGATCATCCTGGTTCAGAAGCCCACCCCGATGCCTGCCATGACCTCCCGTACCTTATTGAACGGAGTGTTGGTGCAGGAGAGGGATCTTGCCGTTGAATCGGCCGAAGATTTAAAGGTGGTTACCCAAAGCAGTCCTTCCCAGGAAGAGGTTCAGGACCTGCTTTTTGCCAATAAAATTGTGAAGCATTCAAAATCCAATGCCATTGTTTTAGCCAAAAACAAGCAGTTGATTGCCAGTGGCATGGGGCAAACCTCCAGGGTAGATGCCTTAAAGCAGGCCCTTGTTAAAGCCAAATCATTTGGATTCCCGCTCGAGGGTTCGGTCATGGCTTCGGATGCTTTCTTTCCCTTTGCCGACTCCGTGGAAATCGCCCATGCGGAAGGTGTAAAAGCCGTTATTCAACCCGGAGGTTCCGTGAGGGATAACGATTCAATCAGTTATTGCGACGAGCACCAACTCTCAATGGTATTTACAGGTATCCGTCACTTTAAACATTAGAAAAAAAAGAATCAATGGGATTGTTTTCATTTTTGTCGCAAGAGTTGGCCATGGATCTAGGCACGGCGAATACCATCATCATACAAAATGATAAGATCGTTGTAGATGAACCCAGTATCGTTGCCCTGGACCGTCGTACCGACAAACTGATTGCCATCGGTGAGAAGGCCAGGCAGATGCAAGGAAAAACGCATGGTAATATATATACCATCAGGCCTCTGCGCGATGGCGTTATTGCCGATTTTAACGCCGCTGAGCAAATGATCAGAGGCATGATTAAGATGATTAATCAGGATAAAAAGAAAAGCCTCTTCACCCCTTCGCTTACCATGGTGATTTGTATCCCCTCGGGAAGTACTGAGGTGGAGATAAGGGCCGTGCGCGATTCCGGCGAACATGCCGGCGGACGTGAGGTATATATGATATACGAACCCATGGCTGCTGCCCTGGGTATCGGACTTGACGTGGAGGCTCCTGTGGGTAACATGGTGGTGGACATAGGTGGTGGAACCACCGAGATTGCCGTGATCTCTTTGGGGGGCATTGTTACCAATATGTCGATCCGTATTGCCGGGGATGACCTTACGGCCGATATCATGGAGTATATGAGGCGTCAACACAATATTAAGATTGGGGAACGTACCGCCGAAGAGATTAAAATCAGAGTGGGCTCCGCTCTACCGGAGCTGGATGATCCGCCAGCCGATTATATCGTTCAAGGGCCTAACCAAATGACGGCTCTTCCTATCGAGGTGCCCGTTTCGTATCAGGAGATCTCTCATTGTCTGGAAAAATCCATCTCAAAAATGGAGACCGCCATTCTCAATGCCCTGGAACAAACACCTCCCGAATTGTATTCCGATATTGTAAATAATGGAATCTATCTGGCCGGTGGCGGTGCCTTGTTGAGAGGTTTGGACCGACGGTTGACCGACAAGATCAATATTCCCTTTCATATTGCCGAGAATCCCTTACATGCAGTGGGACGGGGTACCGGCATTGCATTGAAAAACAGACATAAATTCTCTTTCCTGATTCGATGAATGGACTACTGAAGGTGGTTATATATTAATGCTCTGGAATAAATAATGAGAAACTTTTTTCGTTTCATCATCCGCTATCACGCTCTGTTGCTGTTTCTGCTGCTTGAAGCACTATGTTTTTATTTCATATTTAATTATAGCCGTTACCACCGCGAGATTTATGTAAGCTCGGCCAATAAAGTCAGTGGCGTTGTTTATAAAAAGTTCAGTAATGTGGTTCAGTATTTCTTCCTCAAACAGGTGAATAATGATCTGGCTGCCGAGAATGCCTTTTTGAGGGGGCAGCTGCCCTCTACTTTCGAACAGTCGAAAGACTATTTTAACACCGCCTACGACAGTCTGACCCAGCATGAATTAAGGTACCGCTCTGCCAGGGTCGTCAACAACTCCGTAAACCAACACTTTAACTATCTCACCTTAAATAAAGGATCGGTCAATGGCCTCAAGCCTGATATGGGGGTGATCTCCACCAGAGGGTTGGTAGGGGTGGTTTTGAATGTGTCGGAGCATTATGCCACGGTAATCTCCCTGTTAAATACCCGGCTTAAGGTGTCTGCCCGGCTCAAGGAAACCGGTTTTTTTGGTTCCCTGGAATGGGATGGCCGATCGTACCGACATGCCCAACTCAATGAAATTCCCGCACACGCCTCTCCCTCGGTTGGTGACGCCGTGGTTTCCAGTGGGTTTTCGTCCATCTTTCCCGAGGGTATTCTTATTGGAACCATCGATGAGGTTTCCCTGGATGAGGGCGAGGGCTTTTACGATATCAGAGTCTTGTTGTCGGTGGATTTTAAAAAGCTGCATTATGTGGAAGTGATAGAAAAACTATTTGCCCCCGAACAACGTGAACTGGAAAATATGAGCGAGAATGATTAATCTGCTTCCCCGGTATATCTTTAATTTTGTGGTATTTGTATTGTTACAGGTGCTGTTGCTCAATAACCTGCAGTTTAGCGGTTATCTGAATCCCTATGTGTATGTTTTGTTTATTATTACCCTGCCTTTTTCGACGCCAAAATGGTTGTTGCTGGCATTGGGGTTTATTACCGGGATAACCATTGATGTTTTTATGAATACATTTGGTCTGCATGCTGCTGCCACCGTATTTTTGGCTTTTATGCGGCCCATAGTTCTTCGTGCCATTGCCCCGCGTGATGGTTATGAAGCCGGGAAGCTGCCTGTTCCTGCTCACTACGGCTTTGGCTGGTTCTTTATGTATACCATCCTGTTGGTGGCCATGCATCATCTGTTTTTGTTTTATGTTGAGGCATTCTCTTTTGCCCGATTTGGTGCCACCCTGTGGAAAAGTATTGTCAGCAGCTTGTTCACCCTTTTATTTATTTTTATTGTGATGCTTTTTGCCCGTAATGATACACGAACAGTGTAAAAGATGATGCTAAGTGGAAGGAGTTAATAACAGGACATTAATTATTGGTGCATTTCTGGGGCTGGTAGGTGTGGTCTTCATCTTCAGGCTCTTTATGTTGCAGGTGTACGACCCTTCCTATAAATATTCGGCCGAAAGTAATACCCGCCGAAAAATCACAGAATATCCTTCGCGAGGCCTCATCTACGACCGAAACGGGAAATTGCTGGTTTCCAACCAGGCGGTCTACGATGTTATGGTGGTGCCCCGCGAAGTGGTGCCTTTCGATACGGCTGAGTTTTGCCAAAGCCTGGGGGTGAGTCGCGAAAAAGTAGACGAGTTGTTTCTCGAACTTTACGAAAAGTTGAAGACTCCCCAAATATCTTCCTATAAGCCTTCCGTATTTTTCAAACAGCTCTCAGCCGAGCAATATGGTGTCTTTCAGGAAAAACTGTACAAGTTTAAGGGCTTTTTTGGGCAACGAAGAATCCTTCGAAAATATGAGTACCCAAATGCCGCTCATGTTTTGGGTTATGTGGGGGAGATTGGAGATGGCGAACTAAAAAAAGAGTCTTATTATTCGCGCGGTGACTATTGGGGAATCAGTGGGGTGGAGCAGTCGTACGAGAATGTTTTGAGAGGTAGTAAAGGCTCCAGTTATGTGTTGGTGGATGTTCATGGCCGTGAGAAGGGGGCTTTTCACGATGGAAAAATAGATGCCCCCGCCACCTCGGGGAAAGACCTGACGCTGACCCTCGATATGGAACTTCAGGCCTATGGGGAACAACTGATGCAAAACAAAACCGGCAGTATTGTAGCCATCGATCCCTCTACGGGGGAGATTCTGGCAATGGTTTCGGCGCCCACATACGATCCCTCACTTCTGGTAGGTCGGGAGCGAAACAACAATTTTCCGGTTTTGTCGTCCGATACGCTCTTCCCGTTATTAAACAGGGCTATCATGTCGGGCTATCCTCCGGGCTCTACCTTTAAACCGCTCATGGCGCTTATCGGTCAACAAGAGGGCGTGTTGTTTCCTAATACCCTTTATGGTTGTCAGATGGGCTATCATACCCGAGGGCTTTCGGTGGGTTGTCACTCTCACCGGAGTCCACTCGATTTAGCCTCCTCTATTAAGATGTCGTGCAACGCCTATTATTGTAATGTGTTTAGAAGTGTGCTGGACAATCGGGTATACGGCTCTTCCAAAGTTGGATTGGATAAGTGGAAGGATTACCTGGTTAAGTTTGGCTTTGGATACCGGCTGGGGACAGATTTTAGCAGTGAGAACCGTGGGTTCGTGCCCAATAGCCGTTATTACGATCGTATTTACGACGGGCGTTGGAGCTCGCTCACCGTTATCTCTTTGGCCATTGGTCAGGGAGAATTGCTTACCACTCCGCTACAGATGGCCAATATGACGGCGGTAATCGCTAACAGGGGTTACTGGATGGTTCCTCATGTGTTAAAGGAGGTTGAGAACGACACCATCCCTTCCCGGTTTAAAAAGAAGCATGATGTAGAGATCAATAAAGAATTTTTTGGTCCGGTTATCGATGGCATGGAACAGGCTGTATGGGGAGGCGAAGGGGGTACGGCAGGCATTGCCCGTATTGACGGCATCTCTATTTGCGGGAAAACGGGAACCGCCCAAAACCCACATGGGGACGATCATAGCATCTTTATTTCTTTTGCCCCGAAAGAGGATCCCAAAATTGTTGTGGCTACTTATGTGGAAAATGGTTCCTTTGGCGCCACCTACGGAGCACCTATTTCGAGTTTGATAATTGAGTATTATCTTAACCGTAAAATATCGGACAAACGAAAGTGGATTGAAAAACGAATGTTGGAGGCTGATTTGATTCATGAGAAAAGATATTAGGATCTATAAAACTCTCGATTGGATAACCATCCTGGTCTACCTGTTACTGGTGGGCTTTGGCTGGATAAACATCTATGCGGCCAACACAAATCCCGGTGAGGCCTTCCTGTTTGATTTCTCGAAGGAGTATTTTAAGCAACTTATCTGGATTGGTCTTGCCCTGGTTATGATTGGGGGACTAATGTTGATAGACAGTAAATTCTTCCTGGAATTTTCCTTCATTTTTTATGGCCTAAGTATTTTTTTACTACTGGCTGCCTTGTTGTTTGGAACAGAGATTAATGGGGCCAGAGCCTGGTTTGAGATAGGATCTATCCGGATTCAGCCTGCTGAGATGGCTAAGGTGGCCACCAATCTGGCTCTGGCCAGAATTATGAGCCGGTTTAATTTTAAGATGACCAGGCTCCAGGATACCCTGAAGCTTGGCTTAGTTCTCTTTTTACCTTTCGTGATCATATTGCTTCAAAATGATACGGGCTCGGCGTTGGTTTATCTGGCCTTCTTTATGGTCTTTTTTAGGGAGGGCATGTCTCCCCTGGTTCTTCTCTTTGGGATGGTGGCAGGGTTGGTTTTTGTTCTTTCCTTGATGTTGAGTAGTTTATACATCGTATTGATTCTGGGATTCTTATTTCTGGTATTTCTGTTCTTTTATGGTGGGCGAAAAAATTCCTTGAAAGCCTTCTTGATTGTTGCTGTTCCATTCGTTATTGCACTGGGTATATACAAGCTTATGGATGCCGAGATGCCAAAAACAATGTTTTTGCTGGCGGGGCTTGGAGCGGCCACGATTTTTATCGGGATTAAAGCGTTGGTGAAACGATATCCCTTTGTAGGGTTGGGCGCTCTGCTGCTATGGGGAATGATCGGATTTACTTTTTCGACTCATTTCTTTTTCGAACAGGTATTGTCCGACTACCAGCGAACCCGTATTCTGGTGATGCTTGGGCTGGAGGAAGACCCTCTGGGAGCTGGCTACAATGTAAATCAGTCGAAGATAGCCATTGGATCTGGTGGCTTTTTGGGCAAAGGCTTTTTGCAGGGCACGCAAACCAAGTTCGATTTCGTTCCCGAGCAAAGCACCGATTTTATCTTTTGCACCGTAGGGGAAGAGTGGGGATTTGTTGGAACAACGTCAGTTTTAATCATTTTCATATTCCTCATCTTCCGCATTATTTCTTTGGCCGAACGACAGCACTCCGATTTTAGCAGGGTGTACGGTTATGGAGTGGCCGCGATCTTTTTTTTTCACGTCGCCATTAATATCGGGATGACCATTGGTCTTGCCCCCGTTATTGGTATTCCTCTGCCTTTTTTTAGCTATGGGGGCTCCTCTTTTTGGGGCTTTACCATTTTGCTCTTCATCTTTCTCAAGCTCGACACCAACCGAACGGAACTGATTCGGTAGATTTACCTCTCTGTTTCTTGATTGGAAGGGCCCTGACCCCTTCAGATCGACCCTTATCGGTGAGAGGAACTTGTGAACTTACCCTGGAGTAAAATTGTTCTATTTATACAACTCCTAAGAGGAAACACGATGTGGGGATGGTCGCCTTTGTTCAGAAAGACTCGTTGTCTCCCTAAAAAGAACTTTTTGCCGGTGTGTTATCCCCTTATTTCGGTCAGGTTATCTGGTTGGCAGTCTTTGCCCTTTTTGGTATATTTGTAAGGATACGTGAAAAGTTTTTTTGCGGGAAGTTGATGTTTGGAGTTGGAGGGTTCGAAGTAAGCCTTCTCGGCAGTCATTCATGAGCGTTTTTTTCTTTCCATTGCCACCACAGCAATATGGGGTTTTCTTCGGGCCTGAGAGTTCCTTTATCGTGAAGGAGTATTGGGTGCATTTTCTTTGTGTTTTTTCGAACATTATAAAAAGTTTCTATGAAGTATCAGGTTTATTCATTGCATAATTATCGTCAAATCCCTCAGATTGAAAAGCTCAATCAACAAGACCTTTTGAATATCGAGGTGGTAGGGCATGTGCTGCCCTTTAAGACCAATAATTATGTGGTTAATGAGCTGATCGATTGGGATAACTGTCATGAAGACCCTCTTTTTAAAATGAATTTCCCGCAACGGAAAATGCTGAAAACCGAAGATTTTAATTCGATGTCGGCCGTGCTGGAGTCCGGTGCAGATCGGTCGAAGATCCGGGAAACAGCAGACGTTATCCACCGGAGCCTGAACCCCAACCCGGCGGGTCAGCTTTCCAATGTGCCCCTCTTTCGTGGAAAAAGACTTCCTGGTCTTCAACATAAATACGATGAGACGATTCTGTTTTTTCCTTCTCCGGGGCAATCGTGCCATGCCTTTTGTACTTTTTGTTTTCGTTGGTCGCAGTTTGCCGGGAATCGTGAATTTATTTTTTCCATGAAGCAGGCCGATTATATGGTGGATTATTTGAAGGCGCATCCTGAGATTACCGATGTCTTGTTCACGGGAGGTGATCCTATGATTATGAAGGCTTCTTTGTTGGATGCCTATATCACGCGAATACTGGAGGCTGATTTACCCCATGTTAAAAACATTCGTATCGGGAGCAAGTCTTTGTCGTTCTGGCCATACCGATTTCTTACCGATAAGGATGCCGATGAGGTGCTGAGGGTTTTCGAAAAAGTTACCAGGGCTGGCAAATCCCTGGCCTTTATGGCACATTTTAATCATCCACGGGAGTTGAGTCCCGCGGCCGTGGAAAAAGCTGTTTCGAGAATTTATTCCACGGGCGCCCAGATACGAACCCAGTCTCCTCTGCTGAACCATATCAATGCCAGGGGGGAATTATGGTCTGAGATGTGGACCAAGCAGGTCAATATGGGGATGGTTCCATACTATATGTTTGTGGCACGTGATACCGGGGCACGTGATTATTTCGGGGTGTCGCTGAACAGGGCATCTGAGATTTTCATCAAGGCCTATTCCCACGTGAGTGGCCTTTGCAGGACGGTTCGGGGGCCCAGTATGTCATGTACACCCGGTAAGATACGAGTTGTGGGTGTTTCGGAGGTGAATGGAGAAAAGGTTTTTGTGCTTGAATTTATTCAAGCCCGCAACCCTGAGTGGGTGGGGCGTCCATTCTTTGCCAAATATAACCCTCGTGCCATGTGGATCGACGAATTAGAACCGGCCTTTGGCAAGGAAAGTTTCTTCTATGAGGAAGAATTGGCACAAATGATGTTGTAGAGTCCGGGTGGATTCCGGGATAATAAAATGATCCAACAGTTATATGGAAAAAAAACAAACTCTGCGCATCGTTAAGGGTGTCGGGAAATTGATCATGAGCAGTGCCATTATTTGGTACATCGCCACTAAAATAGATATCTCAGAAATTGGTCAGGCTTTGCGCGGAGCCAACTGGCGCTGGTTGGTGGGGGCTTTAGGCATTTACGTTTTTTCACAGGTGGCCGCCTCTTTTCGGTTAAATATTCTGTTTCGACAGGTTCCAATTGTTTTGACTCAAAGAACCAATTTGAAGCTTTATTGGCTGGGGTTGTTTTACAACCTTTTTCTTCCCGGCGGGGTGGGTGGAGATGGATTCAAAGTCTACCTGCTCAAACAACACCTGAAGGCATCTGTTAAAAAGGTGCTGGGGGCTATTTTTGCCGACCGCCTTTCCGGGCTTGCCGTTATTGTGGCTTATCTTGTTGTGCTGGTTCATTTTATCGATTATGCAGTTCCTTTCCAGGGATGGTGGTTTCTGGTAATTCCATTGCCCTTCATCGGTCTTTACCTTTTTCTGAGATGGGTTTTACCCGGGTTAAAAGGGGCGTTTCTGGCAATAAGTGGCTGGTCAATATTGATTCAGGGTCTCCAGATGGTTGCCGCCCTCTTTATCTTGGAAGCCCTGGGAGCATCAGCTTCAGGTGATTTCCACAACTATCTGTTCCTATTCTTATTGTCTGCCATAATGGCTTCCATTCCCATCACCCTGGGAGGAATCGGAGCCCGGGAATTTACCTTTCTGATGGGCGCCCAGTACCTTAACCTTCAGCAGGAACAGGCCGTTGCGCTCAGCCTTTTGTTTTATTTTCTGTCGGCTGTTTCTGCTCTGCCCGGTGCCTGGTATACCATTGCCCCCGCAAAGATACTGGTCGGTAGCCACCTGTATAGGGAGTAGAGGAGACCCTGGTTGAAGAGGCCGCCTTAAAAGGCGATTCTTTTGTTTTAAGGTAACCCTCAAAGACCTTTTTGTGTCGACATGGCGTTCTATAAATCCAGTGTCTCCAGCTTGGGAATGATCTCCTGGTTGAATCGTTCCAGTAGTTTTTGCCGTGCTTCGGTGAGGGCGTAATCGAAGCTTCCCGGACGCATTCCTTTTACCCCCAGGATGGCTTGGTTGAATATTTCGGTGTTGGATGGCCGCGAGAGAATGGAAAAATATAAATCGGCAAAAACCAAATAAACCGTGTAGCCCGTTCCTTTTTTGACTTCTCCTTCCGAGAACTTTACGGTTAGTTTAACCAGGTATTTGGCTTCCCCCGACGTGGCGGTGAAATTAAAAAAGAGGTTGTTAAGCTCGGACTTCAGTTGGTTGGCGAAGGGGGCCGAGAGAGCAGGGGTGTCAAAGATTATTTCATCTGCCATAAATCCTGCCCTGGCCTTATTTAACTCAATGGGAATGCCGGTACGTGGAATGGTCTCTCCCGGAATGAAAAAACCGACCAATGGACTGCTTACGTTTTCGCGCTTTAACAGCGAAGAGTAATCAAAGGAGGCGGTCACCTCTTGTTTTTTCCGGTGTGAAATCAATTTTTGAATGTAGCAGCTGGCTTCACCATCGGGGTTTGTGGCTTGCTGACCTTGCAGAATGCCCTCGCCCATAGTGAACTCAAATTTCAGAGGAAAGTTATTTACCGGAACGGGGTTTCCCGGGCCGTTTAAATATGCCACCTTCACCGTAAGGGGAGTCTCCATGTTTTTTGAGAATTCCACCAGATGAGAGGGGCCCTGAGCCTTAATGGTTAGTTTTGAAAAGAGGCTTTGAAGTTCCGACAGGATGTCGGTCCCGAAATGAATCCTTCCCTCCGGGGTGAGATAGGATAGGTCGTCCTCCAGATGGTTCTCCAGTGCCTGGATGGCCTTAAAATAAGAGGCCAGCGCAGAGGTGATATCCAGCTCTTTCACTTGCTGGCGGGCGCTGTACAAGTAGGATGCGGCCATCCTCTTGGCCATGTCTAAATCCTGTTGTTTCAGTTGTCGGTAACGGTCTTTGTTTAACCGAACCATTACCCAGTATTCGCGCTTGTTTTCCCAGGTCTGAATCTCGTAGCCTTTAAGGTTTTGCTCCACCGACGTTGAGGTCTCCGACTGGAAAGTTTCGCGGAAGGCATAATTGTCTTCGAACTGTTGAAGCAGTGAGTTGGCCGAAACAGAGACTTCAATTTCCGAGGCCAGCTCTTTCATGGCGTTCGACCTTGCCTGGCGGGCATAGTCCAGACTCTGATCGCCTGTTTTGCCGGCGAATCCCATGCCAATATAATAATCTCTTTCCGACGGCCGCTTCTTAACCCATTTGGGTTTGGCCGCGTCGGCGTTATGAAATGCCTGAATGGTCAATAATAGTGTTAAGAGCAGTGGTAAAAAAGTTTTCATGTACTTTGGAGTCTGTGTCGTTTGGGGCAAAAAATATAACGATTTTTTTAGAAATACCAGGATCTTATCCCGATATCGCGGTATTCACCAGCCTTTCAACAAGAAGGGCCCGATATCGGGAGGTCCTTATTTCGGGTTGTATTTATGATTCTGATTGCAATAATCGCTCCACTACCGGAATGATGACCTCATACTCAAATCCTTTGGAGGCCGCATTTCTTATCAGCGCAGCCTTTAGTTTAATCGAATCCGAATGTTTGGATTGCTTCATTTTCTCGTTCACCAACCCTTCGAGCGTTTGAAGATACTCTTCCCGGGGGATATTGGTCAGAGCGTCATTGATTATTTCACGTGGAATTCTTTTTTGTTTGAGCTGCCACCCAATCTTTTGCTTTCCCCATCGGTTAAACCTGAATTTATCGCGCACAAAAAAACGGGCATATCTGGATTCGTCAATAAATTTTTCTTTGGTAAGAAAATCCAAAATTTTATCGCTGTCCTCATGACTAACGCCCCAGGTTTCATGTTTCTTTTGAAGGTCGGCACAGCAGTACTCCTGCTTCGAACAAAGGGCTGCCGACCGGTTGAGGGCTTTTTTATAATCCATCGTCTTCATTTATACTCAAAAATAAGGAATTTGTTTTCTTCGCTGGCCCTTTGTACCTTATATTTTTGGAGATAACGAAGTCAAAGAGATGAAACGAAGAGGATTGGAACCGCCCATTGGGCCTGAATATTTTTACCCGGGGGTTAGGTTTGCCTGTTGTCAATACGGATCTTAAAAGTTATTTCGCCTGTTGTCATAGGATATCCTCAAAGAATTAATTCATTTTAAGGATGAGTAAGGGGCATTTGGATTGGGGTGTTTTCTTTCTTGCGTGGTGGCTGAGCGGCCTCTCTCTGGTTTTTGCCCAGGGCCGGAGAGCTTCTGTCCGTTATGTGGCGGCAACCGCTTATTATGGAAGCATTGAGATTCATTCCCGAAAAATAGACTATTTGAGAGGGACCAACCCTTATGGGGTGGATGTTGATTGGTCCTGGCGTTTCTTGTCGGAAAAAGCCTACAGCCTTTGTCAGTGTTATCCTTCCCTGGGTTTGACCTTGAATTACCGCGATTTTGGACATGCTTCCCTGGGGCATGCCTTTTCCTCCCTGTTTTATGTGGAGCCAGAGCTGGCCCAAACAGAAATGGCGAATCTTTACCTTAGGGCCGGTATGGGAATCAGTTATCTGAGCCATCCCTTTGATGCCGGCACTAATCCATCGAATTTGTCCTACAGTACGCACTTCTCCTTTCCTCTGATGATTGGATTGGTGGGCCGTTTCCCGTTATCAGAGGTCTGGGCCCTGAATGTTTCCGCAACCTTTCAGCACCTCTCCAATGGAGGAACCAGCCAGCCCAATCTGGGGATAAACTATGGCGCATTGGGTGTGGGAATACAAAAGAAAGTGGATGCACAGTCTTTGCCTCCTCCCTTTCCCATAAAGCCGTTTGATCCCAAGACCGGGATGAGAGGTTGGCATGCCGGCCTCATGGTGGGGTTGAAGGAGCCCGATGATGGCCAGTCTGCCCATTTGGTTCTGGGTGTGTTTGGTGAGTACCTGCGCCAGTTTGGACGAATAAATGCCTGGAATATAGGTGCTTTGGCTGAATTGGACAATAGCCGGGAAACGACTCTTTTTTTCGACCGTTCGCGATACAGCACCATGCTGGGGCACCGTTTTTTGCTGGGTCGTTTTAGCTTTGGACAAATGGCGGGTTTCTATATCTGGAGCGGGCATCCCACCAAGGCTCCCTGGTATCAGTATTACACGATTGATTTTAAAGCCCTGCCGCAAATGAGTATTGGTGTTGGCCTTAAAGCTCACGGCAAGGTGGCTGAACTCCTGGGTACGCGCCTTTCTTTAGCCTTCTTTTGACCTTAAAATGCTAAGGACTGTTTTTTGGAAATGGCTGTGGCCACTGATGAGCCCAATTGGATTATGGTTAGTGCCTCTCAGTACCCGGGGGTAAAGTGCTATGAACCATTTTTTGCCGGGTAAGTGCCTCAAGCCGATTAAAAGGTGGCCCTGGCCACTTGTTTTACACTTTCGGTTGCCATCAGGGTGTAAAAATGCAGGAGGTTGAATCCTTTGGCCAATAGGTCGCGGGCCTGCATGGTGCTCCATTCGGTCCCCACCCGGGCCACCTCTTCGTTGGATTTGCATTTGCGTATTTCGGCTGCCAGTGTTTCCGGAATATCTACATGGAATATCCGGGGTAGAACGGTGAGCTGGTTCTGGATGGTGATGGGCTTTAGTCCCGGTATTATGGGCACTGTTATGCCTGCCTGGCGACATCGTGTAACAAACTCAAAGAATTTTTGGTTGTCGAAAAACATCTGAGTCACCACATACTCGGCGCCTGCCTCAACCTTCTGCTTTAACCAGAAGATATCGGAGTCGATATTGGGGGCTTCTTCGTGTTTTTCGGGATAACCGGCCACTCCAAAACTAAAGGGAGTCTCAAAAGGTTCCATCACTGTGCCATCCAGAAAATGGCCTTTGTTCAAATTGTTTACCTGATGGATGAGATCGATGGCATAAGCATTCCCGTTCTCTTCGGGTTTGAAGAAAGCATGGCGGGCCGAGCTGTCTCCGCGTAAAAGTAAGGCATCGTGAATACCCAGAAAATTAAGGTCGATGAGGGCATATTCGGTCTCGCTGCGCGTAAACCCGCTGCAAATGACGTGGGGAACAACAGGAATCTTATAGGTGTTTTGAATGGAGGCGGCCACCGCTACAGTACCCGGCCGCTTCCGGAGGATCCTCCGCTCGAAAAGCCCTTTGTCCATATTTTTAAAGGTTACTTCATCCCGGTGGGAAGTAATATTAATGTAGAGGGGGTTAAACTCCATCAGCTTGTCGATTGTACGGAATACATTTCGAATGCTATTCCCTTTGAGCGGCGGAAGTAACTCGAAGGAGAAGGAGGGTTTTTGGGTTTCCCTAATTAATTGAGAGACAGTCGGCATAGGGTAAATGGTCTGTTGGGTTTATTAATTGGGCCTTGGACTCGGGTCGGTTTTTCGGCTATAAACTATTTATATTCAAGGCTTGTAGGGATCCACTTCTCAAATTCCTCAGGGGTCATATCCTTTTTTCGGGCCACTTTCTCAACCTGATCGCGTTTTATCTTTCCCAGGCCAAAGTAGATGGCTTCCGGGTGGGCCAGGTAAATGCCGCTGACCGATGCATTGGGGTACATGCTGAAGTGCTCGGTGAGGGTGATGCCTGTATGCTTTTCCACCTCCAGGAGATCAAAAAGCAGCCGTTTCTCACTATGGTCGGGGCAGGCGGGGTACCCAATCGCGGGTCGGATGCCCCGGTAGCGTTCCCGTATCAGGTCGTGGTAGTTGAACGCTTCGTCAGGGTTGTATCCCCAAAACTCCCGCCGAACCCGGAAATGAATCAACTCGGCAAGGGCTTCGGCCAGGCGGTCGGCCAGCGATTTTAAGAGGATGGCGCTGTAGTCATCGCCTTGTTTTTCGAAATGTTCTATCCAGGGCTCGATGCCGTCACCGGCGGTTACGGCAAAGCCGCCCACGTAATCGGTGAGGCCACTCTCTTTGGGGGCTACAAAATCGGCCAGGCAAAAGAAATGCTCCTTCCCTTGCTTAATTTGTTGTTCACGCAGGAAATGAAGAGTCGTTTTTAATACCGGGGGGTTGTCTTCATGGTAGATCTCAATGTCGTTGTCTGTGCTGTTGGCCGGATATAAGCCGATAACCGCATGTGCTTTCAGCATCTGCTCTTTTTCTATGCGCTCGAGCATGGAGCAGGCATCCTTATATAAGGTCAGGGCTTCCTCTGCTTTTCTTTTGGCGTCGTTAGAGGTGAAAGTCTCCAGCCATTTTTCCCGGGAAGCCTGGTCGGTAACCGTTTCTATGTGGCGGTAATTACCCGTAAGCTGCCAGGCATGAAAAAAGAAGGTCCAGTCGATGAAGGGCACAATCTCATGAATGGGATAGTTGTTAAAAGTCTTGATCCCAAGGTGGTTGGGTTTGACAATCGTATTCTCGTTCCAGGTAGTGACCCATTTTCTTTTTTGGGCCTCATCAATGCTTAGGAATTTCCGGGTTTTCTTGTTTTTGTTGGCCTCCCGGAGGGCTTCGTATTCCTGGCTTATTTTTTCGGGATAAATGTGTTTTTCTTTTTCCGAAAGAAGCGAGCCTACCACCTGGGCGCTCATGGACGCATCCTTGACATAAACCACCGTTCCTGAATAAAAGGGGTCAATTTTCACCGCCGTGTGGACTTTTGAGGTGGTCGCTCCACCAATCAGTAAAGGTTGAGTCATCCCTCTTTGGTCCATCTCCCGGGCCACGTTGGTCATCTCTTCCAGTGAAGGGGTGATGAGGCCGCTCAGCCCGATGATATCGGCTTCCTGGGTGACCGCTTCGTTGAGTATTTTTTCGGCAGGAACCATCACGCCCAGATCCACCACATCATAATTGTTACAGGCCAGGATGACCCCTACAATATTTTTTCCAATGTCGTGCACATCCCCCTTAACGGTGGCCATGAGTATTTTTTTCTTTTTGGAAACGGGATTCCCCGAAGCCATCTTCTCCTTTTCGATAAATGGCTGAAGCCAGGCGACGGCTTTTTTCATCACCCTGGCTGTCTTAACTACCTGGGGCAGAAACATCTTGCCCTCGCCGAACAGGGTGCCTACAATATTCATCCCATCCATGAGGGGACCCTCTATGATGTCCAGCGAAAAGGGATATTGGGTTTGGGCCTCGGCCAGATCTTCTTCCAGGAAATCATTAATTCCTTTTATCAGGCAATGATGAAGCCGTTTCTCCAGGGGGAGTTCCCGCCAGAGGTTCTTTTTATCCGAGGCTTCGGGGCCCTTTTGGGCTTTAAAGCTTTCCGCGGCGTCGATCAGGCGCTCGGTGGCGTCGGGGCGTCGGTTCAGAACCAGGTCTTCGACCAATATCAGTAATTCGGGTGGGATGTCGTCGTAGATTTGTAACATACCCGGGTTTACGATGCCCATGTCCATGCCCGCCGCAATGGCGTGGTAAAGAAACACCGAATGAATGGCTTCCCGTATGGGGTTGT
Source organism: Marinilabiliaceae bacterium (assembly GCA_041583495.1). Lineage (GTDB taxonomy): Bacteria > Bacteroidota > Bacteroidia > Bacteroidales > Marinilabiliaceae > JBFHFS01. The sequence continues at coordinate 10,307 of JBFHFS010000042.1, read as the reverse complement.
TGCCTCTGAACGAGAATGAGAGGTTGCTGACGCCGCCGCTAATCTTGGTATAGGGCAGGTTCTCTTTGATCCAGCGGGTGGCCTTAATGTAGTCCACCGCATAGTTGTTGTGTGCTTCGATCCCGGTGCCAATGGCCAGCACATTTGGATCGAAGATGATGTCCTGAGGAGGAAAGGCCGCCTTTTGGGTGAGCAGGTTGTAAGCGCGTTGACAAATCTCCAGGCGGCGTTCGTAGGTGTCGGCCTGGCCTTTCTCGTCGAAGGCCATCACCACCACCATGGCGCCATACTCCCTGATGGCAGCCGCCTGCTTCAAAAAGGGTTCTTCGCCCTCTTTCAGGCTGATGGAGTTAACCACCGGTTTTCCCTGAATACAATTGAGGCCTGCCTCGAGTACCTCCCATTTTGAGGAATCGATCATTATGGGCAGGGCGGCGATATCAGGCTCGGCGGCCAACAGGTTTAAAAAGGTGACCATCTCCTTTTTGGCGTCGAGCATGGCATCGTCCATGTTCACATCGATGATTTGGGCCCCTCCTTCCACCTGGTGGCTTGCCACCAAAAGAGCTTCCTCGTAACGTTCTTCCCTGATGAGGCGGGCAAACTTAAGGGATCCGGCCACATTGGTGCGTTCTCCAACGTTCACGAAATTGCTCTGTTTCTCTATGGTCAGCGGATTGAGCCCGCTCACCTGCGATTTAGGCTCAAGAACGGGTGGTATGTGTGGGGTGGCCTCTTTGATATAGCCGGCAAAGGCCTTGATGTGTTGTGGCGTGGTGCCGCAACAGCCTCCAATAATGTTCACCAACCCCTGATTCAGGTACCTGAATATCTGTGGCGCCATTTCCTCGGGGGTCTCATCGTATTCGCCAAACTGGTTGGGGAGCCCTGCGTTGGGATAAGCGCTAATAAACAGAGAGCTTTGCCGACCCAGAGATTCTACGTAAGAGCGCAGATCTTTGGCTCCAAAGGAGCAGTTGAGCCCGATGGAAAAGAGCGGAAAGTGAGAGACCGAGATCAGAAAAGCTTCCAGGGTCTGGCCCGAAAGGGTGCGCCCGCTGGCGTCGGCAACGGTTACCGAAACCATTACCGGAAAGTCGCTGAGGTTTCTTCTCTTGAGTTCCCGCCCGATGCCAAAAAGCGCTGCCTTGGCGTTGAGGGTGTCAAAGATGGTCTCCAACAATAAAAGGTTGGCTCCTCCTTCGATGAGGCCGGATGCCTGTTCGGCGTAAACAGTCGCCAGATCGTCGAAGGTGACGGCCCGGTATCCGGGGTTGTTCACATCGGGCGAAAGAGAAGCTGTTTTGTTGGTGGGTCCCATCGACCCCGCCACAAAACGGGGCTTTTGGGGGGTGGAATATTTTTGAGCGGCCGCAGCGGCCAATTGCGCTGCACGAAGGTTGATGGCATCAACCTGGTCTTCCATGCCATAATCGGCCTGGGATATCCGGTTGGCATTAAAGGTGTTGGTTTCTATGATGTCCGATCCGGCCTCCAGGTATTGTTCGTGGATGGCGGTGATTATGTCGGGTCGGGAAAGGGTGAGAAGATCATTGTTCCCCTTCTGGGATTTGGCGTGGTGCAGAAATGCTTGCCCCCGGTAATCCTCTTCCTTGAGTTGGTATTGCTGAATAAGACTGCCCATGGCACCATCCAAAAGCAATACTCTTTCCTTAACCAGCTGTCTTAATATTTCAGTTTTACTCATACTTTTTATTGACGTCGTAAAAAAAGAAGAAAGCCTCTTGCTTAAAAGAACAGAGGTGATTAGGTTTTTGTTTTTTACGAAGGTTTACCTTTGCTGTGATTCTCAATGAGACTCCATCTTTTTGTGGAACAAAGGTAAAGAAATAAATAGTATTTGTCAGGTAGCCGAATGGCCGGCAAACGGCCAAGGGCGGTCTGCCCGGGGTGATAGCTTATTTTATCGCCGGGGCAAGTTGAAAGAAATGGGGGGGCAATAAGGGGAGTTGTCTGTTCCATTACCCAACAGGTGCCTCCCACCACAACGAGTAAGGACCCGTGTTATTCGGGTAAATTCAACCGGTGGTATTTTCTGAGGCAATCCGTTACTTTCCTCTAAGTTTGTTCAGCTCGTTAAGGTGGTTACGGGCCACTACTTTCTCTCTTTCCAGAACCCTTTTGCGGTGCTCTTCAAACTCTTTTTGTAATTCATCATTTTTAATTTTGGTTTGGGCCGTAACGATGTGACTTCGTTTAAAGAGGAGAATAAACACCGCCAGGGCACCAGCCAAAATAAGGACCAGACCCCACATGGTTGTTTGATAGGAACCTTTTGATATTTGTGCTCCCAGGAAATTGAGACTGTTTTTCTCGGTGACCGCTTTGTCTAATTGAACATTGGCTTTGTCTATCTGTATTTTAAGCGAGTCGATGCGCTGCTGATGGAGGTTCAGCTGTTTTTTGTTTCCGGCCAATTGATTTTGCAACAGGTTGAGGGTGTCGGCCACATTGGACTTTAATTTAAGAAGCCAGGCAATGCGCACCACACGGAATTCCTCGTAACGGTTCGATTTCTCTATGGTGTAGTTAAACTGTTCTTCAATGGGCGCCCCTTCGAGTGGATTTTCCTTTTGAGAGGTTTGGCCATACGAATTCATGAAAGGAACGAATAGGGTCAGGATAAGGGCGAAGGCAATTACACGATTCATGGTATATAAATTTTTTGTACTTAAAAGAGAATAACGGACGAATGCTTAAAAAATTTTGACGAACTGACTTTTTTTAAAGGTGAAAGATACAAAAAAAACCGTCCCGAAGTACTTCCGGACGGTTTTTTATTTTTAATAGACTGACTACTAGAGTGTTCCAATCATTTTGTGTGGGTCAACCCATTGATCGAACTCTTCGGCGGTAAGGTGACCCAGAGCCAAAGCGGCTTCCTTGAGGGTGGTTCCCTCTTTGTGCGCCTTTTTAGCGATTTGAGCAGATTTATCGTAACCGATATGCGTGTTTAGAGCCGTTACCAGCATCAGAGAGTTGTCAAGATGCATCTTGATACGTGCATGGTTGGGTTTAATTCCAACGGCGCAGTTGTCGTTGAAGGCCACACAGGCATCTCCCAAAAGTTCGGCACTTTGCAGGAAGTTATAAATCATCACGGGTTTGAACACGTTTAATTCAAAATGACCGTTGGAACCTCCAATGGAAATGGTAACATCATTTCCCATTACCTGAGCGCAAACCATGGTCATGGCTTCGGCTTGTGTGGGGTTTACTTTTCCTGGCATGATGGAAGATCCGGGCTCGTTTTCGGGAATTAGGATTTCTCCAATGCCTGAGCGGGGTCCTGAGGCCAGCAAGCGAATGTCGTTGGCAATCTTCATCAGGCTTACGGCAATTTGTTTCAACGCACCATGGCTCTCAACGATGGCATCGTGAGCGGCCAGTGATTCGAATTTATTCTCGGCAGTAACAAAAGGCAGCCCGGTGAACTGGGCGATATACCTGGCCACGGTTACGTCATAGTGTTTAGGCGCATTAAGACCGGTTCCAACAGCAGTACCTCCCAGTGCCAGGTGAGATAGATGCTCCAGGGTGGATCTCAGGGCCTTAAGCCCATAGGTAAGCTGGTAGGCATACCCCGAAAACTCCTGACCCAGGGTCAGTGGCGTGGCATCCATCAGGTGTGTACGCCCAATCTTAACCACATCAATCATCTCTTTCGACTTGGCACTCAGGGTGTCACGCAGCTTTTCGATGCCGGGAATGGTCTTCTCAACAAGTTTCTTGTAGGCCGCAATATGCATCGCCGTAGGAAAGGTGTCGTTCGAGGATTGTGACTTGTTCACATCGTCGTTGGGGTGAATGGGCATCTCTCCTTCGCCCAGTTTCCCACCGTTGAGCACATGAGAGCGGTTGGCTACTACTTCGTTGCAGTTCATGTTCGATTGGGTCCCGCTACCTGTTTGCCAGATTACAAGAGGAAACTGATCGTAGAGTTTGCCTTCAATAATTTCGTCGCAGGCACTGGCGATGAGTTCCCGTTTTTTGGCGGATAGTACGCCATGTTCCTCGTTGGCAAAAGCCGCCGCTTTTTTCAGATAACCAAAGGCCTGAACGATCTCCATTGGCATGGATGCTGATGGGCCAATAGGGAAGTTTTGAACGGAGCGTTGCGTTTGTGCTGCCCAGTACTTATCGGCAGGCACCTTAACTTCGCCCATGGTGTCTTTTTCAATCCTGAATTCCATAACTTAAAAGATTATAATAATGAACAATATTGCAATTAGTTTTTTTCAAAGATGTTTTTGGCGCCAAACTGCATCAGGTAGGCTTTAATAAAGCCGTTTAGATCGCCGTCGAGCACCGCCTGCACGTTTGAGGTCTCATGACCTGAACGCACATCCTTGATTAGTTTATAGGGTTGGAGAACATAGGAGCGGATTTGTGAGCCCCACTCAATTTTTTTCTTTTGGGCCTCGATCTTATTTTGCTCTTCCAGCTTTTTGTTCAGCTCAATTTCGTAGAGCTGCGATTTAAGCATACGAAGGGCATTCTCCTTGTTGCCACCCTGCGACCGCGATTCGGTATTCTCTATGGCGATGCCGGTAGGGGCGTGACGCAGACGAACACCGGTTTCCACTTTGTTAACATTTTGGCCTCCTGCTCCACCCGAACGGAACGTTTCCCACGTGATGTCGGCAGGATTGATCTCTATCTCAATGGTATCGTCGACCAGTGGCGTTACAAAGACCGAGGAGAAGGAGGTCATTCGTTTATTGGCTGCGTTAAAGGGCGAAAGCCTTACCAGTCGGTGAACGCCGTTTTCGCACTTGAGATAGCCGTAGGCGAAGTCACCTTCGAACTGGAGGGTTACGGTTTTTATTCCGGCTTCATCCCCCGGCTGAAAGTTGGTCTCCGTAACTTTGTAACCGTTTTGCTCGCCCCACCGAATGTACATGCGCATGAGCATCTCGGCCCAATCCTGACTCTCGGTTCCACCTGCTCCGGCATTGATCCTGAGGATGGCCCCCATTTTGTCTTCTTCCTTTTGAAGCATGTTGCGCAGCTCCAGTGCTTCAATGAGTTCGACCGCTTTCTGGTATTGGGATTCTACCTCCGATTCTTCGGCGTCTCCTTCTTTGAAGAAATCGAAAAGGACCAGGGTATCATCAACAGCGCTCTTAACCTTGTTGTAGGCCGACACCCAGCTTTTTAGTTCTTTGAGTTTCTTCATCTGTAACTCCGCTTTGGCGGGATCGTTCCAGAAGTCAGGGGCCTGGGTGCGAAGCTCTTCTTCCTCTATCTCTATCGTCTTTCGATCGACGTCAAAGATACCTCCTTAACGCCATCTCGCGTCCCGACAACTCTTTTATCATCTCTGAGGTAGTCATGTTTTTTCATTTTTTTAATTACGGCACAAAGGTAGTAAATTATATGGCTTTAGCGGTGAATGAATGGTTAAGTGAGTGCCTTTGAAGGGGAGTTTTAACTTCTGTTTTTGAAATTTGTAAAAACCGGTTACCTTTGAGGCCGAACAATGGGGTGCCTTACTTTCAGGCTGAGATCATACCCTTTAAACCTGATCCGGATAATGCCGGCGTAGGGAATAGGCGAATTGCTTCGCGTATATTATCTCAACTTCTCTTTTGGATCCCGTTGTCTTTTTGTTTATCACTCGTGAGGGAGCTGCTGTGTGTACTCATTTGGCCTATTGGGCCCGGGGCGTGCATCAAAACGGGAGGCTTATGTTTGAAAAACAATAAAAACCTAAGTGCTAACGAACAACGATTGTTTACCATGTTAAAAGAAAAGAAGGGTGTTGCGATGCGAAAGGGCTTGATTTTGTTCCTGTTGCAATTTGTTTTTGTGTGTGGGTTTGGTCAGGTAACCCTAACGGGTTTGGTAACCAACAGCCGGGGTGAATCCTTGCCCGGAGCCAGTGTGGCATTGGAAGGGACTTATCAAGGGGTTACAACCAATCAACAGGGACGGTACGTGTTCCGTAATCTTAAGCCGGGCAACTTTTTTCTGCGGGTCTCTTTTTTGGGGTACCAACCAGTTCGACAGAGTATTGTCGTGGAAGAAGATAGGGAGATCAACTTTAGCCTGGTGGAATCGGTCATAATGGCCGAGGAGGTGGTGGTGGCTGCCACCCGGCTGGGGAATAAAGCCCCGGGGGCCGTGACCAATCTGTCAGGAGAGGAAGTGGCCAGCCAAAATTCAGGGCAGGACATTCCTTACCAGCTGAGCCTGCTGCCTTCGATTGTTGCTTCTTCTGAGGCGGGAAATGGGCTGGGCTACACCGCCTTGCGCATCCGCGGCACCGGACCCAGCCGCATCAATGTGACGGTTAATGGCATTCCTTTAAACGACTCCGAATCCCAGGGTGTATATTGGGTAAATATGCCCGATTTTAATTCATCGGTTGATAATATTCAGGTTCAAAGAGGGGTAGGAGCTTCCACTAATGGATCGGCGGCCTTTGGGGGAACCATTAATTTTCAGACTCAAACCCTCGATCAGGATCCCTATGCCGAGGTAAAGAGTGTGGGGGGCTCCTTTAACTCCTTCCGTAACACCATTCGTGTGGGAACCGGGCTGATCGATGATAAGTTTAGCTTTGATGCCCGTTACTCCAGGCTGAAATCCGATGGCTTTGTGGATTATGCCTTTTCCGATCATGAATCGTTTTTTCTTACCGGTGCGTATTACCGTGAGAAGAGCCTTTTTAGGGTTAATGTGTTTAGTGGGGATCAGCATACCGGTATCAGCTGGTGGGGAAATCCCGATCCTCAATCTAACAGAACCTATAATCCTGCCGGTGAGTATACCGACGAAACGGGCAACAAGAGGTATTACAGGGACCAAACCGATAACTACAAACAGACCCATTATCAAATGTTCTACTCGCTCGATTTAAATGAAAATTTAAATGCCAATGTGGCGCTTCATTATACAAAGGGATCGGGTTATTACGAGCAATACAAAGAAAATCAGGCCTTTGGCGACTACGGGTTGTCGAACGTGGTGGTGGGGTCTGACACAATCGATCAAACCGACTTAATCAGGCGCAAGTGGTTGAAGAACGATTTCTATGGAGTGGTTTATTCTTTAAACTATCGTAAAAACAGAATTAATGCTTCTTTTGGAGGAGGCTGGAATCAATATGATGGGGACCATTTTGGGAACATTATATGGGCCCGCTATATGGGAGATGTGGAGAAGGATTATCAGTGGTATCTCAACAATGGGAAAAAAACCGACTATAATGCTTACGCCAAAGTCAATTATGAGCTGGCGGCTAAGTTAAATGTATACGGCGACCTGCAGGTGCGTCACATCGACTACAAGATGGTGGGTGTGGACGATGATTTGTATGATTTGATCCAGAATCATACTTATGATTTTTGGAACCCTAAAGTAGGATGGTTTTATACCCTGAGCGACCGTCAGAACACCTATTTCTCATTTGGGATCGGGCATCGGGAGCCTACGCGAAGTAACTTTAAAAACGCCAAGCTCAATCCGGAGGCAATGCCTAAGGCCGAGTCCCTCTTTGACTATGAGCTGGGGTATAACTTTCATTCCGTAAAATCTACCTTTGGGGTTAATCTCTATTATATGTATTATCGCGACCAGCTGGTGGCTACAGGTAAGAAAAATAATGTAGGCGATGATATTATGACCAATGTGGATAAGAGCTATCGTGCCGGAGTAGAGCTGGTTGGCGGTCTTCAATTGCTCAAGGGGCTTAAGTGGGATGGAAATATAACGCTCAGCAGGAATCGCATCCATAATTTTGTGGAGAGCTCCACCTATTATGCCCAATGGAACGATGCCATCGAATGGTTCAATGTAGAGGAGGTGAAGAGTAAGTCGTTGGGAAGTACGCATATCTCTTATTCTCCCGAAGTAATTGCAAGCAGCTTATTTAGCTGGAATTCAAGAAGAGGGTTGGGGGTAAGTCTGAGTAGTAAATACGTAGGGCGTCAATATTTTGATAACAGTTCCAGTAAGGATCGTATGCTGGACCCTTACTTTGTAAATAATCTTAAAGTGAACTACTCAGTTAAACCTGTCTGGGTGAAAAGGGCCAACATTTTTGTACAGGTGAATAACCTCTTTAATGTGGAGTATGAGAACAACGCTTATGGCGGCAATTGGTACGAAGACAATGAAGAGAAGACATGGGCTTACTTCTTCCCTCAGGCAGGCATCAACTTCCTGGCTGGGTTGGAGCTTCGTTTCTAGAAAAATTTATGGGTGCCATTCCCGGTTTCCCGTTGTGGAAATCGGGGTTAATAATATGTTGTTATGAGTTTTGAGTGGCTGATTGATAACTATATTGAGGTTTTAGGGACCATTACGGGCTTAATCTATCTCTACCTTGAGATTAAACAGAATATTTGGCTGTGGCCTTTGGGGGTGGTGACTTCGGCCTTGTATATCTATGTTTTCTTTGTTTCGAAGTTTTATGCCGATATGGGGTTGCAGGTATATTACCTTCTGATTAGTTTCTACGGCTGGTATATCTGGGTGCGGGGAGTTGGCCCCAGGGAGGCCTCGGCCTTACCTGTTTCGAGGCTTACTTATCCTTTAGGGCTTTTATTGGCAGGGGTAAGTGTCGTAATTTTTGTCTTTTTGGGCTGGTTACTAAAAGCATTTACCGATTCTCCCTTGCCCTGGTGGGATGCCTTTACCACCGCTCTGAGTGTGGTGGCTACCTGGATGCTGGCACGAAAAATTTTGGAGCAGTGGCTGGTTTGGATAGTGGTTAATGCCGTTTCCCTGGGCCTCTATATCTATAAGGGATTGTATCCTACTTCAATCTTGTTCCTGTTTTATGCCACCATGTCTGTTCTGGGCTATTTGCAATGGCGAAGAAGTTATCTGCAGGAGGCCGGGGTGGTCTGATGATGAATCCGGATTAGGTTCTACCTGTTTTGAAGAAAACTTTTTCGGAGTTCGGAGCAGTGTCGCGACAAGAGTTTAAAGGCCTGTGGCATACCCACTTTTCCCGCAAGCTCCCAATCTTTGCAGGCATTCTCTTTCATCCCCACATTGAACCAGGCCATTCCCCGGTTAATGTAGGCATGTCCGTCGTTAGGATCAAGATTGATGGCCTGGTTGAAATAACGGATGGCCTCCAGATAGTCGTGAGAGGTAATTTTGGAATTGCCCATCAGGGAGAAAACCCCCGGTAGATTGGGGTCCAATTGGGCGGCTTTCTGCAAATCCTCCAGGGCGGTATTGGGCTCCGGTGAGTGAAGTTGCGTGAGTTTGGCTTTCTCGTAGAAGGCTTCAGCTAACATGGAGTCGGCTTCTGCAGCTTTGGAAAAACTAATATAGGCCTCCTTGATGTTGTTGGAAGCCACTTGAAGTTTTCCAAGTTCAAGGAAGGCCAGCGCAAACGCCGGATTGGTCCCCAGGGCCAGTCTTAATTGGTCATCGGCCTCTTTGTACAGCTGTTGATGCATATAGGAAAGAGCGTTGGCATAAGCTGCCAGTGAAGAAGCTTTATCTATTGCGAAAGCCTGCTCTATATCCTCGCGACATCCCAATTGGTTGTCATAATTAAGCCTGCTAATGGCCCTCAACGCATATAGGTCTGCCTTCTCGGGTGACATTTTGAGGTAACTGCTAAAGGCTTTAGCCGATTCTATCCAGTGACCAGTAATTTGATACAAGAGCCCTTGAACGATTCCCTGTTGGGCATCAGGGATCTTTTGGCGGCTTGCCAGGAATTCTTCATAGGGTAGGTCGATACTCCTCCAGAGGGTGTCATCCAGTAGTGACAGGGGCAGAAGAACCGGCTCATTAAAAGCCGGAAGATGGAATAAAATACCGGAGAACCGGCCGGTCTCATTTAAGACGGGAGCCCCGTGAAGGCTTTGTGGCAGCTGGGCGGCGACAAAGGTGCCCCTTCGGATGAATAGTTGAAAAAAGGCCCTGCCTGCCTGGGTGTAAAAGAGGCCCTCATTATGGTCTTCGGGGTTGCCAAATACCAAAATGTTCCTGTTTACAGGAGCCGGGGTGTTGGTGGGTGTCAGGTAAGTGTGTTTTTGTTCGTTCCAGGTGGATAGCTGCACCAAAGCCAGGCCTGCGTATGGATGGAGTGCGATGATTTTGTGGATGCTGAGCTTGGTGCCTGTGTGATCGGTGAATTGTATGGAATCCCCATATTGCCAACCCGATGTGGGGGTGATGGCCAGCCCATCGGCACTGATGAAGAATCCCATCACACTGTCGGTTGAATATCCGTTGGAATCGTAAGTCACCCCCTGGATAACGGCTTTCTGCGTTTTTTGAATGATTTCGACCAATCCCTGCGAGAGGGCAGG
>JBFHFS010000041.1:0-43903 GCA_041583495.1 Marinilabiliaceae bacterium | reverse complement strand
CTCGTCTCCAAAGCTCCACACCTCATTGGGGGCACCGGTTCCGGTAATTTGATTCTCCAGCTTTTTCATGGGTTGATTTACCCCATGGATCCTCATTACCGGACTGAAGGCGCCATATTGAAACCAGCGAAGCAGCAATTCGTTATATCCCTCCGATTGCGGGTTTCCCCAGAAACCTCCAATATCTGTGTTCCACCATGGTATTCCACAAAGGCTTATATTTAACCCTGCTTTTACATGCTTTCTCAACGTTGGAAAGTCCCCTCTGATATCGCCCGACCATAACAGGGTCCCAAATCGCTGGCTGCCAATCCAACCACTGCGGATAAGATTGATTATTTCGGTCTGACCATTTTCTATTTGTCCTTCATAAATGGTCTTTGCAAAATAAAAAGGATACAAACACGATACTTCTTCACCATTTCCCAGGTAGTATCTGACATTGTTATATTCGAGGGGTTCCATCTCGGGTTCGGCTTCGTCCATCCAGAACATACGAACGCCCAAATCGTAGTAATTTTTTTGAAGCCTGGACCATAGGGCTTTCCTGGCCCCCGGATGCGTAACATCCACATAGGTGAGATCGTCGCTTGCCCTTAAAAAGAGGTTATTTCCATGCTCAGGTCGGATGGTATAATTACTTTTAACAAATTCCGTATAATTTTCACTCTCTTCAGCCAGTGTGGGCCAAACCGAAACCATTAATTTGATACCCAGACTATCCAATTCCCTTACCATGGCAGCCGGATCGGGCCATAAATCGGGATTAAATTTCCAATCGCCGGTAACAGGCCAATGATAAAAATCGGCCACGATAACCGAGATGGGGAGATTTCTTTTCTTGTATTCACGGGCCACCGACAGCAAATCATCCTGAGAGTAATAACGCAATTTTGATTGCCAGAACCCGGTCGCAAATTCAGGCATTTTGGGCGATTTACCGGTCAGGTCGGCATAATGAGAAACAAGTTCTGAAGGGGTATCTCCCGGAAAAATAACATAGTCGATCTGCCGGGTGTATTCGGCAGAAAAACTGGTGTGTGTCATCGCCAACTCGGCACTTCCCACCGCAGGATTATTCCAGATAAACCCATATCCTTTGCTGGAAAGAAGAAAAGGAATAGAGATTTGTGTGTTTTTTTGTGCCAGATCCAAAACACTTCCTTTCAGATCCAGACAATCATTGGGATATTGCCCCATCCCATATAAATGTTCATCTTTTTCAGTCTCGAAAGTCAACTTGGTTTTAAAATGGTCACTGCCTTTGCTTTCCCATTGCCGGGCAAATTGAGGGTGGTGGTGGTGATAGGCCTCCCGGAGCAAGACCTCATCCTTATCGTTCAAATAGGTAATCCTGCCTCTTCGGGCCTCGATTTCAGCTCTTATCCTGCCATTTTTAACGACAGCTTTGTCTTCTGCCACTGTGATTTCCAGTTGAACTTCGGGCTGTTGCAATAAATTCCAGTCTTCATCATTGATACGCAAACTCTTTGTTCCGCGAAAGCGAAGGGTGTTTGGGCCAAAAGCATCAATCCAGTATAATTCTCCCTCATCTTCCCATTGCAGACGGTTAGCAAATTCGGTAAATGGGCCGGCCTTTTGTTCCTGAGAATAAAGGCTTTCAGGAAAAATCGAAAAACATACCAATAATAGAATAAGAACCGCGTTTGAATAATTTGTTTTCATTTATCAATAGATCGTTAGTTTTTAAATAATAGATGATTGCATCCCTGCGCAACATCCACCAATATTTAGAAAACAAAGGTCAGAAAAGTTTGTTTCCCAACAATAGTTCTGCCTGTAAAAGAGGGCAAACCCTTTCTACAGGCAGAAATTAATCATTATTAGCTTGATGATTCAATGCGTATTCGATCTGTCAAATTCAAAAAATCTGGCAGGTTGCAGGGCTAATTAACATCCCACCACACGCCTGCACCAAACTTCTCACTGACGATACCTGGTTGAGCAGCCATCGCGTTTGCAAGGCTTTCAGTATTATTTATCGCCTCAGAATAAGGGTAGGGCATTCTTTTGATCACCCCTAATCCGGGAAACAAAGATCCAACGGGTTCTGTGGTGTCCACATAGGTTGGGTACCCCGACCGTCTGACTTCTGCCCAACCCTGGGTTCCATCCGGATAGAGGGCACACCATTTTTGATCGCCAATTAATTGTTTTGGCGGGGTTCCACCATCAAAAGCGACGAGTGGATGAGACAGGTAATCGCCAATACTGAGCCCATACTCTTCAAAGCTGGCCGTAATAGCCGCTTCGTAGGCTTCTTTGGCGGTCATGCCCACATTCCAATTGTTGGCGGCTGCTTCGGCCAGGATAAAAAGCACTTCAGAGTATCTCATCATCCTGGTGGGCGAATCATCTGAACGAAACTCAGCCACACCCATGATGGATAAATCAGGGGTATTAAAACCTAAGGTTCCCAAAGGAAGTCCAACATATTCGCCACTGGTTGCCGAAGGTTCTGCATAAACCGGTAATCTTGCATCTTCCCGATCCTTAAGAAAGGCAATCATAAAGGCACTGGTGGCATACTCCTGAGTCAACGCGTTAACCGGATTCATATAGTAAGGACTTCTATAAACAGAATTATCGGGCAACCAATACTTAAAGGCCGCGTGCTCATTTGAATCAATAACAGGATAAGTGGCCGGATCGCCAGCGATCTGTTCGATGCCTGATTTAGCCGTTGCTGCATCCACTATCGACATCCGCATATATACACGCAATAACAAGGAGTTACAAAACCGTTTCCACATCATCATGTCGCCATCGAAAATAACATCAGCAGAACCAATATTGGCGGTTGGTTCTATCATGGCGTTAGCCGCTTTTAACTTTGTTATAAGATCGGCATAGATACTGGCCTGGTTATCATATTTGGCATAAATGTTGGGATTGTCAGGATCGTCGGCCATCAAGGCTTCAGAGTAAGGAATATCCCCAAACCAGTCGGTTAAATTTTGAAAGGCATAGGCTCTTAAAATATTCAGAACAGCCAGAGTGTTATTATCACCTGCTTCAGTAGCAAGATTTATCGCAATCTTAAGGTTTTTCAGGTGCCCGCTGTAGTAGTCAAAATGAGTGTCATCTCCCGCATATTCATAACGGTCGTTATGCACATAAACATCACGCACATTATATCTGGTCCAGCTAACCGCAAAATCAACTACTGTATTGTAGGTTCTAAGAATGCTTATTTCTGCATTCGTCATAAGTGATTTATATGGAACCTGATTGAGGGTATTCGGATCGGTATTCATCTCTCCAAAATCACTGGTACAGCTAAATAGTGCCAGGATTAAGGAAACACAAAGAGATAATTTTATCTTGTATCTTTTCATATTGATATTTTTTGAATGTTGTTAAATGGGGAACACAGATTAAAAGGTAACCTTTACTCTAAAGCCAATATTCCTGGCCGATGGATTTGAGCCAAACTCGGATCCTTGTGAGGATTGACTGGCATCTTTGTTAGAAACTTCAGGATCGAAGTTTTCGGCCTTTGTGTAAAGGATGGCCACATTACGGGCAAAAACCCCAAGATCAACACCATTAATGGGTTTCAGCTTGTTCATTATGGTTCCCGGAAGTGAATAGGACATTGACACTTCGCGTAATTTCACATAACTGGCATCATAGATCCACCGCTCTGCTCTGGCAAAACTGTTCCAGCGAAAGTCATCCAAATCTTTGTAAATCGTATTTGGGGTCCCATCTGCAAAAACACCATCAAATAAATAACCACCTCCATCTGCAATAGGATCCCGCACAGGAACTCCATTGGCATTTAGCCCCACGGTACTTTTCAGGGCTCCGGTAGCCCAACCATCCTGGTTGGTTCGTGAATATACATCACCGCCCATTTTGGCATCAATTAAAAATCCGAACTGTAACCCTTTGTAATTAAATGAGTTGTTGATACCGGCAAGCCAGTCGGGCATAATGTTACCAAGCACCCTAAGATCACTGGTTAAAGGAACACCATCTGCCCCAACAATTGGTTTCCCATTTTCGTGGTAAATAAAACCTTTTCCCCACATATCACCATAGGCGCCACCCACCTCAGCAGTAACGGTTATTTGGTTGCCTTCGGCCTTGTATAAATTAAGTTTGGTAATATCTCCATTTAAGGCTACAACCTCATTTTTGTTGGTACTCCAGTTAACCATAACATCCCATGAAAAATCTTTCGTAGCTATCGGACTGGCCGAAAGGATTACTTCGATACCTTTATTGTCCATTTGCCCTGCGTTAATGGTAGCCGAATTATATCCTGAGGTTGCCGACATGGTAGCGCTCATAATCTGGTTTTTGGCAGTCGACTTATAAAAGGTGGCATCGATGCCTAACCGATTATTGAAAAATTTGAGGTCAAAACCCAACTCAGTGGAAGTTATCAATTCATTTTTCAGATCAAGGGGTGGTAAGGTAGAGGTGGCACTGAACGAAGGATTGTCCCCATAGGGTGTGGATGCAGAGTAGCTAAGACCTGTTCTGTAAGGATCTGTATCGTTACCTACCTGTGCCCAGCCAAGTCGTATTTTTCCGAAGGTAAAAACGGAAGGATCTAAATCCAGTAAATCAGTAAAGATCCAACTGGTGTTTACCGACGGGTAAAAATAAGATTGAGCCGTCTCGGGAAGAGTCGATGACCAGTCATTTCGGCCGGTTACATCCACAAATAACTGCCCCCATAATTCCATAGAAAAAGCCCCATACAAACTTTGTATCTCCTTTTCGCTTTGATAATAGGTTGTGGTAGGGGTATCCTTTGCATTGGATAAGGAATATACATAAGGAACCACCAGTCTGGGAACCGTTGATCCCTGAGACCGGTACTTCTTATTCATAATGTTTCCGCCCACATTACCGGATATGGTAAGGATCGTCGAAATCTCTTTTTTCGCAGACAGAAGGAAATCGGCATTTGTTTCTTGCCTGAAATAATTATCTACACTATAGTACCCTTCCTTGGAATTTAGACTGTAATAGGCCCGCTTAAGTTCCACTTGCTGGTTAGAATAGTCGGTTCCGGCTCTTGCAACCATGCTAAGCCATTCGTTAAACTGATATTTTAAGGAGGCCGAACCGATGAACCTGTTTTTGGTTTGTTCGTTCAAAAAATTCTTAGCCATCCAATAAGGGTTATCATGCCACCTGTTAATCCAACTGATTGGCGTGCCATCGGCGTTCTCAACATGGTTCTTCAAATAGTTCCAGTCGACCTGCCGTCCCGTCCAAATCGTTTGCATTCCCACATTGTTAAAAGTATAGCCCGATCCATTTACATTTCCGTTGGAGTTGATGTAAGAGGCCCGGGTATCGAATGACAATTTATCGGTCAAGTTTGCCTGACCTGAAAGATTGAATGTATTTTTTACCATATAGGTATTCGGGACCATACCCGTCTGATCTGAGTTGGTAGCCGAAAGTCGCATATTGCCCCATTTACCGCCATTGCTCATGGCAAAGTTGGTAATGGATGTAATGCCTGTTTCATAGTAATTCTTCACGTTATCAGGATGAGAAATCCAGGGGGTAGCGATTCTTTCCCCGGTAGAAGAATCGATAGGGCTGTCAAACTGTGGCAACACAAATAATTCGCCTACGGTTTGAGGAACCCCGGCTTCAACCGCCCAATATAACTTTCCGCCCGGCGCAATATCCTCCGCCTGAACAATATAATCCAGCTCAGGGCCAAAGCTCTCGTCAACCCCGTCATTGATGCCTCCGTTCAACCCGTCTTTATACAAGAATTGCATGCCACCACCTTGTCCGTACTGGTTCTGAAAATCAGGTAAAACGAGTGGATTACTGAAGGTCGTTGAATTCTCAACCTCAATGGTAAAGCCTTTTTTACTGCCTGTTTTTGTCGTGATAAGAATAACCCCATTGGCGCCCCTGGAACCATATAAGGATGCAGCATTTGCGCCCTTCAGAATGGTCATCTCAGCAATATCAGAAGGGTTAATATCGGCAGCCCCATTACCCAAATCAGTATAGTCATAATTTCCTTTGGCACTGGCCTGGATTGAATTATCGATGGGCACACCATCCACCACAAATAAGGGTTGGTTGTTACCTAAAAGTGAGCTGTTTCCCCGGATTACGATTCTCGAAGAAGCCCCCACATTCCCGTTGGAGCTATTGATATAGACGCCCGCGGACTTCCCGGCCAGGGCATTAATAACATTTGTTTCTGCCGTCTTCTTAATGTCGTCGCCCGACACGTCCTGAACAACATACCCCAAAGCCTTTCTTGCCTTTGAGATACCCAGGGCAGTAACCACCACTTCATCCAGTCCAAAGGTGGTTGATTCTAAAACAAAGTTATATACATCCGAGGAGGTTATAGGAACTTCCACAGTTTTCATTCCGACAAACGAAGCAACCAGCGTTTGACCATCTGCCGGCACCTCCAATGTAAATCTTCCGTCCACGTCAGTAATCACCCCGGCAGTTGTTCCCTTTACCGAAATAGTTACGGCCATAAGCGGTTCCCCATTTTCTGCCGCAGTAACTTTTCCGTTAACCATCCTGGTTTGCGAAAACGCACTGAGTGTGGCAGTTAAGAGTAAACAAATCAAAAGTAATTTTTCTTTCATAGTCTTTAGATTTCTGGATTTATACAATAGATTTATTTTATGCTCCCTTCATAACCCTAACCTCTTCACCTTTCTCAGGTTATGAATAAAATTCCGATTGAATTTCATCCTGCATGCTTTCCTGAATTTGTTTTAATGGAATTTTGCCTTTTAGTCCCATTTTGAAAAAATGACCTTCATTAAAGTAAATTCCAGGATTGAAACACAAATTTACACTTAACAACACTTGGATTTATAGATTATCTTATCCCGATACAACAATATATTATCCAGAATGACACGCTCAGGAAAAATCTGTAAGCCACGAGGCTGTTTTTGTGTTATTTTGAAAGAAAAAAAGGAAGAAATAACCCCTATTCAAAACCGACCCACCAAACCTGTTTATGAACACAAAAGAATGCGCACCCAATATTGGTTTCATTAACAGAAGGAGGCTGGCGAAGACTTGAAACAAGAGGTAGAATAAGAATAAATTACAGTACAGCCCGGTGGCTAAAAGATTAAATAGTACATATCTGAGGTAACTATTTCCTCTCCAAATGCTATTATTTATCCTATTAATTCATGAAATTTGAATTTTCCACCGATCCTAGAATTAACAGGAACCTGCCTGCCCTGTTGAATCTGGCATAAACCGGGGCCCTCCCGGCCTTCAAGATATTCATACGGGGCTTAGCATGAAAAATAAACAGTGATATAGAATAACCTAAAGCGATTAGAGATGATGAATAGATTTGCTTCATTAAAAAGACGAGGGCCATCGTTTGGCGTCATTTTTCTGATAACGACTGCCCTGAGTACAGGGCTGGCAGCACAAAATAGTATACCGGAAAAAGAGGCCGGGTCACTCTCTCTGTGGTATGATCAGCCGGCTAAATTATGGATGACCCAGGCCCTGCCCATTGGCAACGGGCCCATGGGAGCGATGCTCTTCGGCGGCACCGATCTCGAAAGGATTCAGTTTAATGAGATCAGCCTTTGGAGCGGGGACCGAATGGCCCGGACATACGACATCGAAGAAGAAGACATGGGGGCCCATCAGGCCTTCGGGGATATCTTCATCCACCTGGGCCACGATCCGGCCAAGGTAACGAATTACAGGCGTTCTTTGGATATCAACCGGGCGGTTCATCAGGTCGATTACGACTACCAAGGGGTGCACTACCGGCAAACCGCCTTCGCCAGCCATCCTGCAGGGGTGATTATGGTAACCCTGACGGCCGACAAACCCGCCTCCTACTCCGGACGTGTCTGGCTGACAGACATGCATGAAGCCTCCATCACACTGGATAATAACCGGCTACAGAGTACGGGTAAACTGGATAATGGCTTTGAATACGAGGCCCAGCTGCAGGTTTTAAACCAGGGAGGGACTCTAAAAGCCGCTGCCCCGGAAAATTCGTGGAGATACCCGGCATCAGGACCCGGTATCGATTTTAAGAATTGCGACAGTGTGACCCTGATTCTGGGGGCGGGAACCAATTTTGCGCAGGACCACACGAAAGAGTGGCTTGGGGACCATCCTCACAGCAGGGTTACCCAAAAGGTGGATTCGGCAGCCACCAGGAGCACCCAGGCGCTTCTGACGGAACATGTAAAGGATTATCAGTCTCTTTTTGGCCGAGTAAGGCTCGATTTAGGGCAAACCACACCTGAACTTCTCGCCCGCACCACTCTGGAGCGGCTGGAGGCCTACACCAAAAATAAAACAAACGATCCCCAATTGGAGGCCCTGTTCTACCAGTTCGGCCGCTACTTACTGATCAGTTGCTCGCGCCCCGGAGCCCTGCCCGCCAACCTTCAGGGGGTCTGGAACCACAGCAATCAACCCGCCTGGGCCGGAGACTATCACTCCAACATCAATCTGGAGATGAATTATTGGCCTGCCGAAACCGCCAATCTGGGAGAATGTCACGAGCCCTTCATTGATTACATCATCAGCCTGCGGGAGGTAAGTGCAAAAAACACACAACGCCATTACGGGAATGTCCGCGGATGGACCGTTCAAACCATGAACAACGCCTGTGGTATCTCCTTCTGGAAATGGAATGCACCCGGCAGTGCCTGGTATGCTCAGCACTTATGGGAACATTATGCTTTTGGGCGCGACAAGGAATACCTTCGCACTACGGCCTATCCGGTTCTCAAGGAGGTCTGCCACTTTTGGGAGGATCATCTGAAAAGACGGCCCGACGGAACGCTGGTGACTCCGGATGGCTGGTCGCCCGAGCAGTACAAATATGAACCCGAAGAAGGGGTGACCTACGACCAGGAAATTATTTACGACCTGTTCACCAACACCATCGAAGCGGCGGATGAGCTGGGTGATGACCAAGAGTTCCGGGATCACATCGCCGCCATGCGTGAGGATTTGCTGAAACCGGAGATTGGCCGATGGGGACAGTTGAAGGAATGGGAAATTGACCGCGATGATCCCAATGACCATCATCGGCATGTCTCTCACCTTTTTGCCCTTTATCCGGGCCGTCAGATCAGCATGGCAACCACCCCGGCCTTAGCCGAGGCGGCGCGGGTATCGCTCAATGCCCGCGGAGATGAGAGCACCGGATGGAGCCGTGCCTGGAAAATCAATTTCTGGGCCAGGCTTGGCGATGGAGATCGCGCCTACAAACTGCTGCGAAGCCTCTTAACCCTGGTTGAAGAAACAAAGACGATCTACGGCAAAAGTGGCGGAGGCGTCTACTCGAACCTGTTCGACTCCCACCCCCCTTTCCAGATTGACGGAAATCTGGGGGCCACCGCCGGGTATGGCGAAATGCTGATGCAGAGTCATGCGGGCCAAATAGAACTGTTACCGGCTTTACCCTCTCCGTGGTCCACCGGTTCGGTTTCAGGCCTGTCGGCACGCGGAGGATTCGAAGTGACCATGACCTGGGCAGATGGCAAACTGACCTCGGCGGTCATTCATTCCAAAGCCGGTCAGCCGTGCAAAGTAAAATACGGCAATAAAACATGGGAATCGGAAACCACCGCTGGAAGCATCTACCGGCTCGATGAGCATCTGAATTTTGTTGAAAGTCGAGATGAGGCCTCAAAGAAGCCTTGATGTGCTTATCCAAAGAGACCCCCATGGCCTGGCCGACATCCCGCAAAGGGTTTTAAAACCTATTTGCAAAAGTAACCAGCCATAACCATTTGGAGATATTTTAAAAAACAGCAGAAACAAAACCTCTGCTGTTTTTTTTTATGCTTTTGGGGTTCTAAACTCATAAATTCCGCCAAAAAACTATTTAACAAAAAAGAATGAAATATTTCTAAATTATTGTGAAAATCGCCTTTCTCCTATTGATTTTGATAGTTTTTTTAACCTAATTGCGTCAATCTAAAACAGAAACATGCTATTTTGAAAAGATTTAACACAAACCCTTGTTTGAATCAAATTATTTTTTGTATTTTTAAACTCATTTTATAAAGGTATTTTGAAACAATCCATCATTAAATTGTAATTATTATGGAACCAATTTGCTTCAAAGTCCCCCGGCAGGCACCGGAAACCCTAAGGGTTGAATATTGGGATTTACCCAGTTTCTACGAACCGATACATTTTCATGAGGAGTGCCAGTTAACATTTATTCTTGAAGGAGAGGGAATTCTATTGGTGGGAGATAAACTGGACCGGTTCAAACATGGTGATCTTTATCTGATAGGACCAAACCTGCCCCATGTTTTCAGAAACGATGTTACTCGTTTAAAATCAGGGTTACCTGCACGCGCACGAGCCATTTCTATTTTTTTTCTGAAGGATTCTATTCTGGGAATGTTCCAAAACATTCCTGAAGCACAACTGATTGAGAAGTTATTCAAGAATGCGGATTTTGGGGTAAGACTGTCCAGAGGAAACTCCAAAGAAATCCTACCTCACCTTAAAAAACTATTGAAACTGCAGGGCATTCAAAGAATCCTTGAATTCCTTATGGCTTGCAGCCGAATGTCGGCGAATAAAAATGTGGAGATTATCTCCACCAAAACACCCATCATTCATGATGCAGAAAATAGTGAACGGTTGAACAAAGTGTTCGATTACATCCTAAACAACTATAGTAAGGATATTGCACTCGAAAAAGTAGCTTCACTTATTTGTATGACCCCCACATCTTTTTGCAGATACTTCAAACGAAGAACACAAAAAACATTTTCTCAGTACCTGATCGAAGTCAGGATTAGCCATGCGTGTAAGCACCTGGTAAAAAAAGGACTCAGTGTTTCAGAGGCGTGTTATTCGAGTGGTTACAATAATATATCCAATTTTCACCGGCATTTTATAACCATCACGGGCATGACCCCAAACCATTACAAACAGCATATCCTTAACCCCTGACATCAGGGCACTCAGAGAACATGCCCCGGTTGCAGCCGATCCATTACCGGCATTTTATGCCCCGGCGGAGTTGTACTCATGGGCCACTGATAAAAGGGTCCGGACTAATCGAACGCCAATACTTTTTGTTGGTACTCTTTTTTCAGCACCTCATCGGGAACAGAAGGAATATAGTTGGCCTTACTTTGGCCATCGGATGGTCCCAGGTAATTTACGTAAACACAATTGGTGCTGGCTGTTTCACCCTCTTCCTGATAATACAATGAGGTTTGAAGACAGGTGGTGCCGGCTTTCAGCTCAACGAGAAATTTCGCTGAGGTCATCTCGGGTGTAATCTCTTGTTCCATCTCAAGATTACCCACTTTTAGGTAAGCCCTCTTGAGGGGAAGATCCTTATTCCCTGCTCCATTCTCCACCATCCGCTTTCCTGTTTCCTGATGCCAGCGATTTAAGCGCACCTCATATCTGCCATCCCTGGCAACCTTTAAGACCCATATTCTTTGCCCCTTTCTCGAATAGGAATCATGAGAATACAAGGTGACCGGGTTTTCGTGTTCGGAGCCAATATAAATCTGGGCATATTGGTCAAAATCGGAAGAGGTATAGTCCCACCACTTCTCATACCTGGCATAAAGATCCTTTACAATCTCCGGATTTTGTTGGGCAAGGTCGACATGTTGGCCCGGATCGTTTTTTATATCATACAGCTCATCCTTTTCCCGTTTTACCAACCGCCATTTATCGGTCAACACCTGGTACTCCTTGTCTTTTACCGGATATTGAACCCGCTGGTTGTGGACAAACAAGGTTCGATCGGTCCAGTTGGAAATTTTATTATGGAGTAAGGGCTCCAGACTTTGTCCGTCGTAGGTTAATGTATCCGGCACCTTCAATCCACAAAGGTCTATCAGGGTTGGCATCACATCGATATGGGCCGCCAGGGCATCAATATCTTTGCCTCCCCCAATGTTATCCGAAGGCCACCGAATAAAGAAGGGCACCCGGTGCGCATTTTCGTAGCCCCATATTTTACCGCCCCGCATGCCTGCGGCATAGCCTTCCAGGGGATATCCGGTGTCAAAATCCATTACAATGCCACCAAACCAGGGACATGGCCCGTTGTCGGTCATAAAAATCAAGATGGTATTGTCATCCAGCCCCAACTCTTTCACGCCTTTCAGCAGAGTGGCAAGATCTTCATCCAGTTTGGTAATCATGCCATAATAACTCGCCAACCGGTCAGACAGCTGGTCTTTATAGGGTTTGATGTACTTTTCATCCACGCGCAGGGGGGCATGTGGGAGGTTGGTGGATACGTAACAAAAGAAAGGCTTCTCCTTATTCTTTGTTATGTATTTCAGAGCTTCCGAAAACCACACGGTATTACAGTATCCTTCGTATTTTTCGAAGGCCCCGTTATGTTTATAAGTGCCATCATAATAGTTGTTTCCAAAGTAATCCGGGTTTTGACCAACCCCGCCCCCACCATGAACGATCGATTCTTTAAAGCCCCGATCCATGGGTCTGAAGGGGTAATTCTCGCCCAGATGCCATTTCCCGAATACTCCGGTTTCATAACCATTGTCGCTAAACAGGTTAGCCAAAGTTGGCAAACCCTCTTTTAAAAGCGACCGGCCACCGATGGTATGCCACACTCCTGCACGCGATGAATAGCAGCCCGTCATCAAGGCCGACCGGGTAGGAGCGCAACAGGGGTCCACATGAAAATCGGTAAAGCGCACACTCTCCTGGTAAAGAGAGTCCAGGGTCGGGGTTTTCACCTGCGGATTACCATGACAAGCCAGGTCGCCATATCCCTGGTCATCGGTCATGATCAGAATTACATTGGGCGGATCCTGTTGGGTGGAACAGGACAAAAATCCATTCAGCAAAAGAAGTGTTAAGGCGAATAATACTGGGCGCTGTTGCATGATATTTAGTGATTTAATACTTCGTTCAATTGGGCACTTAGTTCTTTCTCCACTGCTTCATTTTCTTTTGTGCCGACAAGGTTGTTAAATTCCATGGGATCGTTCTCTAAATCGTACAGCATTGAAAAATCAGCGTGGATGGTATCCTCTCTCCATTCGGTGTACCGATATTTTTGCGTCCTGATACCATAACCGTTTGGAGTTCCCATGGTGAATTCAAAGGTTTTACCTGGTATTTTCACATCGTTTAATTGTGGCTTCAGGCTTAAACCCGACAGTTTATGTGGGGCCTTAATTCCAACAAGGTCACAAAGAGTTGGGTAGATATCTATTAATCCCGTAAGGTTGTTGCATTTTTCCCCTTTCTCTTTTTGTCGTGGGTCTACAATAATAAGTGGAACCCGACAGGCTCCTTCAAACATTGATGATTTGTGCCAGTGGCCATGTTCACCCAAATGAAATCCCTGGTCGCCGGCAAATACGATGATTGTATTTTCAGCAAGGCCCTGGGTCTCCAGCTCATCGATTAATTTTCCGGCCAAAGCGTCCACAAAATGAATGGCCGCGTAATAGGCATGTGCATAATTTATCCCGTGGGTGTCGGCGATAAAGTTGAATTCCTCACCTTTCAGATGCCAGTTAATTTCAGGAATATCGTCCCGGTCGTTTTCAGGAACAAAGGGGATTTGGTATTTTGAAATATCAATGGCATCCCAGTGCTTTTTAGGAACAATCATAGGCGGGTGCGGGCGGTAAATGCCGTATGCCAGAAAGAAAGGCTTTCCTGTTTTGTGTGGATTATTCTCCTTTAACAGCTGAATGGCATTCTGCAATCCCTGTCCATCTGCCATTTCGGAGTCGTTAATTTTAGGGGCCGAATAAACAATCTTAACCCCTCTGCTGCCTTTATCTCCAACCTGAGTGGCCTTGTTCCAAGCCTCCTGCCCGGCATCGTAACCCGTATTGTTTATCGCCACATCCCATGCAAGGGTGTCGTCGGTGCCGGGGCCTCCAATTCCTGCCGGAATCCCCATGTGAAATATTTTTCCCACGCGAGCGGTAAAATATCCGTTTTGGCGAAAAAGGTGTGGAAGAGAAACAACTCCCGGAAGATGCTCATTAAATGTTCCTGCTTTCATATGCGTATAACCGCTTTCGAAAGGGTAAAGCCCCGAAAGCATTGAGGCACGGCTTGGCCCGCAGGTTGGGTACTGACAAAAATTATTACCAAAAACAACGCCTTTCTGTGCCAGCTTATCCAAATTTGGTGTCACTGCAACCGTGTCGCCATAACAAGGCAACCGGTCGGCCAAATCATCGGCTACGATAAACAAAACATTTGGTTTTTCAAGACTGGTCTTAGTGGCTGGTTTGCATGCCAACAAAACCAGTGCCAGCAAGCACACCGTAATCGGTTTTTGGTGTTTCATCTCATTATAAATTTATTCTTCTATAGGTTTTTCCTTTAAGTTAATCTCCGGGAAATCGGGTAATTCCTCAGTAGAAAGCTGCTGATGTACGCAGATTGGCACATATCCCACCTCTAAACCTTTAGGAGGTGTCACCAATAAACCATTATCAAGAGAAATCTTCTCCTCTTTGGGATCAGGGAAGTAATTATCATTTTTACTCCAATTTTTATGAATGAGCTCTACTCGCTTTTGTATAAGTTCTCTTTCTGCTTCATTCATATCAGAATTCAATATAGAGGGTTGTTCATTAAATTTATACCAGTAATAAACTACTGTGCTTCCATCATCAAGTTTGGTATAATATGGACCTGCAGTTGGCCCTGGATTTTTCCACACATCTACTATCTCATCACTATATGTAAAATCAGGATGCATGGGTGTAGAGATGGCATCTCGATTAAATCCATCAAATTCCCAGTCGGCCTCATAATCTTTCCGAGAATTTATCTGCTTCAAACCACTTTCATCAGGCACTTCGGTTTCGGCGATTGCTACCGGAGAGGAACTCCCGTTAGCTAACACATAATATTCCGGCATCTTAACCAGATTACGCCCTTCTACCTTTTCAATTAGATCTCCTTTCCACTTGAATGCCGCAGCAGAAGGATCATCAGGATCACTAACTCTGGTTACAAAATCCGACACATCGATATTTTTCGTTTTGTCTAATCTAAAGGATGCAATAAAACTTGTGTTTGTTCGAACATGAACAGCACCTTCTTGCGCATTAAAATTCGGAGTAGCGACAGGTCCACCATTAAACCAATCATTTACCGCACTCCACATCGTACTATCCATATTCATTGGCATTGTTCCAAATCGCCCAATGCCATCTTCGTCCATTGGCATATATACAGGAGAAATTTTATAATAAACATCTCCATTGGTATCTACCCATTTTTTTGCCGGTAGATTATTGGTTTCCCTTTGAAACCTTGGAGAAAGTTTCAAGAAGCTATTATCAAAATTCTTCCCTACAGTATTCTCATTGGTTAAAGCTCTTTTAGACCAATGATAAGGGGTATGAAAGGCAACGGGGCCGCTAAAGTTTTCGGTATTAAAAAACAAAGTCCAGCAATGGTTGCCCGTTGGTTTGTCTTCTCCGGCGGTTGTGCTTTTGGGCTCAGTTAAAGGAAGTGCATAATACCCGTAGCCGAACATTTTGTTGTTCTCTCCTTCCTTAAACCCAATTCCGTCCAGTGGAAAAAGCAAACAATTACTTATTGCAGCTGCTCCATAACGTCCAACATTTTTCTCCCAACCCAATGTGGGTGATTTTCTTGAACTGTTGAAGTCAGGAGATCCCTGAGCAGGACCATTACAGAACGAGCCAAACCCACCGGCAACTCCACCCATAGTAAACTTTTGTGGGGTTTTGTAATTATGAAAGCTTTGTCTCGGCTTGTAGCCCGCTCCACCTTCGATGGAGTGGTAACCATACGTATCTTTGTGGTAATCTGGGAGATCATATATTTCTGTCGGCCTATACCATGTATGCATCATTCCACTTTGATAAAAGCTACCAACCCACTCGTCAGGTACAGTATTCTGAATGGTTGTATAGTGCAAAGCTCCATATATGTGAGTTGCTGGTATATCTGTCGAAAACCCCATAAAGAGATAGGGTTTAAAAGTCGCATTCTCTACCTGAGCCACAATTGGCAACGCGATTAAATAAAAAAACAAAAAAAGTGATATTTTCATAATAGCCGTAATTAAAAAAATCTATATCAATTATAAACGTGTGAAATAAAGCTTACTTGTCTTTTATAGAAGTATTTTTTTAGCAAGATTAAAACCAATTCCCATAAAAATAATTCCAAAAGTCAGATAATCCCAATCTCCTTTATAATTCATTTATATTACCTTTTATTCTGCTAGCGTGCATCAGGATTATATGCGAAATTAATTCACCTTCCCATTCGAATGCAGCAGCATTAGGATCATTAGGATCAACAATTATACTTACAAAGTCTGCTGAATTGATTTTAATCGATACGTCAAGTTTAAAGGCTGCACAACAGCTTGTATTAGCTCGGGTATAAATCGCATCTTCACATAATGAATTTAAATGGATGGCTAAGAGGAATTCATCATCATTGCAGCCAAGAACAGCTACAAGAATACCTTGATGAATACCATTTTAGATACCATAGACATTCAAATATGGACACTGTATTCGATTTACTCATAAAAAGGATGGTTCTAACGAGACCTATTCGCTTAGATTCAATCAATTAACATGGGCGGCTTAAGCGCCTATACCTAATTTCTTTATTCTGAAACTACAATCTCATATTCTCCTCCACTCAATTCAAAATTTTCAATATCGGAAAGCTGAATAGCACTTCCATTTTTGGTGATTGATTTAATTTTCTGAGAATCACTTATCGGCAAGTCTACCAAAGCCGTGCTTCCTGCCGGAATTGTCATTTCAAAACGACAACTTCCATTGGGCTCTTTTTTCCAGTTGGAGACGATCTTTCCATAAGGCGAATGATAGGTGCAATTCACGGAGTCTAGTCCTTGAGGGGTGGTAGGTGCTAAAATAAATTTCTCAAATCCAGGTGCTTCAGGAATCGGGCGAATGCCAGCCAGGTAGCGGTAAAACCACTCGGTAACCGACCCAAGCATGGGGTGACAATTCGAAAAGGTATTATCGCTCTCCTCCCATGTTTCCCAGATGGTGGTGGCTCCCTGGTCGATCATAAAACCCCAGCCGGGATAGGCGGTACTGTTTACCATATCGAAGACCCTATTGGGCGAATCGTACTCCGAAAGCGTCTCCAAAACATACTTGGTTCCAAAAATACCGGTATTTAAATGCCCCGAAGGACCATTCTGAACCGCCTTTGCCAGGGAATCCTTAGCGGCCTCCACCTCATCGGAGGGAACAATTCCGTGATAAAGCAAGGTTGAGAACAAGGTCTGCCGGTTAATCTTTTTCCTAACGGGCTTGTCCCAGAATTCAGCTTTTACAATATTCTTTAATTTCTCGGCCAGCTGAGCATATTTGAGCTCATTTTCCTTATCGCCCATTTCTGCGGCGAAGGTTTCCATAATGCGGGCGCACTGCAGATAGTGGCAGGTTCCGATTAACTGCACCGGAACCGGCTCCATGGATCCATGGTCGCTGAGACCCTGGTTAACCATGCCCTCGGGGTGAATTCTGGCGACTTTGTCCATCCATTGATTGTCCAACCCGTAAAGGTCTTTTATGATCTCCGTGTCGTGATAATACAGATAAAGGTAATATTGGGTGATCAGATAGGCCGACTCCCAGCTTATACCGCAATATTTGACCCCTGCAAAAGGGGCTGTATCCACAAAAATGGAGTCGTTCATGGCATCTACCCAGTCGTATACTGTTTTACGGTAAAATGCCTGCATATCAAAATTATAGATAAACGACTCGCTGGTAGCATTTAAGTCGCCTCCGTATCCGAATTTTTCACGTGCAGGACAATCGGACTGAACACTGATTAGGTTGGCCAGAAAGGTCCTTTCAGTAACTTCCTGAATTGAATTCAACAGTTCCGAAGAACTGGAAAAGCTGTTTTGGTCTTTTACGTTGGTATGAAACTTTAGACCCTCCACATCTGAGAGCTCCGGCTTTTCGGCCAGCCCGACAATCTCCATGTACCGGTAGGTATGGTAGGTGAATTCAGGTTGAAACCAAACGGTGGTGTTGTCGCCAAAGATGTAACGGTCGGTCTGCCAGGCAACATCGGGGGCACCGGGTCCTCCCACCCCTTTTCGTTTAATCTGCCCGATAACGGTGGTCATGGGGTTCAACGTCCCATCGTCATAAATCCGCTCCCCAAATCGAAACGTAATGGTATCGCCTTTTTCACCCGAAAGTCTCATTCGGTAGGTCCCTGTAAAATTGACCCCCATATCGACCACATAGGTCCCCTTTTCAGGAGAGGATATATCCACCGGAGTTATCTTTTTGGTTACCTGAACCGGAGGGAAGAATGCCTTTTGCAATTCCCCACCCGGGTTTTGGCCGGTTTTGGCCACCATCCACGCCTCATCGTCATAGGCTGGTTGATCCCATCCTTTCAACTCCTGTCGGGCATCGTAGGCCACTCCAAGATAAACATCATTTTTGGTGAGTGGCCCGTAGGCATACTTCCAGGTAGTATCGGTCACGACCTCACCAGAGGTGCCATCCTGGTAGTCAATCAATAGTTTTGCAATGAAGGTGGGCTTTCCAACGGTAAGATCTACCCTCAGATTCCTGCGGCCCCACTTCCGAAGTGGCAGGGGGTTATAAAACCCATTCCCCAATGAAACGCCCAGACAATTCTCGCCCTGACCAAGGAGTTCAGTAACATCATATTGGGTATAATAAATTCGTTTACTGAAATCGGTCCAGGCAGGATCGAGCACGATGTCACCCACACGGGTGCCATTTATCGAGGCTTTATAATACCCGGCTGCCGTGATATAGAGGGTTGCTTTGGCAACAGGCCTTTCCGGGTTGAAGCCCTTCCGGAACAGCGGGGAGGGATAATCGAGATAGAACAATGAATCGCTGGCGGGTAGTTCACGCCCATCGGTAATCCACTGAGCCTCGATATTTTCAGAAAACACGAGTCCTTCTTGTTTCTCCTGTACTGTGTTACAGGCTACAAGCGAAAGGATCATTAATACAAACTGGAACTTCTTCATTGTAAACATTTAAGCTAATTTCGAAAAAAAATGAACCCTACTGCGATCAATATTATTATAGATCCAAAAACAAACTAAAATCCCGATTCACCCAACCAGGGTATTCTGGCACTGTTCAATCAGCAACAGGCGTAATAATGGCGGCCCATCCACCGCCGGAAGAGAGATGAATCTTCAGCACATCTCCTTTTTTAACCGAACTCTCCACCAGTTTATAGTCGGCGGCATGGCGATGGGCATTTTTGCCATCCTGCCAGATCCGGATCTTATAGTGGCCCTCGGGAAGAAAATCAAAGTTCAACTCCATATCTCTCCCTTTCCAGTTGGTCATGGCACCCACAAACCATTTATCGTCCGATTGGCGGGCAATAGCGATATTTTCCCCCACTTTGGCGCTCAGCACTTTGGTATCGTCCCATATGGTAGGGACCTCCGACAGAAAAATCATACTCTCGGGTTCCCGATAGTAGTTAGAAGGATTATCGGCCAGCATCTGCAGAGGACTCTCAAAAACCACATACATGGCTAACTGGTGACAACGCGTACCCTGACTCATGGCTTCCTTGCCGATGGGGTGAAAAGTATGCCTGGCGGCATTTCTCATGGCCCCTGGCGTATAATCCATGGGGCCGGCCACCATTCGGATAAATGGCAACAGCAAATTGTTATCTGGATTGGCCAGCTTTCCCCACTTGCTTTGCTCCATTCCCAGCAACCCTTCGCGGGTAATCACATTGGGGTAGGCTCTGCGGATTCCTGTTGGCTTATAGGCGCCGTGATAACTAACCAGCAAATGCTTCGCCGCTGCCTTTGGGGCCACCCGGTGGTAAAAATTAACCATCCATTGGTCGTCGCGCTGCATAAAATCGACCTTTATTCCTTTGATGCCCCAACGTTCAAATTGTTCGAGGATAGCATCCAGGTTCTCATCCAGTTCCTTCCAGGTGACCCACAGGATCAATCCCACCTTTCGTTCCGT
This sequence comes from Marinilabiliaceae bacterium, assembly GCA_041583495.1. Lineage (GTDB taxonomy): Bacteria > Bacteroidota > Bacteroidia > Bacteroidales > Marinilabiliaceae > JBFHFS01. The sequence goes on along the minus strand of JBFHFS010000041.1, from coordinate 23,882 downwards.
CCCATAATCCACCAGTTCCTGAATATCGATGGCATCCACGACATTTAGTACATCTCCTGGATGATACCAACCTTCATCCAGGTTGATGTAATCCACTCCATTTTTGGAAGCAAAATCGATGTAATACTTATAGGTTTGGGTATTTATGCCGGCTACAAAGTCCACCCCATAGATATTGTTGGCATTCCACCAGTCCCAGGCGACTTTTCCCGGCTTAATCCAGCTTGTATCGTCCAGTTGCAGAGGGGTGGCCAGCTTATAAATGAGTTCCGACAAAATCAGATCCCCGTCGTTGGCCGCCAGCAACATTACGCGCCAGGGAAAATTTCGGGGTCCTTCCGTTTTGGCCAAAAAATCGGCATGTTTTATAACTTTGGCATCGCGGTCGCCCCTGGGCAAAACCTCAAGAGGGTAACCCGCGAATTTCCCGGTTAGTCCAAATGGCGTTGCCTCCGATCCCCGAAGAAACATACCGGGATAATCGACCAGGTCCGATTCAGAAAGATACACTTTCATGCCATTCTCCAATGCCACCAAAGTGCCTGTTGAGCAAAACCTTTCCGGGGTAACATCCGACAACTTCAGGTGAAGGTATTGCCTTTCCTGATGAGAATAAACCTGCTGCTCTTCGGGAAACCAAATGGAATGGTCGGCTGTAAAATTAAAGTTAACCATCTCACTTACAACCTTGTAGCTGCCTTTTTGTCCCGACACCCAACGATAGGCCACCCCTTCGTCGTAAGCTCTCACAAGCAGGGAATAACCCCCTTTAAAATCGAGTTGCAACTCATTGTACTCATCGTTGATGGTTTTAAATTTTCTGGGCACAACAGGTTTAATCACCTCCGAGATCCTCCGTGTGTTTTTTTTCCGAACAACCGCATGGGCCCCAAAGGAGATGCCATTATCGAGCGACATCCCAATAGGGGATTTTGAAATTAACCCGGTTCCCTGAAAAGATACAGTGAAAGAAACCTCCTCTTCGACCACAACCTTTACCTCCAGATTGGCCGAAGGAGATTTAACATCAAACGTTTGGGCTATCGCCGGCATGAGGCTCAAAAACAGGGCAAATGTTACAAGTGCTATTTTTTGCATTTAGTTTAATTCTAAAAAATATTTAACCCAACCCACTAATATTCCTTAGTCCGGGATTAGTGGTTGCGTCGAATTAACAATTTGGGATCCTTCAATCTTTAACGCCCATTAATTTCTTTTTCAATTGCAGGGCGGCCGGGGTGATGGCCAAGCCACCTTTCCCGGTACATTTAACACAAGTGGGCATGGATTTACTAACGCGTGAAACGGTCTGGATAACCTGATCCAGGGGAATCACCTCCTGGAAACCAGCAATGGCCATGATCGCCGAAGAATAAGCATTCACGGCGGCGCTGATATTTTTCCCCAAACAAGGCACTTCCACCCGATCGGCCACCGGGTCGCATACCAATCCGATCATATTTTGAATAGCCATTGAGGCAGCCGCTAAAGACTCTCGGGCCGACCCGCCCATTAACTGAGCCATGGCAGCAGCAGCCATTCCCGAGGCAGCACCACATTCTACCTGACACCCGTGTTCCTCTGCTGAGAATCCGGGCCCCTGTGCAAAATAAGCCCCTACCAGCCCGGCGGCGAAGTAGGCTTTAACCATTTCGTCCTTGCCCGAAGCTCTGTTATCGGCCAGGGCCCGCAGCGAACCACCAAGAGTGCCGCAGGAGCCGGCAGTGGGAGCCGCCACAATGACTTCCATCCCACTTTTAGATTCCATCAGAGCCGTTACATTGGCAATTATATCACTTACAACGGAGTCGCCAACCTTACCCTTCTTTTGGGCTTTCCCAATTAAATGCGACTGTTGCTGTAGTATCCGATCGTCGTATTGCGTTCCACCCAACCCGGTATCCACACTCTTATGGATAATCTCAACGATGCCCGCCATCTTCCGGGTTAGTTCCTGATTAGAAATTCCGCTCAGGCATTTCTCATAGATGAGCCCCAAATCACCCAGGTCGGAATTGGTTTCTTCGGCATAGGCCAGCAACGATTCTATCGAAGTAAAAGGCATTGGCGACTGCCGCCCAAAGATTACCGGCATCACGGGTTGAATGAGCAACACTTCATCCACCATGGGATGATCTTGAATTTTAGCCAAAAAATCAGAGGAAAAGGGCTCCGACGATTTGCACTCATACATGGTTACATCCCCTTTTTGCTGAACCAGGAAGGTAACCTTATCGGAAAAACGCTCCTTTAGCTCTCCCGGGAGATCCGGTTTTCCGGTTGTAAAGAAAAACATCTCATACCCATCCCCGTTAAAGGAGACTTCAAACCCGTTCACCGATTGAATTTCAAAAGAGCCACCACCCAGCGAAGCCGCCACTATTTGCACCTTCTTATTGGAGACTCCCCAGAGGGTAAGCCTGACGGTATTGGCGTGGTTCGTGGGAAAGGAACTCACCAGGTATTCGATGGAAACCCCTTTTGAAAGAGCGTAGGGCTCCGTTTCTTTCATGCGTTCGTCGGTCATCTCCAGACCTAAAAGCCCGCCATCGATACCCATGGTGGTGCCCTGTTCCCGATAGTTCGTAGCCCAGGCACCCCCAAGGTCGAACTCTATGAGTGCCTTCTTCAAGGCCTCACCCAAAAAATCGAGACTGGTTCGTGCAATTCGCCACGATGCAGCGGTATGCGAGCTGGAAGGCCCCCGCATAACGGGACCAATCACATCATTAAACAGGCTGGGTAGCTTTTTCATTAATCAAAAAGGTTAATCTCCTCTCCAAAAGACTTGGTCAACGAGGCATTGTAAATATCCGTGGCCACTGCAAAATCCTGTATAGCCACCCCTACAGTCTTAAAAACGGTTATTTCATCATCCGACTCCCGGCCCGGGATTTGATTCAGACAAAAATGGCCAATTTCCTTCACCTTGGGATTTGGAGGGATAATTCCATCGGCCATTGGCTTAATAAAATCGCCACTTTCCTGAAGGCACGATTCGGCATGATCCACAAATACACGTGCATCGCGCATTAAGCGGGGATCCAGTTCCTGCATGGAGGGCTGAAAAGAACCAATGGCATTGATGTGAACCCCTTTTTTAAGCTCCTCCATCTGGAAAAGGGGGGCCGTTGAATTGGTGGCCGTACAAATGATATCGGCCTCTTTTAATACAGAGTGATCCTCTGCATAAACCATTTCTATTTGAAGGGTTTTCTGCATATCCTCAATAAGCCGGTCGGCAGCTTCCTTGAATTGGTCAAAGACCAGGACCTTTTTAATATCCCGCTCGCAGACCACTGCCTCTACCTGGGTGCGGCCTTGAGCGCCACAACCAAACAGGGCCAAAACCTCAGACTCTTCACGTGCGAAACAACGGGTTGCCAAACCACTGGCGGCACCGGTCCGCAAGGCGGTTAAGTACTCGCCATCCATCATGGACAAAATTTCGCCACTGACCGAATCAATGACCAACACGATTCCCTGAATCCTGGGAATACCGGGAACAAAACAGTCCTCGCGCTGCGTCAGGAATTTTACCGTAACACGTTGTTGCTTCTCCACAAAAGCGGGTTTAAACAGCATCAACAGCTTATTGGTGGGCAGTTTAGATACAAAACGCAGGGGAACATAACTTTCGCCGGCAGATAAAGATGAAAAAGCCCGTCCCATGGCCTCAATGGCCTCTTTCATGGAATAGTGTTGCTTTATTTCACCAGCTTTTATAATTCGAATGGGCTTCCTCATCATTTAACTTTTTATCTGTTTTATTTGGCGCCGGCAGGCAGATTCTTTTTAATGAAATTGAGCATGGTCATACGTAAATGCATCGTTGTATTTTCGCGCTCATTAATACTATGCGAACGCATAGGATAATCAATCATGGTAAAATACTTGTTTTGCTTAATCAGCTCATTTACCAATCTTTGGCAACTTTGATAATGGCAATTATCATCGCCCGAACCATGTATCAGGAGCAGGTTACCTTCCAGGTTCTTAGCGTGTGTGATAGGGCTTCCATCGCGGTAACCCTCTTCATTATTTTTGGGCAGATTCATGTAGCGTTCCTGATAAATGTTATCATATAAACGCTGGTCGCTGATAAAGGCAATAGCAATACCGGTCTTGTATATTTCGGGATACCTAAACATACAATTCAGGGTATTGGAGCCTCCTCCACTCCATCCCCAGATACCAATGCGATCGGGATCTACAAAGTCCCATTTCATAATCTTACGGGCACAAGCGGCCTGATCCTGAGGGGCCAGAATTCCGATTTTCTTGTAAACCGATTTTCTGAAATCACGGCCACGGGGTGTATTGGTTCCACGATTATCGATAGATATAACAATATAGCCTTGCTGGGCCAACAGCTGATCCCATAAATTACCCACCCAGTTATCCTGAACGGTAGAACCGGCAGGTTCTCCATAAATATAAAACATAACCGGATATTTCTTTGTCGGGTCGAAATCGGTGGGCTTAATCATCAGGGCATCAAATTCCCATCCTTCATCGGTCGAAATCTTAAAGAACTCTTTCTCAGGGATATTATACCCGGCTAATCTGGTCTGTAGTTCCTTGTTATCTTCCAGCACCCTAAGCACCTTATGATCGGGAAGGGTCACAACCTCATAGATGGGAGGAGTATTATGATTGGAAAAGGTATGGATGGCAAATTTGCCGTCGGGTGAAATATTGTACGTATGATGTCCAACCTGATCGCGTGGAGAAAGACATTCTGCGGCCCCTTTACCACTTAGGCGGCTACGGTAAAGATAGCGCTGAGTTGCATTCTCGGGCGATGCAATGTAATAGACCCATCCTTTTTTCTGATCGATATTTAATAAGTCAATAACTTCGTATTCACCTGAAGTAATGGGCACGATCTCTCCGCTTTGGGCCTTAACCCGGTTAAGGTGCAACCACCCGGTATGATCGCTCAGCCAGGAAAAATCCTGCCCCCCCTCCAACCAGGTGAGATTGTCGTATACATCGAGCCAGGTGTCTACTTTTTCGGTATAAACCACCCTGGCGGAACCGTTATCTGCCCTGGCAAAAAAGACGGTATTGGTATTTTGCTCGCGGTTTAATTGCTGAATCATTAACTCATCCGATGAGTTGGCCCATTCCATGCGGGCCAGATAATGATTCCGGGAATCACCGGGAATATTCATCCAGGTAATATTTTTATCACTCAGGGTAATGGTTCCTATTTTAGCAGATGAACTGGGGGTTCCTACTTTGGGGTAGGGCAACGGGATGACCTTGGGATAAATGGAATCCAGATTGTTAATCAGGTAAAAAGTGCCCGTTCCCTGGGTATCCATTTGCCAAAAGGCGATTTCCCGGCTATCGGGGCTCCACCTAAACCCGTCGCGGCAATTCAACTCTTCTTCGTAAGCCCAATCGAAGGTTCCATTGATGATATGGTCGCTTCCATCAGTAGTTAAAGGTTCTACCACGCCGGTTTCCAGGTCCTGAACATAGATATTGTTCTTATACACAAATCCTACCTTTTTGCCATCGGGCGAAAACTTGGCAAACATAAGCCAGGTAGATTCCAGCGAAGGTCCCATCTTAACTAACTTGCCGCTGGTCAAATCCAACACCCAATAATCCCCACGGGTATGGCGACGCCACACTTTGCGGGTATTGGTAAAAATCAAGAGTTTGCTATTGTCCACCGACCAGTCATAATTGCTTATCAACAAGGGTTTCTTCTCTCCCTGGGGGATCAACATACCGGCCGACACCAGGACTTCCCGTTTACCGGTTTTGGCATCGTAGGTTACAATATCTTTCCCTCCTATTTCGGCATTGGCTTCGAGGGCAGAATACCCTTTGTTATCTTTCATCCAACGAACCTCATTAATTCCCTTTTGGTGAAAGACACCCTCCTTATAAAGGTGGTCGAGGGTTAATTCCGACAAGGTCGTTTGTTGGGAAAAACTGACAAATGAAGCGCTAAACAAGAGCGCAACAACAAAAGTAGCGAGTAGCTTTTTCATCTCTAACATCATTTAATTCTGCTTATTTTTTTCCGGCTAACCCTTCGTCTCTCATTTCTTTCCAAAGGGCAATCATCTCTTCCTGCATGGAGGCAACCACCTGGGGCTTTTCTTCAGAAACATCGTTCATCTGCGAAGGATCCAGGGTTAAATCATATAATTCAAATTTCTCAGGATTGAAACTGGCGATCCATTGATTCAGGTTCATTGAATCGGGTTTCGCTGGCAACCAGCCAATCAGGGTATAGGGTCCTTTTCGCATCGACACCTGGGGCATCCTGAAGTAGGTATCCTCATGGTTGGGATAGAACCAGATAGCGGATGTTTTGCGCTCTACCTCTTTATTTAGGAAGGCGTTAAAGGCATCCGCTCCATCAATGTGCCTATTGGCCGGAACCGTTGCCCCAACGAGGTTGCACAAGGTGGGTAATATATCGGTTCCATTAAATAGCACGGCACTTTCAGTTCCCTGTGGAATAACTGCGGGCCAGCTAACAATTCCGGGGACCCTGTGTCCGCCTTCGTAGGGGAATCGTTTCATTCCCCGATACACCCCGGGGGTTCCAAAACAATCGTCCCGTATTGGGTCATCCCAGGTCCCCAACGACTCCTCAACCGTCACCGGTGCCTCGGGCCCGTTGTCGCTGGTGAACAGCACCAGGGTATTGTCTTTTAATCCAAGTTCCTCAAGTGTTGTCATCAGCCGCCCAAAGGCATCGTCGAGTTGATTAACCGTTCCATAATATTTCTTTTTATTGGCCGAAATATCTTTTTCGGGACGGGCCACCCCACCATATTGGATGCTTTTTTCCAAGGCATCGACCTCTTCGTTGTCATATTTTTCACTGTATTCATCGGGAGGCGCAATGGGGGTATGCGGTTCGTGCGAACAGACATACATGAAGAACGGCTTTTCCTTGTTTCGTTTGCTTTTCAGCCATTCCCGTGCATCATCCACAATCACATCGCAGTACCAGCCGTCGACGTCTCCTACGGGAACCCCATTTCGAATGAATTTCTTATAGTTTTTCGGGCCACCAAAAGCATTTAAGGTTGTTCCCATCCAGTAATCAAACCCCTGTTCTGAAGGACCCGGATGGTCCATCCGGTCTTTCTCCAGGGTAGACAAATGCCATTTGCCCCAAAAACTGGTTTCATATCCTTTATCGTGAAGGATTTCGGCGATGGTAACTTCCTCCTTCTTAAGATAAGTATCCCTTCCGTGAATATAGAAGAATCCGGTACGATAAGGGTTTCTACCCGTTAAAAGAGCCGCCCGGGAGGGAGAACAAACGGTTCCCCCCGAATGACAATCGGTCAATCGCACCCCTTGGGCTGCCAACTTATCGATATTGGGCGTTTTAATGATTGGATTTCCGTAACAACCCAGGTCTCCGTATCCCAGATCATCGGCCAAAAAGACGATAATATTAGGCGGGGGCGTTTCTTTTTTACATGCTCCCATAAATAATAACCCGGCAAGGGCTATCAGTATTGAAATGTTTTTCATGCCTTTATATTTTACCTGAAGATTGATTGTTCTGAATGGAATGTTCAATTTTCAGGATTCAACTTTGAATTTCCAACTTTAGTGAGAACCTTTTATCACAGCTTGACCTGAATCCGGGTTGGGCGAAAATTTTTTCACCCGAAGGGATTGATGCGGCAGTTGGGTTTAACATTTGCTTTCATTTGCCATCATCTCCCCGGTAGTTTTCACAAACCCCGGATGAGAACGGGAATAATGCAAGCCCGTTTCATCATCTTCGCGTAAGGTTATAGACTCCCCCCCTGGTGGTTTTAAACTCAAGGGATCCATCTTTATTGGTCTTCGCAGCTATTCTTTTCCCGTCCTGGGTTACCCTGAAGTTTCCACCGGCATTGATCCGGCAGGTATTACCGGCCTTTGACAAAATCTCCACACCAGTAACTGCTTTATCCTGCCATTTCATATCCAGCTCGAAACCGCCGCGGGCACAAACGCCGTCAAATCGGCCCTGGCTCCACTCGTCGGGCAAAGCCGGGAGCAAATCAATGGTGCTTTCCTGCGATTGAATCAGCATCTCGGTGATGCCGGCTGCAACACCCATGGTCCCATCAATCTGAAGGGGGGTTCCACACTTGGCAAACAGCTGGGGATAGGCCTGTTCTTTAATGTATCCTTTAAAGATTTTATTGGCTCTGTTTCCGTCGTACATCCTTGCCCAGAGAGCCATCTTCCATGCTCTTGAAAAGCCGGTAGTTCCATCTCCTCTTTGGTTAAGAACCGCTTTACAGGCGTCAATATACTGCGGGGTTCTTTTGGCAGAGATCACATTGCCCGGATACAAACCATACATGTGAGAAAAATGGCGGTGTTTATCCTCCATTTGTGCCAGATCTTCGGTCCACTCCTGCAAGGTTCCGTCTTTTCCAATTTGAGGCGGCGCCAGGCGGCTCCTTGCCACAGATACCTGTTGTATAAATTCCGAATCGTCGCCAAGGCTCTTTGCCGATTCCAGACAATACCCAAACAGGTCGGTAAGTATTTGGATATCCATTGACGATCCGTAGCAGATGGTCGTGAAATAGAACATACTGGTCACTTCGTCATAAAAATACTTATAACCAGGTCCTTTGGGCGGATTTTCAGGCGAGGTAGAAGGATTGGTGACCAGATATTTCCCATTGGGGTCTTCCACTAAAAAGTCTAAAAAGAATTGAACAGCGCCCTTCATCACCGGATAAATTTCCTCAAGGTATTCCTTATCCTGATTGTAAAGATAATGCTCATAGAGTTGGTTGGTAAGCCAGGCGCCCCCAACGGTAAACGTACCCCAGCAGGGGCCGTCCATGGGTGCTGCCACCCGCCACAAGTCTGTGTTTTGGTGAAACACCCACCCTCTGGCACCATAATGTTCTTTGGCCACCTGTGCCCCCTGATCGGTTAATTCTTTTACCATAGTGATTAGTGGCTCCACAAATTCGGAGAGATTCCCCGATTCTGCATGCCAGTAATTCATCTCGGTATTAATGTTGGTGGTATACTTGGAATCCCATGCCGGATTCATGTCCTCGTTCCAAATCCCCTGCAGGTTGGTGGGTTGAGTACCGGGCCTAGAGGAAGCAATTAAGGCATAACGGGCAAAGTTGTAACAGAGCGCGGCCAGATTGGGATCGGTGTTTTCGTCCAGGCCCGTCATCCTCTTATCGGTGGGTAAAAAGGAGCTTTCCGTTTGGGGAAGATCCAGTGCCACCCGCTCGAAATATTGCTGATAATCCTTAACCGAAGCCTCAGATAACTGAGCATAAGACTTACCCTCTACCTGTTTCAGATAGTTGGCCACTCTTAAATTCTGATCGGCGCTGACGTCGTTGTATTTCACAAAGTTGGTCGCGGCAGCAATCACCAGGGTCACGGCATCTGCCTTTTCGACCACCAGATAATCCTCTTCCACCTTCATTTTACCCCCTTCGGGTAGGGCATTCAATTGCGCTTTATACCTGAGTTTACCTTCAACACCCATGTAATCGGCTGATTTTCCGTTTACCATGAGGCCACTCTGGCCCACCGGGTCCATCGTAAAATAGTCGGTGGCATAGTTGGAGTGGGACTTGTTTCGGCTGCCCCTGAGTTGGGCTTTAAAGGAGACACTACCCGGCTTACTGGCTGTTAAACGAACTGTAATCACCTGATCGGGCGCAGAGGAAAGAACTTCCCTTCGGTAGGTTACCCCGTCGACTGTATATTCCACACAGGTGATTCCTGTATTTAAATCCAACCAACGTTTGTACCCCGTTACCTGGTCCTGATTTTCAAAGAACAGGTACAAATCGCCCAGCGACTGGTACTTTTGCTGCTCCACAGGATATCCCATCAGCTTACGGCCAAACAATTTATGAGCCTTGATGGGTTCTCCTTCAAATATGTATTTCTGTATCTGGGGCAAATATTCAGCGCCGCCTTTAACCACGGTTGAATAGGGCCCACCCGACCAGCAGGTTTCTTCGTTTAATTGGATCCGTTCCTCTCCCGGCTTGCCAAACACCATGGCGCCCAACCTGCCATTTCCAACGGGAAGGGCCTCTTCCCATTCTTTTGCAGGGGTACTGTACCACATCACGGTAGCCGGATCAAAATCCTTTTGGTCTATCTTCCCGGAGAGGTTGGTCTCCTGGGCATCCATGATTCCGGCGATGCCCATCATCCAAAGGAATCCTAAAAATATATTTTTCTTCATTTTGGTTGGTCTTTAATTCTTTAACAATACTCTCTTCCCACAAGATCGAACCATTACAATTTAAAATCGAAACCATTCCGGGTAAAAAGAGGAATATTTTCAATCGACACTTTATAATCAATGGTTTGCCCGCCCTTATAGGTTTTACCGGTTAAGGCATCTTTCCATTTGGAGCCCAGGGGCAAATAAATTTTTCGCGATACCGCTTCGGCCTCAAGCACGGGGGCCACCAACAAGTCCGGCCCAAACATATACTGATCCTCGATGGTATAGCATATCTCATCGTCAGGAAAATCGAAGAAAAGAGGACGCATCACCGGGGTTCCCTTTTCGGAAGCGATATCCATATGTTTTTGGATATAAGGTCGCAACCGCTCGCGCACATCCAGATAATGAGTCATGACCTTCAACGCCTTCTCCCCGAAGCTCCAGACCTCATTGGGAGAACCGCTATGTGTAATTTGGTTCTCCAATAAAACCCGGGGTGCATTCACGCCATGCATCCGCATCACCGGACAGAAGGTACCATATTGAAACCAGCGAAGCAGTACTTCTTTGTACTCTTCCGATTGGGTACTCCCGTAAAATCCACCAATATCGGTATTCCACCAGGGGATTCCACACAATCCAATATTCAAGCCGGCTTTCACCTGTCTTTTTAAGGTGGGGAAGTCGCCTTTAATATCACCCGACCACAGAAGGGTTCCAAACTTTTGACTGCCTATCCAGCCGCTGCGAATCAGGTTGATAATCTCGGTCTGTCCGCTTTCAACTTGTCCATCGTAAATGGTTTTGGCAAAATAGTAAGGATAAAGACACGATACCTCCAATCCATTACCCAGATAGTATCTTATATTATCATATTCCAGAGGTTCAATCTCCGGCTCGGCCTCATCCATCCAGAACATACGCACTCCAAGGTCGTAATAATTCTGTTTCAGCTTAGACCATAAAGCCTTTCTGGCACCGGGGTGCATGACATCCACATAGGTAAGATCGTCGTTTACCTTTAAAAAGAGGTTGTTTCCTTTTTCGGGGCGAATGGTGAAATTACTCTTGCGAAAGGTAGAATAATTCTCACTATCCTCCGCCAGGGTTGGCCAAACAGAGACCAGCAATTTAATGTTCAAGCTATCCAGCTCTTTGATCATGGCAGCCGGGTCGGGCCATAATTCGGAATTGAATTTCCAATCGCCGGTGACAGGCCAATGATAAAAGTCGGCTACAATGACCGAAATGGGCAGGTTACGTCTTTTATACTCACGGGCTACCGAGAGCAAATCCTCCTGGGAGTAGTAACGCAGCTTCGATTGCCAGAGTCCGGTTGCAAACTCAGGCATTTTGGGGGATTTACCGGTCAGATCGGCATAGTGCGACACCAGTTCCGAAGGAGTGTCACCCGGGAAGATCACATAATCGAGTTGCCTGGTGTACTCAGCAAAGAAGCTGGTGTGGGTCATGGCCAGTTCGGCCCGACCAATGGCGGGATTATTCCAGATAAACCCATAGCCTTTACTCGACAAAAGAAAAGGAATAGAGATCTGGGTATTTTTCTGAGCCAGTTCCAACACCGAACCTTTCAGGTCCAAACAATCGTTGGGATACTGTCCCATCCCATATAGATGCTCATCTTTATCGGCGTCGAAAGTCACTTTGGTTTCAAAATGGTCGCTTCCTTTACTTTTCCATTGCCGTGCAAACTGAGGGTGATGGGCGTGAATGGCTTCCTGAAGCAAGACCTCGTCCTTATCGTTCAAATAAGTAATCCGCCCTCTGCGGGCCAGGATCTCAGCTCTTATTCTCCCGTTTTTAACCACTGCTTTATCTTTGGCAATGGTTATTTCGAGTTGCACCTCTTGTTGCGGCAACAGGTTCCAGTCCTCGTCGGAAATCCGCAGACTCTTGGTTCCGCGAAAGCGAAGGGCATCCGGGCCGAAGGCATCGATCCAAAACAATTCTCCCTCGTCCTCCCACTGCAGCCGATTGGCAAATTGAGTAAACGGGCCTTCTTTTTGTTCTTGTGAATAAATGGTCATCGGCGCAACAGCTAAAAAGGCCATTGCAAAAATGAGAAACAGGTCAATTCGAAGAGTCTTCATCTTTTGCTAATTTATAATTTTTACTTTTAATACTTTACAAATGCAAGGGATTACCAGCATCATTTAAACCCAACAATATCCGTTAACCCCAGATAGGTCAGCTGAATGATCTTAGTCATCTTATCCAGGTCGATGAACTCAAGCTCATCGTTTGGATGGTGATAGTCGCGATGCAATCCCGTAAACAACGCTATCACGGGAACACCCTCGGCGGCAAAAGGAACAAAATCACTTCCCCCTTTGGGTTGTTCGTCCACTTTGTACCTTAGATCGAGGCTCAACCGGTTGGTTTGGTTGACCTTGTTAAATACCTTTTCAAAATTCTCGTGCCCCTTGGAATACTGGATCCTCAGATAGTTGTCGGTGCTATCCTGTATGGAGGTGCGTCCAATCATATCCAGGTTAATATTGAGGGCTACCTTTAAGTTGTCAGGGATGTTCTTCACAAAATATTTGGAGCCCCACAATCCCTGCTCCTCTCCGGTCCAGGCGGCAAACACGATTGTTTTGGCCGGTTTTTTACCACTTTCTTTGATGGCCCTGGCCAGGGTCAGCATACCCACGGTTCCCGACGCATTATCGTCGGCCCCGTTAAACACGAAGCCATTGTATTTGCCCACATGGTCGTAATGCCCACCAATAACAATTACTTCATCAGTATCTTCCCCTTCGATATAGCCCAATACATTCCTGGCTCTGAACACCTTCTGATCCCCGCTGATTTTAAACCGGAAACGTGAATTGTCAATCTCCCTGGCTTTAAAGCCCGCCATATTGTAACCGGGCTTTTGCATTTCCGGGAGAAGGGATTCAGCCCCGGGCAACAAGGCTTCGGCCACCACCCGGCTAATTTCGATTACGGGTATTTGTGGTGTTTTATCCCAATTGGGAAGACTGATCTTTTTCAAATAAAAATCATCCTGTTTTTTGTCGCCTTCATAAAATTCATTGTCGTAGAACATAGGCAGGTTGGAAGGCGTTGCCGATTGGAATTTTTTCCCGGGACTATATTTAAAGACGGCTATGGCACCCGCCTTTCGAGCATTTTCAATTTTCTCCCGCTCTAACTGGTTAACCGAGAACAATGAGTCTTTTTTAAGGGTGGTATAATTGATGGATTTCTGGTCGTTAATCCCGGCAAACCCCGAGAGGATAAAAACAATCTTGCCATTCAAATCACTCTTTTGAAACGGATCGCATTTTAAGGCCTTATTTTTCACCCCATATCCAAGAAAAACCACGGGGGCATCCAGCTCCATGGTGCCATATTTTCCAGGCAATTGGAAATCCACGCCTTCGATCAGCCTTTTAACCTGTGAGGAAACCCCGGTAGTTTTAGTCCATTGAAGTTCACTCTGCCTGGCCCTGGTTTCGGTGATCAGGTCAAAGTTCTGAAAATAGCTCCGATAGGATTGAGGCTTTTGTCCTTTCAGTTTAAATTCACGGCTTAACCGCTTCTCAGCCATATCACCCAGTGGTTTGATGTCGTACATCTGAAAAACACTGGCAATATAGTCGGCGGCCATATAGGCCCCTCTGGTTCCCACTTCGCGTCCTTCGGTCCAATCGGATGACAAAAATTTCAATGGTCCCTCCACGGCCCCAACCGTAATGGCTTCCAACCCTTTATCGGGGGGCTCCTGCGCGCTTGCATTCGACAAAACCATAACGGATAATAGAAAAAAGAGAAAATGCTTCATCAGTTTGTTGGTTATTTTTTTGATGCTTAAAAATGAAATGACTGTCCGCATTTGTACTTAAAACTGCTTTTTCGTCCTGTAAGAACAGGTAATTTCAGCTCAAGGCATCACCTTGGGATAATATTTACATGAAATAGAACGGGCTGAAGGCCCAGCTTAATTTAACCTGCCCTTATCAGGGCGCTTGCAAATAGTTGCCTTCAACCTTATACGCTGCCTGGGGCTGAAGAAAGTTGTCCTTACAGGACGTTAACCAAATTAGTGGTACAAACGGATATTCATTAAGATTAATATTTAATATTCCCAAAGATCCCTTAACCCTTGGATTGGCGTAAAAATAAAAGGGTACCGCCCAATAGGGTGCGGGAAGAAAAATTAATTCCCCGCAATAACTTTTGCATCGGCCCAATTGCCAAACACCCCTTTGCCCATAAACTCGAGCAAAATAAAATCGAGATTTTTCACATCAATATCTATGGTTTTGCCCCCGTCAGCTTTAGACATCTTACCGCTGTCGAAGATTACCCGGCCGCCAAATTTATCTTCAACCAGTACCCTGAACTGGCCGGTTTCGTCGTCGGGCGAAAGGTCATCCAGACCCACCACTGCCTGAAAGCGGTCGGCTTTTCCATCGAGCTGATACATCATTACTGATTTGCTTTTGCACCCCAGCCCTTTCTTGTACGATTGGCAGTTTACCTCAATGGCATTGCCTTCATAGTTGTTATCGGCCACGGGAGCATTAAACTCTTTCATTATATAATAGAGGTCGCTCAGGTAGGTGGTGCCACTCTTCGTGACCGCATATTTATCGTGAGATACCGGCTCCGGCCCCACCACGGGTTTTGAACCAGGCTGGCCCACTTTGATGAGCATGTGGCCGTGTTGCCCAAGGGTTTGAGTGGTAAAGGAATTTTTAAATGTTCCCAGGTCTTGTTGCGCCCATAAGTCCCGCACTTTTTGACGGCCCTTTAAACCCACCTGCTTCCAATTAACCGTTACCCTGGCCTCTTTTTGACCTTTATTAAGGAGTAACACCGCTGTTGTTCCATCGGCCAGTGGTTTGTTGTAGATCTCAATACTATCCTGCTGAAAGATTCGGTAACCCTGGTGGGCTCTCGAATCCTGATTGACGGCAATAACCTCGGGAGCCAAAAGGATATTTCTTACGGTATCGGACATGGTCCGCAGGTCGTTCCCGGCCATCAAGGGAGCTGCCAGCATACACCAGAGGCTAAAATGAACTTTATCTTCGGCGGCACTTTTCAGATTCCCTATCTGCAACATATCCGGATCATTCCAATGACCCGGCCCGGCAAATTGCCAAAGGCCCTTAAAGGCAGGATGAATAGAACCATCTCCCCCCGAGCTTTCGGCACAGCGATAAACCGAATTTATGAACGGATAAATATCGCCCGAGGTACGCCAAAGCTGTGCATAATTTTTACCGCCCCAGGCCCAGGCCCCTTGTCCAAAATCGGAGATACTGAAGACCATAGGCCGCCCTGTATTTTTAATGGCCTGGTGGTAAATGGCAAAATCTTCGGTAGACAACCGTCCATTTTTGGCGGCAAAACAGGCATCCATCTTGATGTAATCGACCCCCCAGGCAGCAAACGAGTTCATGTCGGTTTGCTCGTGCTCGAAACTACCCGGCAAATTCTGGCAGGTTACATGCCCGCGGCATTCATATATCCCAAACTTCAGCCCTTTGCTGTGGATATAATCGCCCACGGCCTTCATGCCTCCCGGAAATTTCACCGAATCAGCCATCAATTCACCCTCGGCATTTCTCTCGGCAGCCATCCAGGCATCGTCCAAAACCAGATATTCATACCCGGCTTCACGCATGCCTGAGGTAACCATTATATCGGCAATATCCTTTATTTTCTTTTCATTGATATCCTTCTCGAAGGCATTCCAGCTGTTCCAGCCCATTGGCGGGGTGGGTGCAAGGCGTTTATTCGATTGGCCCACACCCCTGATCGGATGTGGCTCCTGCTTACGGTCGTTTTCTTTAAGCATTTGGATCATGGCATTGGCCATCGACTCCCCAATCAGGCAATAGGTTTCGGCATTACGGTTCCAGTGGTAATTTTGTCTGGCCGGCGAGTCTTCTATGGGGCGCCAGAAACTATGCGTATCCACCACCTTAACCGTTCCTTGAAACTCGGGATAGGCTGCCACCGCCCTTTGCGATTGTGGCAGGAAGGTTTCTTTAGGGTCGTTTTCCCGCATACTCCTCATGGAGGTGGTAGCAATAACCACGGGTAGTTTAGGCATCCCCAAATCGCGGCGCACATCCCGTATTAAATGAGCCAGATTATCCTCATAGGCGGCACTGGCGGCGTCATTTACCCGGTCGTTCCAGCCCTGGTGCCAGCCAAACCCGGCAATCTCATACCCCTGGCCACTGTAACCGGGAACATAATCCTCAATGTTGTGGAGGACATCGTAAACCCGTGCAAGCATTTGCACATAATAATAGCCGGTATCCTTGTCGGCGCAGGGGAGTCTAAAATATCCCGAATCACTCACCGCAGAGGGGGGACAAAAATCAACCGCCAGGCTTTTTCCACCCCAGGCCGTTTTGATGATGAGTACATCGTTTTCGAAAAAGTCACCGGTCACATTCCCAAACTCAAGCTCGGGACCGATGGTGTAATCGTAAGCACCAAAGCCTATGGAAAGGCCTCCGGTATGCAAAACATCGAACTTATCTTTAGAATAAACAAAGACATCATCCCTCTTTTTCCATTCGCCATTGGGGCCCACCAAATGTTGGTACTTTCCTGTTTTATCGTTGTTTACCAACCATTTCAGATTCCCCTTTTCCCCTTTTTCGGTTTCTCCATGACCTGCCATATTGGATTGACCCCCCAGGATAAATACTTTTACCGGTTTTTGGGCAACCAGGGCAGTGGAAGAGGCAAGCAAGCTAAACAGCAGGCACAGGCCACTAATAAGTAATGTTTTTAAGTTGTAATTCATTTAATTTCCATTTTGTAGTTCACAATTAACCAACCCTATTTCTATCTCAGCCTCCCCTTTTATAAAGGAAAGACAACCTCCCGGTACAATTTTTCAAAACCCCTCTTACATTGAATTCCCGGGGCAGGTCTTATAACGGTTTTAATCAGATATAATTACACCATTTCAAATCCGCCCTTATTTCTTTGATTTGAAACCTATTAACCCATGATCGACACGGGTGTTTTCATCCCTAAAATTAACCAACCCCCGCTTAAGAATTATCTATGATATTATCTAATTCATATACAATTTGGTTCTTCTATCCCTTATCGCCTATTGAAAATTTTGGGGCGGCTGGTTGTTATAGAAATACCTGATGCGACAGAAATTGCCTGCTCTATTAGGATCTTCCTGTTCGAGCATTCTTATTTTTAACCGATGCCGTTTGTTTTTTAACCCGGCAGCCAGCGTATAGTATCTTGGCAAATGAAGGCTTCGGTTGCCATGACTTAACAGGTCAAGCTTTTGCCATGGGGACCCATCAATACGGAACTCAATTAATCCGGCATCCGGCCCGGCAGCAACGGCGATTCCAACTGTGTTCCCATCAAAAGGCAATTTCACCAATCCCCTGGTTTTTTCGCCAATAAGCATCGGAACATTGGTATAATTGTCCCTGGTTCCTTTGCCATCGGTGGGTCTCCAATTCTCCACTATTTCCCAGGCCCCCCGTATTCTTGCTTCGGTTATATCAATCAATGCCCCCTGGCTATAGTTTGCAGGGTCCAGGGGTTCGGGTATTGGATGACTCATTACTTTGTCATCATCGGCCACCGGCCCGAACCAGGCTTCCTCCAGCAGGCTTTTCATAGAACGATAGTATATGCTTTGCCCAAAGGGCGAGGGATGCAGATTCTTAAAATCGTCTTTCCAGGTAAATTCGCCCGCATCGATTCTTTCGGTTACTTCCCTGGCCAGGTTAATGGCCGGCAGATTATAATGGGCAGCCACCTTTTCGTGGTTTTGAATAACCCTGGGAATACCGCCCTCCCGGTAAATCTTCATTTTTCCCGGGTCTACAAAATGCATCACCACCACATCGGTGGTTGGATTAAGGCTAAGGGCATGACGGACAATTCCTTCCATAGCCCGTATTTGCTCGGTATCGCTTCTGCCATTGCCGGCATCATTCACCGCAGCCTCTTCGAACAGCAAGTCGACCGCCTGGCCTTTAAAAACATCACGATCCATCCTGAAGGAGGCCGGCGTAGACCCCATGGAGGGAATCCCTGCCGCTATAAATTCAAACTCAGTATCGGGGAAGCGTTGTTGAAGGTAACTACAGATGCTGTCGCGCCATCCACCATTATAGGTAATAGAGCCCCCCAGAAATGCCACACGCCCTTTTTTTTCGCGCTGAAATTTGATGAGGCTGTTCCGGAGCCCCCCTCTTACCTGGTGATAGGCGGCCGGGTCCAATAATTCAGCCTCTTTGGGCGTATGGTAAATAATAAAATCAGCGCCTAAACGAGGGGTTTCAATGGGAAAATGATGACCATGAAGCGACTGGCGGCCATTGGTGCATGGGATAACCGTGGCCATCCCCCCCAGTTGAATGTACTTATTTATTAAAACCAGGCTGTTTTCAGCAGGAGGCACCACCGAATCGGTAAGGCTTATCATGTGTAAAACCGGCACCTTGGCTTTGGCAAGCTCTTCAAGATTATCGACAGGGTTATCGCTGAAGGCTTTAGCCTCCTCATCCGTTCTAAAGCCATATTCAGTTTTTAACGAGGCCCAATCTTTAGCACTCCCCTCGCTAAATCCAAATCCACCCGGCCAGCTTTTAAAGTCGCATACGGGTGCTTCGGCATAGATACAACTCACCCGCTCAGGATATTTTTTGGCGAAGTTGTAGATGAACAAACCGCCCCGGCTCACCCCTTCGAGTGCAACCTTAGGATTAAAATGATGAACATTCGTCAGATACTTATAGAGATGATCCCACGTTCGTACCGCATTGGGACTGCCAAACTGATTATTGGTATTGAGGTATACCAGATGATACCCTTCGGAGACCAAAAGGCGATCCATCTCGGTATGCCACCCAAAAAAGCGTGCTCTCCACACCCATGGTTTTCCTTTTAAGGCTTTGGCAGGTTGAACAACCACGGCACTTTTTCCCTCGAATGTGAAGTCGTACCGGTCGAACCCATTCCAGGCGGATTTTTTCCCCGGGAAGGGTTGCTGTACCAAAACGCCCTCCCTGCCGGTAAGTTCTTTGTAAATAATCTTTGCCAATACACCCGCCCCTTCGGCGTTGGGGTGAATATGGTCGGGAAATAAATCACCCTTCCCTAAAAAGGGGGTAAAGAGATCAACCAGTTTCAGGTTATTTTCTTTGGCAATCTCTTTGATCAGGGGATTAATCTTATCTCTCACAATCTCGTCATTGATAACCATGCCACTCTTAAAGACCGGCACCGCCAAACAGAGATAAATGGTGGGGTTTGATTCCAGTTCCTGAAACGACTGAATCAATTTTAAATAATCGGACTTAAAATCACCATTGAATTCCCAGTTAAAGGGTTTACTGTCGTTGGTCCCCAGCTTGATAAAGATCACATCGGGATTAAATTTGAGCGCCTCCCGATAGGCCCCTGTTTTAATGTAGGGCGCATTGCCTTTAGATAAAAGGGTGCGACCGCTAACCCCAAAATTCTTCACCTCATAGCTTTCGCCCAACATACGGGATAGCTGCTCGGGATAAGCATCCTTGAGGCGATCGGCAATCCGGGCCCCGTGGGTAATACTATTTCCGACACAGGCCACCTTTGTCACTTTATTTTTTTGGGCATAGGTATTTCCACTAAATAAACAGAGGGCCACCAACACCAACAGTGCAACCTTTCTCATAACTTGCTAACAGTTTATTTATCCGCCCACAACGGGCTTTACTATTAATTAACGTCTGATGTACTCTTTGGGGAAGCTTGCATCCACTTCATCCCACCATTTCTCCAGTTTGGAAAACAGAGCATCCCGGATTTCCGGAAGTTCCTCTGCCAGATTGTGGGTTTCTCCGATGTCCTCCTTAAGGTTGTAGAGCTCCAGACGGTTTTCGTTGAAAAACACAATCAACTTATAATCCCCTTCACGGATGGCACTACTGGGACTTCCTTTTTGATTGGAACGATGGGGATAATGGAAATAGGTGGCTTCGTGGATTTGTTGGGCTTGCCCCTTCAAAACAGGCACCAGACTCTTTCCATCCATATGCTGGTTGGGGCGCAGCGGTTGACCAATCATCTCCAGAATAGTGGGATAAAAATCCATGCTGGTAATCACGGCATCCGAAACCGTTCCGGGCTTGGTTTGGCCAGGCCATTTAATAATAGCCGGTTCCCTGATACCTCCTTCGTAGAGCCAGCCCTTTCCTGTTCGCAGGGGGGTATTGGCCGTTGGGGTTCCTTCGGAGGTAGACAATCCGCCATTATCAGAGAAGAAAATGATGATGGTATTATCGCTAATTCCTTTTTCCTTTATTTTATCGAGCACTTTCCCAACTGCCATATCCATTGATTCGACCATGGCGGCATAGGTGGGGTGATCCTGCTGCTTCCTATAGGTAAAGGTTTTATCCCCTATGTGTTCTTCACCGAATCGTTCCTCATCGGTGAGTCCGAGAGCCTCCTTTTTCTTATTGTACTTTTCGACCCTCTCTTCGGGGGCACTAAAAGGGGCATGCACCGAATAGAAGGAGAGATACAGCAGGAATGGATTTTCTGCATTTCCATCAATAAAATTGACGGCCTCCTGGGCCAGGCGATCGGTCATATATTCTCCATCCGGGCCATTTTCGATGTTGGGAATATCCCAGGGAGAGAAATACTTGTTCTTAATGTATAGCCCCCCTCTGTGATGGCCCGCTATATTAATATCAAAACCCTGTTTGTCGGGCCAGAACTTACCCTCTCCCGCCACGTTGTTCAGGTGCCATTTCCCCAAAAAGATGGTGGAATAGTCGGCTTCCTTCATGGATTCCGGAATCAAGACCTCTTCGAGGGGAAGATTACGAACATAATCCGGATTCCCGGATCCCCCAATCCATTGGGTAAGATGCAGACGGGCCGGGTTCTTACCGGTTAAGATAGAGGCACGGGTTGGTGAACAAATGGGCGAGGCCGCATAAGCCTGTGTAAACCGAACCCCCTCGCTGGCCAGTTTATCAATATTAGGGGTTTCATAAAAAGTGCTTCCGTTGGCACCGATATCCATCCATCCCATATCATCAACGAGTAAAAAAACCACATTAGGTTTTTTCTTACACCCGGCAAAAAGACCCATCGTAAGAGTGGCAAAAAAGACAGACAGAACAATTTTTTTTAAATAAAAGGCTCTCATAATTTTCTGAATTGTGATCGGTTAATATCTTCTTACATTAAAGACGAAAAAACAGGGGCAAAACCCTATACTTTTTATATAACAGCATTATTAATCCGTGGATGGCAATGCTCCTCTCCAACCAACCTTAAGTTGCCGGGAAAGTAATTCAACGGTCTTTTGATATTCCGTCTCGTTGGCCAGGTTTTTGTTCTCCCGGGGATCAGTCTGGTGGTCAAAAAGCTCCTTATCCAGGAGATCTCCTCTTTCCTTTTCCTCTTTATTCCAGCTGTACCACTCCACATATCGATACCTTTGGGTACGGATGGTGTATCCCATTCTTTCGTGCTTCCGGGTTGCAGGAGGACCAAACCGGCCCAGCAAAAACTGACTAAAAGCAGCAGGTTTCCATTCCGCGTCGGGGTTTTCCAAAAGGGGAACCAGGCTGGTGCCTTGCAGGTGCTCCGGGATTGAAAAACCGCCCATTTCACATAACGTGGGGTAGATATCGACCAACTCCGTCAGCGCCTTACTCGCTGCCCCTTTTGATTTCACCCCGGCACCACTTACAATCATGGGAACGCGGGTATCTATCTCATAGTTGGTCATTTTACACCAACCGTTATGCTCGCCCAACTTCCAGCCATGATCGCCCCAAAGCACCACAATGGTATTTTCGGCAAGGCCCAGGCGGTCGAGCTCATCCAGCAACCGACCAATTTGCGCATCTACATACGACACACTGGCAAAATAGCCATGCTTTAATTCTCTTTGTCTTTTCTCATCCCATGGCTCCTGTGAAGGAAGCGGCAAATCAGGGCAGTCGATATAGGAACGCAGTTCCTGGTCTCCATGAATGGCATATTCAGGGCTCCCTTCAGGAACAAACTGGTTAGGAGACAGGGGAATGGAATCCCGGTTGTACAGGTCCCAGTATTTTTTAGGCGCATTAAACGGAAGGTGTGGCCGGTAATAACCTACCGAAAGAAAAAATGGGTTCTTTTGTGTGGCCAACCCCTGTAGTTTTTGAATCGCCAAAGTCGTTTGGGCCCCATCGAAATAGGCATCGTCGCCACAAGCTCCAACTTCCGTGGCTTTGGCTTTTACATACCAATGACCCAGCGGATCGAGACGCGACTTACCGTCGTCTTTAAGTTTTTGGATCTTCTGTTCCTGAATTTGAAGGTTATCCTCGTTTACATAAAAGGCATCCGGATCGAAGGGAAAACCATCAATGTATAGTTTTTCGCTCCAGGAAAGCGTGTCGGGAATATTGTTATGAAAGGTTTTGCCCAGCCCAATGGTAGTATAGCCCTGTTGTTTAAAAAACTGGGGCAGGGTAATGATATCGGGAACATTGTCTCTAAAGCTGGTGTACAAGTCCCAAACCTGGATGGAGTCGGGACGCAAACCGGTGAGCAGGCTGGCTCTGGATGGATTACAAACAGCTTGCTGGCAATAGGCATGTTTAAAAGTAACACCCATTTTGGCCAGTCGGTCGATGTTGGGCGTAAGAATATCCTCGTTGCCATAGCACCCCAAATCAGGACGCAGATCGTCGACCGGGATGAATAAAATATTAGGGGCAGTTTTTTCTGATTCAGGAATCTTGCGGGAACAAGACTCCAGGCAAGTGGTTGCTAATATTGAAGTTACCAAAATTACATAATGCCACTTTTTCATTTGTTTTTATTTTAAAATAATATTTAGGGACTTATTACAGGTAACGGATTACACTTATTTCCTTTGCGTTAGGGGCTTTACACAATTGATAATTGTCACAGAGGCATTGCCAGGGACTTATTAAAATAAGGTTTAAAAGTACGTAGAAATATTTAATATAACAACAATTCACATTCTCCCGATATATTTCCTGAGCGATCTATCCTGCCTTGAAAGGCTACCACACAGGCCCGAAACCCTTTATATTTCCACGCTTTTGATCTCATTCACACTCTTTGTTATTCCCGATTGTGAAAGCAGTATTAAAAACAAACGAAACAAAGCGATCCAATACCACAGATAAAGTGGTTTTAAGAGCAATTCTTCCCGAATTATTGCCATCCGTGGCAGATTGGAGGTAGAAAAACAATTTAGTAACCCAAAGCTCCCCTCCTTCCAGGCTCACCACCAAAGGCCTGCCACTGGCAAAAGCGAGAGGTCGACCCGGCAGCGACGAAGGCTTGCCCCTGGCCACCATATGATCATGCCTGACATAAAAAAGGGAGTGGCTGCCTTCTATGAAGACAACCACTCCCTATATATCCGGGGCTACAGCATATATTATTGCCTGCCCTTTTATGAATTTGAATCATTCTGTCGGCATTTAACTGCGTCCAGAAAATTCAACCAATCCATTACCAGCCAGGATTCTGGAAACTAACCCCAACGGCCTTGAATTTATTCTCTTCCGTTAAAGGAATAGGCCACATGAGATACTTTTCACTGGTAACAGCTCTTTGTTGCACCACAATTCTGTCGTAACTATAGGTCCCT
>JBFHFS010000040.1:0-44052 GCA_041583495.1 Marinilabiliaceae bacterium | reverse complement strand
CTACCTTTTCCAGGCTATTCCACACCCTATAGCCTTGGTATGTGACACTTGTACCGGGGTTCCATCCAACAATGCCTCAACGGCCTCTTCTACATAATGGGTCTTAACTCTGGAGGCATCCTGATAGTTGTCGTCAATAGCCCCCACGTATTTTACAATTAATTTGTTGTGCTCCCGGGCCAGTATATAGACATGGGGGGTGCGCTCTGCACCGTAGGCCCTTGCCACCTCCTGAGTTTCATCGAAAAGATAGGGAAAGGTAAAACCCTTTTCTTTTGCCCGCACTTTCATGTTTTCGAATGAATCGGCAGGGAAGGCCACCGGATCGTTGGGATTAATGGCAATGACCGGATACCCATTCCCCTTAAATGCCTTATCCAGCTCAATGATACGCTCTTGGTAGGCGATGGAATAGGGACAATGGTTGGTCGTAAAAATCACAATAAAACCGTCCGAATCGGGTTGATCGGATAAAGAAACCATCTGCCCATCAACATTTTTTAGCTTAAAGTCAATGGCTTCATCACCGGGCTTATAACCTTGCGAAAAAACAGAAATAGTAAGAGCCGACACAACCAACATCAACATCACTTTTTTCATAACTGCTTACTTTTGATAGTTTTAACTAAATGTTCATACGAAAGAAAACCTTTAAAAAAGCTCTTGTCTGCTCCCCGATAGATCAGGGTAGCAGGTATAACACCCGACCATTGGGCATCCACCTTTGGAATCCATGAATTACTGTCGGGATCGTTCAAAAGCAGGACCATTCCCTCCATCTGATGATTTTTAACAAAAGATATGAGTTTGTCCTGATCCTGACCCGGAAGGTCAAGGCTGACAAAAACAAATTTCACCTTCTGATCCTTAAATTCAGATGCAGCTTTTACAAAATGGGGCAACTCATCCACACATGGCTTACACCATGTAGCCCAGAAATTCAATACGTAGGTCGTATCATCCGCCTGGTGTAACAAGGGTTCGAACCCCTCAAAATCGACCTCCGGGATAACCTGTGATTGAACAGAGCCAAACAGACCCACAAACAGGATAATAACCATTAGAAATTTTCTCATGAACTATAAACCAACCAGGAGCCATCGAGGTTCAATACAGAAGAGAATTTTTTGGGCTTCAGGAATGACTTGGCCCTGAGCGACAGTTCATTGGATTGTTTTTTGCATGCTAAAAAAGGGCTTGCACCAAGGTGATCAATTTGAGCAACCAGGTTAAAATGCTCTTCATCGGCAACCGGAATTACTGTTTAAAGCACAAAAAAAGTGGCCCCATAAATGCGGGCCACTTGTTCTTTTTTACGGGATACCAGGGATGGTTAGTACCCAAAAATATCCTCTAGAGTTATCTCCTTAATAGTTCCAAAACGCTTCAACGCTTCAAGATCCAAATCACTTTTTCTTCCTAAGATGAAATATTGTTTATTCGGATTCCGGATATGATCGTTAAAGAATTGATTGAATTTTTCAGGGGTCATAGTTTTAAGGTCTTGATACATTTTTTCCCGCACATCGTAATCGATACCTTGTTTTAAAAGGCCCTGGTATTTCCCAAAATAATATTTTCTGGGAACACGTTCCGATTCGATGGATTTAATCAACGATTGCCTGGCCAGCTCGAACTTCACAGGATCGAATTTAAGGGTATCCATCAGGTTGTTATAAGCGGCCATCGCTTCAGGCAACTTGTTGGCCTGGGTTCCAATATACCCCACCACCTCATTATTGTTTGAGCTGGTAGCATCCATTCTGTAATAACTCCCCGATGAGTAGGCCAGGGCCCTGGCTTCGCGAATCTGCTGAAAGACGATACTGCTCATTCCCTGACCGTAATAGGCATCATAAAGCTCCTGATACGCCACCAAATCGGCCGAATAAGGCACGTCTTTAATAACCATATTTACCTGGGCCTGCACCATGTCGTAATCGCAAAGGTAAAGAATGGGCTTATCGAGAGGCAGGTACTGACTTTCCTTAGCAGAAGGGACTTCAGCAAACTTTTTGGGCAGCTTTTGGGTAGCCTCAATTTTTTGCATGGCCACTTCCCGGGACTCTATACCCGAATAGTAAATCAAATACTCGTAATCGAATAGATGAAGCACCCGCTCCAGCATCTCTTCAGGCTTCTGATTTCTAAGCTCATCCAACGAAGGATCGTCATTAAAATCGTTGTTGGGCCCAAATAATACGTATTGTTGCCCAATATTGGTAATGCTTCTTTTGTTTTCCTTCGTAAGCTTTCTGGTCCCCTCCTCTTTTGCTAATAATTCGAGGTATACTTTCGGATCGGACTTTACCTGATCGAACATATGCCGAACCAGTTCCAGTGCTTTATCAAAGTTTTCATTCAGTCCGGAAACATTTAGATACGACTTTTCAAGTGAAGCCGATAAATTGACAGAAAGGCCATACCTGAAAAGTTCCTGTTTCAAACTGTCGGAAGTGTAGAGGGAAGTGCCCAGTTTTCTAAAATATTGGATCGCAAAGGACAAAAGATTATCATGATGGGATCCTACAGGAAAGATGTATCTTAACGAAAAGGTTCCCTTATCCTCCTTTTGACAATAAAAGGGCATTCCGTTTTTAAGCTTGTATTCAGGAAATTCCTTCTTATAGTCCACAAAAAGGGGTTGTAATCCTTCAGGATTGTGTTCCATAAAATCACTGGCAAATGCAGATTGATTGTCCGTGTTCAATTCCAGGGGTGTAATGGCAGGTTTTTCAACCTTGAGCAAATCTTTCTCCCCCTTGAGTTTCGATATTACCAGATAATTATCTCTATAGTGCTGCTTTACAAAGGCAATAACCTCTTCTTTGGTGATCTTTTCGAGCTGGGAGACCAAACGCACTGAATTTTGGTAGGGCACATGATACAAGTCAGAATACAAGAGTGAAGCGGCCCTGCTGATATTGCTCTCCAGAGCAGAAATCTGAAAGAGCTTACTATTATTGACGATGGCTTCCAACAACCAATCTCCAAATTGGCCTTGTTTAAGGTTATCCAATTGGGAAAATATCAAGGCTTTAACCGAATCCAGCGATTGTCCCTCTTTGGGTATGCCGCTAAGGAAGTGAATGCCATAATCCTTAAAGAACATCAGGTCGCTGCCGGCAGTTTGCAATTTACCCGTCTGATTCAGATGGGTATCTATCAGACCCGTTTTCCCGGAATTGGAAAGCAATTGGTTAATGATCCATACAAACTTATAGTCATCACTGCTTTTTCCATCGAAGCGATAGGCCAGAAACAGTTTTTCCTTCTCTTTAGAATAAAGGTTTATCTCTCTGGGTTCAGTGATTGGATCTTCTTTGGGCAACACTACTTTGGGTAATTTTTTCTTCTTCCATGATCCGAAATATTGCTCAACTGTAATCATCGCTTGTTCGGCATTCACATCCCCGGTAAGCACAATACACATATTATTAGGCACATAATAGGTATCGAAAAATTTGTGAATGTTAACCATGGACGGGTTCTTCAGATCAAAAGGATTCCCGATGGTGGGTCGTTTATAGGGATGTTTTTGAAAAAGCCCTTCAAGGAGGGCATAAAAGAGTTGCCTGGAATCGTTATCCTGTGATCGGTTATACTCTTCATAGACGGCTTCCAGCTCTGTGTGAAAAAGACGCAGCTGCAGATTGCTCATCCGCTCACTTTCGAGTTGGGCCCATCGTTCCAGTTCATTAGAGGGGATATTTTCCCTGTAAAAGGTGAAATCCATGGAGGTGGCAGCATTGACGCCCTCTGCCCCGATGGCTTTAGTGAGTTTCCCAAATTCGTTGGGTGCGGCATATTGCGCTGCGATGAAGGAGAGACTGTCTATTTGTGCGTAAATATTCTTTTTGGCCGTCTCATCCGGGGTGGCACGATGCAGCTCATACAACCCCGAGATCTTTTCAAGGAGGGGTTGCTCGGCCGTCCAGTTAACCGTTCCTATCTTTGAACCGCCCTTAAAAAGCATATGCTCCAGGTAATGGGCCAGGCCTGTACTCTCGGTGGGCTCCAGAGCCGAACCGGCCCTTACGCCAATCATAGCCTGTACCCTGGCATCCACATCATTTTGACTGATATAAACTTTCAACCCGTTTTTTAAGGTGTAAATCCGCGTTGCCATGGGGTCGTTGGTAACATATTCATAGGGTTCTCCCCTGCCATCTTTCGCGGTTTTAACTTTATAGGAGGGAGATTGAGCCGAGAGCAGCCATGGCAGACAAAACAGTACTAAAAAAGTGTGAAACGAATATTTTTTAAAAGCATTCATATGCATGTAATTTTGGTTTGTTACAAATAGATTTTTTAGATTTTGAATCCTTTGGGTTGGGATATGGTCTATGTAATACAAAACCCTAAAACCTGGAAACCTAAAACAGCCGGGGCAATACTTACGTTTTGAAACTGGTTTAAGCGAAAATAAAGCTCAGTTTTCATTCTTATTTAAGGAACATGAATTTTAGGCATACAATAATTATGGAAAGCATATTGGTTCCTATAAACACTGTATGGGCCCATAAAATTAAACCACCAGGCCATCAGAGTAACCTTGCACCAAATTAATAATCCAATCGTGTGTTCCGGTTACGCCTTATGGCCTGGTGGTTTTTATAGTTTATCAAACGGGATAATTTCTAATTACCTAAAATCAATACTGGTTTTGCTCAAGTTCTCCCCCACTGGAAATGATTTCATTTTCGGTAATGGGGAAAGCATATTTGCGACTACCGGCTTTAAGTTCATAGGTTACTAAGGCACCATCTGTATCCGGAATCGTACCATCCATTGAGTAAAATTCACGGGTGATATCCACATGATCGAGCAGGGGATCACGGTTGATCCTGTGCAGGTCGTACCAGCGCAGGGTAAAAGGAAACTCACGGTTACGCTCGTCCATCACCAGTTGAATCAGGGCCTTTTGGTCCGAGGGATAGGTTAGTGGCAAGTAACTATCGGCCTTGGTTCTTTTCAGGCGGAGGGCTTCCACATTCGACTGGGTATTGGCCGCATCGCCACTCCGGGCATAACACTCGGCCCGTATCAGATACATCTCGGCCGTGGTGGGTCCGGATGGGATATAATTACTGGACCCTAAATAAGCATAACCCACATAAGGACTCAAGCCGGTACCGACCCTTACATTTTCCACGAACAAGGCATCGAACCGAATGTCGGAAGCCTCATAGCTATCCATCAGCTTTTCGCTGGGATAGGCATGTTGATAATAGGTACGCTGGCCTAATAAACGAAGATAGTAGAGTTCAGGCCAACCATAAGTATCAGCGGTCCCAAGGGTTTTGGTTTGGGGATATAAGGCCCCTTTATTCAGCCAATTGTAAAGGCCTCCACTGCTGTCGTACATCACATCTTCGAAGGAGACCAGACTGCTATAGGCCTGTAAGGCTTTATTGGCATAATCCAGTGCTTTGTCGTAGTCCATAGTGTAGAGATAGAAACGGGCGGCAAAGGCTTGTACCGCAGGCAAACTAATCCGTGATGGAATCTCCGTCCGCTCTGTTTCTGAGGTTTCGAGAGCCCTAAGCAAATCGGCCTCAATAAAGTTGTAGGTTTCTTCGAGGGTGGCTCTTTTAAGCGATTGCTCCACACTGATTGTGGTACGAAGGGGCAACCCCGGCTCCTCCATATTTTCATCGGAGTATGGAAGACAATAAACCGTGGCCAGGTTAAGATAGCTATAAGCCCTAATAAAGGAAGCTTCTATAATCAACTGTTCCTTTTCTTCGGCAGAACCCTCCACTTCATCCACAAAATCGAAGATCAGATTGGCCTTGCCAATTTTCCCAAATTCGGTGGTCCAGTCTTTATTGTCTGCAGCGTTTTTTACAATATAGTCGTCCCACAAAAACCATCCCAGTGAATTATTATACAAATAAACCTGAGGCTGAAATTCATAATGGAACGGATCTACAACTGCATTATCTGTAGCACACATGCTGGCATAATTGTACTCATACAAATAATTATAAATATTATTTAGCAGCAGGTCTAAATCTTCGGTGGTCGTAATTGGCTGATTATTTTGTTTCGAGGGATATTCGTCCAAAAAATTATCACACGAAACAAAGGCAACTAAACCCAGTAAAGCTATTATTAGTTTTTTCATTTTTTAACGCATTTAGAATGAAACATTTAAACCCAACAGATACGAGGTGGCAGGTTTGTAGTAAAGATAATCGGGATCGTAATAAGTATCGGTGGCTTTCCAAAGAACACCAATATCCTTTACCTGAGCATACACTTTGATTCCCGACAGGTTCAAATTCTGCAGCTTCATGTTAGGGATTGACCAGGAGAGCATGACTTCCTTCATCCGGATATTGGATGCATCCTCGACCAGGGTATTAAAATACTGTACCATTGAATACGTCGAAAGATCCGGTACATTGGTTGGGGGAAGTCCGGGAAACTTGGTAGGATCGCCACTTAAGACCTCTTCCATCGGTTTACTGAGCGTAGACATGGCTGAATTATTCAGCAAATCATAGCCGGGGGCCTCAGCGCGAAAAACATGGCCAAACCGACCCGTTATCAAGGCACTTAAAGCAAATTGTTTGTACTCGAAGGTATTGTTAAACCCAAACTCGGTTGTGGGAATCAACGAACCTTCATACTGCAAATAACTGCGTGCATCAGAGGTGGTTGGAATATTAAATATATTGGTGGTTTGTCCATCATTAAATTGAATCGTGGGAATCCCATCCACATCGCCGGTATACACGTATGAATAGACTGGCTTAATAGGTCTTCCCTCCACATAAACACTCTCCTGGGTCAGTCGGGCCGGATAATAACTGTTGACATCCAGTGATTTCACCTCATTCACATTACGAGACATCACCAGGCGTCCGTTCCATTTCATCTGCGGAGTAATGTGTTGGGTGGTTCCCAACTCCAGTTCAATACCATGGTTTAGGATTTCGGCTCCATTTACCGAATTGGAGTAGCCCAGACCATAAGCCCCGGCAATGTCCACACTGGCCAATATATCCTCACTGTGCTTGGAATAATAATCAATTTTACCAACCAATTGGTTTTTGAAAAGAGCATAATCGAGTCCAACATTCACCGTAGAAGTCTTTTCCCATCTCAACAATGGGTTTCCAAAATCCTGAACTGTGGCATAATAATCGCCTGTATATGAGTTAGGACCTGATGAATAGGAAATTAAAGGCACCACGGAGGTGCTGGTCACCACATTTCCCGAAACCCCATAGGAGGCGCGTAGCTGGAGACGGTTAACATAGTCCAGACCCTGCATGAATGACTCTTTCTCGAGGCTCCAACGTCCACCAACCGACCAAAAGGGTGCATACCGGTATTTGGGATCTTTCACAATCATATTGGAAGCATCGGTCCTTAAACTGGCCGTTAAAGTGTATTTTCCATCATACGTGTAGGAGAAATTTCCATAAAGCGAGAAAAACCGGTTGTCGGTATAGGTGGCTCCCCAGTCTTTTCCGGGAGACAACCTTGTTTTAGAGGTGGTGTAAAACTGCGGGGCACCATAGTCGTCGTAAAAGGGCTGGTTGGCAAAGGTTAAGCGATCATCGTCGTAACCCCATAAACGCACCTGAGTTTCCGACTGGGTTACATAAGAGCTGATTTCAGAACCTACAAGAGCCAGTATGTTATGCTTTTCACCAATTAACCGGTCAAATTGAACCTGGTTCCGGAACACATAACTTTCCCGGTCATAAGTACTTTTATCCAGCGCACTTCCCTGGGGATAGGCATATCCATCGGCACTTTGAATCGTCACGGTCCCGGTTGCAGAATCGTATGCGTTGTAGCGGTTCACCTGGTTGCGCACCAGGTAGCTGTCCTCGGAATAGATATTCTTATTGCGCTGCTCACCCTTTTCGTATTGAATTTTGCTGTCCCAGGTAAGACCTTTCAAAAAGGTAACATTAAATCCGGCCTGCAACCTAACGGTATTACTTTGAACCGTATTGTCATTCAAACGGGTCTCTTCCAACAGGTTGTAATTCCAGTTATCGTATGGGAAATTTCCGGTGGCCGAAACCTGGTCGAGAATGGGCAGATAATAATCTTTTACCATAGGCACATAATCGCCATTGTCGTCGAGCAAACGCTGATAAGAAGGCATTCTCTTTATTTCTGATAAGGTAGCGCCATTGTTTTCCTCCGACTGTAATTTAAAGGTGGCTCCCACATTAAATTTCAACCAATCGTTAATTATAAAGTTATCTCTGAAATTGATGAGCGCTTTGTTACCTGTGTCACCCACAAAATCAGATTTAGAAATATCATACAATGCCGAGAAAGAATAATTATTTCGTTCGGTCGATCCGGTAATCCCTAAGTTATACTGCTGATAGAGACTTTTCTGCAACAAATGCTTGTATACATCGTCCTGATAGTTGTACGCGGTTAGTTGAGCCATCTGAGCATCATACTCCGCCTGGGTTAGATTTCCCAGCTTATATTCATTGTACAGGGTAAGGGTAGGACTCAGCGAGGTGGTCACTTCACCTAATGAGGAGGGCGTTAAATTTCCGGTAAGGTTATTATCGTAAACATATTTTTCCCAAGCCACCTGGGTTTCAGTATTGGCAATGGGGTTGATATAATCCAGGTCCAACTTGGAACTCATACGGGCAAAAGCACTAACTTTTACTTCAAAGTTACGCGTGCCCTTACTTCCATTTTTGGTGGTCACGACAATAACGCCATTGGCAGCACGGGCCCCCCAGATAGAAGCGGCCGCTGCATCTTTCAACACAGTTACCGACTCGACATTGTTGGGGTTGATGGTGGAGAAATCGGAATCGTCCACCGGAAAGCCATCCACCACGATCAGGGGGCTGGCAATACTTTGGGTTAGGGTACCCTGACCCCGGATCTGAAAACTATAAGAGAGAGAACCATCGGAGTTGGTGGTGGTAAGACGCTGAAAACCGGGGATCATCCCATTCATAGAGGAGGCAATGTCGGCGTTGGGACGCTCTTCGAATAATTTGCCATCAATTTTATCGAATGAGCCGGAGGAACGCTCCCGGGAAATGGTTTGATAACCCGTAGAGATTACCTCGTCCAGCATGATACTGCTCTCCAGAAGGGTTACATTGATCTGGGTTCTACCGGCCACTTCGGCTTCCTGGGTCACCATGCCCAGAAAGGAGAATACCAATACCCCATCGTCGGGTACAGCAGAGAGGCTGTATTGCCCATTCATGTCGGTGATGGTCCCCACGGTGGTGCCTTTAACCACCACGGTTACCCCGGGCAGAGGCTCTCCGTTTCTATCGGTGACCCCTCCCTTAATGGCGCTGGCTTGTTGTGCCTGAGCCTGGGCTGGAATCAGAACAATATGCCGGTCGCTAATGGTGTAGTTAACGCCGCCATCGCTGAAGAGGCTGGCCAGGATTTCGTTAATCCCTGATTTACTGACAGTAACATCAACTTTTCGTTGTACATCAACCAAATCGCTGTTATAGAGAAAGTAAAACTCTGTTTGATTTTCTATGGCTGTTAAAACCTCCTTAACAGTGGAGTTTTTCTTATTCAAAGAAATTTTGGTGGTTTGGGAATAGGTGCCCGCCGAGAAGGCTTGCAATCCGATAATCAAAATCATAATGAATAGGTTGCGCATAAGTGCAAAGATTTTTCGGTATTTATTAAAGAATAAATACAACGGGTTTGTCATTTTTTTCATACATTTAAGACGTTTATTATTAAATATTTGCCCCTTGGCGGGGGTGAATCAGGAAAGGAGATGTTGTCGCATCTCCTTTCTGCATTTTTTAACAGGTTATATCATAGGCAATTCTTATTTTTTTGAGATAATCACTTTCATCCTGGAGAATCGATTCTTCTGCAGGTCGTATTTCGATGGAATGTAGGTTATTTTTATCGGCGAAGAGAGTTCCAGCAGGCTTAATACCTGTTGAATAGGTTCATCTTCAAAGGTGCTGGTAAACCGATAGCTGAGTAAATTCTCATCCTCAACGATGACCTCTATGCCATACCAACGCTCCAGTTTTTTGGCCACCTCCTGCATCGGGCATTCATCCAACACCAAATGTCCCTGATGCCAGGCCACATATTTTTCCAGGGGTTCGGTGGTAAGGGTCATCTTTCCCTCTTTTTTATTTACAACCGCCCTATTTCCGTGGGTTAACACGGTTTTTTGGGGACTGTGGCTGTAATCACTTTCCAGGAGCAGTTGTCCTTTTGTTAAAACCACTTCGATCTCATTATCTTCGGGATAGGACCTGAAATTGAAGGCGGTACCCAGAACTTTTACCTTGCTCTGATGGGCCATTACTGTAAATGGTTTGTCCTGATCTTTGGCTACCTCAAAATATGCTTCCCCGGTCAATTCGAGAGTTCTGTGGTCGGCCACAAAGGAAACGGGGAACTTCAGCGTACTTTCTGCGTTAAGCCAAACCCTGGTTCCATCGGATAACACAAATTTGGTGCGCGCACCCGGAGGGCAGGAGACCTCCTGAATAGCGGCCAGGGCATCCTGGTGGTCTGGGCCCTTGACCATAAAAAGCCAAATCGACACCATCAATAAGGGAACAATCAGGATGGCCGCTACCCTGCTGAACTGATTAAAAAAATGATTGGAAAAGCTCTTTTTTTGTATGTGTAACAAAACCTGCCGCGTGGCCGAATCCACATCCACCTGCCCGATTTCAGAAATTATCTTACGGGCTTCCACGATCTGTTCTTCTTCGGATAAAGATTTTCGCTCATCCAAAAAAACATCTATTTTTTGATTAAAAGGGTTTGTTTTTTGCATCTTTTCCCTAAAATTCTATCAATTTTTTAAATAAAGGCTGCCCAAATGGGGGGTCATAAAATTTTCCCCATATTAATAATACAACCACCTCCGCAAACACACGTATCCGGCAGGAGTTTTTTTTCGGTTTTTCTAAAAAAACACAGCTTCTTAATTCTCCCCCGGAAAATCAAACAGTTGATCCTCCACAATGGGATTGAGGGTGATGGATTGCACCAGGTAAACATTCGACAAAGCACTGTTCTCATAGGTTTCTTCAATCCTGAAAGGAAAAAGCAAAGGGCCCGCCCTCCGGTAGTCCGACAGCCAGGTCTGCTTCATTTTCCCATCCATCATGGGATTGCTATCTATGGTCTCTGTTAAAACCGGCATATTGTTTTCAGCATCAAAGTAATAGAAGGCAATGTTATCCATAAGTTCACCATTGATGAAGAGGGTATGTTTGGTGACCTTAATCTTGTAAACATCCTGCTCATTGAGAGTCTCTACACCTAAAAACTCAATTTCAAATCCCTTTTCCCTGTAGCTTACAAAAGGAAGCGGAAAATCAAAAACCTCCGACCTCAATATCTCCGTTTGGTCATCGGTTAGCAATTCAGGCTTTCGTTGGTTCATCCGCCAGGCCGTTTGCCCATCAAAAGCCTGACTAATGTTTTCTTTACCATGAATGGTCATAAATTTAATTTTTTGCCCGTTCTTCATTTGGATGGTCACAATGGAATCCACGTAGTCTCTTTTTTCCAATTTAGTTACGGTTTTAATCCCTTCCACTCCTTCCCAGTGTTCCATCCCTCCCGACATTTCAAGGTATCGCAAAATAATCTCTTCGGCCGTTTGTGCTGAAAGTATCCCTCCACTAAACAGGATAAAAATAATAGCTAAAAGTAGGTTCTTCATCTCATTATAATTTTTTATCTTATTTCTTCTATCTTAATTTAAAACCTATCTTCACTCACTCCGGTGGTTTTTATATTCTTTTTCTCCACTTTTTTTCCCGAGGAAAAACGATAGGAGAAGCTAAACGCCAATTGCGGCCAGGGAAGGGTCGATCGCGTTAAGGTTCTTATTTGGTTATACACATAACTTTGGGAGCCTCTGGAGGCATTAAAAGGGTCGTAAATATTCACGGAGACATTGCCCCGCTTGTTAAATAAACGTTTGGAGAGGGAGGCTTTACCATAAAAGTTTCCACCTTGTGTTTTATAGATACCAGTGCCGTAGCCATTGCTGCGCCAAGAAATATATGTGTCGAATGAAATACCCTTGGGCAAAGTTATGTTGTTCTTCAATTGAAGCGAAACTGAAGAACCACTGGATTCCAGAAGATCGCTTTTGTAACTGGTGTAAAACAGTCTGGCCGATGGATACACCTGCCACCATTGGAATAAAAAAAGGCGCTGAATGGAGAGACTCACGGAATGTTGGATATTTTGGTTAACATTTTGAAACGACAGAACGGTTTTTTCACCTTCACTGGTAGCCACCTGGCTAAAAGAATTGTTACTAAGGCTGCCCTGATAACTAAGAAAATATTTATTCCGGAGCGTAAAAGATGCCATAAGGCGGTGGGTGATCTGCGGCTCTAAATCGGGATTCCCCTTTTCGATGGTGTATTCGTTCACGTATGATTCGAAAGGGTTTAGCTGCAGATACCCCGGCAAAAAATAATGCCGTCTGTACGAAAACCCAACACTGCTGGTTTCCGCTTTATTGAGCGTGTACTTAATGGATACAACGGGCAACAGTTGGGTAAAAGTGTTGTTTATCGTTTCGTCGGTGGTGGGCGAATGGCTGTTGGTAAGGATGTACTCCAGTCTTAATCCCAGCGAGTATTTAAAGCGGTGGGCATTGGCATTGGTCGAGAGATAGCCGCTGTAAACCTCTTCACGGTAATTGAAGCTGTTGCTCAGTCCAAGGTCTGATTCCCAGACTGTATTACCGGAGTTAAAATCTTCAAACAAATTGGCATTATTTATGGATACCCTGTCGTATTTGGCGCCCATCTCCAGCTTATTCTCTTTTTGATAAGGCACTGTGTAATCGAGCTGAAGGCTCCAAACATCGTTCTCTTCGTTCCGGACGTTCCTTTTTTTGCTATCAAAGGAGGTAGTCCCGGTACCGTTGGCATGTGTAACCTCATATAAATAGTTCTCGTCGTCATCCATTACGGTGCGATTCACTGCGAAGTCGAGCCGTTGCTTGGAGGCAATATCGTATCGGTACGAAAAATCGTAACTCTTTTTTGATGAGGGCTTATCATTCACCGAAGTGCCGGTAAATAGGCTGTCTAAACTCCCTTGATTGAATTGTTGATTAATAAAGCGCTTATCATTTTCATAACTCTTATCATTCAGGTCTAATCCTGCAAAAAAGGAGTGCTTCTTATTCAACTCGTAATCCAGCCCAAAGCGATAGTTTTTTGATGATAATTCTGAGTCATTATCCGTTTGATTCTTGTACAACACACCGAGGTCTAAAAACTCATACTCGGTATAATTCGAAACATCCGTGTCGCCGAACATTCCCGATATCCCAACAGAAAAAATGAGTTTATCGATCTTATAGTTGATAAAAAAAGAAGGCCAAAATAATTGGGACGTTTTATATCTGGCATTTATACTACCCAATACTCCGTTGTTGCGTTGTTTTTTCATATTAATATCGATGAGGCCCTCTACACGGCCGCTGTATTTGGCCGAAGGGGTTTGAATAATCTCTATGGACTCCAGTCGATCGCCCGGCAAACTCTCCAGCAGAGCGAAGAGCAAACTGCTGGAAAGCCGGGCAGGCTTGCCGTCGAGCATAATATCCACCGAGTTTTTACCGATCATGGATATGGAGCCCTCCTGCTCATCCACCCGCAAGCCGGGCAGATAGCTTAATATTTGCGCCACCGATTTTTCTCTCAAAAGAGAGTCGTTCTTAACCGAGAAAACCATACCAGTGGCTGTATGGGTTACCTGACGGCTTATTTTTGCAATGACCTCTACCTCGTCGAGCTCCTTCGGGGCATCCTTTAATACAATGGTCCCCAAATCGGTATTGGCAGTGAGGGTGATGCGCCGGGTAATCTTTTCAAGCCCCACCATGCTGATGGTTAAAAAATATTCGCCCTTGTTGGTTTTGAGTATAAAGGAACCATCCTGACCACTAATGGTTTTAGCCGCCTTTTGGGTTTCGATATTAGTGAGAATAATGTGGGCATAAACCAATGGCAAAGCGGCTTCATCTAGCACCCTGCCACGTACTTCAATCCCATTGGCTCCCGGTCTGGCAATTTTTATACCCATATTTTGTCCAAAAGAGAGACAGCCTAATAGAAATAATGCAAGGGAAAAGAGGAATTTCATAAAATGAAATTTAAGACTTAATTTACAAACACAAAAAATATGGGTAATTAAGTGGCACATGGAATGAAGCCTTTTTTAATATAAGCTAAATATATAAAAATTCATCCGTGTGCCTAAAACTCTTAGAATATAATAAACTGTCAGTCAACTAGTTTATTAATCTTCAATCAATGAAAATGGTAAAGTTACCAGAGCACAATTCCTCTTCACTAAGAAGGCCATCTCCATCTAAATCTGCACCAGTAAACATTTCTTCAGTAGCACCATTAAAAGCCAGAAATTCTTCCAGAGAAAGATAACCATCAGAATTATCATCAGCCCATTCAAGACCCTCGTCACAAGGGACTTCTTCGTACGCAAATAAATTTATAAATGAGAAAAAAGTTTTCTGGAAAACTGTCACTATTTTTCCAGAATCGTTGCCGGTTAATAAGAACACCTTGGCAATCGGGACATTACAATATAAGGTTGTAAATTCAAGCAATTTGCATAATGTTCTATATTATTAATATAACTAAACGTAGAAATACACGTACATTCGGGAATGATTTAATAGGTATAGGCGCCTAGAGCGCACTACTCAAATGATTTACTATTAATCATTTGCATTATTTTCAACCATTCTTTTAATGAGTATATCGAAGATTGTATTCATATGAGAGCGTCTATTGTACCTAAAATGATATTCATCTAGGTATCCTTGCAGATGCTCTTTTGAGCAATGATGATGGATTCCTCGTAACCATCCTTTCAAATTCATAATATGTAAATGCAAGTCAGGGAAATTATGCCCCTTTTCCGATTTTATTTGCTCCAAATGTGGATAGTCCTTAATAAGAGGTAAATAGCCACGCCATTTATCTG
This sequence comes from Marinilabiliaceae bacterium, assembly GCA_041583495.1. Classification (GTDB taxonomy): domain Bacteria; phylum Bacteroidota; class Bacteroidia; order Bacteroidales; family Marinilabiliaceae; genus JBFHFS01. Next base: position 29,043 of record JBFHFS010000040.1, on the reverse strand, counting down.
TGATAATTTTCGCATCTCTACTTATATGATCCTCAAAAAAAGGACGAAAAGAATCTGAAGATCCATCTTCAATATACCGAGCATAAGCACGTCCAACTCCTGCTTCAACAATCTCAAGAGAAACTATAACCAATTTCTTACCCCCTTTACTTCGACCTGGCTTACCTTCTTCTTCGCTTCCGATAAAGAACTCATCAACATGAACTAAGCCTGAGATTGGATACTGCATACTACTTTGCATAGCTTGTTGAATCTTTCTTTTGAATTCCCAGCAAGTCTTTTGGCGGATTTCATATTCTTGTGAGAGTTCCAATGAAGACATTCCTTTCTTCTTGGTACTTATTTTAAATGCAATGTGAAATGCCAAATGCAGAGGAAATTTACACTTTTGTCAAACATAGTTCCAGCTGTTGGACTTTCATCATATTTGCATCTTGTACATCGCCTCGAAAAAGGTTTGCGACCTCGACAATAATTGATGTTTCCACATTTTTTACAAGTGTAATGCTCATCATCTATCCATTTAATATCTGATAGATATTGATAACAGGACTCATCTGTCGAAAACCGATTGTAAAACTTAATTGAGTTCACTCCAATAAACGGTTTGTTCTTATTCATGCTACAAAAGTAGCATGTTGTTAAATAATAGTGCGCCCTAAGCGCCTATACCTATGATTTAATTTACAATTATCCAGGTTTAATTACAGCACCCTACCTACTTCACTCATTATTAACACAAAACAGAGGATACATAAAAAACTGGAAAAGGATCACCCAAATAATTTGTACATTGAATTTTCAAAAAACATCAATTCCCAGAAGAAGCAGAAGTCCCAGATACTCTTTCAGTTCCACCCTGAGTATTTTAAGGGCATTGCTAATCTGGGTTTCCACGGTGCGTTTGGAGAGTTGGAGTTGTTGCGCGATGGTTTCATTATCGAGGCCATTCATGCGGCTGAGAATAAAAATTTCACGGCATCTCCCGGGGAGTGTATCCACAGAGGCTTTTATTTTTTCCTGTAGTTCGGAGGCTATGTAAAGATCGGGGTCGTACAAGAGGTGATCGTCAGATAATAAGGCAATTTCGCGGATGTAGCGTTCTTCTACCCGCTGGTGCTTTAAGGCATTGAGACTCTTGTTTTTTACCGAAGAGAAGAAATAGGATTTAAGCGAATCCACAGGTTTCACCGATTGGTGTTTTTGCCAAAACTTCACAAAAAAGTCCTGAACAATTTCTTCAGCCTGCATGGTATCCACCACAAACTGACGAGCATAAACCAATAATCCGGGATAGTAGAAACGAAAAAGCAGCTCAAAAGCGGTATGGTCCCCCTTGCCTACCCTTTCGATGAGGATTTTTTCTTCAATTCCATTTATCAGCTGCATCGAGCAAAAATAAAAAAAATAAAAACTAAAAAGCATCTTTTTTAGACAAGCCCTAAGTAAAAAACGTAATTTGATTGTGATTTATAATCAAATTCCCTCTTTATAACCATTCATTCCGACCCGGGCACCGTAAAACCCTTAACAAGCGTGCTGGTTTTCGGCCATTGTCTCCGACAAACAATAATCTGATCCATTTTTTGGGAATCCTTCAATCCTTTTGGAGAGATATCCATGGTTTCCTTCAAAAAATCCCCTTCTTTTCCTATTTTTATAGGAAATTAGCATCCCCTATGTCGCAACTGAAAATATACCGGGCCTCTGCAGGGTCGGGAAAGACCTACACCCTGGCCCGTGAATACATCCGGCTTCTATTTCTGGACCCCTATAATTACCAGCACATATTGGCCGTGACCTTCACCAATAAGGCGACAGCCGAGATGCGTCAACGTATTTTACAGAAGCTGTACGAACTGGGCCACCCCACCGATAAGACGCCCGACTATATGGAGGAGCTGTGCGAGGAGCTTCATTTTTCGTCTCACCAGGTACGTCAGCGAGCCCAGCTTATTTTGCGGCTTCTGCTTCACGATTACTCCCGGTTCTCGGTGAGCACCATCGACCGTTTCTTTCAGCAGATCATCCGCTCCTTTGCCCGCGATGCAGGGCTGCAAATGGGCTTTCGTACCGAGTTGAACCATCAGATGGTGATGCTCCAAGCCATCGACAGGGTAATTCTGGAAATGGATATGCCGGGGCATGAATCCTTGAAAAGATGGCTGCTCGACTTTGCCGAGAAGAAGATTACCGAGGGCAAAAGCTGGAACATCAGTCGGGAGATTAATGCCCTTTCGGAAGAAATTTTTAAAGAAGCCTACCAATCGGCAGCAAGCGAACTTACCAAAAAGCTGTCGGATAAAGCCTTCATGAATAATTATCTCCATAACCTTCACCATATTATCTCTTCGTACGAGCAACAACAGAAGGCCTATGGAGAAGAAGGACTGGCTATTATTCAAAAATGGGACCTGGACATTCAAAAAGACTTTAATGGAGGATCGCGCGGCAAAGTAAGGTTGTTCGACAAACTGGCCAGCGAAGAGGTGGTGAACGAGGAGCACATAGATGCACTGGTCGACAATCCGGATATTTGGATTCGAAAGGCCAATGCGGACCATGTTAATAAAGCCATCGAGGGCGCCTTTAACGACGGGCTTAACAGACTGCTGCAGACCATGATTAAAGAACGCCAAAACGAAGGCCGGGACTATCACACAGCACAGGCTATTCTGAAAAACTTCTATGCTTTGGGGATTATCAACGATGTGAACAAAAAAATTGAGGAGGTCAGTCGTGAACAGAATCTGTTCTTACTCTCAGGCACCAACCATCTACTCACCCGCATCATTCAGGAAGATGAGGCGCCATTTATCTATGAGCGAACCGGCACACGGTATGCCCACTATATGATAGACGAATTTCAGGATACCTCTACCCTGCAGTACGCCAATTTTAAACCGCTCATCACCAATAGCCTCTCCGAAGGTCATACCACCCTGCTGGTAGGGGATGTGAAGCAGTCTATTTACCGGTGGCGAAATTCGGACTGGACCCTGCTCGCCAACCAGGTGGAGCAAAATTTTAAGACTTTTGGAACCGGCGTATTTACCCTCGATACCAACTGGCGCAGCCTGGCCCGGGTGGTTCAATTCAACAACTCCTTTTTCAGCCATACCGCCATGGCTCTTCAATCCCAGCTGGCCAATAAAATACCGGAAGATCTAAAAGCAGACCCCTCGATAGAGGCGCTGAAGAATAAGATTGTGGATGCATACAGCGACGTGGTTCAACAAAAAGGGTCCAATCAATCGGAAAACGGAGGCCGCGTGTCGTTCCAGTTCTTCGAAGCGGAGAATAAGGAGACCTTTCAGGAACAAGCAGTCCAGGGTGCCATAACCCATATAGAGTCGTTGCTGGCCAATGGATTTAAAAGCTCCGAGATCTGTGTACTGGTGCGTAAACGGGACGAAGGCATCTACATCACCAATGCCCTCCTGTCAGGCGATTTTCACAGCCAGGGAAAGTCCTTGCCGGTTATCAGCAATGAAACCCTGCAGCTGAACAGCTCGCCTGCCGTGCTTTTTGTTATCAATCACCTTAAATACCTTCAAAACCCCAACGATAAGGTACTCGAAACCTTTATCAGGCTTCATTTACAGCGAAATCTCCAACAGGCAGATGAACCGGTATTCGACGCCTCCAGTGTATTTCACAATGAGCAAAGTAATGCCTCCTGGGAGGCTCACATGGCCTTCCTGAGCCACAAACAGCAGATGCCCCTCTATGACCTGGCCGATGAATTGGTGAGATTGCTTCCGCTCAAGGTGCGCACCGACCAGGGACTCTTCCTGCAAGCTTTGCTGAACAGCGTGAATGCCTTCTCCAACCGGGAACCCTCCGATTTAAATCTCTTCCTCGACGAATGGGAAAAAACCGGACAGTTCGATACGGTGATGGTGCCCGAAAGTCAGGAAGCCATTCGGGTGATGACGGTACATAAATCCAAGGGACTTGAATTCAGAGCGGTGGTGATGCCTTTCTGTAATTGGGAACTGGACAGTACCCGACAGAAAAATTTATTGTGGTGCAAGCCTCAAAATGGCCCCTTTAACGATTTGGCACTGGTGCCTGTGAACTACGAACGAGCTCTGGTAAAATCTCATTTCGTAAGCGAATTTCTGGAGGAGTTGCTCCATCAATACATCGACAATCTGAACCTCATTTACGTTGCTTTTACCCGGGCCAGGGAGTCGTTGGCAGGTTTTTGCCAGAAAAAGAAGAACAAGGAGCTCACAACCATATCCGACCTCTTGCTCACCCATCTAACCGCTCTCCCAACAGAAAACCAAGAGACTGACGGACAATGGAATGAAGAGGAAGGCCTGTATCTATCGGGGCAGTTTTCTGTACCTAAAGACACCTGCGAAGAAGATGATTCAAAGTCGCAAAGACACCAATTCGCAACCCGAAACCTCGCCACCATGGAAACTTTTTCGCTGGAAGACCGCGTAGAGATACATATGGAAAGTGCCGACTATTTTCCTGATCCCGGAGCCGAAAAAGGACCTGTTTATGGAAAGATAATGCACCGAATATTCGAGAAAATTGAAACCAAGGATGATCTGCCGGGGGCGCTTAAGCAAATGTGGTTCGAGGGTAAAATCAATGCCGACGAAAAGCAAAAACTCAACCACCAGATGAATCAATGGCTCGATCACCCACAGGTGAAAAATTGGTTCGATGGGACCTATAAAGTGCTGGCCGAGGTTTCTATTCTGGATAAAATCATCCGCCGACCCGACCGGGTAATGATTGGACAGGACCGGGTGGTGGTGGTTGATTATAAATTCGGGAAGAGCGATGCTGAGAAACATCAGGCCCAGGTTAGAGATTACATGAGTAAAATTAAAGCAATGGGATATCCTCTAGTGGAAGGCTACCTGTGGTACGTCCCCTTTGGCGAGGTGGTGCCTGTTAATCAACAGGCGGTGCAGGGCAGCCTGTTTTAAGCAACTCATTAAGCAACTCATCGGATGAATAGGCACATCATGCAAATTTCCATCCGATGAATCAAGGATAGCATGGTTTAACTCATCGGATGAATAGACACATCTTGCAAACATTCATCCGATGAGTATAGGATAGCCTGGTTTAAGCAAATCATCGGATGAATAGGCACGTCTTGCAAATATTCATCCGATGAATCAAGGATAGCCTGTTTTAACTCGTCGGATGAATAGGCACATCTTGCAAATGTTCATCCGATGAATCAAAGATAGCCTGGTTTAACTCATCGGATGAATCGGTACGACTTGCAAATATTCATCCGATGAGTCAAGGATAGCCGGGTTTATGTTTTAACTCATCGGATGAATAGGCACATCATGCAAATGTTCATCCGATGAGTTGTTTTAAGATGCGTTAAGTCAAAATTATTTAAACAATTTTTTCAGCTTATCCTTCACCTCGTCGACCTTCTTTTTCACATTTGGATCCTCAAGCAACTTCTCAACAGCTTTTTCAGCCTCTTTCTTAACATCCTCTTTTACCTGATTTTTCACCTTGTCGAGGTTAACGCTCAGCTTGGGATCAGAAACGGTACCCTTAATCAGAATATCGACCATTAAATCATCTCCCGACGAAGCCAGGGAAGCCCCGAGTAAGCCGGCCACATCCCCCAGTTCATTACGCGTAACCGGCATGGTTACCACATAATTCATCGTTTTATCCAGGCTCTGAGTTCCTCCAATGGTCAGGTTCTTACCATAGATGTTGGTGGTAAAGGGGGTTACGATGATATTTCCATTTTTCAGAGCAAAGCTCACATTCAAATCCTGAACCTGGGCTTTCTTATACTTGTCGTTACGGAGCAATGCGGCCAATCCATTTTGCACCTTGGCACCGGAAACCTCAAGGCCCTTGGACTTTAGAAGTCCTCCTCCATTTAAGGAACTGAGAATGGGTTCGAGGTCCTCTCCGATAAGGGTATTGAATTTCAAGGTTGTAGAAACCGTGCCGACCGCTTTTTTGGCAATAGGCATGAGTGAATCCACCATGCTGAACGAGTTAACCGCCTGCTGAACATCAATGGATGTAAGCGCCATATCAAAATTGACAAATGGTTTTAGGGTATCGCTGGTGTTGTATTCGCCCGAGAGCAACATCTGTCCCTTGAGCATATCCGATTTCAAGCCATCCAATATCATTCGCCCGTCAACAATACGAATAGAGCCGGAGACATTATTCATCGTTAGCTTGTCATAGATCACGCGATTAATGCTGCTGTTAAGGGTAAAGTTGAGATTTTTGGGCACAATCACCATCCCCATCGACACCGTGTCTTCCGATTCGGTGGTGGTGGTTTCGCTCATCGCCATCAACTCATTGGTATCAACCAACTTAGAGTCATGTTCCAGGTTGCCCTTCAAAACACCATCTTTCAAGGCATAGGAGAGGTAATTTTCGATACGCCCTTTTAGGTTAAAATCGCTGTTGCCCACCTTGCTCTCGAAATTTTTAAGATCCATAAAACGGGGCGTCACTTGAAGGTTGGCACTGGAAATAAGGACACCTGAAGGAAGGTCGGGACTTTTAAAGAAAAAGGATTTCAGGATCATATTTCCACTGGCCTCGATCTGCTCATACTGCTCCTTCTCGATCATCTCATAATTACCCTTCATCGTTAGATCGGTGGTGATGATCCCGCGCAGCTCCATACTATCCATCGGGACAGCATCCGCCAGGGAAGTCAGGTCGATGGTGCCTTTCATGCTGCCCCTGAAGGAGGCATTGGAAATGGGCGTTCCAATCCAGAGGGTGGCATCGAAAGGATTGTTCCCCAAAGAAAAATGAAACTTACTGATATTGGTCGTGGTGCGATCCATAGAACCACCCGGGTTGTCGACCACCATATCTATTTGTATATCGTCGATTGATTTAGGCAGATCGGGATATTGCAATGAGGCGTCGTTGGCCTGGACCACCAGGTTAAAGGCGGGTAAATGATCGGTGTCTAAATAGCGTCCCTTGAATACCGCCTCCAATTTGATGCTTCCATCGGTTTTAACATCCTGAATATCTTTCATGTAAGCTTCAGGCATCAGCGAAAGAAGGGTTTTAAAATCGGTTTTTTGAGCGGCCACCTTAAGGTCGAGGTCATAGCCCTCTGTGGGCATTCCCACGGTTCCATCCACGGCCAAAGCCAGTTGGTTAAACATCAGATCGTTTTCCTGAAAGGTGAAGATCATATTTTCCAGATCGGCACCCACCACAGCCTCGAGAGATATTACGGCGTCCTTAATGTAACGAACGTCCTCATAATCAACATTCAAGGCTCTAAGCGAACTACTCAGGTTGAGACGGGTATTGGTTTGTGAAAGATCCCCTTTCATGGTAGCGTCGAGCCCCTCAAGACGGGTTGTCAGGTTCATGGTTTGGTCGGTATAAACCATAAAAGCATCTTTTACTTCGAACAGATCTAACTGAACGGTAAAGTCGGATGCCTGGGCAGTAGTATCCACCTCCACGGCAAGAGTATCGGTGGGCATGATGTCCCAGTTGACCAGAGAGTCCTGGTTTACAGTCAACCACATCCTTGGTTGATTGAGCAAAACAGAGGTTACCTGAATCCCTTTCCCGGTAATGGCGCTCCACAAATCGATGCTCGCCGATAATGTAGGGATAGTAAGCAAGGTATCCCCTTCGAATGGGGCTTTATTAACAATGGAAAGCTCCTTGAGATTCATCCCCATATTTGGAAAATGCCTGAACATGGAGATACTGAAGCGTTCGAATGAAACGGTTGCATTTACCTGCTCATTGATGACCTCTTTAACTTTTTCCTCTATTTGGCCTTTAAAAAGAGAAGGAATAATCAGCAGGAGCAAAATAATGGCTCCTACAACACCCAATGTGATTTGAAAGAAACGTTTCATAATTATTTAAATTGAATGATGACCCAAAATGAGCGATTCCCGCTTAGCTTAGGTAAAAGATGCTCTACAAATTTATAAAAAGTGCCGATAGATGAAGTCTAATTTATAAAAATTATAATTAAACCTGGTTACCCCAAATACACCGATGGGTTATGGCCAATCCCCTGGCACAGGTTGCTAGTTAACCTCAAAGGCCTCTTTTTCCATCAGCACCATCCGACCAATATTAGTGGCATGGCTGTTAATCATTCGCAGCAGATTAAGCAATTCCATGTGAACCTTGCTCGATTCGAGGGAGGCACTTTGAGGGGAAAGCAGGCGTTTATAGTGTTGAATCTCCAAATCGAAGGCCATCAGAGCGTACTTACGATACTTCTCCTTCATCCTCAGGGCTCTTTCGGGCTTCCAGTCTTCTACCAGCAACAAAGCTCTTTTTAATTGCTTAAGCGTTCGTTCATGATAATTCTTCAACTCTTTTTCGCCCTCAGGGGAAAACTGAATGGGGCCCTCTATCCATTTATCAGCCTGCCGGGCTATGTTGACCGATACGATGTCGGCTATCTGCTCAAACTCATTGACCATATGAAACAACCTGTAAATTTCGGAGGACCACTCATCAACCGGTTGCATTTCATTGAGTTGGACCATATACCGGTTGACTTCATCGCGATAGAAATCCACCTTTTTTTCGTCCTCACGAATGCGATCCAGGACCTTTCTTTCCCGGGCAAAAAAGGGATCGAGGGATTTCTCCACCATACCGAAAACCAGATTGCCCATATCCCCCACCTCCTTTTGCAGAAAAGGCAAGGCCAGTCCGGGCGTTTTAAGCATCTCCCCCGTCAGGTGCTTCAAACGATAGGCAGAGCTTTTTACAGGTTCGGGAACGATTCGTATCACCAACTGCCCCGCCAAATGAGTAAAGGGCAGAAATATCAATGCCATGGCCACATTAAAAAGCGTATGGGCATTGGCCAGGATACGCCCATGTGTTGCGTTAGCCCCCGAAATCCAGATGGTTAGATTCTCCCAGGGCGTCAAAACCCAAACCATCAGAACCACCCCTGCCACCCTGAAAAAGGTGTTGGCCACCGCCAGTCGCCGGCCTTGATAGGAAGCGGGGATAGCCGCCAGAAGAGCGGTTACGGTGGTGCCAATATTGGTTCCTAAAATCAATGGGAGTGCATCCGAAATAGAGAGTAATCCCCCGGCACTTACGGTCATGAGAATTCCGATAAAAGCGGCACTGCTCTGAATGAGGGCAGTAAAGACCATACCCACCAGGATCCCCACCAAAGGGTGTTTCAGATATTGAAGCCAGCCCACAAACGAATCCACCTCACGCAAGGGAGACATCCCCGACGACATCAGTTCCATGCCATAGAAGAGCGTTCCCAGGCCCAGGATGATTTGTCCCATGTAAGACCACCGTCTTTTGGAGAAGGCTTTCATGAAGAAACCCACACCCACCAATAGTAAAGCGTAGTTGCCAATTTTAAAGGCGATCAGCTGTGCGGTAAGGGTTGTCCCAATTCCGGTTCCCAACATCACGGCCAAAGAGTTGGTGAAGCTCAGGAGGGCAGCCTCCACAAAGCCCACCATAACCACTGAGGCCGCGCTGCTACTCTGAAACAACAGGGTAAGCAACACCCCAAACATCACCCCCCCTCCCTTGGTATTGGTAAACCGCTCCAGAATCGTCCTCATCTGGCGGCCGGCCAGACTTTTCATTCCGGTACTGAGCAGGTCCATGCCCAATAGAAAGAGTCCAAGCCCACCAACAAGCTGTATGGTTAATTGAAGGTAATCCATATCTTAAGTGAAAACACAAATATAGAATTAATTGCCAAGGATATAAGGTAGTTTTTGATCAGATGGCAGGAAAAACAGGTGGTGAGGCAGAGCCTGAGCTATGGTTCTTTGATGGCATCCAGAGGGGTTATTTTCACTTTAATGACGCCTTGTTCAAGGGGAGCCAACCGTTTAAAGGCGGCCTGCGACAAATCCAATACGCGTCCACGGGTAAAGGGACCCCGGTCATTGACACGCACCACAACCTGTTGGTGGTTTTCCAGGTTCTCCACCTGCAGAACAGTGCCAAAGGGCAGCGTTCGATGAGCAACAGTTAAACTATCGTGATGATACCTTTCGCCACTTGCGGTCAATTTTCCGACCAGCGAATGGGAATAGAAGGAGGCCCAGCCGACCTGGTGGTTGGAAGGATTTTGGCCGTTTAAAAAAAGCAACAACCCTCCCATTGAAAGGAGACCAATTAACCACCCTCGGTTTTTCATGGCAAGCGTTGTTTTTGTTTAGAAACTGTTTAAATTTTATCCTTTAGTTTATTTTGTTGGCTTAATCCCTCATTCGGCAGCAAAATTTCTTTAAATAGGTGTACTATTCGCATCAATTTTGCCTTGAATGAGAACTTAATCCTTCCAAACTAACTCCAAAAACAAAACTTAAACAGTTTCTTAATTGGAGTCCACCACTCCATACAAATCGTAATCCTCTGCTCCGGTGATCTTCACCTGGTAAAAACAACCGGGGATCAAGGGTTGGGAAGAAGAGATGAGCACCTCGGGATCCACCTCGGGTGAATCAAACTCGGTACGGCCTACATAGAAATCCTTCTCCTGTCGGTCGATCATCACCCGGAGGGTTTGCCCTATTTTGGCGGTGCTTAGTTCGCGGCTTATCTCCTGCTGAACCTCCATCAGGCGGTCGGCACGTTCTTGCTTAAGCTCCTGAGGTATATCATCGGAATAGTGTTTCCAGGCATAGGTATCTTCCTCGTGCGAATAAGGGAATACACCCAGTCGCTCAAAGCGGGTCTCTTTTACAAAAGCCATCAGCTCCTCAAAATCGGCCTCGGTCTCTCCCGGGTGCCCGGCAATCATGGTGGTACGCAGGTGAATGCCCGGAACTTTCTCGCGCATCGTTTGAATCAGTTCAATCGTTTGGGCTTTGTTTACTTTGCGGCGCATGGCCTTCAGCATCGGATCGGAGATGTGCTGAAGGGCAATATCCATATAATTGCAGATCCTGGGATTATCCCTCATCACGTCCAATACATCCATGGGGAAATCTGACGGATAGGCATAATGCAGACGGATCCATTCGATCCCATCAATTTCGGAGAGTTGCTGAACAAGAGGCGCCAGCATCTTTTTTTTATACAGGTCGAGACCATAGGAAGAGAGGTCCTGGGCAATCACCTGTAGCTCTTTAACGCCTTTGGCAGCCAACCGTTGAGCTTCATCAACCAAATCTTCAACAGGCCTGGATTGATGTTTCCCGGTGATAATGGGAATGGCACAATAGGAACAGTGGCGGTTACAGCCTTCCGACACTTTAAGGTAAGCATAATGTCCGGGGGTTGTCAGGGTGCGCTCATTCACCAAATCGGCCCGATAGGTCATTCCCAGATCCGCAATCAGCTCCTTCCAGTTAAACTTACCGTAAAACTGGTCCACTTCGGGCAACTCAGTTTTCAACTGATCAAAGTAACGCTCCGACAGGCAGCCCATCACATAAAGACGGGCGATTTTCCCCTGGTTCCTGGCTCTGGCGAAGTTAAGAATGGTTTCAATACTTTCGGCTTTGGCATCCCCAATAAAGCCACAGGTGTTAACCACAACAATTTCCCCTTTAGGGTCAGGAGCATCATGCTCCACACTAAATCCACCCGCCTGAAACTGACGAATAAGAAATTCAGAATCCACCAGGTTTTTGGAGCACCCTAAGGTGATCACATCCACGCGCCTCTTAGCTCTCTTTTGCATTCCAATAATATTTACCGACACTTTATTGACTGTCAATCAATAAATTAACCGCATGTTTAAACAGGGATTTTTCCATTTGGGCACGGGGCGATTGGGGCATTTTTTGGATTTCTATCCAAATAATGAATCCACGAATTCGTCGCGGTTAAACACCTGAAGGTCTTCAATACCCTCGCCAATACCGATGTATTTCACCGGCACCTTAAGCTGATCGGAGACGCCAATGACCACGCCCCCCTTAGCTGTTCCGTCGAGTTTGGTAATAGCCAAAGCGGTCACCTCGGTGGCCAGTGTAAACTGCCGGGCTTGTTCAAAGGCATTCTGACCGGTAGAGCCATCCAGAATCAGTAATATTTCATGAGGTGCATCGGGCACAATCTTCTGCATTACCGTTTTCACCTTCGAGAGTTCATTCATCAGGTTCACCTTGTTGTGCAAGCGGCCGGCGGTGTCAATGATCACCACATCGGCCCCACTGGCCTTGGCCGACGACAAGGTATCGAAAGCTACGGAGGCCGGATCGGAACCCATTTTTTGTTTTACCAGGGGTACATCCACGCGGTTGGCCCATATCTCAAGCTGTTCAATAGCGGCTGCTCTAAAGGTATCGGCAGCACCCAGCACCACACTTTTTCCCGCAGCCTTAAATTTATAGGCCAGCTTGCCAATGGTTGTGGTTTTGCCAACGCCATTGACGCCCACCACCATAATCACATAGGGCTTTTTGTCGGCAGGCAGATCGAAATCAGCCACCTGATTACTTTTATTTTCGGCCAGCAGAGCGGCAATCTCTTCGCGAAGAAGCTTATTGAGCTCACCTGCACTAACATAGCGGTCGATAGCAGCCCGCTTTTCAATACGTTCAATGATTTTCAAAGTCGTATCCACGCCCACATCCGATGAGATGAGCACCTCTTCAAGGTTATCGAGAACTTCATCATCGACCTTTGTTTTGCCCACCACCACACGGGTAAGCTTTTTAAAGACGCTTTCCTTGGTCTTTGCTAAACCCTTATCCAGGTCCTGTTTCCTGGATTTATTAAAACTGCCAAATAGTCCCATGCTTACTTAAATTATAGAGGCCAAAGGTAATCAATACCCCGGAATATCCCAGTAATTAGCTAAGTATGGAAATCAGCACCCCGGCAGCCACTGCCGAACCAATCACCCCCGAAATATTGGAGGCCATACAATACTGCAACAGATGGTTGCTTTTATCGTACTTAAGACCCAGCTCATTGGCCACACGTGAAGCCATAGGTACAGCACTCAGTCCGGTAGCCCCCACCAATGGGTTGATCTTCTTTTTGGCAAAAAGATTATATCCTTTAACGGCCATGATTCCACCGGCAATAGAGATGGAGAAGGCCAAAAACCCTCCAACAATAATTCCAATGGTTTTGGCATTCAAAAATACTTCGTAAGTCATGGTGGCCCCTACAGCCAATCCTAAAAAGATGGTGGCCGTATTCATGATGGGCCCGGTTGCAGCCTCTGAAAGTCTTTGGGTAGAAACCCCGATTTCTTTAACCAGGTTACCGAAAAGCAGCATTCCCAGCAAGGGAACCGACGAGGGTACCAGGATGGCCACGGCAATACCCAAAACGATGGGAAAGATGATTTTTACCGTTTTGATATTTTTTATCTTATGGCGTGCCGGGAAAAGACGGTCCTGCTCTTTCATGTTAATTTTAAACTCCTTTTGGGTCATCAACAATTTGGCTACCATGGGGACAATCACCGGCACCAGCGACATATACGAATAAGCAGCAATGGCAATAGGCCCTAAAAGGTGAGGCGCCAACAGAATGGTGGTATAAATGGCCGTAGGGCCATCGGCACCTCCAATAATTCCCAGCGAACCGGCCTCCTTAGGGGTAAATCCTAAGGCAATGGCGCCGAACAACACCGCGAAAATGCCAATTTGGGCCGCAGCACCAAAAAAGGAGAGGCGCAGATTACGCAGCATGGGACCGAAATCGGTCAGGGCTCCCACTCCCATAAAAATGATGGGTGGCAGAAAACCCGTTTTTATCAACGAATAATAAATATAGTTCATGATCCCATAATTGCTGGCGATCTCGAACAGATTCATATATCTGTGGTCGGGCAGCTGAATCATTTCGGCAGGCACCACCCCCATTCCACCACCGGGCAGGTTGGCCAATATCACGCCAAAGCCAATGGGTACCAGAAGTAAGGGTTCATATTTTCGGGCAATACCCAGATAGAGCAAAACAGCCCCGATAACCAACATAATAAGCACCCCGGGAGTTTCCCCAATGGCGCCAAAGGCGGTCATTTTATAGAGTTGATCGAATACATTCATATTAATACAGCGTTAAGGCTCAAGGTGGCAATAGGTTAATAAGAAACGATCTGTCTCGTTAAGAAACAGATCGTCTTGATTTGTTTATCCGACAACGACCAGAACGTCGTCTTCCTCCACTTCGCTCCCGTTCTCGATACAAATTTTTTGGACTTTACCACCCTGGGCAAAGCGAATGGCATTGTAGGTCTTCATGGCCTCAATATAGCCCACCAGGTCACCTTCCTGCACTTTATCGCCCACCTTTAAAGCCTTTTCGCCCGACTCCTTGGTCAGATAAAACTTACCTTCGAGTGGGGATGCCACCGGGGTTCCTTCTCCGGAAGAGGAGGCCTGAGGCATAGCCACGGGGGCACTGCTGACTGCAGGAGGATTCTGTGCCGAACCATCGGTGGTATCGTACGAAACCGATACCACAAACACTTCACCATTCACGTTTACATTCATGGTTGAGGGAGAGATGCCAGCCGTGGGGGCAGCTACAGGCTGTCCGGATACCACTTTGGGCGCTTCAGCAGCTGCTTTTTTCTCCTTAATATCGGCAAGGAAAGCCTCCCGTGCTTTTCCCGACTTATAATCGCGGTATTGCTCGGGGTGCATGGCCAGCTCAAACAGTTCCTCATCGTCCTTTCCATAATCCCAGCCATTTTTGTCCATCTCCTTACGGAAGGTATCCAGTGCATCGGGATAGGGATCCTGGGGATGACCCGAATAAAAGCTTCTGCCCTCTTTTTCGGCCAATTGCACCAGTTGGGGGTCCAGTTTGCCCGGTAAACGGCCACTCTTACCCAGAATCATGTCCCAGATATTGTCGGCAATCATGCTCCAGCGCTCACCGCCTTTTTCCATCTGTAACACATTCATCAAAGCCAGGTTTTTCACATACTGACTGTAAGGCGTTACCAATGGGGGATATCCCAGCTTAGGCCAAATAAATTCCACCTCGTCGAACAGCTTAACCAATAATTCGTCCTGGGTAAGCTCGGGCAGATTACGCTTGGCTTTCCACTTATTAATACCGGCAAGGTTATTTTCCAGATCAGACATAAGGCTTCCCATCATACCTCCGGGCAGCCCGGGCCCGATGAGCAACGAATTCATGAACCGGTTTTTGGGGTTGATGTAGTACCCTAAAAAGTCGTCGATAAACTCCTGAGTAAGGCTTCTCACCTTCATATAAGCCTTCATATTGATATCGGGCACATCAAAGCCATCGTCCTTAAGCATGGCATGCACGGTCAAAAGGTCGGCATGACCGGTTCCCCAGGAGAGCGGTTCCATACCCACGTCCACATAGTTAACACCCGCACGGGCCACCTCCAGAATGGTTGCCACAGAAAAACCGGGGCCGGCATGACCATGATACTCGATGGGTATCTCCTTGTGTGCTTTACGAATCCCTTTCACAATCCGTCCCAGCCAGGCAGGACGTGCAATACCGGCCATATCTTTAAGACAGATCTCATCTGCACCCGCTTTGATTAATTGGTCGGCCAGATCGATAAAATAAGCCTCGGTGTGCACTTCAGAGTAAGTAAGACTCAGGCACGCCTGTGAAATCATACCCCCCTCGCGTGCATACTTAATAGAGTCGATAATATTGCGTGGATCGTTTAAGCCATCAAAAGAGCGGGCAATGTCGGTTCCCTGTTTCTTCTTCACCTTAAACATCAGCTTGCGCACATCGGCCGGAACGGGTGTCATTCGAATGCCATTGAGGGCTCTTTCGAGCATATGTGTCTGGATACCGGCATCGTTAAATGGCTGGGTCCAGGCACGTACCGCCTCATTGGGGTTTTCCCCAAAGAGCAGGTTAATCTGTTCGAAACCACCACCATTGGTTTCCACGCGGGCAATGCAGCCCATCTCAATAATGGCCGTAGCCACTTTTTCAAGTTGGTCTCTGCGAGGCACATATTTTCCTGACGATTGCCACATATCGCGATACAAAAGCGAAAATCCTATTTTCCTTCCCATAGTTTTATCCTTAATTTTTATAATTTTCGTTCAATTTTTACCACCTGGCCACGACCTCCGGTTATAGCCTGTACGGCTGTAACTATTGCGGCTATTTTATTACTACTGATAGCTCCATTTCGGTCCGGGGTTTCCGTAGATTTGGATTCATTAACCGGGACAAAACGTTCGACAAACAGAATGATGGCGTTGCCAATAAGCACCACCAGCCATAAAACACTGAATACGGTAAGCATCCCTACCCCAAGTAGCACCCATGCCTGATTAAAATGTTCGGCCATATTTTAATTTATTTTCGATTTAATACTATTAGCTGCTCATTTTCACAAAAATGTCACAATGATATGTTTTTTGCGGTGATTTCAGCAATGATCTAACACGGCGAATACAAAAAAAATGGCCACTTTTCCTTTTAATAGATTGATATCAGGCTGTTTGTGAAAGGGAAAAAATTTACTTACTCTTTAACGAATTATTTCTGTATTTGGTTTTAAATCCGTTAAAACTTGGCGCTAAATGTTAAACTACGGAACCTAACAACGCCCTTTAATGACAAATTGAAAGTTGCTATAGTACCCGTTTTTAAGCGCTTACCGCGAATTATTAGCAGATAACCTGAAATGATGGTTTCAATTACGAGAGGGCAACCCTTTTTGTAACAATGCCGATTGTAGTAACAATAGATCGTTAGAGTCTAGATGATAGATGTTAGACTTATTTGCAAGATGCTTAATATCGGTGCATTAACAAAAAAAATATCTGTGCGCCGAAAATACTAGTATCTAATTATTTGCAAAAGTTTAACGAACCATTGTAGTAACATTCAATTTTATTAAAATGCTGCCGGCGCAGTTGATTTTCTGAAAAGTAATTTTCCTGGCGAAAATCGCCTGAGGCGAAAAGTAACCCCAATGTAACTTTAAATTCCCGGCACTCCCAATAAAATTGGGTTTTATACAATTTGCCCCATTTAAAGCGGACACCAATGAAAACCAGTATTATCCCCAGGCGATGCTTTGGGTTAATATTTTCATGAAATAGGATGAGCTGAAATCCCGGCTCCATTAGCCTTCCCTGGTCGGGGCACATGCCATCAAAAACGTTCAAGCCCCGGGCAATGCCCGGGGCTTGAACGTAAGATGCACTATTAGAATGTTAACGTAATTAGGTTTGCAAACAGACTTTCATTCTGGAAATTCCCAGAACAAGAGAGAAATATGTTTTAGGTACCGGGTTACAATTTTTCGATATAGATATAATAGGCAGGATGCACTCTGTTTTGGCTATCAATCAATTGAGCCTCCATGTCAAATTTCCCGGCAGGAATCTGGCCAACAAAACTCACTTCTTTCTGTCCTTTCTCAATATTTATTGTTTTTTCGATGTCAGCCACATAAAGACAGGCTTTTTCAAAATCTGATTTCACACTTGCGGGCATACTACTTTGCAATTCAACAGGTTTTTCCAAAGCAGGAAAAGTATCGTTAATGGCCAGACCACTTTCCCTGGGAAATCGGCACAGACTTATCTTGTATTTACCGCCCTCCACAAATTCAATTTTCCATTTTCCGGTAGCCTGGATGGCCGTGGTTGCCCCATACTGGTGCCACATCAAACTAAATTTACCGGTTAACATATCGTGCGCCGAAATCCGGGTTGGATTTTCATGAGGTGAGCCCACTTTAATATAGGCATATCTTTCATTAACTCCCTCATCCATAAACGACTGCCACCATCTCTCATAGCCTTCGGCCAGTCTGGCCACCACTTCAGGATGTTGCTCAAACACGTTATTTTTCTCACCGAGGTCCTCATTGATATTATAGAGTTCATCGCCATTGACCAGGCGCCAGTTATCATCCATCACCGAGTATTTACGGTACTTAACCAGGTTCTGAAGCCTTTGGGTATCCATATATAAAATCCGGTTAGGCCATTTTGGATTCTTATTGTATAGCAATGGCTTCAGGCTGGTACCATCCAATGGTTTAACCGGGTTGAAGTCAAGCCCTAACAAATCGACAAAGGTGGGCAGCAGATCGTAGTGCGCCACGAGCTTATCAATATCCTTTCCACCGGTAATTTGACCATTGGGCCAGCGAATAAGGAGAGGGACCCGGTGGCCGCCTTCGTATTCACTTCCTTTTTGTCCCCTGAGCCCGGCATTGTAGGTAGCACTGCCATTGGCCGTTCCGTTGTCGGTGGTAAAAATAAGAATGGTATTATCGGTTAAGTTCAAGTCATCCAGTTTTTTCTCCAGGATTTTAAAGTTATCATCAATGTTGGTTATCATCCCGTAAAACCGCTTAACATTATCGTTCAGCTTTTCATTGTCCTTATAAATATCGAGGTATTTTTCAGGAAGGTTAAGGGGGCCATGAGGGGCATTGGTTGAGATGTAGCAAAAAAACGGATGATCCTTATTCTCTTCAATAAAATCTATTGCTTCAGAAAAGAACACGTCGGTACAATACCCCTTATATTTTTCTGTTGTACCATTGTGCCAATAGGTATCATCGAAATAATCATTTCCCCAATAATCGGGTCCCTGAGTGATTCCACCCCCTCCATGTCGCACCACTTCATGGAAGCCCCGGTCCTCGGCCCGATAGGGATAATTATCGCCCAGATGCCATTTCCCAAACATTCCGTTGGTGTAGCCATTTTGGGCAAATATCTGAGGCAGGATTACTTCATCTTCAAAAAGCAGGGAACGTCCTGCGATGGTATGAAAAACATTGACTCTATTGGTGTGCCTGCCGGTCATTAGGGCTCCCCGTGTGGGGGCGCAGGTGGTTGACACATGGTAATTGGTAAATCTTACCGCATCGGTATAAAACTTATCGATGTTAGGGGTTTTGATATAGGGATTTCCCATACAGGCCAAATCACCTGTTCCCTGGTCGTCGGTGATAACAATAATTACGTTGGGTTTCGACGAGCTCCCCGCAGGTGTTTTTTCTTTTAACGCACCTTTTGCACTTACCACTGAGGGGGATAGAATGGATAGCATTAATCCCAGCGCCATGTTTAAAAATTGGTTCTTCATTGTTTTACATTTTACAATCCGGAAGATCAAAAAAAACGGTTCCGGATAAGCATATAATTGGTTTAGAGTTACTTTTTACTCAAATTGAGCGAAATCCGTTCAATCGATCAAGTAAATGTAGGGCTTTCCCCTGAAAAAAGGTAAAAAGTCAATATTTTCTATTCGTCCCGTCTTTCCGGGATGCCCACATCTTTTGTTCAGGGCAGCGTCACCGAACATTAAACAAAAAAGATTCTTTCATCTACAGCAAAAACACTACAAGCTTCTTATTTTCAAGTCTTTGAATCTAATTAATAGTTCATTACTCTTATGCAATTGCAAAGCTATTTTTCCGGTTTTTCCCACTTTTAGTTTCTGGTGAAGCTCATCATCAAGAATACCCTGGGCATCGAAATTGGTAATCCGTTTACCATTCACAAACGTTACAATCTTCATTCCTTCAGCCATTATTTCCATCGTATTCCAGGCTTGGGGATCATCGTCTGCATATCGCAGGAGGGTCTTTTGAGCTTCCGGTGGAAAATCATCCTTTGTTATAGCCCAGCCTGGTCTGGAGGGATATATCCATCGGTTAACCCCGGCTGTCTCATCATAGATTAAACCCGTCCTCATCGGGTTTGGAGGATGAATATCAACCTGGGGGCCATTCAGCCAGCCACCTTCGGGGGCATTTTCCGAATCGTCGTAACGACTTCGGAATTGTATTCCGCTGTTTCCTTTCGAGGATTTGAAGATTTGAAACTTGAGGTGCAATTCAAAATCAGCAAATTCTGTCCCGTACATTAGCCAGATATAATCATGATCGGGATGCCCCAGGGAATTACACTCAATTACGCCATTGTTTACTGTCCAAAACACCTTGTTTTTGTCCTCTTCGAGGCATTTTACCTCCCACCCCATTAGATCGGCATCCATCATATCTATCCATCCCAGTGCTGCAGGATAAACCAGCTCGAAAGGCTTTAATGAAAGAGTCTTTTCGGTTGGAAAATCAGCAGGCACATCCACTACATTTTTTTCATTTGCCAACCACTGAATGGCTCGAAGGAAAGTAGTCTGAAAGCCCACACATTGAATGCTTTGCGGCATTCTCATATCGTGCCATAAATGACCAAAAGTGGAGTTATACACCCTTCCCTTACCATATTTCACAACCCAGTCGACAGGCCAGTTTTTATCTGTTTTAGGATCGTAAGTATAAGAAAGGACTTCCATATTTTCGGCTGAACCGCGGGCATAGGTATACAATTCGATATCAGGGGTAAGCCACTTTTGCGGAAAGCCTTTGTTTATGGGATGCTCCGTGAGTTTATTCACCACCAAATCGACCCGGGGGCCATGACTGGTATTTTTCCCCTGGCCCACCGGAATTTCCACCATTTGATGGTCCTTTATCTCAATAGCTGTTCCCTCACCGGCTTTTCTCCATCCCAGGCCAATCATCTTATTGTACTCGTCCCATTGGGCAAATGAATTGTTGGCCGAATGAAAAACATACATCCCCCCACCCTGCTTCAGGTAGTTTTCGAAATTTCGCTGAACTGACTCAGGCCAGGAAAAACCATTGCCCAAATTATTTACACTTTGAACCACCACATCGTATTTCGAAAAATCCGGATTCCAGATGTGATAATCGGGCGAATCGTTGGTGGGCGCAGTAGACACCTCCACCTCACAAAACCCGGAGTTAAGCAACAACGTATTAATCACTTCCGTGGTATAGCGCCAGTCGTGGTTGCTGTAGCCATCGATAATTAACACGCTTATTTTGTCTTCCTCAGCAAAACAATTGTTGAGGACAAACAGCAAGGTGGATAACAAGATTAATTGCTTCATTACTCTGGATGTTTATGGATTCCCCTATCGGAGATTCAATTGAATTTTTTCCTTTTTCTGATTTCGAATGAGCACCACTTCCACCGACTTTTTAGATTGGCTCTCTTTTAGTTTCTTTTCCAACTGTGTAAAATTCCGTATTTCACTCCCATCGCAACCAATGATTACATCGCCGGTAACAAAACCAAATTGTGCCAATTTTGAGTTCGCTGGTACCTGAAGTACCATAACCCCACTCATGGAAGAGAGCCCTGCCGCCGATTGTTCGCCAAATGTTTCCACATTTTTCACCATTGCTCCCAGCCACTTATGACTTTCGCCTGAGCCGCCACTTGTGTTGACAATGAGCTCGGGGATGATGGGTTTTTTGGCCAGGTTCTTTAATTTCTCTGAAACCACTCCAAATTCGTCCATGGGGAAGTTTACAAAACCCATTTGTAAAGCCGGGGAACCCTCTTTCACCCAATAGTCACCAGCGGCGGCATCCAAAAACAGGGGGTCACCCACCAGAGAATTTTCATCGCAACCATTTATGGCGAATTTCAAACGATCATCGTTATGGGTGGCAAAAAGATTCGAATCTAATTGAGCCCCCCAGTGTTCATCAACCGCCATTGCACGACGCATCACAGCAGGCCGGTAGGCGCCAAAAACAATGTTGTGGGTAAAATTATCCCCGCTGCCCGGATACCATACATGCGGGTGTAAACTGTTATTGACTATAATGTTATTGGTGGCCGTACGATCATACCCTTCCCGCATTTTCAGTCCGCCATTAAGCAATACATTATTGTAGATACGATACCAGGAGGAGCCGTCGTCCAAATCGATGTCCCAGCCATGGTCGCATCGCCAGCGGCTGTTTCGGATCACATTTTTATCGAGCATATCCCATTTCGGTAAACCAGGCTCTTCAGCGACTTCTTTGACGGTTTCGTGCATGTCGGACGACCAAAACCGGTCGCGCCCCCAGGAGTTAAAACTGCCATGATCGCCTGTTTCGAGCACCGTATTAAACACATCACAGTATTCGATGATATGCCCCCCAAACGTCCCTTCGCTGATATTGATTCCAGCGCGGGGCACATCGTAGATGGAACAGTGGCTGACCCTGATTTTGTGCGACATAGAAATCTGCACCGGGGCCGTTTGCTTTTCATCCCGTCCGGTCATGGTAATCAGACAATCTTCCACCAGGCAGTCCTCCGGATAGTTATCGCCTTTGGGCCCGGGTGTACGGTCGATGT
Source organism: Marinilabiliaceae bacterium (assembly GCA_041583495.1). Taxonomy (GTDB): domain Bacteria; phylum Bacteroidota; class Bacteroidia; order Bacteroidales; family Marinilabiliaceae; genus JBFHFS01. The sequence continues at coordinate 6,940 of JBFHFS010000040.1, read as the reverse complement.
TGGCAAAATCCTGTTTCCCGTAGCGAAACATGGGGCTGCGAACCATCTCAGGATCACCTACAAACGCCACCCCATTGGCCCCCGAATGATGGATATAACAGCTTTTTACCGAAATGCGGCGATTGTAATTGTTTACAAAAATGCTGTTTCCGCCCACCTGGTCGAACTCACAGTTTAAAATACTGCAATCTTCGGCGCCGTTAATAAAAACGGCTCCGCCCCTATAGGTGGTCCAATCGCTTCGCAATAAGGGCTCTTTATTCTCCATGAAACTGCGCGCTGCATGGCGAAAAACAAAGCCTTCCATGCCGATAAACTTAACCGGATTTTCCTTTGTCCCTTCAAATTCCACCAGATGTTTTAACCGCACCACTTGAATAATGGCATTGGCTAAATCCACCCCCTCCTGCGGATAATAATAAAGCGTCTTTTCGTTTTGGTTATAAAACCACTCCCCCGGTGCGTCCAGTTCTTCAAATACATTTTCAACCATTCGGTACCGGGGATGCATCGCAGAGGGTCTATTATTTTGCCATCCCCCTTCCAGATCAAGTGTTCCATCGGCCTTTTTCCCTTTTACCAGCCAGTGCATATCGCCCCACAAACTGACGTGCATGGCATGCACATAGGCCCCTTCGGGATTTTCCCACGAGTTCACCCTGTTGGGGTCTAACGGATCGTTTAAGGGATCGGGTTGGTGAGTATGGATGAGTTCCCAGGTGTCGAACACATTTTTGCCTTCCACGGCATTGGGAAACCGCGCCATGCGTTGTCTTTTGTCATTTACATACAGCTGGTCGATGGCCATTTCGTCAGAAATCCGGGCTTTAAAAATGCCCTCTTTATACGGTTCCCATTTTAGGTTAAGTTGTTTTCCCCCACTAATAACGGCCTTCCCCTGGTTTTCAGCGCGAAAAACCATCGGGTATTCTGCACTCCCCGAATTTTCGGGGTTAAAGACTACCGTGTGGGGCAGGTAATAAATACCGTCTTCGAAAACGACATTTACCTCGTTGCTGCCCGAGTATGAAGCGGCCAGGTCCTTGGCTTTTTGGAAGGTTTGTATCGGATGCTCCCGGGTTCCCGATGCCTCATCGTTCCCGTTTGGTGAAACGTAGATTTCAATAGTTTTTTGCCGGCACGAAAAGAGGAGCCCAGCCAAAAGGGCCATTGCCATTAGATTGAATTTGTTCATTGGTTACGCCTGTTATTGTCTGATTTTACTTTATTCCTTTTTCATCACCTGCGAGGCTTTTGGGCCAAATGACAGGCTTTTTCAACATCGGGTTAAGCGTGGGTGGTCGGTTGATGTGGCAATTCAGCCGAAGGCCTTAAGTGTTGTGCACCCCGGCCATTTAACCTTTTTGTTTTTGCCATCCCTAAAGATTTCATCACCGTTTATTGGTCCCGAATCACGCCACGCACTTTTTTCAGTAACTCCATTGATTCGGGGGAAACCGAACCATCCTCGTACATTTCGAGGTTTATGGAAAGAGGATACCTATGTTTTTGTGCGTATTTTATCCGTTGGGTCAATTGTTCGAGCGAATATTTAGGGCTGTTAATAACCGTATTCCAGTCAATGTGCCCCCACCGTTTCTCAAGGGTAAAACAGGAATGTGCCATTAATCCTTTTTGAGGGCCCTCCTGGAATTGCCCCTCCTTCAAACCTTCAAACTGCTTCAAACCCTCGCCTGAGAAATAGTCCTGAAATTCTGTTAGCCGGGGTAAAATCCATGAATTATAAGCAATTATCCGTTCTCTGTTGCCAGTGCGGGCTGCCTGGCTTATCTCCTTAAATGGTGCACTTAATATCCCCCCGGTTGAGCCGTCAAAATGACAATCGTAGTACCGTTGGGCGCCATCGAACCACCAGCCGTGCAATTTATCTTTATACCGGTCGCCAATCTCTGCAAGAACAGTAGATATATTCTGATACAGTTCTGTTTTGTCTGCTTTGTAGCCACCGGCTGCCTGCAACCAGGCTGAGTCTTTTGAGTGGTAACAGTCGTAGCCATAATGGTAATAGAAAATGAGTTTAATCCCTTTTTCACTTAACCGATTGGCCATTTCGCCCAGCAAGTCACGGCTTGTCGTGCGGCCTTCAATAATTTTATCCAGCGATTTTATGGGTGCTGAGATATACTGCTGTCCCCATGTAATCGACCAAAGCACATAAGCTGCACCTGTTTGCTCAACCATATTAACAAAACGTTCAACATCAAAATCGTTTACTTTCTCTTCCCAGTTTTTGATCACATCGCCTTTCTCAGGGGTTGCCCTATTGGTCCATTGAAACATTAATCCATACCCGGCATCCTTAAACCAGTCAGCTTTTTGCCTCATCTTCAAGGCCTCTTCCAGCTCGTTCTGACGCACCACCGATTGAGTAAGTTCAATTCCGGAAAGTTTAAATTCGTTTTTAGTGGTAACAACCAACTGGAGGGTATTTACCCCTTCCTTTAATTTTACTTGTCCAAGAGAAAGCCTTGACCACTCAGGCTCCGTATTGAGAACCTTCAGCTTTTCCCCGTTACAGGTTAATTCTATATTGGCCTGCTTTCCTAAAATCAGGGCAGTCACATCATAACTCCCGGCTCCAGGTGATTTCAATTCCCAGTCTATCCTATAAGGTTCAGAATCTGTTGACTCCAGCCACAGAAACATAAAATTTCGCACGATGGGTTTCAAATTACTGCTGACGGTGGCACTCCCTCCCGAAAGAACATTTATACCACTGGCATTAATTTGTAGGGGCCCTGCCGCCTTTTGGGCCGATGAACGCCCCGTTTCGGCATAAGGGTCAATCCTGTTCTGGGCATATCCCATGGTACTTACCATGAATAACAGAAGTAGGGTGTTGCGCATGGCGTCGAAATATTTTTTTAACTTATCCATCTGCTTTTTTTAGATCATCCTTAGGTGCCGCCCCTTCTCAGTCCTCCCGGGGCAATCATTCAATCTTAATGCTCTCCGATTACTAATTATTCTTAGGTAAAGACAACTTTACCTGACGCAATTTAATCGGATTCCACGCCTTTTGGTCGGGGGCTATCCTGAGGGTGTATTCACCTTTAGTATCAAGGGTTAAGCTGCCTGCCTCGATGTATTTAAAGGGTTTACCATCACCATTTGCAGGCACCAGAACATTCACCGACTCCGTTCCCAGGGAAACCGTAAATGCGCTGTTCTGTGCAGAAGCTATTTCGGCCATGATCTTAAAGGTGCCCGGTGTATGAACCTGGAAGGTCCACTCAAGTGTTACTTTGGGATGGTCCCATGACCCAATCGCCTTCGATTCCGAATCCACAGCTACGTTTGAACCAAAGATATTATTGATCGTGGCCTGCCTGGCGCTTAAAAGAATGGATCCATCCTTTTGTTGATTAATCTGGTTGGCAGAGCTAATTTCGGTGGCTCCAACAAGGTTCAGTACCACCACCGAGTTAACAGAATCCACCGCAGCACCAGTCAATAGAACCGTCACCCCATCCGCTCCTTCTTCTGCCTTTATAGCGCGGCTTTGGTCTGCCAACAAATAGCAACTCTTAACTTTATTTTTTACCGGAACGAAAAGCTTGCCATCTGAGGGCCAGTCAAAAACATGGAGATAAAGCGTGGCATTTCCCCCTATTTCTTTCTGAGTAATGCGTCCAAAGGCAGGCGTTGAACAGGGACTCGCCTTGGTGCCATAGATCGATTCGCTGTTCACCTTCATCCATGCCCCCATGGCTTTGAGCCGTTCGATGCTTGGGGCGGGAATCAGGCCTTCGGCCGTTGGCCCCACGTTCAACAGATAGTTACCTCCTTTGCTGGCAATATCCACCAGGTTTTGAATCAGCGTCTCCGCCGACTTCCAGTCGTGATCATAACTTTTGTAACCCCAGGTACGATTCATGGTCATACACGACTCCCAATCGCCAGCCAGGCCAGTTCCGGGAATATGTTGTTCCGGGGTGGAGATATCGCCCTTGTAGTCACCCCCCAATCGATTATTGTGAATGATTCCCGGCTGAAGTTTAAGCAGGGGAAGCAACTGCTCAGCACGTTGATTGTTCATGTTGCGGGGTGTATCCCACCAAAGCACCGAGACAGGCCCATAGTTGGAGAGAATCTCTTTAACCTGTGGTACGGCAATGTCCCTGATATACTCATCCATGTCATGCTCCTGGGCAGGATCCCATTTCCCCCCGGCAGCTGAACCTCCCTGGTTCCAGTCCTGGGCCTGCGAATAATAGAGCCCAAGTTTCAAACCGTACTTCTGGCACGCTTTGGCAAGAGGGGCGATGAGATCCTTCCCATAAGGGGTAGCATCCACCACATCCCATTTCGAGACCTTTGAATCGAACAGGGCAAAGCCATCGTGATGTTTTGAAGTAATAACGATGTACTTCATCCCTGCGTCCCTGGCCAGGCGTACCCAGGATTCCGGATCATATTTTACGGGATTGAATTGGCTGGCATAGGTCTGGTATTCGGCCATTGGGATTTTACCTTTGTTCATGATCCATTCACCAATGCCGGGGATCTGCTTTCCTTGGTAAGTCCCGGCAGGAACAGCGTATACCCCCCAATGGATAAACATACCAAACCTGGCTTCGCGAAACCATGCCATTCGGGCATCCCGCCCGGCTTTGGTTTCATTAGCGTAAGGATCGACAGAATCCACTTTGTTTTGAGCAAAGCCCGGCGTCGCAAACACCAAGGTCATTAACAAGAAAATAGGAATTCTTAGTTTACTGGTCCTGTTTTTCATAAATCACACCATTTTAAAATATAAATTCATATTAATGAGCCGGTTATAATCCCGGGAAATTGGGGGCAAAAGTCCGAAGGACTTAAACATAAATAACCTCCGGAAAAACCGGAGTCAAAACAAAACGAGCTGTCGGGAATCCCCGAAGGGGTTCAATATTGTTCAAAATAAAATTTAAACAGTAAAAATACGATTTCTTAGTTTATTCCACTACCCAAATGGTCTAACCCGGATAAATGATCTTTCTGTTGCCTTATTTCGATCCCCCACATGGGTATTTATCCTTTTTGGGGATTGGTCGAAGCATTGGGTCTGTAAATAAAAACTATCCCACCCCTTTTTGCCCTTTTTATGGCCTGCCCCACCATTCATTTCTTGGGGGTCGATATTATTCTCCCCGAACCGCCTTCCGCACCTCTTCCATCACAGCCATACACTCGGGATTAAAGATCGGGTGATCGTCGGTAACATCCGCTGTCATAGCCAGATTGATTGTCACCGGAATACCCTTATCTGCCATCCTTTTGAAATAGCCCACATAGGCTTGCGTTGTTTCACGTGGTCCCCCGGTCCATTTACCATTCATAGGTTTGGTGGGATACCAGGTATCCATGAAACACCACCATGCGGGGGCGATTTCTCCATATTGTTTGCCAGGGCCCACCAAATCGGAATTAAACTCAGAGAGTGAACCTCCTCCATCTCTGGTGGAGAGATCACTAAAGGGACTGACCGCGGGTCCCTGATTCGAACTAAAACCAATCACGGCCTTGGGATTACCAGCCTTAATGGCGCGGGCCCAGCTTTCCCAGTGGGGATCTAAGGGATAATCGTGCATCAGGCAGCCGTCGATATATCCAAAACCCTTAATTTTCTCCCCATATCGCAGGCTACATTCACGTAGAATTGCGATCATGTTATCATTGAAACGGGAAACATCCGCCGCACCGTAATCCGCACCTAACGCAACGCGCCAGGCCTCCGCCTCAAATCCATTATAACCACTGTGCAGATAGAACATGGTAGCGATACCCCGTTTGTTTAGTTCATCGATGATCTCCATCAGCAAATCACGCTCACAGGTACGCCCCGGCATAATGGCATCAACGGCCTTGCTGGGCCCGGGCCAGTAAAAACCCTGATGGGTTACGGTAAAATTCACCCAGGCGGCACCCGTTCGCTCGACCTGATCCGCAAAGTGCTGAACATCAAACATCTTAATTGATTCCTGAAACCATTCTGCTCTTCTTTTATGGCCAGTCCAGCCATACATATTGGCAGAAAAATGGACGAAAAGACCATATTTCCCTTTAACCATCCAGGATGAATTCCCGCGGATTTTTTTGGCGCGCTCCAACTGCGCCTGACGAGCAGAGGGGGTCCCCAGTTCGATAGAAAAAAGCATAAACTCCCCCTGGTCCAAATGGGTCTGTAATTCCATATTGCTCTTTGTTGGCTTGACAGTGGATTCCGGCAGGGAAAAAGTAATCTTATTCACTCCTTTTTTGAGATGAAGAAGGCCAGGGACCTGCTGACGCCAATTTTTCGGCGAACCTTCCCACGTTCTCTTTAACGAAGGTGTAGATATCACAGAGATGCCGCATTTGAACTCCATGGTCTGGACGTCTGGTGAACCCAAAATAATAGTGAGCGCATAGTCATCGGTTTCTGGTGCATCCACGTAAAAGGTCAACTGCGCATTGGGAGAATAGAACCCTGCAACGCCATGCTGACCGGTCATTCCTTTTCCAGCGAATACAGTGCCCTGGAATTCAGCGCGTGCTGCAACAATGGTTGTCAGATCATCTAATCGCAACTTAACCGGCTGAGATGCCGGATCTGCACCATAGTAACGCCCGGTTCTCTTCAGAGCTGATTTTCCAGGATCTTCGGCCAACTCCTGGGCACGGGTTGAAGTTACCGAGGTTAGAAAGCAGATGAACATCCCCGCAAATATTATTCTATTGTATTTTTTCATAATTTCTTCGTTTAATATTTTTAATCACTATTGTCCGGTAAAACCTTTTTTTTTGAATGATTTATTATATTTCGTCTCAAGCCGACGGGCTTTTCATTTTTGCCTACAGCAGCAAAAACGAAACAAAAATTTTGCGACTGGTGAGAGCAGTGTGCAAACTTGTTTGCAACAATGCCGAGCATAGCAAAATTCAATTCTATTAAAAT
>JBFHFS010000039.1:0-46279 GCA_041583495.1 Marinilabiliaceae bacterium | reverse complement strand
TGAAGAAAATTTCGATCAAAAAACACGGACGTAAAGCAAAAAGTATATTTAAATATGGACTTTCTACGATTGCTAACATTTTGTCAAACCCTGGAAATCAATTCAATATAAATGTCTATGAATTTTTGTCATGTACTTAGCCCGTCCACAGAAGTCTCCGTGAAGACTAAGAATTCGACTATTGAAAATGTTTTGAACGATATTTTTAATAAGTCTGATATTTCCTATGAAATTATCGACCGGTATGTGGTCCTGAAAAAAGGTAAAGATGCAAAGAGGCAGGCAGAAATGTTGGAAAGCCAACAGCAAAAAACTGTTTCAGGCCGTGTAACCGATGAATCCGGGCAGCCAATCCCCGGGGTAACTGTACTCATCAAAGGTACTTCAAGCGGCACGATTACCAATATGGGTGGGAATTATTCGATTTCTAATATCCCGGATAACGGTATCCTGGTATTTTCTTTTGTGGGGATGGTGGCTCAGGAAGTTGTAGTGGGTAATCAAACATCAATTAATATTACAATGGCAGTTGATGCAATTGGGCTTGAAGAGGTTGTGGCTATTGGATATGGAACGGCGCGAAAAAAAGATTTGACAGGTTCTGTGGTAAGAATTGATGTTACAAAATTGGAAGATTTACCAAATGCTAATGCCGTTCAGAGTTTAAGGGGGTCTGTCGCCGGAATAACCGTAATTGATAATGGTCGTCCTGGATCTGATGGCAGCATTACCATTAGAGGGAATACATCTATTTCTGCAGGGAATAGTCCTTTAATTGTTTTGGACGGGATTCCATACACTGGAGGTAGCCTTTCTGATATAAATTCAAATGATATTGAATCAATTGATATTTTGAAGGATGCAAGTTCAGCGGCAATATATGGATCAAGGGCAACAAATGGAGTAATACTTATTACAACCAAGAAAGGGAAAGAAGGAGGTATGCACATAGAATATAATACCTATTACGGAAAATCTGATTACGCTCATACGCCTAAAATGATGGGGCCAGAGAAATATATGCAATTAAAAGAGGATGCCGAAGCTTATACAGGACAACTTATACAACTGGAGCCGTTGGAATTAGCCAACTATAATGCGGGTATTACTATTGATCCATGGGAAGAAATAAAACAAGTTGCCCCAATGCAAAGCCATGAATTAAGTGTTTCAGGAAAAAATGAAAAGATTTCTTACTATCTGTCGGGTTCTTACACAGATGTTAAAGGTGTTGTTATGGGAGATGATTTTGATCGCCTCAGCTTTCGAAACAACTTTGACATCCAGGTTGCAGATTGGATGAAGGTGGGAATGAACTCAGGTTATTCAAGTAAGGATTACTCCGGGATCCAGGCTGATATCTATTTTGCTTATTGGTTAAGCCCTTATGCCGATTTATATTACGACGATGGAGTTCCGCGACCCCAGCCGATGAATATTGGTTTGGTATGGAACCCCTTATCTGAAACACTACTTAATGAGGAAGTAGATATTGTAAATGTACTTTTTAATAATATTTATAGTGAAATTCAACTTCCTCTAAAGGGATTATCCTACCGTATTAATGTTGGGAATACGCTGGTTAACCAGGATAAAAAATATTATGCCCCGCAGTTTATTAGGGAAACGTACTATAGTTTGGGCTCTGGTTCAAAATTTCATGCGAAGAATAATAACTTTACTTTAGAGAATATTATTACCTACAAAACCTCCATTAATGATTTACATAATGTAGATGTGACATTGATGTATGGATATGAAACAAAGCATTATGAATTTTCATCATTAAGTAGTAACAATATTTTTAATGATGCGCTAAAATGGAATGCTTTAGAATTGGGAGAAAATTTTTCGATTGACACTGGAGCTAATGAAAGCAAAGCCGTGTCTGCTATGGCAAGGATCGGATACCGATTTGGAGAGAAATACATGTTAAATGCAACGGTAAGGAGAGATGGTTATTCTGCCTTTGGTGATGGAAAAAAGTATGGCGTATTCCCTTCTTTAGGGATTGGATGGAACTTATCAGAAGAATCGTTCTTAAAGGGTATGGAATGGCTCGACATGTTAAAATTACGTGCCTCCTACGGCATGAATGGTAACCGTGCCATTAGTTCGTATGCCTCACTAAGTACAATGGATCAAATTAACTACCTATATGGGGATGGTGGTTCAACTGCAATAGGCCTATATTCAGAGACAATGGCCAGTTCTGACCTTAGTTGGGAAACCACTACAGCCTTTAACTATGGAATCGATTTTAATGTTTTGTCAAACAGGATAAGAGGTTCTGTGGAATACTATTTTATGGAAACCACGGACCTGTTACTTTACCGCAGTATACCGGGAATGACCGGTTACGATGGTATATATACAAATATTGGGGCTACCGAGAATAGGGGTTTTGAATTTACGCTGAATTCTGAAAATTTCAGGAACGATCAATTTGTGTGGTCAACAAACGTTGTATTTGCCCTAAACCGAAATAAAATCACAGAACTGACAGGTAACGATTTGGATAACGATGGCATTGAAGATGATGATATTGCCAGTGGTTGGTTTATTGGAGAATCCATACACTCTAACTACGATTATGTATGGGACGGTATTTGGCAGGAAGGCGATGATATGTCCATCGACCCAAGTGCTCAACCCGGATTTGTGCGGTTTAAAGATGTAAGCGGACCAGATGGAGAACCGGATGGAATCATAGGACCAGATGACCGTCAAGTGGTAAGTTCACAAGACCCAAAATTTACTGCAGGAATCTCTAATACATTTTCGTATAAAGGATTCTCCCTGTCCTTCTTATTTAACATACGGCATGGTGGCTACAAGCCTAATAGTCTTTTGAACCTGGGTACTAATTATTACGATCAGGCAAATGTTATGGACCTGCCTTATTGGACTCCTGAGAATCCTCTCGATGACAGGCCAAGTGTCGGATATCCTAATCCGTATCTTTATGGTTTTTATGAGAGCATAAGTTTTGTTCGCTTACAGGATTTTTCTTTATCATATACATTTCCTAAAAGCGTACTATCTAAACTTAAAGTTGGAAATCTGAAAGTATATGTTAGTGGAAAGAATTTGCATACCTGGACCAATTGGCATGGTTGGGATCCGGAACATGGAGCAGGAGGTAGAGGAAGACAAGGAAGTGGTTACAGTAGCGATGATACAGGTCCTCTGATGAGAACATGGACAGTAGGTTTGAATGTAGGATTATAATCATACTTGTTGCAATAATAAACATAAACAAAAAAATATTAAGATGAAAATTAAGTATATAAATCAGATAACGCGGTTTTTAATACTGTTTATGGTATTTTTTACATCTTGTCAAGATTCATTTTTAGACGAAAAACCACTTGACCAATTTAGCCCTCAGAATTTGTTAGTTAATGAGGCTGGATTCGAAACGGCCCTGAATGCCCTATATGCATTTGCCAGAGAGGAACATATGATTACCGCAGGTCTTGCCGATGATATGTGTGTAGGCACTGATGTTGCTACTGCCGGAGTAAGTGATACTCGCTTCTTTAACGATTATAGAACAATAAATCCTACGTATAAAAATGTGGTAGCCTACTGGGATTGGGGTTATAAAAGTATGCTAAAACAGTGCAATATGATTATCAGTAATTCAGATAATCCTTTTTTGGAAATATCAGAAGAAGAAAAAATGGCTTTTGTTGCAGAGGCTCTGTTTTTCAGAGCTTGGACTTACAATGCAATGGTAAATCTTTTTGGTGGAATCCCAATAGTTGCTCAAGAAATTACTGAGCCACGTTATGATTTTACCAGAGCAAGCCGTTTAGAAGTACTGGAATTTATTAAAATAGACCTGGAGAAAGCGGTAACTTATTTACCTATCGTTGAAAACGAATCGAATGGGCGTATATATAAAGCTGCTGCGTATCATTTGCTGGCAGAAGTATATATAAGCCTTGGAATGGAAACAGGAGATCAAAGTTACTACGACCAGTCAATAACGGCTGCCTCAAAAGTTATAGACGGTGAATGTGGAACCTATCGAATGATGACAGAACGTTTTGGTGACACAAGCCGGGAAGGTGATGTGTTTGGGGACCTGTTTTATACCAACCAGCAAAATCGTTCATCAGGCAACATGGAGGTAATATGGGCCTGGCAATTTGAAAATTTTACTGATGGAGGGGCAACTTCAGGTGATAATGGTAACCTAACAGTTAGAATGTGGAATCCCAGAATTGATCAGTTAAAAACACCTGATGGTAAATATACCCTTTTATACGGTGTAGATGAAAAAAGCGGTAGAGGTATCGGGAATAATACTCCGTTGAATTACTGGAAATATGACATATGGAAATATGACCCTAATGATATCCGGAATTCTCAATATAATGTTCGGAGAGAATTTTATTATAATAACCCTGCGTCAGAATTTTATGGTGAAAAGGTAAATGTTAAAATCAATGGTGCAGGAAAAGCAGTAATTGCCTATCCTGATGGGACATTGACCAGTCTTGCTGTTGATACATTGAGGGCATATTATCCATGCATCGCTAAAACGGATGGGGTGATCTTTATGGATGATCTACCTGGTGGTCAAACCCCAAATGATATTATTAAAATGCGTTTAGCAGAAACCTATCTTTTAAGAGCTGAGGCTTATTTCAGAATGGGAGAGAATCAAAAAGCAGCCTCTGATATTAATGTAGTAAGGAGCAGAGCCAAAGCCAAATCAATATCTGCCGCAGAGGTTTCAATTGATTTTATTCTTGATGAAAGGGCAAGGGAACTAATAATTGAGGAACCACGGAGAAGGACTCTGGTTAGGATGGGGCTTTTGTATGAAAGGGCCACTAAGTATAATTGGAGGGCGGCTGCCACTATGGAACCTTTTAATGAGTTGTGGCCAATACCCCAGGAAGCTATTGATGCCAATACTGAAGCCGAATTAACTCAAAATCCCGGTTATTCCAACTAAAAAAAGGTTATAACAAGGTTAAGGGTTTTGCATGCCATGAATTGTTTGGTAGTGCAGAATCCTTAACCTTGATGGAAATGCTTTGATTATTTACAACGCGTTCGTGCTGTAAATACGCCGTTTGAATTGTAAAAAGGCAAATCCAGTGTATGGGATTACTGAATTAATTTTCAGGGGAGTGAGATTCTGCCGGATCATTTCAAAATAACTATCAGTCAATTAGTTCACTTTACATAAGCAATTTACAATGTTTTTACCATTCCGATGGTAGTAAGACCATAGAGATATGTCTGAATAGGTGTTCGAATACCCAAAAGCATCATCAATTCCTGGGGTAGGTTCGAGCTGGTATGTTTTATAATGATTTAGGCAGCAAAAATAAAAGAGAGATAGGATTTAAGAGTATTAGTAACTGATATTTTAAGATAGACTAAGAATACTGATATGGTAAATAATAGAAGATTTATGAAGGCAAGTATCCTTACTTTATTTGAAGTGAGGAGAGATTATGAAAAGATATCAAGTGTGAAAATATTGTCTTTTATAGCATTTATCTTTTTGGTCTTGGTTGCTTGTGAAAAAGGAGGTGATGAAGTTCCGCAAACGTATACCCCTCCTACCCTGGTTTTCCATTCAGGTTTCGAACCTAATACTAAAATTGTAATAGTCGATAATAGTTGTTTTGACTTTAAGGGTGAGGATCTGGCTGTTTCACAACCAAACTCCTGGGGATCGACGGGCCTTGAGTCAGGAGAGTATATTGATATTGCAAGGATTATTACGGGTGATCAAAATGTTAGCGATACAGCTAGAAATGCCGAAATCGTTGATGATCCACAAAATCCATCCAACAAGGTCCTGAGATTCTGGGGTAAATATCCAAATGAAGGCGATGGCTTTAAATTTAGGATGCAAGCCGATCTCCATTCCAAAAAAGGAATGGATACCCTGTATTATAAAATAAGGATGTATCTGCCTGATGATTTTAATGTTTTAAAAAGGATAAATTCAACTTTTACATGGTTTACCTTAATGGAATTTTGGAACAAATCAACCCCCAAAGAAAACATGTTTAGAATGACTGTCGATTTAAAAAAGGTAAATCAAGGTGTGGATTCTTTACGATTTGGTTTGCGAACTGAAAAATACAATACTTCCAGTTCAACGTTCGATCGATTAAGAGATCACACATGCAATTATTTTTATATCCCGGTTAAAAAGTGGATGACCGTTGAGATAAACATTGTAGAGGGTGATGGACAAACAGGAAGATTCTATATGGCAGTAACTCCTGAGGGGGAGAATAAACAAGTGATTTTCAACTTTACACTTCTAACCCATCACCCGGACATTGCTCCAACGGGGATGAATTATATGAGTCCCTTTAAGTTTTATACCTATGGTTACCTTATTGATACCCTTAGGAATGCTGGTAAAATTGGACAAATTTATTGGGATGATTTTGAAATATGGAGTGATTCAATTGCCTATTTAAAATGATGCATATATCCTAATTGTTTTTCAAGTATTGTTAATTGCTTGCAGCTACTTTGATGGGTTATTTTGGAACATTTTAGTTTTCATTTTTCAGAGTAGTTACAACACTAAAAAATTATTTTTATGAAAAAAATTGTACTTTCTACGTTGATTTTGGTTATTAATTTCTGGACACTGATGGGGCAAGGGACCGTCAATTTCATTCAGAATGGAGATTTTGAGGAACAGGGCGCCTGGCAAATTGTGACCGTTCAAGGTGAATCTTCAGATTTGACCTGGGAATTCGGCTCCTCTGAAACACCTGCTGCAGGTGAAGGAAAATGTTTGAAGGTGTCCTATGTTAATAAGGGGAATACCCTCAGACAGTACCTTGTGCAAAAGATTAAGCTTACGGTTGGGGATACCTACAAATTTAACGGGGCCTTTAAAGATGTAGGAACCTCTTCAGACGCCGAATTTTTGTGGCACCAGGTTATCATCTGGCCTGCTGTGGAAGATCTTGATCTTTCCGATGGTCTTAAGGCAGGTCCTAGTATTAACGATGAAACCTCAAGTATTCTCATAAACCACGTAAGGGGATGGGGGAAGGATTGGCTTGGGACAGGCAAAAATACCACATTTGAAGCGGATCTTAACCCCGATTGGATTTATGCATGGGACAAAGTTGGGCTTGGAAACAACAAAAGCCAGGGGGATACTACTGTATATACGGTTCCGGAAGTTTTGGACAGGTGGGACGATGATCTGTACCTGGGGCAAATTGGAGACCAGGTCGATTATTACTTCATCTATCAGATAGGGCAATATATTGCAGATGGCAGTGGCACAGTCAATACTTTTAATTTCTCGTTTGATGAATTTAAACTGTTAAAACTAGATAATACTACTTCGGTAAAAGATGAAATAGATTCTAAAACTGAATTAAAGGTCTATCCCAACCCGGCAACCAGAACCCTTACGGTTACTGGATATTCTGATCTTGACAAGGATGCCACATTAGAAATTTATAGCTTATTAGGGAAAAAAGTGTATGAAACTACCCAAAATTTAGTATTTCCGCATAAGGTTGATATTTCATCCTTTAACCCTGGCAACTATTTTATCCGAATAAAGAGCAGGGGAAAAGAAGAAACCGTCCACTTTATTAAGCAATAGTAATATTATATTACTTTATTTGTGACGTTGATAAGTATTCAAATTCAACGATTAATATAGTTTTCTAAATATGTGGTTTCAAATATCAATCGATAGGTTTCTGGGGGTTTTTAAAAAATGCTGTTGGCAAAGCCGGCATTACTGGCACGGATTTCAAATCCGTGCCAGCAATTAGGGAACCTTGCACCGATTATTATTCTGCACCATCAAGGGAGATTGTTGGCAAGGTATGATCCGAATTGGACAATGCTAATTTCGGTTTCGAAAGGATACTAATGATATTAACGGAGGAGGAAAAATTGAGGTGAGAACTTCTCTGATGGTTTTATTATGAATAGGTTGACCATTACATTATAAAGAGTTGTTTATATGATAATAAAAGAAGAAAAAGAGGCCACAAAAATCGGAATATTGCTATTGATAACGGTAGGTTTATTTGCAATAGTCAGTTGTGAAACCCAGAAGAATAATCAGACACAAAAAGAATATATCGAAGAAAAAACCAGCATACTCCTTCGTTCCTCGTGGCAAACAGTTAATATCGGCGATATTGGCCATACTCCTGGAGTATTGGCGTTGTGCGAAAAATATCTTCCGGAGGTGGAAGTGCGATTGTGGGCAAGTGACGTTGGGGATGGGGTCCGGCAAATGTTACTTAAACGATTCCCTGAGTTACAGATTATTTTAAATTCTGATACTCTTGCTTTGAAAAAAGCGTTCGATGAGTGTGATTTTTTATTACATGGTTCAGGTCCGTACCTGGTTGCTGATAAGGATGTTGCTCGTTGGATTGAAGAAACCCAAAAACCCTTTGGAGTTTACGGAATTACTTTGCCTGAAAATATGTGCACCGGGAAAGTAATTCAACTCTTAAATCAAGCCCAATTCGTATTTTTTCGAGACACGGTTTCTCTTGAATTAGCCAAAGCTAAAGGAATTAAAACCCCTGTTATGGAATTTGGACCCGATGGTGCCTTTGCATGTGATTTGAGAAATGAAGCGTTAGCTCAAGAATTCATGAAGCAAAATGGGCTGGAGGAAGGAAAGTTTTTATGTGTGATTCCTAAATACAGGCAAACACCTTATTGGGAGATTCCTGAGAAAAACAGAGAGTTTAATCAGGCGGTTTACGATAAAAATGAACTTTTTAAAGAACACGACTTGAAGCCTTACCGTGAAGCGATTATTGCTATTGTCTCAGAAACGGATATGAAAGTTTTAATTTGCCCGGAAGATAAAACACAAATGAAATTAGGGAAAGAAATGCTTTACGACCCACTTCCTGAGGATATAAAACAAAAGGTGGTATGGCGCGAATCGTTTTGGCTGACGGATGAAGCCCTTAGTACTTACGTCAGGTCTGCGGGGCTATTTGGGTTGGAACAACATTCTCCTATTATGTGTATTGGGAATGGTGTCCCTGCTTTGGTGGGCAGGTTTATAGAGCAAACCAGTAAGGGGTACATGTGGCATAATATTGGCCTTGCCGACTGGATGTTCGATAGCGATAAGGAAGAAGATATGGAGCAATTGCTCCCAACAGTATTATCGCTTATTCGTGAACGAGAAAAGGCTTTGCAGAAAACACAGAAGGCAAAGCAATTTGTAGAAGAATGTCAGGTGAGAACAATGAATGAATTGAGAAAGAATCTAAAATTGAGCAATCAATGAAAAAAGTAATACTACTCTTCTTGCTGATTATAGAGCTAATCATTTCCAAGGCTGAAAATGGATGCAGAGTTGATACAATCAAGTTACAGGAAAATGAAGCCGTTTGGGCTGGAATTATAAGGGAGGGGAACCTGATGCCAATCAATCCTGGTTATAAAATGGATTTTCATGAAGACAATAAAAGCAATCAGTTACAACCTTTAATTCTGACCAGCAAGGGACAATATTGCTGGAGTGAAGAACCTTTTAGTTTCGCCCGTATTGGGAACGATTTGATTGTAACGGATCCACATCTCTCCGTTACAATTGGGAAAGCAGGAAGTTCGCTTCGCGAAGCCCACAAATTTGTAAGTGAGCAATATTTTCAATTTGGTGGACATTTGCCCGATACCCTGCTATTTAGTTCACCCCAGTACAATACCTGGATCGAATTGAATTTTAACCAGAACCAGGAAGATATAATTAAATATGCAGAGGCAGTTATTGAAAATGGATTGCCCTCCGGTGTTTTAATGATTGATGACACATGGCAGGAAGATTACGGCGTTTGGGATTTTCATCCCGGGCGTTTCCCTGATCCGAAAGCAATGACGGACCGCTTACATGAACTAGGATTTAAGGTAATGTTATGGATTTGCCCTTTTGTGAGTGCCGACCAATCATTACTGTATCGGAAATTGAAAAAGGAGAAGGCTTTTTTACTTGAAAATGATAACGGCATTGACTCTTGGGAAATGGCTGAGGAGCCCGCAATGATCCGTTGGTGGAACGGAGTTTCTGCGTTATTGGATTTTTCAAACCCTGTAAGTGTCAATTGGTTTAATGAGCAATTGGACCGGTTGGTAGAAGATTATGACATCGATGGGTTTAAATTTGATGCAGGTGATATGAAATTTTACCCGGATAATACGCTAAGTATGGGAGGGTTAAATAGCAATGAGCATTGTGAATCATATGCTCAATTTGGTTTAAGGTTTTCATTGAACGAGTTCCGGGCCTGTTGGAAAATGGGAGGTCAGCCCCTTGCTCAAAGATTGCAGGACAAAGGCCACGAATGGGAAGATCTGCAGAAACTAATTCCCCATATGGTTGTTGAAGGCCTTTCGGGATATCCTTTTTCATGCCCAGATATGATTGGTGGCGGGTTACTGTCATCATTTGAAGATAGTTCAACCATTAATCAGGAATTGATTGTCCGCTCAGCACAGTGCCATGCTTTAATGCCTATGATGCAATTTTCTGTAGCTCCTTGGAGAGTTTTGGATAAAGTCAATTTTGAAGCCGTTAAAATGGCAATTGAACTACGAAGGGAATTTATGCCAATGATAATGTCATTGGCTCACCAATCTGCAAAATGTGGAGAGCCCATTATGTCGAACCTGGAATATTACTTTCCCAACCAGGGGTTTGAAAATATTAAGGACCAGTTTATGCTTGGAAGTGAGCTCCTTGTAGCTCCAATGCTTACCAAAGGGTATTCGAGAGAGGTCGTACTTCCTCAGGGAATCTGGATGGCGGATGATGAGAAAGAATATGAAGGAGGAAGAACCATTTCAATTGAGGTCCCTATTGATCGAATTCCGTATTTCATTAAGCTAAGATAAGGGTGTAAAACAAGTTGAAAATCAGATTTATGAAAATTAATGAATTGAAACGGATAAGAATCGGGGTCATATTTTTTTTATGTTCGGTATTAACCGGGTGCATTACCAAAGAGACTAAAGTTATTGAAAATACATCATATCCGGCTAAAAAATATCGCTATGTAATATGCACTGATATGACCCATGATGATGATAATTCTCTTATCAGACTTCTACATTATGCTAATGAAATTGATATCGAGGCAATAATTTTAGCAGATCAGGGACCTGAGGCTCAAAGAACTGAAAATTGGCTCGAAAAAATGTGGGAAAGGACACATGCGATAATTGATTCCTATGCTGAAATAGAAGACAATTTACGTTTGCACGACCCGGCTTTTCCTTCGGCTGACCATTTCCGCAGTATTACCAAAAAAGGCAAAGGATATGCACAACGAATGACAGGATCTACAGATAACGGGCAGGAAAAGTTTTGGGATTACGTTGGAGAAGAATGGGACACGGAAGGCTCTGATTTTCTGCAGGAAGTTTTTGACCGGGACGATGACCGCCTGATTTATGTCGGCTTTTGGGGAGGATCAATTACCTTTGCCCAAGCCATGTGGCGTTACCAACAAAAGCATACCCCGGAACAGGTTCAGCAACTTCTCGATAAATTGATTTTTCATTGTATCAGCTTTCAGGATGTAACTTTTGATATGTTTCTTGATCTGGATTCGATCGGGAATAACGTTTTTAAAAAATACCAATTTTATGGTGATTATGACCAGGAAAGGTTAATGCCCGGAATGTTGCTGGCCGATGTAGTTAATTTCTGGAATTATCTCGAAGTCATTGATGTAAAAAAGGTGCATGAATATTCTGGGCTCCTGGGTCAACTATACGATAAGGGGGGTGAAGGAGATACTCCTGCATTTCTGAACCTGATTGCCATGAACCTTGGTCTTAGCAATATCGCCAATCCTGAATTTGGGGGTTGGGGGGATATGTTTCATCCATATGGCTTAAAAAATGTGTGGATGGCAAACCCATTAAAATCAAATGAACTTAAACGTTGGACAACGGAAGCTTCAAATAGCTTTTATTCGCGCTGTATGTGGGAAACAAAGGATTATGTGTCGGCAAACCATGATCCAAAGGCGGCATTTGATGGAGATTTATCACCAGATTTTGTTTTTATGGAGGCACAACCGGGCGAGACAGTTCAGCTCAACTCAATTGGCTCTTTTGATCCGGACGGAGATGAGCTCGTATACAGATGGTGGCACTATGATGCTGCTGATACATTCGATGGTGATATTAATATTTCAAAAGAAAATTCACCAGAAACTGAATTTGTGGTTCCAATTGACTCAAAAGGGAAGAGTATTCATATTATACTTGAAGTAAAAGATAATGGTTATCCTCCACTTGTTTCCTACAAAAGGATTATTGTAAGCAGCAATTGATAACAGTAACCGAAAGTTTATATTGGGAATATTTACTTTTTGGAGAATTCTGAAAATCGACGGATCCTACAGGGTGAGGCAAAACGGAATTAATTGTACTGCCCGCTTAAGAAAGGGAAATGGAAGAGGAACCTTTTCGGAATAATTCATAACTGCTTTTCCAATAAATTTTTCAATAAGTAACTGAATCTACAATGAAAATCAAAATTTCCTCTATTGCATTACTTTTATTAATCGTGGTTGTAGGTTGTACTAATGTAACCAATAGAAGTAATGGAGCGGTTTCAGAACTCACCATATTAAAAAAATTAAACATTGGTTCATGCAAAGATGCTGTGGTAACCGATAATTTATTATTTGTAATAGGTAGCGAGAAAATTTATTCATATGATATTTCATTACCAGAGAATCCGGAATTATTAGATACTCTGCCCGGACTGGGAAATGTTCGGCAAATACAAGTTCAGGAGGGATATGCTTATGTTACTTCAAGGGAGGAAGGACTTTTTGTTATTGACATTAGTAATCCTAAAAAACTTCGAAAAGTTGCACATTATGATACTCTTGAGTTGGCAACAGGAATTGATGCATCTGGTTCAATAGCAGCCGTTACCAACCGACAATATGGAGTAGAGTTTTTAAATGTATCAAATCCCAGTAAACCTTCTTTTTTAAGCATGATCAGAACCGGTGAAGCCCAATCGGTTTTTTTAACAGATACGATTGCTGTTATCGGCGATTGGGGAACAAAAGAAGTGGTGCTGACAAATATTTCCAACCCCCAAAATCCACAAATAATTTCAAGGATAGAACTGGATGGTTATGGGGATGGAGTATTTGTGAAAGGTGATCTTTGTTTTGCAGCAACAGGACACCATGCGAGAGGATGGAAAAATAGCAGTACCGATTCAACATACTGGGGTAAAGGGCACGGCATGGAAATAATTGATATATCTGAGCCTGGTAGTCCTAAAAAACTCTCAGTGCTTAAATTTCCTGTAAAGTATTATATGCTATATGCCGATATGTGGGACATTCAGGTAGTCGGGAATTATGCTTTTGTGGGTGATTCTGAGGCAGGGCTCTTTGTTGTCGATATAAAAGATCCAACAAATCCTTTTATCGTGAGTCATGCAGCTATTCCTATTCCCCCAATGCCTGATTACATGCACTCCTTTTTTAAAGGAAAAAATAAGAGTGGACCAATTGGGGGATTTGCAGTAGGTGATGGTGTGGTTTATATCGCAGGGTTAATGAATGATTTATATGTTGTAGAAGCTCCAGAAACCGCGATGCCGGTTACATTAAACAGGAGAAAAATAAGCTATTCAGAACCCTTAACCAATAAACCTGAAAATTTTTCTTCCTACGATGCAAAAGGGCAGGTGCATTCTGCCTGCGTTTTAAAAAACGAAAAGAAAGCATTGATTGCTGCGGGAGATGGAGGAGTTCATGAAGTTAGCTTATTTCCACAGATTGAGGGGAAACAGATTTTAGAAACAGGCACAATTGTTTTTGATGTTTTTTTAGAAAATGAAATATTGTATCTGGCCGAAGGTATAGATGGACTCTCCGTTTGGAATTATGATGGATCGACTGAACCCCGTTTTATTAGCCGTTATTCCTCTAAAAACGGAGGAATATATCAGCTGTTAATTAATACGGAGCAAGGCCTTGCAATTTTGCATGCAGGGGCAGATCATCTTGAGATTTTAGATGTTGAAAATTTAAATGAAATAACGTTGCTTACCTCGTTCAAACCCAATTCCGGGTTATTGTATCGATTACCAATAGCAAATGGTTTTTTAAATAATAGGTTTGTGGCTGGCAGTTGGCATACCACCGGATGTTTTTTTTATGACATCAAAAGCCAGGATGGGATTAAATTTTTAGGGCAATTTATACCTCCCCTGGGGGTGATAAACGGTGTCGCATTTCTGGATGACAAAGTACTGGCCATTTATGAGGGGGGGTATATCATCCAAAATGGACCAGATAAACCGCAATTAAAAATAAAAAATCCAATAAAAACAGGACAGCTGTACTTAAAAGGTAAACCCGTTGTTTATGATAACTCAAGGTTATATGTATCCAACAGAATGAAAGGAATTGTATTTGCAGTTGATATTAGCAATATAAATTCACCTAAAGAAAACTGGCAACTTCAATTAAGTGGGAATCCTGGATTAATTAAAGAATGTGGTGATATGGTAATTGTTCCCGGAGGCCATGACGGATTACTTGTTTTTAATAAATTTAGCGGTGAGCCGTATTTCGGTAAAAAATAACTGCCGGTAGAATTTTTTGTAAATCAATAGATTAAGAAAAATGAATCGCACCCTTTCTTCGGATTGGGAGCCAATGAAATCACCCTCTTAGTCCTAAAAAAACATTGTTAACTATAAATGAGGAATATGAATATTTTAAGTAAACAATTTTTGCGTTGGTTTGGAGTACTACTAATAACGAGTTTTATTGTTTTACAACCGCAGACTGTATTTTCCAAAGGGAAGAACAGGAGTGAAAGAAAAATTGGATATGTTGATGCTGCTGATTATGGTTTTTTACCTTTTTCAAGCGGAAAGGAAAATGTTATTGCCTTACAGAAAGCGGTCGACCAGGGTGGACCAATCGTGGTCAGTAAGCCGGGATTATATAAAATTGCAGGAACAATTTATATTGGAAGCCATACAACCCTTTCCTTTGGAAATCATGTTATTCTTCAGAAAGTAGATGAATACGGTGTTTTTTCTCATGTATTTCTGAACAAGGGGGCCCTTACAAAAACTTACGATGAACACGTTACAATTGAAGGTTTAAACCTAAAGGTTAATGGACAGGATAAGGTTTTTTCAGAGGTTTATGGCCTACGGGGCCAGATTGCTTTTTTTTATGTGAAAGATTTGCGTATTGAAAAGTTTCGGTGTCTGGATCTTGAAAAAATGCAGTTTGGTATTCATGTTTGTACGTTTGAAGACCTGATCATTGACGATGTTATCATCAAAGGGAAGAAGGATGGAATACATCTTGGCCGGGGAAATCGGTTCACTATCCGGGATTGTATTTTTCAAACCTATGACGATGCCATTGCGTTAAATGCCCATGATTATGCAACCTCAAATCCTGAGCTGGGCTGGATAGAAAATGGGGTTGTAGAAAATTGTCATGATTTGAATGCTGAAAATACAACAGGATATTTTTGTCGGATACTAGCTGGAGCCTGGATTGATTGGAAACCGGGAATGGAAGTACAACAATCGGATGCAGTAGTGTCAAACGGAATATTATATCGGGTGAGGGCTAAAGCTGATGGAACAAAATATACATCGGTAACAAGACCAACACATGAGAGTGGCAATAAAATTTACGATGGAATCAATTGGGGTGTTGTTCAGAAAGATATCACTTACACTGCTGGGGTGAAGAATGTTGTTTTTCGGGATATATTTCTGGAAAAACCTCGCGTGGGTTTTTCAGTACACTTCGATAATGACAAGTTTAGCCGCTCTTATTATCCCGGGGCTAAGATTCCCATGCAGGAACAATTACTTTTTGATCATATTCGAATCCTGCACGATGAGAAGAAGGACTTCATTTCAATAGGTACTCCTGTTGATGTGGTAGTAATCACAAATTCAAGCATCAAAGAGAACCGGATTAATTTTCACGGGAATAAAGCGATGACCGATTATCTAAAAACCAAAATCAGTATTTCCAATTGTATATTCAATAAAGAAGGAGAAATGGAATTGTTGACCAATAGTGTAGACAACAAGAAGATATTTCTAAAAACTTCTTCAAATATAGAATTACATGATGATTTTTTAGGCAAAGTATTGCCTGGTAACGGAACAATAAATGTTGATTCTGATTTAACCGGGTTAAAATAAAAAACTAATGACTATAAGAACGACTTCATGAAGTACAATTATGGTTTCATTCACGGCTTATTGCAGGGTAAAGAGAAGAAAATTTATCTGAACAGAAATACCAACCTTTTTAAGTTTTTTGGCTCTGATGGGATCGGTAGAAAATGAACTCATTTCACCCAGTGATATATTGGCGGAGCAGAAATAAGCGATTGAAATTGTTGCTGTGGAAGAGGTTATTGTTTGTGGTGGAAAACCTGCCGGAATAGCAGTTGCTATTGGAATTGAAAGGAAGGGAGACAGGGGGGTATGATAGTCGGACAATACATCAGTATTAATCAAACAATTAAAATGAGTATGATGAAATTTTTAGCAAATATGGTCAAAACGAGGGTATTAATGGTGGCTATGTTATTATTTTCATTTACTACTGCCAATAGCCAACTCCAGGCCTTTTTGCGTAATGACACCCTTACTCTCTCAAATAATTTAATCAAAAGGCAATTTTTATGGAATAATGGGGAACTTGTATCATTGAATCTGGTTTACCTGAAGAGGGGTGAAAATCTTTTCCAAATGTCAACCTCGCCTGCTTTACGGTTTAACCTCAGGTTTCCGGTGATTAATTCAGTGTTCAAAAGCCGAGAAGTAGAAGGAGATAACTTACGTGGGGCCTATTTAGCTGCAGAGGTGTTCCTTGATTATGGTAGCTTTATGATTAAGCGGATATTTCGTATATCAGCAGATACCCCGGCTATTGCCTGTGAAAACTATATTTTTATAAACGTTGAACCCCAATTTAAAGAAATAGAGGAAATCTATGACGATCCATTGGTCTTGGAAAGGTTTAATACGGTATTTGATTATCCAATGCTAAAGGCAATTGAGTTTTTTGACAGGACTGATGTCAATAATAATCTGATCAAAACAGATGAAGCCCTGGCCTATATCCGGGAATTAAAATTAAGGGGGAACCTTTTACAAGTAAGTCAACAGGGAGGCGCACATGGTGGGGTTTTTATTTTAAAGGAAGCCCCATGCTCATTTGTCCAATTAGGTTACCCGGGATATGATTTTAAATCAATTAGGAATTCCATTACGGTGGAAGGTGCCGGGTTGCCTGAAGGGGAACTCCTAACCGGGGAATGGGTTAAGTTGTATGGTAGTGTTGTTGGGGTATTTGATGGTACGGATCAGGGGTTTATGTATTCGCTCCGAAGCTACCAAAACTCGGTGCGCTACAGAATTCCAGAAAGGGATAATATGGTGATGATGAATACGTGGGGCGATCGAAATAAAGATGCCAGTATCAGCGAAACTTTTTTAAAGGCAGAATTGGATGCCTGCGAAAAATTGGGAATTTCTCATTTTCAAATTGACGATGGTTGGCAGCAGGGACTTTCGGTAAATTCTGCTGATTCAAAAGGTCATAAGTGGGATATGTGGAGCAAAGAAGATTGGACGCCACACGCAGGGCGTCTACCCAATGGATTCAAGCCTATAGCCCGGTATGCTGAGGAAAAAGGGATCCGCCTGGGGCTTTGGTTCCACCCAAGCAATCACAATAGTTATGAGAATTGGGAATCCGATGCTGAAGTTATATTGGACTTATTCCGGGATTATGGCATTTGTTATTTTAAAATAGATGGGACTCAATTACCGGATAAACTTTCAGATCATAGACTTTGGCTCCTGTTTGAAAAGGTATCCAAAGATTCGGAAGGTGGAATTGTAATTAACCTTGATGCCACTTCCGGGAACAGGACAGGTTACCATTACATGAATTCCTATGGCAATATTTTTCTGGAGAACCGTTATACCGACTTGGGGAACTATTACCCACACTGGACATTGCGCAACTTATGGCAATTATCGGCTTATCTGCCTACAAAAAATTTACAGGTGGAATTTCTGAATAAATGGAGGAACAAAAACATGTATGGGGAGGGGGATCCACTTGCCCCTTATGCTATTCCCTTTGAATACCAGTTTGCAATCACGATGATGGCACAACCGTTGGCATGGTTCGAAGGCACAGGATTGCCCGATGAAGCCCATGACATAGCTTCAGTAATTAAAAAGTATAGAAGTATTCAGTCCCGGCTACATTCGGGAGATGTATTTCCAATAGGAGAAGAGCCTAACGGTTATAACTGGACGGGTTTTCAGTCTGTAATTAATGACCATTCCGGGTACTTGCTGGTATTCAGGGAAAAGAATACAGAATCTTCCTATTTACTGCCGACATTATTGCCAGTTAATAATCCAGTGGCTTTTACTCCCATCCTGGGCAAGGGTAAAATGATAAAGGCAATCCCAAATTCAAAACGGGAAATCCAGTTTGAGTTACCGGAGGAATTTTCCTATTGCCTGTATGAATACGTAATTAGCGATTGATGTTAATTAAGAGGAGGTTACTATTGTTGCGTTAATTTCCAAAACTTTCGTGTAAGCGTCTGGATATGGTAGGCGAGATGGTCTCCTTTTATTTATTGCCATGAATGTTTTCCTCCTTCGCATTTATTTTCTAATTTTGAAGACATAAACAGTGGGTTTCGTTTAATTTATTGCCTTAACTTGTAATTGATTCAAATATAACAAGTTAGGTTCGTTTTTCCACCGCATTTCCTTTCTTGTTTTCTTTTTTATTTACCGGGTTCAGACGTAGGAGAATATTCCTTAATTATATTGAAGTATGCAGGTAGAAGTAGTGACCATCGGCGATGAGTTGCTCATCGGTCAGGTTGTGGATACCAATTCGGCATGGATTGGTCAGCAACTCAATTTAGCGGGTTTTCGGTTAGGGCGGATCACTTCGGTGAGCGATCAGGAAGATGAGATTTTGTCTGTCTTAAAAGAGGCGACCCAACGCTCCGGGGTGGTTTTGTTGACCGGCGGGCTGGGCCCCACGCGCGACGACATAACCAAGACGACCTTGTGTAAATTCTTCGATACCCATCTGGTTTTTAATGAATCGGTATTTAAAAATATTCAACGTTTTTTAAAAGGGCGGGTGACCAGCATCAATGGTTTGAATCGCGATCAGGCGATGGTGCCTGAATCTTGCACGGTGATCGCAAATGCCATCGGAACTGCGCCCATTATGTGGTTCGAAAGTAAAGGAAAGGTTGTGGTATCGATGCCTGGTGTGCCTCATGAAATGAAGCGGGCGATGAGTCAGGACATCCTCCCACGACTAAAGGAAAGGTATCCAACAGAGATCATTCGTCATAAAACCATATTGGTTTACAATGTTCCCGAGGCGGTATTGGCCGAGAGGCTGACGGCCTGGGAAGAGGGGCTCCCGGAGTGTATAAAGTTGGCCTATCTTCCAGCTCCGGGAAGAATTCGGTTGAGGCTTACCGCGAGCGGGCAGGAGGATAAATCCTTAAATGAAGCCATCAACCGGGTGGTAAAGGAGCTTTATATCGTTATCGGACCTCATATTTATGGGGAAGAGGATGTATCGACTGGGCAACTGTTTGCTTCCTTCTTTTCTTCCGGGAAGTATAGTCTGGCGGTGGCAGAAAGCTGCTCAGGTGGATTTTTGGCACATCTTTTAACAGCAGTACCAGGTGCTTCCCGCTATTTTTTGGGCGGTGTAGTGGCCTATTCCAATCATCTTAAAAAGAGGTTCCTGGGCGTTGACGATGAGGCTCTCGTTAAGGAGGGGGCAGTAAGCCAGGTAGTGGTGGAACAAATGGCTTTGGGCATTCAAAAACAAACCGGGGCTGATTATGCCATTGCTACTTCCGGAATAGCCGGTCCGGAGGGGGGCAGTGACGACAAACCGGTGGGAACAGTGTGGATTGCCTGGGCAGGACCAGAGAAAGTTGTCAGTCGTGTTTTTAATTTTGGCTCAGACCGAAAGCGGGTTATCGAACGGACTTCGGAAGTGAGCCTTATTGAACTCATGCAAATGATGAAAAATGGAATCCTTTAAAGGGTACAGGCGCATCAACCGGCTAGTACCCAGCTCTGAGCTGGCCTGAGATGAAGGTTTCAAATAAAAAAACGGAAAAACAGGCCAATTAATTGTCACTTTACTTGTTTTTTTCAGGTAAAATGCTGTATTTTGCGCTCTGTTTGAAAACATATCGAAAAAAAGGTTGAGCAATGTCTAAAGTCTGTCAAATAACAGGGAAAAAATCCCTGGTAGGAAACAATGTTTCCCACTCAAAGAGAAGAACCAAAAGGAGATTTGATCCTAATCTTTTCAACAAGAAATTTTATTTGCCCGAAGAGGAGCGCTGGATTAATCTAAAGGTTTCAGCTTCTGGTTTGCGGTTGATCAATAAGGTGGGTGTTAAAGCCGCTTTAGAGACAGCTAAGAAAAATGGGTATATTTCAACATATTAAAAATACGGAGGCTAAATTGTTATGGCTAAAAAAGGTAAAGGTAACCGCATTCAGGTAATTCTTGAATGTACCGAACATAAAGAGAGCGGGATGGCCGGAACTTCCAGGTACATTACTGTGAAGAACAGAAAAAACCATCCGGAACGTATGGAACTAAAGAAGTATAACCCTATTTTAAAGCGGTATACTGTTCATCGTGAAATTAAGTAAAAAATATAAATCATGGCCAAGAAATCAGTAGCATCATTGCAAAAAGGTTCAGGAAAAGGACATACCAAAGTTATTAAAATGGTCAAATCTCCTAAAAGCGGATCTTATATGTTTAAAGAGGAGATGGTTGCCAATGACTTTGTGAAAGAGGCTTTGAAAAAATAAGCACTCTGCTTGCAAGCATAAACCATATTAACCTTCCCGGTATTTAACCACCAGGAAGGTTTTTTTATGCCATTTTTTTTAAGAATGGCCCATTTTTATCTAAAGAGTCTTTCCTGGATTAGGCAGGAGCCTTCTCGATTGGCGTTATGAGGGGGCTTACCCCTGTATAAATAGTTAGGGGATTACATATTTTTTGATTATTATTGTCTTAAGCAAAATCTAAAAAATTAAATAATCTCTCTATGAGCGTTCTAGTGAATCAATCCACAAAGGTGATTGTGCAGGGAATAACCGGTAAGGAAGGCAGTTTTCATGCGGGTCAGATGATCGAATACGGGACCCATGTAGTAGCAGGTGTTACCCCGGGAAAGGGGGGCAGTACCCACCTTGGGTTACCGGTCTATAATACCGTGGAAGAGGCGGTGAAGGCTACCGGTGCCGGGATCTCGGTTATATTTGTGCCACCTGCTTTTGGTGCCGATGCTATCATGGAAGCTGCCGAGGCTGGTATTGGGGTGATTGTGGCCATTACCGAGGGGATTCCTACCTCTGATATGATCCGTGTAAAAAGCTATATTGATACCCGTGAATGTGTCCTGATTGGGCCCAACTGTCCGGGTATTATTTCCCCTGGAAAAGCCAAGGTGGGTATTATGCCCGGGTTTATCCATATGCCCGGCTCCATTGGGGTGGTGAGTCGCTCCGGAACGTTAACCTATGAGACCGTAGATCAGCTTACCAAGCTTGGGTTGGGCCAAAGTACCTGTATTGGTATTGGCGGTGATCCGGTTATTGGAACTTCTACTTTAGATGCCGTCAAGATGTTGATGGAAGATCCCGATACAGAGGGGATTGTTGTGATCGGTGAGATTGGAGGCAGTATGGAAACTGAGGCAGCCCGATGGATTGGAGAGCACGGAACCAAACCGGTTGTGGGCTTTGTGGCGGGTCAAACCGCACCCAAAGGACGCCGAATGGGACATGCCGGTGCTATCATTGGGGGAAAGGACGATACCGCGCTGGCCAAAATGAAGATTATGGCGGATATGGGTATTCATGTGGTTGAATCGCCGGCCGAAATAGGTATCACCATGCAAAAAGCCTTGCGTATTTCTAAGTAGTCTTTCACCTAAACCAATGTTTCTTTTCCGGGAAGTTTGAAGGAATATTGTTAAGTATTGGTCTGATTTTTCTTCGGTTTTATTATCTGGACTCATGAACGAAGTTTCCTTACAAAAGGCAGCCGGGATCCTAAAGAGGGCGCATTATGTGATTGCCTTCACTGGTGCGGGTGTCTCAGTGGAGAGTGGCATCCCGCCTTTTAGAGGGGAGAATGGAATTTGGAACCGTTACGATCCTCAGGTTTTGGATTTGGATTATTTTCATGCCCATCCATACGACTCCTGGATTGTTATCAAGGAGATTTTTTATGATTTCTTTGGGAAGGCCAGGCCCAATGATGCTCATAAGGTGCTGGGCCGCATGGAAGAGGCAGGCAGGCTAAAATGTGTAATCACCCAAAACATTGATAACCTGCACCAGGAAGGTGGCAGTCGTCAGGTTTTTGAGTTTCATGGCAATTCCCAGGTTATGGATTGCACCATCTGTCACCATCATTTTCCGGCCTCGGAGGCCAACCTGGAGAAACTGCCCGTTAAGTGTCCGCTTTGTGGAGGGTTGGTAAAACCCGGGTTTGTATTCTTTGGGGAGGCCATTCCTGGGGTGGCGTATGAAAACAGTATAAACGCAGCCCGGCAGGCCGATGTTTGTCTGGTTATTGGAAGTTTGGGTGAGGTGATGCCGGCAGCTATGGTTCCCCATGAGGCTAAAAGAAATGGGGCAACAATAATTGAGATCAACCCAAGTTCCAGCAATTTCACCCATTCTATAACCGATATTCATTTGGCAGGAAAAGCCTCTGAAGTGATGTCGGCTCTCGAAAATTTTTTTTAGCAGAACCAGGAGTTTTTTAAAGCACCAGATCTTAAGATTGCTTATTATTTGTCCTATTTTCAACGCTTTAGTATTAAGGGGCCTTAAGTCCAGACCCTTTAAGGATAATGTAAAGGCAAAAGAGCGAAGGGCTTGGATATGAGTAGCCTCTGGTGAGTTCGGAGGCAAACCCAAACGAATTGTCCGGAATCGCCATGTGGGTTCAACCTTGTTTAAAATAATATTTACACAGGCCCCTGGTTTTCTTAAGATCGTGTGGCGTTACATTACGATGGGTTTTTGGTGAGGGATCAACTATTTTTTTAACTTTGTGTTTCAATTACTTTATCAAAAATAAATATTACCAAAATGAAGTTATTAGAAGGAAAAACTGCTGTTGTAACGGGAGCGGCCCGTGGCATTGGCAAGGCTATTGCTCTTAGGTTTGCAGCCGAAGGATGCAACATTGCGTTTACCGACCTTTTTTATAATGAGGCTGCCCAGGCCACCGAAAAGGAGCTTATTGCTCTGGGAGTAAAAGCCAAGGCTTATGCTTCGGATGCAAGTAAATTCGAAGAGACTCAAACAGTGGTTGATCAGATCGTGGCCGACTTTGGTCAGGTGGATATTTTGGTTAACAACGCCGGTATCACCAAAGATACTCTGTTGATGCGGATGACAGAAGATCAGTGGGACGCTGTTATTACCGTCAATTTGAAATCGGCCTTTAACTTCACCAAGGCGGCTCAAAAGGTGATGCTTAAACAACGTTCAGGCTCCATCATTAATATGAGTTCGGTAGTCGGGGTGAGTGGTAATGCCGGGCAAGCCAACTACAGTGCCTCAAAAGCCGGTCTCATTGGGTTCACCAAGTCCGTGGCTAAAGAGTTGGGCTCCAGAGGTATTCGCAGCAATGCAGTAGCCCCTGGATTTATTATTACTGAAATGACAGGTGCTCTTTCCGAGGAGGTTAAGAAGAGCTGGGCAAGTCAAATCCCATTGCGTCGCGGAGGTACTCCCGAAGATGTGGCCAATACCTGTTTGTTTTTGGCTTCTGATCTTTCGTCATATGTCACCGGACAAGTGGTGCATGTATGCGGCGGCATGAATATGTAAGAACTTTTCCCTGTTATCGTTTTTAAACGATGGGTGGGGAACGGGTTATTAAGGGTGCTTTCATTGGGAGAGCACCTTTTACTTCTTGCTTAAGTTGCTGTATTTTAATTTACAGTGCCTGTCATTACCCATGAACCCGTGGTTGTGGAAGCCATTAAAAGACCTCTTTATTGACTGCCCGGACATTACTGGCCCCGACCTGGTTGGGGCGAATGGTACAATCAGAAATGGCGCACTGGGTTAGCTTTTATCCCTTGTGCCGGTAAGGTGACTTCGGTTGTTGATGGGCGGTTCAGGAAGAAAATAAGGCGGTGGTATTCATTTGAATGGCACGAAATGTGTAGTACTTGGCCATGGTTGACTTTCCTGCAGTTTTCAAGGGGAGATTGTCATTGACCCGTTTTTAAGATACAGGTGGATGGCCTGTTTTTGCTTTTTCTGTTTATGAGTACCGTGATGATGGGTTTTCTGAAATGGGAGGCAGCAAAGCGAATCCGGGTTTGGAGAAGGGCTGGTTTGCTGATGATGAAGTTGCCGAGTTGAAAAAAGCGTTGTAACAATAATCTTTTATTGTATGGATCGGATCGCTAAAGGGACGTTATTCGGGTTGTTGATACTTCTTTCGGGTTGTATCTCCTACTCAACCATCAATCTGGACACTCTTAATCCTGCCGGAGTTAAATTTCCGGTGGAAATCGCCTCCGTGGTCATTGTCGATAACGCTCTTCCCTACAGGGACACTGCGATTCATGAAGTACAAACAGAGTCTCGCCGCTATAAATTAGACACCCTTTATGTTGATGATTTTGGCCATCGTTTGGTTGAATCATTGGGGCGTAATCTCCGGGATCAGCAATTTTTTGATTCGGTTCATGTGGTGGAGGTGCCCCTGAATGTCCCGGGTTCCGGCGAAGAGCTGCGGCCTCTGTCCTATTTTCAAATTGACAGTTTGTGCCGGCGCTATAATGCTCAGGCGGTGATTTCCCTCGACCAAATTAAGTACCACACCACTACGACGGTCGTCGATCTGAGCAACTTTTATTATCTTACCCTGGATGCCCAAAGCCGGTCGTACTGGAAAATATACAATGCACTGAATGGTGAATTGATGGATATCTACCTTCAGCAGGATACGATTTTTTGGGAGGGAGAGGGTTATAGTCTGAATCATGCTTTTGGTGGCTTACCGGGATTAAGAGAAGCCGTGGAAGCTGTTGCCGATTATTCCGGAGCTAAGTATGCCGGACATGTGGCCCCCTCGTGGAGTACTGTTAAGAGATTATATTTTACCGAAGGGCATCCTCTGTTCTTTCAGGCCACAGACTTTGCGCTGAGAGGAAAATGGGAAAAAGCGCTTCCCATATGGTATAGGGTTTATGAAGCAGGACGGGGAAAACAAAAAGCCAGAGCAGCCTTTAATATTGCTTTAGGACAAGAAACCCAGGGTAAGTTCAATGAGGCACTTGCATGGGCTTACCGCTCTCTGCAACACTATGAGGATCTGGGCTTTCCTTCCGCCTCCGAATGGGAAAAACAGCAGGCGAAATTGTATTATATTGAACTCTCTACTAGACTGCAAAAAAAGAAAAAATTAGATGATCAGTTTGGGTTTGAAGAATAAGATTAGTTTTCTGACTTTATTTTTTCTGCAATCCATGGGATCCTGGCTGGTGGGCCAGCAAATACCAAAGGATAAGATTCCCGGGTATGCCTCGGTTTCGGCACTTGTTATTGATTTGAAAACAGGCAGGGAGCTCTATAATGACGGCGCAAGCCGCTTGTTGGTGCCGGCCAGTTTGATGAAATTGGTTTCTACAGCGGCTGCCCTTGAAAAACTGGGACCTGATTATAAATTTACAACAGGTATCTGGGCACGGGGCAAAGTCGTAAAAGGTACGCTGCAGGGAGATTTGATTATTGAAGGGGGAGGCGACCCCACGCTGGGGAGTCGGTATTTTCCACAGTCCTCACCCACTCAGGTTTGGTCCAGGGTTCGACAATGTCTCAAGGATGCCGGGATTGAGAAATTGAATGGAAAGATATTAATCGATGAACACCTCTTTGATTCACCTCGCTTTCCATCGCCCAGGTTATGGGAAGATATGGGTAACTATTATGGTGCTCCGCCGGCTGCTTTGACTTTCCGGGACAACACGTTTGAACTTACTTTGCAGTCGCCTCCTGCCATTAATGAGCTTTGTAAAGTGGTGTCGGTAAAACCTGATCTGGCTCCTTTGAGTTTTTTGTGTCTGGTACGTTCAGGGCCCTATCCCAAGGACAGCGCCTATATCTATGGTGTGCCGGAGATGAAGCAGTGGGAGGTCAGGGGTTCAATCCCTGCAGGACGGGCCGCCTTTACCATTAAGGGGGCGTTGCCACAACCCGGTATCGTTATGGGGCGTGAACTGGCCATGGAGGTTTTTTCTTCTTCAGATCTTGAGGTGGCACCCACACTTAATACAAGTTGGAAACAACAGGCCAGGCGCATTGGGGAGATTAATTCGCCTTCCTTGTCGATGATTATCCAGGTCATCAACCAACAGAGCAACAACCTGATGGCTGATCATCTGTTGCCGGCACTGGTAATGCAATCGGGTGAGAGTCATTCTTATTGGGATGCGGGGCCCATGTTGATCAAAGCGTTTTGGCAGGAGCACGATAATGATTCCTATGTTGATATTTTCGATGCAAGTGGATTGTCTCCTTCCAATGCTCTTTCAGCACGATTTCTGGTTAGAGTGCTCCAGTATATGCACCAAAGCCCCCAGGCCGAGCTTTTTCGTAATACTCTGGCCGTTAGTGGTTCTTCGGGAACCTTGCTGAATATGTGGCGTACACCTCCCCTGAAAGGACATGTCTTCGCCAAAAGTGGAAGTATGCACAACGTGATGGGATATGCGGGTTATGTTTTTTCTCCCGGAACGCCTCCAAAGGCGTTTGCCATAATGGTAAATCATCATGGTTTATCCTACTCTGAGATACAGGGAATTGTCGAGGATAAAGTTGAGGATATGTTGAAATGATATTTTTCCTGACCAATTTTTGTGGCGTCTATTAAACCGATCTTTTCTTCTTGTGTTTTAAAATGGTAAGCAAATGCAAACCAATACGTCCGAAATTTTAAAGGTGGCCTTGCTCCAATCCAGCTTGGAATGGGAAGCTATTGACCTCAATTTGGCTCATTTTCAGCGTTTATTTTCAGGGCTGGATCCCACAACCCGCCTGGTGGTATTGCCCGAGATGTTTGCCACGGGCTTTACCATGAATCCTTCCAAATTCACCGACCATCAACTCAACCGGGTATTTAGTTGGATGCAACAAGAGTCGAAGAAACATCAAATAATACTCGCTGGCAGCTCAATTGCTCCCACCCGGGGGGGCTATCATAACCGGTTTATGGTTGTCTGGCCCGATGGGGCAACTGCCTGTTACAATAAGCGTCATCTTTTTAGGATGGGTGAGGAGCAAATGCACTATTTACCCGGCTCGGAGCGTGTGATTGTTGACCTGGATGGCTGGCGTGCCTGCCTCATGGTTTGTTATGACCTGCGTTTTCCGGTGTGGAGTCGTAATCGAAACGATTTCGACCTGCTTATTTATGTGGCCAACTGGCCATCGGCCCGGCAGGAGGTCTGGGTTACCCTGTTAAAGGCACGTGCCATTGAAAACCAATGTTATGTGATTGGGGTTAATCGAATAGGGGAAGATCCCCATACTTCCTATACCGGTGGCTCAATCGTTTTTTCGCCCAAAGGGGAAACCTTGTGCGGCTTGTCCGGTAACTTGCCTGGAATTGTAAGTACCTCTCTCAATTTGGGTCAATTGGTGTACTTCAGGGAGCGATTCCCGGTTTGGAAGGACGCCGATAAGTTTGATTTTGTAGATTAATTAAGTTCCTTTTTGTTTACAATAAACGGTCAGTCATGTTGTAAGGGTCTTCATTTTTTGCTCAGGGTGGTGAGGGAATCTATTTTTTATCTTACTTGATTTTATTTTTTTTTGTTCTACATTTACTCCTTAGCTGGTTGTTTATGGTATAACCCAATATTACTGCCCCTCCTAATCTATAGATTAAGAAGCAGGGCACACATAAAAAATAATATTAAAGTCAGTGTTGTTATTATGATGATAATAGTTTCGTAAAAAATGGCTGCTTGCGAAGTGTGTTTGATTTTCCCGAAAACCCTTAATGAAAAAGAAAAATAGGATTGCACGAGAAAAATGTTATTGGAAGAAAGCCCCGTGTCGTCCGCAAACACCAGCACCCATGAATAATTTCAGACAAATTGAATCGACTCTCTTTCGGATGTGAAGAAGGGGTCCTTTTAATAATTCAACTGAAAGGTTGCAATGAATAGAAATACAGGTAGTCTTTAACTCTCGCCGGGAGCATCATCGGTTTTGGGTGAGAATTGAAATAGTTGGTAGGTTATAACAATTGGTAAGGGGTAAAGTCCCATTGCCTGGCAAATCATACAAAGATGATACATTATAGGATAAAAGTTCGGGACGAGAAAGCGCCCTTTTTTGAGGAGCTGCTGCGTTATCTCGATTTTCTGGATTATGAAAAGGTCGAAGGGTTTTCGGAACCCCGCATCTATGCTAATTTCGAATTAAAGTCAAAGGCCGACAGCAATAAAGGGAAGCCGGTGGAAGTCCCACGCGGGATAAAGAACTCCGGTGGTAATTCAGCGGATAATTTGCGGGAGGTTCTCTCGAGGATAGATAAACTCAGAGAGAGCATTCACAAATAAACCTCTAATATTAACCCTGTTGACCTGCAGGGTTTTTTTATTTTTGGGCCATATTGGTATAGTTGTTGATGTGATAATTTTGTAACAATACTAAAAAAGTTTCACTATGGCACGATTGGTTCTTTTGATAGGAATGATAATGGGGTCGGCAACGCTGTTTGCAAACAACCTTGCCGTAACGCAATCCAGAGATTCTGTTTATGAGGTGGTCGATCGGGTTCCTAAATTTAAAGGGACGCCCTCCAATCCGGAGAAATTTTTTGAGCGGCAAATGATTTACCCTGAAGAGGCCCTCCTCGATGGGCTTCAGGGGGTGGTGAATGTCTCGTTTATCGTAACCGCCGATGGCCATGCCAGGGAAGCCTCCATCGCCAAAAGCGTGGATCCTCTTCTCGACAATGAAGCCCTTCGTTTGGTCGACCTGATGCAGGAGTGGAGACCGGCCTTAAAGGATGGAACCCCGGTTCATTGCCGGGTTGTTTTGCCCGTTAATTTCAGGTTGTCGGAGGAGGTTTTAGTTCCGCTGAGAATCCTGGAGAAGTACGGTTTGCAGGATAAGAAAGTGCTTTATATCATCGATGATAAAATTGCTGAAAAGTACATTGAGGTGCCCGGCTATAATGTAAAATCGATCCGGGTAATGAAAGGACAAAAAGCCATCGATCGATATGGCCAAAGGGCAAGTGATGGGGTCGTCATAATAACAACCAAACGAGGGACGCCCCCCGTGTGGTGAGTTTATTTTAAGCCGGAGGTTCTGCTCCGGCTTTTTTATTTTTAAGCCTCAGCGTAATTTTAAGGAAATCAACTGGAGGATCCTCAATAATTTCCTTAAATTACACCTTAAGTTGTGCGATTTGAATGCAACGAAGTTTCGCTTTTTTTATTCCGGGTATCCGGGACGGTTTAGAATCCCTGCATTTGGGTTACAGGCTGTTGAATTCACGCAAAGAAGTTAATTATGGGCAAACTGTTTGTTACTCCCTGGTATTTATTAATGGTGTTTTTATTGGCTTGTCAGAACCCAACCCAAACGGGTGGGTGGCAATCTCTTTTTGACGGGCAAACTCTGGATGGCTGGAAAAAGAGTGCCGAAAATGGGGGCAGTATTTCGGTTGAAGACGGGACGATAAAATGTTCCGGAGAGCGTGCACACCTGTTTTACGAAGGCTCGTTTAAAAATTTCGAATTTGAGGCCGAATTGAAAACAAAAGAACACGCCAATTCGGGAATCTTTATTCACACAAAATATCAAGCCGAGGGCTGGCCGAAAAAAGGGTACGAGATACAGGTCAACAACTCCTATACCGGCTCTGAAAATCATCCTGAGCTCCGGAAAACCGGAAGTATTTATAACATCCGGAATCTCTACTTTCCCCTGGTGAAAGATGATCAGTGGTTTAAGTTGCGTATAAAAGTAGTGGAAAACCATATAGAAGTCTTCATAAACGGGAAAAAGGTAAATGATTACATTGAACCTGATGAGCCGTGGCGTTCAGAAGGCAACCAAGGGTTAAGGCTGTCTAAGGGAACTTTTGCCTTGCAGGCTCATGATCCCAATAGCACTGCCTATTTTCGAAATCTAAGGGTAAGGGAACTGCCCGAAGCACCAAGAGTAAAACCGGAGGTGGATAAAAAATGGGATACTTTAGTCACCAAACTGATGACTTTTGGCTTTCCCCTGATCGATCACCACGTTCACCTCAAGGGTGGGTTAACTCTTGATCAGGCGGTGGCTAACGCTCAAAGGCTGGGGATTAACTATGGGATAGCCCCTAATTGCGGACTTCATTTTCCGGTCACCAACGATTCTTCACTTTACCGATACCTGAATGAAGTTAAAGAAAGTCCTGTTTTTAAAGGGATGCAAGCCGAGGGTCGTGAATGGGTCACTCTTTTTTCGCCCGGGGCAGTGGCCGAATTCGATTATGTGTTTACCGATGCCATGACCTTTACCGATTACAAAGGGCGTCGCACCCGGATTTGGATGCCTGAGGAGGTTTGGGTTGACGATAAAGAGCAGTTTATGGATCAACTGGTTGAAAAAATTGAAGCCATTTTCTCGAAGGAACCGGTTGATATTTACGTAAATCCCACGGTTTTGCCCGCAGTATTGACCGATGAGTACGAGTCACTTTGGACCGCGGACCGCGTAGCCAGGGTGATAAAAGTTTTGGCTGATAATGCTATCGCCCTTGAAATTAATGCGCGCTACAAGGTTCCAAGTGCCCATATGATTAAGATGGCCAAGGAGGCCGGGGTGAAATTTACCTTTGGAACCAACAACACGGGTGCTGATTTGGGACAGTTGGAGTATTGTATGGAAATGGTATTGGAGTGTGGGTTAACCCCCGATGATATGTTTCAGATTAAACCCTACGATCAAAAGCCTGTGATAGTTAAGGGATTACCCGATGCACCCACGGGTTAAATGCTGGTCGATAAGAGCTTGCTCGTGCTTTTAAACATAAATATTAATGGCTATAAAGTAGGCTGAGTTCGGTTATTAACTTGTAAATTTGTAAATCTTAAAAAAAATAAAGGTTTTTATGAAGTTTATAGAACAACTTAAG
The DNA here is from genome assembly GCA_041583495.1 of Marinilabiliaceae bacterium. Classification (GTDB taxonomy): domain Bacteria; phylum Bacteroidota; class Bacteroidia; order Bacteroidales; family Marinilabiliaceae; genus JBFHFS01. Next base: position 14,954 of record JBFHFS010000039.1, on the reverse strand, counting down.
GAACGGGCACGCCAGGATAAAAAACGGATTGTGTTGCCCGAGGGCGTTGAAGAGCGTACGTTGCGTGCTGCCGATGCCATTTTGGAAGAAGATTTTGCCAGGATTATTTTGCTTGGTAATCGTGAAGAGATTGAAAGTGAAAGCAGGCGGCTGGTCCTGAAAAACATCAGCAAAGCGACCATCATCGATCCTATGGCGCACGAGAAATTGGAATTGTATGCCGATTTGCTTTATGAGATCAGGAAGAATAAAGGGATGGAGCGGGCACAGGCCCTCGAACTGGTGAAAAACCCCCTTTATCTGGGCGTTATGATGATAAAAAATGGTGATGCCGATGGGGAAGTAGCCGGGGCGGAGAATGCTACCGGAGATGTTTTAAGGCCTGCTTTTCAGGTGGTGAAAACCAAGCCGGGCATTAGTGTGGTATCCGGAGCTTTTATTATGGTGCTTCCCGATAAATCCTTTGGTGAAGAGGGTATTATGATTTTTGCAGATGGTGCGGTACATCCCAATCCTACTGCTGCAGAGCTGGCCGAAATAGCTGTGGCCACTGCCGATACGGCTCAAAACCTTGTTGGTTTCGAACCCCGGGTGGCCATGCTTAGTTTCTCAACCAAAGGAAGTGCCCGTCATGAGATGGTGGATAAAGTGGTGGAAGCAACTGCTTTGGCACGGGAAATGGCCCCTTCGCTTAAGATTGATGGCGAACTGCAGGTGGATGCAGCCATTGTGCCTGAAATAGCTCATAAGAAGGCTCCTGGCAGCGAAATTGAGGGTAAAGCCAATGTTTTCATTTTCCCAACACTAGAATCGGGAAATATTGGTTATAAGCTGGTTCAACGCTTGGCGCATGCCGAAGCCATTGGCCCTGTTTTACAGGGAATGGCGGCACCTATCAACGACCTTTCGAGAGGGTGCTCGGTTAGTGATATTGTTAATCTGGTGGCCATTACGGCGAACCAGTGCCTTGGCCGGTAAGGGTCAGTGGTTTGTGCAAGAGCCGGTTTTCCGGCTTTTTTAACTAAAATCCCTCAACAATGATCGTCCTTGTTCTTAATTGTGGAAGTAGTTCGCTGAAGTATCAGTTGATAAGCCTTGAGGATGGTGAGCGCAAGATGATGTGTCGTGGATTGGTAGAGCGGTTGGGAATCATGGGTGGCCATTTAAAGCAGTCGGTTCCCCAAAGGGAGGCCTTTACGGTGGATGTGGATGTGCCCGACCATACGGCCGCCATAAAACTGGTTCTGGAAACCCTGATTGGTGAAAAGGTGTTGAATAGTCTTTCTCAAATTGAGGCCATAGGGCACCGGGTGGTGCATGGAGGTGAGTTGTTTACCCAAAGCGTGGTAATTAATGAGGAGGTCAAAGACAATATCCGGGTTTGTTCTGATTTGGCGCCTTTGCACAATCCTTCGAACCTCAAGGGTATATTGTCTATGGAAATCCTGTTGCCCGGGATTCCCCAAATCGCGGTATTTGATACCTCTTTTCATCAAACCATGCCACGGGAAGCATTTCTATATGGCCTTCCCTATAAGTATTATGAGGAGGATAGAATCAGACGGTATGGATTTCACGGCATTAGTCATGGCTATGTTGGCCAAAAGGCTTGTGAAATAACCGGGATGGATTATCATCATAGTAAGATCATCACCTGTCATCTGGGCAATGGTGCCTCCATTACGGCAATAAAGGATGGAGCTTCGGTGGATACTTCCATGGGATTTACCCCGTTAACGGGTTTGATGATGGGCACCCGTTGTGGGACCCTCGACCCGGGGATTCTTTTGTACCTCGAAGAAAAGCATAAATTGAGCATTAGTGGCATCAGCAACCTGCTGAATAAAGAGAGTGGCCTTCAGGGTATTTCGGGCCTCTCATCCGATATGCGCGACATCATTAAAGCCGCGGGTGAGGGTGTAGAGAGGGCCCGCCTGGCATTGGATATGTATGTGTACCGGGTGCGCAAGTGGATTGGTTCTTTTGTCGGAATCATGGACGGGGTGGATATGATTGTTTTTACCGGTGGAGTTGGTGAAAACTCCTATTTTATCCGGCAATTGGTTTGTGAGCGTTTGAAGTTCTTCGGCGTGGAGATGGATAAGCACAAAAATGTGGAGGCCTGTGGGCAGGAAAGTGTTTTTTCCGCCATACAAAGTGAGGTTAAGCTGGTTGTGGTGCCTACCAACGAAGAGTTGGTGATTGCAATGGAGACCTTTAGATTATTGAATCAATAAGATCAGGGAGGTGTAGTGTTGTTGTTTTGAAGGTAGGGTTTGATAAATAATTTATAAGGGTTTTGAGTTTATTGTTGTAATGGCTTAAAAACCTGTTTTTTATCTGAATCTATTTTAATGAGTTGTGTTTTGAGAGTTAATAGAAATTTGATATTTAAATTTAATGAATAAATGGCAGAAATTGTAGTGGAACCCATTGAACGATACGCGCTTAGTACCAAAAGCCGTGTAAAAACACTTTTCTCCAAAATTGGTGTGATTGGGTGTGGCAAAGAGGGACAAAATATTGTACGTATTGCAGCCTGGCACGGGATAGAAGTGGTGTTTATCGAATTGAGCGAGGAGAAGATTCAGAATTCTCTTGATCATATTAGTCGTGAACTTGATGACCGGATTGAGACCTGGGGTTTGACCTCCGGCGAAAAGCGGGCCATCATGAGCCGCATAAAGGGATCGCACAACTTCCAGGATTTGGCTGGGTGCGATTTCGTGATTGAAGCGATCCGGGCCGATGAGAATACCGGGGATCGCAGCATTGATCAGCGAAAAAAGGTGTTTCGGCAAATAGAGCAAGTGGTCGACAAGGAGGCTATTATCTCCACTAATGCCACCACCATTATCATCACAGAGCTGGCTTCCGAGCTGGAATTTCCAGAGCGTTGTGTGAGTTTGCACTTTTTTGTGACTTCTCCCGAGGCCCGCATTATTGAGGTCGTTAAGGGGCTTCACACCTCCCAGGATGTCTATAACAAAGTGTGTATGTTTGTGAAGCTGATTAACCGGGATGTCATTCCGGTGGAGGAGTCGGCAGGTCTCATCAGTGTACGTCTTTTTGTTACCCTTTTAAATGAAGCCTGTCAGGCCCTTCTGGAGGGGGTGGCTACGCTCGAAGACATTGATAAGACAATGATCGTGGGGTTGGGAATGCGTTTTGGTCCCTTTCATTCGGCCGACATCGTTGGACTCAATAAGGTGGTGAAATGGATGGACAATCTCTACGAAGAGTTTGGCTCCTCAAAATATAAGCCATCGCCTCTTATTAAAAGATTGGTAAGAGCTAAACGGCTGGGCGTTCATACCGGTCATGGCTTTTTTAAATACGATGCCAACGGGAAAAAAATTAAGGAATAAAAGCGTTGCAGAAAGCTGCAGCGGGCTTAATTTTTTTGAGGAAAAGCATTAATGTAACAATGAAATAACTCCTGGATTTTCAGCCGGGAGCATAACGGGGCAAGAACAGGCAGCGACCGTTGGGATACCAAAAGAATGGATTAGGTATCTTGTCGAACCAATTTTGAAAGCAAGAAATTTACTCCTGTAAAGATCTAAACTAAAGAATCGGTTAGCAGCTACTTTTTGTTTGTTGTTGTCCCAATTGAATAGGCAAATAAAAAAAAATAAACAGATGAAGATATTAGTACTCAATTGTGGGAGTTCATCCATTAAATATCAGCTTTTTAATATGGAAAATGATTCCTGGGATGTAATGGCCAAGGGAGGCGTTGAAAAAGTAGGGCTGAAGGGTTCATTTTTAAAGCATGAAAAAGCCAATGGGGAAAAAGTATTACTCGAAGGCGAAATTCTGGATCACAAAACCGGAATAGATTATATTTTAGGGGTATTAAGCAGTGAGCGGCACGGATGTATCGCCCAACTGAGTGAGATTGATTCTGTGGGCCACCGGGTGGTGCATGGTGGGGAGGCCTTTAATTCAAGTGTATTTATTACGGAGGAGGTAATCCTGAAGATGCAGGATTGTATCGAACTGGCGCCGCTTCACAACCCGCCCAACCTGAAAGGAATTGAGGCCATCTCCTCGCTTTTGCCCAGCGTTCCGCAGGTGGGGGTGTTCGATACCGCTTTTCATCAAACCATTCCACAGCATGCTTTCATGTATGGCTTACCTTATGCCCTATACAAAAAATATGGTGTTCGCCGCTATGGTTTTCACGGAACCAGTCATCGTTATGTAAGCCACAGAGCTTGTGAGATTCTGGGTCGGGATTACCGTACACAAAAAATTATCTCTTGTCATCTGGGAAATGGCGCCTCGATTGCTGCCATTAAAGAGGGCGCCTCGGTGGATACATCAATGGGTTTTACCCCCGTTGAAGGATTAATTATGGGAACCCGTTGCGGAGATCTGGATGTGGGGGCTGTTACTTTTATCATGGACAAGGAATTGATCGGTACCCGTTCGGCCTCGACACTCTTCAATAAGCACAGCGGGATGTTGGGAATTACCGGGGTCTCATCGGATATGCGCGAAATCAGAGATGCTGCCCTAAAGGGAAACGACATGGCTCGTCTTGGGCTCGACATGTATTATTACCGGATAAAGAAGTATATTGGATCCTATGCCGCTGCAATGGGAGGGGTTGATATGGTGATTTTTACCGGCGGAATTGGAGAGAATAGCGATGAGACCAGGGCCGGAATCTGTTCTGATATGGAATTTTTAGGCATTGCCCTCGATCTGGAGAAGAATGAAGGGTTACGTGGTATAGAAGCCGATATTAGCCAACCCGATGGTCGGGTGAAGATCATGGTTGTGCCCACCAACGAAGAGTTGGTAATTGCCCGCGACACCAAAACTATCGTAGATAAGCTTGCCAATAAGTAGGACACGTCCACCAAAGAATTGAAAATCCAATAAACCCGTTCTTATGTTTAAGCATTTATCTGATTTAAAAGCCCTGATTGATCCCTCGAAGCCTCGCAAGAAGCTTGTTCTGGCGGTTTGTCAGGATGCGTTCTCTCTAAGTGCCATCCATGAGGCCATGAGTGCGGGGGTAATTGATGCGATATTGGTTGGTAATAAGGCAGAAACCCTGGAGATCATTCAGGAGAAGGGGTTTGATTTTTCGAAGGCTGTTTTTATTGACGAGATATCGCCCGAAAAGAGTGTGGAACTGGCCGTTAAGATGGTTCATAATGGGGAGGGCAACATCCTGATGAAAGGGAGGGTGCCAACTCCGGTTCTTTTGCGGGGAGTTCTCAACCAAACCTGGGGGCTAAGAACCGGTAAGCTGTTGTCGCACTTCGCCTTTTTTGAGGTGCCTGCTTATCATAAGTTATTGGCTGTCACCGATGTGGCGATGAATATCAATCCTTCGTTGAAGGAGAAAATTGGCATTATTGAGAACTCGGTTGAATATTTGAATAAGCTGGGAATTGCCAACCCCAAAGTGGCGGTTTTGGGGGCTGTAGAGATGGTTAATGAGAATATGCAGGCCACCACCGATGCGGCTCTTTTGAGTAAGATGAATCAACGCGAACAGATTAAGAACTGCATCATCGACGGGCCACTGGCTTTCGATAATGCGGTGAGTTTTGAAAGCGCTCATCATAAAAATATAAAAAGTGATGTGGCAGGAGATACAGACCTGCTAATAATGCCTAATATTGAGGTGGGTAATGTGCTCTATAAGACCCTGGTGTTTTTTGGGAATTCCAAGGTGGCCTCTGTTGTGTTGGGGGCTTCGGCACCTGTTGTTTTGACTTCACGAAGCGATAACGAGGAGAGTAAGTTCAATAGTATTTTGCTTGCTGCGCTTTCGTGAGTTGCCTTAACCTTTTTAAATGAAGATGTTCCTTCATCGGTGGTTTTTGATTTGAGGGAAAACGGTTGCTTTAAAAGGGTGAGCTGTTTACCAGATTTATCTGTTTTTTGAATTGGCCTTAGGTCGCTTCCGTAATGCATATTGGAATTTTATAGATTATGGGAAAATTTAAAGTGCTGGTCATTAATCCAGGTTCAACCTCTACAAAGATCGCGGTTTACGATGATTTTAAGCCTATGTTTATCAAGACTTTAAGTCATTCGCTGGAGCAGTTAGGTCGATTTGTGGATATTGGCAGTCAGTACGAGTTTCGTAAGGATGCCATTCTCAGCGAATTGGTCCATGCCGGGATCGACCTGGATGAGATCGATGCGGTCATTGGGCGTGGCGGACTTTTGAGGCCTATCGAGTCGGGTGTTTATGAGGTGAATGAGGATATGAAACGCGATCTGAAAAAGGGCGTATTGGGGCAACACGCCGCTAATTTGGGTGGGTTAATTGCGGCGGATTTGGTGGCTCATATGCCCGGGGCGCGTGCCTTTATTGCCGACCCGGTGGTGGTAGACGAACTTCAGGATGTTGCCCGGGTTACGGGCTTTCCGGAGTTGCCTGCACAATCCATTTTTCATGCCCTCAATCAGAAAGCCGTGGCCCGTAATTTCGCTTTTTCTATTGAGCGGCCCTACGAAGAACTCGATTTGATTGTTGCCCATTTGGGAGGAGGAGTCTCTGTGGGGGCTCATCATAAAGGGAAGGTAATAGAGGTCAATAATGCATTGGATGGCCATGGGCCCTTCTCTCCGGAGCGTGCCGGGACCTTGCCTGCCGGGGCGCTGGTGGACCTCTGTTTTGGGGGGAAGTATACCCGGGCAGAGATACGAAAAAAGATCAGTGGGGAAGGGGGATTGGTTGCTCATTTGGGAACCAACCAGGCCCATGAAGCCGAATCAAGGGCCTTAAAGGGTGACGAACATGCCGAATTTATTCTTCATGCCATGGCTTACCAGATAGCCAAAGCCATTGGGGGATGCGCTGCCGCACTGAAGGGCCATATCGATGGTATTTTACTCACCGGAGGCATGGCTCACAATAAGATGGTGGTTGGCTTTGTGCGGCAATATATCGATTGGCTGGCCCCGGTAAAGGTGTATCCCGGGGAAGATGAGATGAAGGCTTTGGCCTCAAATGCTCTGAGTGTACTGAAAGGTAATCTGGAGTGCAAAAAATATTGATTATTTTTGATATATTGCCCTGCGCTATGTTTCGGGGTTCTTGATGGCTTGTTGAATAATCGGACGCCCTGAGGCAATTTAAGAATTTTGTAACAAGGATTATTTTGACAAACAGGGGGTTACTTTTCTTCATTTTTTTTCTTGGGTGTTTGCATTCCTCATCGGCTCAGATTAGTCATGGGGGACAACCCTTGATGTTGTACCAGAATGCCTCTGATTTAAAGAGCAGTGGACAGGTGATGAATATGCCGGCTCCGGTGGCCGATCTAAAGTCATTGGCGCTCGAGCAACCCCGGAAGGGACGTCCTCTGCATTTTGCCTACCCTCATTTTGTGGAGCTTACTCCCGAGAACTCAGGACATTCTACTGTTTTGGACGATGGACGCCTGGTATGGCAACTGGTTATATCCTCCCCGGGGGCGTATTCATTGAATCTCATCTTTGATAAATTTACCCTTGTGGAAGGGGATTCTCTTTTCATTTACGATCCCTCGGGCGAAACGGTTTTAGGGGCGTTTACAGCTGAGAATAATAAGCCCTGGGGCGGATTGGCTACAGCACCCGTTCCGGGTGATATGGCTGTTGTGGAGTGGAGACGGCAAAACACAGGAAAGGAGAGTGGCCAGATAATGATAGGGGCTGTGAACCACGATTTCCTGAATGTCTTTAATCATCTGGGGCTTAAAATTGGAGGGTTTGGGGACAGTGGCGATTGCCATCCCGAATTGAGCTGTTACGATGAAGAAGTCTTTCAGGCCAGTGGGAGGGCGGAGTGTAAAATTATTGTGAGTGGAACGGAGCTTTGTTCGGGTACACTGCTCAACAATACCCGCAACGATGGAACCCCCTATTTTTTAACTGCCGGTCATTGCATGGGGAGCGGGACGCCCTCTCCCGAATCGGTGGTGTTTATTTTTAATTACGAGGTTCCTCAATGTCAGAATTATATAGAGGGAGTATCCTCACAAACCATTTCGGGTTCCACCCTTCGGGCTTTTGCCGATTCACTAGATTTCTGCCTTTTGGAGATGTCGGGGCGACCCCCGGCTAGTTATCGTGCCTATTATGCAGGCTGGGATCTGACCACGACGCCAGAGACCTCCGGTTATTGTATTCATCATCCCCAGGGCGATGTCAAAAAAATTGCCATATCCACAACCTCTCCTTTACCCGCAACCTTCTCCTCTTATTCCTTATATGGGAACCCGTTTGTGAAGAATTCACATTGGAATATTGCTGAATGGGAGGTAGGTACCACCGAGGGTGGCTCATCCGGGGGAGGCCTTTTTTTAAGCAATAATCAATACATCGGTTTGTTGTCGGGAGGAGCTGCCACCTGCAAGAATCCTTTTAACGACTACTTTGTGCGCCTCAATAAGATATGGAATCATGTCTCTTCGGATGATGCCAGTGTTCAATCGTGGCTAAATCCTGACGGGGCCCAGGTAGAATCGTTATCTGGTTTTGATCCTAATGAGGGAGCTGTTTTTCGTTTGTCGCATTACCCCAAAGATGAATCCCCGCAGGTGGTTTACCTGAACAATGGAACCGGTTTCTGGTCGGGGAATAATTCCATGCAGACAACTGCTGTTGCTGAAAAATATTCCGAATTATATTCCGGCATTCTCTACGGTATTTACCTGATGCCGGGGATTAATTTGGTTAATGGCGATGGTAAGGTAAATATAAATGTTTGGAGTGGGGTGGATCTGCCTCAGCAATTGATTGGTCAGAAAAGTGGCGTCTCCTTTGTCAGCAAGAAAAACAAAGAAGTTTTGGTGATGTTTGATTCACCCTTATCTATAGCAGGCCCTGTTTTTGTTGGTTATGAGGTGGATAACACCTCCCCCGTGGATAGTTTTGGGGTTTACCAAATGGCGTTGCCTGAAGGGCAGGAAAACACTTTCTTTCTGCGTCAAAATGATGAAGTGTGGAAACCTTATTCAGAGATGGAGTCAACCCTTGTGAGCTCTGCCCTCTGGATGGATCTTCTGGTTGGGGAGGCCGTGCTGCTCGATACGAGCCTTATAGATCCCCTGGATTACCAATTGCGTCTGGCCCCTAATCCGGCTTCTGAGTATCTGGATGTTTACTGCGATCAAGACGGGGGTGGTTGGGCTACCATCATCGATTTAAATGGGAAAGTGGTTGGTTCGGCGGTTTTGTCTGTAACCAACTACAAGGGGCGTGTGGATTTACCAAATCTAACTCCGGGTGTCTATCTGCTGAGGCTTACCATCAATGGCCATGAAATGGTGCAAAAGTTTGTGGTGATGCGCTAGTCCTTAATTCAGTATTTTCAGGTTATTGATGCAAAAGAATTCGGGGGTGATCATGTGTTGTTGTTCGTCTGTTATGGAGGAGGTAATACTGAATTGTAATTGGGATACTTCTCCTATTTGGATAAGCTTTATCACCTGCCATTCATCAATAATGTAGTCCTTTTTGTTGTTGTCGAACCGGTAGTCGGCCAGATAGAACTCTATTTGTCCGGTAATCGCATTGTTTGTATCCAAACCGGTAATGGTCACCTTACACCAATCGGGATTGGTGCCCGAGGGGCCTCCCAGGCGTGTGAAATCATCGGTGCCATATTTCATTTGATAGCGACCGAAAGTTGAATTGGCGATTTGCAGCGACTTTATTTTATGATTTCTGTTATCGTTAAAGGTCAGGGTCGGAAGATTGGTTTGGCTGGTTTGTCGCACAAGCGCGAAAATATCATCCTGACTTTCAGTTGCATAAGCGCCATAGAGTTCGATGGGCAGTGAAGAGGCTTTGCTGAAGATATTGCTGTAACCAAAGCCCCACCATGAATCAGGGCCATCGATGATATTGGGATTCCAAATGTTTTGGTTGGAAAACCCGGAGCTACTGGAGCCCCCAATCCAAAAGCTGTCTTCCTCCAGGGTAAGATCCTGGAAATCGGCCATTACCAGCACATCTAAAGGGATGGTTACTGAATCGGCACCGCTGGGGGTGGTTACTTTAAAAAAGTATTCGAAACTTCCCAGTTCGGTGGCAATGGATTGAAGATTAAGGCTGCTATAATCCAGTATTTCCTGATTTATTCGCCATTCGTAGCTCGAGTTATAATCGTAGGTTATTTTGGGTTCAATAAGAATGGTGTCACCCACTTCAGCTTCCAATCCATCTTCGCCCTTACTAAGGAATATTTCCGGGGGTGGAACCTCCTTTTCTTCCTGCGCACAGCCTGTATACAGGAAAAGGCCCCAAAGGAGCGCTACCATTGGCAGAAGGTTTTTGCAGGATCTTAAAAACAAACTCCGGTTAAACCGGGCGTGAGAAACATTATTGTTGGCCATAGGTGAGATAATGATCAATGAAACCTGGAAGGTCTTCAATTGCAATGCGTTTGCCAATAATGGTTTTGTCCTTATCGAGAACGTACACTATTGGGGTACTCTTAATATCGTAAAAGGTTCTGAACCGGGATTGATGAAGCGGATCATACACATTGATGAACTCGAAAAGTTCGTGTTCATCGATAAACGTTGTCCATTCTTCCTTGTTGTTTTGGGTGTAGACGGCGAATATTTTAACTCCTTTTTGGGTCAGTTCTTCGATCATGAGGGTATGTAGAGCAGGGACTTCTTTTTTACAGTGTCCACATTCCGGCTCCCAAAAGATAAGCAGGGTAATGGGTGCGTTTACCTCGAATAATCTAAAGTATTCCCCCTCAGGAGAAACCATTTTCAGGTCGTGGGCTTTTTGTCCGATCAGCGTGGGTTTAAGTTCTTCCACCCTTTCGGTGAGGCTTTTCACAAAAGCTTCATCGGCCCAGGTGGCCTCTCCCGAAAGGTAGTATTTCTGGGCCAGGCCCACTACCACGGCATCCATTCCCATTATCTGACTGTCGTTGGCCATATTAAAAAGGAACTGGACCATATATCGGAAGACCTCTGCGTTGGGGCGGGTTTTTTCGATGGCTTTTACCGCTTCTGCCAGCAGGGTGTCAGGCCTCTGGACGAGCACCTTCGTAAAATAGGTCTCCAGCCTATTGGTAAAGAAGGGCGTGGTAAGTATCCGTTGGTCGGTCAGGTCAATGTTGTCAAAGTAGTGTTGTTTGTAATATTGATACCGTTGAACTCTGAGAACGGAGTCGGGATTTGAGCTTCCTTCTGGGGGGGCCATTTCCGGTATCTTAACATCCTGAATGCCATTGACAAAAAGCGCCAGCATGGTTCCCGGATAGTTTTGTGTGATATTGTCCCAGTAACTTTTTACCTGATCGTTGAGTCCCTGGAGTTTTTGTTTGATGGCCTCACTTTTTGCCGGATCATTGGTTACTTTCTGAAGTTCAGACTGCAGAGTTGTGGCCTCTTTTTGTCGGGCGACAATAAATCGCTGGTATTGATTAAACAGGCGCGTTTGCTCGGCCCCGGTGACCACCATTGAATTAACAAAATCGGTGGTGTCGATGGTTATTTTAAAGGTTTGGTTCTCTTCAATTAAAAGATCGAAATATTGCTTGTTGGGCAGATAAACGACATATATTCCCTGAGGAAGGGGTTCTTCACCCTGGAACAGGGCCCATCCATCGCTGTTAATCCGAACCGTATCGTTAACAAACATCTGCTTATTAAAGTAGTGTCCTAAAATAAGGGTAGTGTCCTTTAGTTGGTTCACTTTAACCTCAAAGCGATAGGGGGTTGTCTGAGCCTCTGCCCGGACCCATATGGAGGCAAATAAGGTGACCAAAACCAGTATACAATATCTCATCTTTTAAGCAGTCTTTTATTACAATACAACTAAATGGCGGCGGTTTTTGCTTTTAACCATTCTACTTCCTCTTTTCCAAGGGCCGGTTTCAATTGGGCGTACACCCTCTGGTGATATTGGTTAAGCCACTCTTTTTCGGAGGGAGAGAGTAATTCAACTTTTATCAGTGAGAGGTCGATGGGGCAAAGGGTAACTGTTTCGAAAGCTAAAAATGTGCCAAACTCATTTTCGCTAATCTCTTTGGTAACCACCAGGTTCTCGGTTCGGATACCATATTGCCCACTTCTGTATAACCCTGGCTCATTGGAAGTGATCATGCCGGGCTCTATCTCTATGCCATTGTCCTGGGGCCGTATGCTTTGAGGTCCTTCATGTACATTAAGGAAGTAGCCCACCCCGTGTCCGGTTCCGTGTCCGTAGTTGAGCTGGTGCTCCCAGAGAAACTGGCGGGCCAGGATATCCAGATGAACGCCCCTGGTGCCTTTAGGAAAGGTGACCCGGGCCAAAGCAATATGTCCTTTGAGTACCAGTGTGAAATCTGTTTTGGCCTGTTCGGGCACCGGGCCAAGGGCGATGGTTCGGGTGAGGTCGGTGGTGCCTGTAACATATTGTCCGCCTGAATCGAGCAGGTAGATACCTTCGTTTCTGAGAGGAATGTCCGACCGTGGGGTAACACTGTAGTGAACGATGGCCCCATGGGCTCCGTAGCCCGAAATGGTGTTGAAGGACTCACCGACAAAACGGTCCGACTCAGATCTGAATTCTTTAAGTTTTTGGGCTGCTGTTAGTTCGGTTACATTGCCCTTGGGAACCGATTCTTCGAGCCACTTGAGAAAGCGGACCATGGCGATCCCATCCAGACGCATTGTCTCCCGGATGTGGCGGATCTCCACATCATTCTTCACCCCTTTGAGTAAGGTTATGATGCCCGCACCCTCTTTTATTTTCACTTTTGTCGAAAGGGCGGAGGTAAGCGCAAAATTGGTTCGCTCCGGATCCAGAAAGACGGTGTCGTGAGAGTTAAGGCCTGTAAGAAAAAAGTAGATGTTATCGTAGGGATGAATGTCTATGTCCTGGGCGGAGAAATATTCCCGGATGGGTGCGGTTAACTTTTGTGTATAGGTAAAAAGGGCTGTTTTTTCAGGTCCAATCACCATAAAGGCATGATATACAGGGTTGAATGGGATGTCTGATCCTCGTGTGTTGGTTGCCCAGGCAATTTCATCAAGGGTATTCACCACATAATGGGTAGCGCCGGTTTTCCTCAGTTGAGCCCTCACCATTTCAATTTTCTCCTGGCAGGAAAGTCCGGCCAGATCCTGGGGATGCAGGAGGATGGGATCCATGGGGATGGAAGGGCGATCGGTCCATACATCCTCGGCAAGGGTCAGCTGGGTTTCCAGGACAATTTGTTTTTGCTGAAGTTGTTGGGTGATCTCCTTTACCCGGCTTTTCGAAAAACAGGTCCCATTGAGGGCTATCCTGGCTCCTGACGAGAATTGACTGGTGATCCATTTTATGGGGTCGGGCACTCCGGGTAATCCTTCTTTGTAAAGGTCGATACCGCTGTTTTTGAGTTGGTCTTCCGCCTGAAGGTAATAGCGTGAATCGGTCCATAAGCCGGCTTGAGTCCGGGTAACGACGAGGGTTCCTGCGGAGCCGGTAAATCCACTGAGCCAGTCTCTGGTTTTCCAGTGTTCTGCCAGGTATTCGCTTAAGTGTGAGTCGCTGCCGGGAACAATCAAAACATCAATTTCTGCGTTGATCATTTGGGCGCGTACACCTTCAATTCTGTGGCTATAGGTAGACATAGTAGGGTTGGGTTTTAAGGATTGATGTTGATGTCGGCATCCTCGTTAAAAAGTAAGATTGTGGCACTCTTTTCCAGGGTTCCATTGATGCCGGAAAAGGAGATGGTGTTGTTATCCATGATGATGTTGAATAGCCTGGCCTGATAATGACGAAACTGGCCATTCCTGACCTCTCCGTGGAGGGTGTAATTTAACTCAGGTTGAAGGGTGAGCGTTAAAGGAGCGTTTGTGTTGGATACCGTAAGCTCCTTTAACAGGTCTGAGACCTTTCGAATGACCACCAACCCATCTGAGATCTCGATGTTGCCTGATTGGGTGATCTCCCCGATGGCAGGGTAACTGTGGTCACCCGTGATGGTTAGGTTTTGGACCTGGCCAATATTAAATCGACCGGTGGAGGCGTTGATGGTTAAGGTCCTGGCTTCTTCGATTTCTGCCCGGCAAAAAGATCCGGAAATATTGAGGTTTTCTGCTTCTTTAAGTTCAATATGTGCGTTAGAAAGCTTGATCTCAGCCGAAGAGAGGTTGGTGAGTTTTGCATCCGAAAAGGTAAGGGCTCCTGTTAGTCGGGAAATGGGTTCTATGCCCTGCTGAAACAAATGTCCGTATTCGAGGGATACGTTTAATGGCCCAATAACCGATGAAAGGGTGATATCACCAAAACGATTTTGAATATCCAGGGGCATATTGGCCGGCAAATAAACATTGTATTGAACAGTATAGGGATAGTTGAAGAAGAAATCTTCACCAATCAGGGTCTTATAGACCAGTTTTTTCGCTTTTTCGGAGGTTAGAATGGTAATCTTCTCCAAAACTTCCTTCGCGATCTCTTCGCCCGGGGCAGAAACCTTAACAAGAACTTCAATGCTAATGGAATCCTTGTCCCAACTGGTAATAAATATGGGTCCGTGCTGGTTGATGATTTCAAGGCCCTTGTATTTACCTGCCAGGTGTTGATCCATTTGCAGTTTGTCGAAAGAACTCTCCTCGGGATCCTGACCTTTCAGAAGGCCGAATGGGGCCATCAGCAGCAGGATGGCAGCCAATAAAAAACTTTTAGTCATTCGTTTTATTTTGGTTTACTGGTTGGCTAAATTAATGAAAATGCAGGGAATGAAAAAGCTTAAGCACACCAAAGACTTCAGGGAAATTCGTTTGCGGGGAAATAGCTACTTTTGCTCCGGCTTGAGAATAAAAGCTCAGGGTTAACTTTTAATAATTTAATAATTTTCTAAGTACATGACAAAAATTCATAGACATTTATATTGAATTGATTTCCAGGGTTTGACAAAATGTTAGCAATCGTAGAAAGTCCATATTTAAATATACTTTTTGCTTTACGTCCGTGTTTTTTGATCGAAATTTTCT
>JBFHFS010000038.1:0-48820 GCA_041583495.1 Marinilabiliaceae bacterium | reverse complement strand
GCGCAGCACTTCGTTCTGGTTAAAGACCACATCGTAATTTAGTTCAGCATCTTCACTGTGGGTGGCGTCGTCCCAGTCAGAATAATCGGCCGTATCGACAATTTCTTCTTCCTCTTCGTTTTCAACCACTAAATCGTCTTCACGACAGGCGTAAAATGCCAACAGGAGTAATGCTGTAATGATCAGGCTTATCTTTTTCATATGGCTATATTTTGTTTTTTCATCGTCTCTAATTTGTCCCGCCAAAGCGGGATAACCTGTCCCGATCATTTTTATCGGGAGCCCCTCCCGCACACTTGCTGGAGAACTGGTCAATCCCTTTTTTGCAACAACCATCGTTACCAAAACCATTTCTATTACAAATGGACTGGTAGTTAAAGCCAATTGTTTGGAAGGTTGTTTTTTTCCTTCAGAATTTTCAGGAGGTCATCCTCTTCAACCCGTTCCCAGGGCACAATAAAATGATGTTCGAAATTCACTTTTTGTTGTGGGGTTTTGAACGAATAGTTTTTAAAGATTGTGGGATCGCTTCTCATCTCCTTGCTTTTAACACCATCATTCCGTTTCATATTTTTATTTTATGGGTAAAGAAATAATCACCTGTATTATCTAAAAGGTATAATCAATATTGCGCACCAGGGTTAATGGCTTTTTTTTGTCTTTATAGCACCATGTTTGCGGACTATATTGATACAAATATATTTGGTCAGGTTCCGATATTAAAATGAAATCGACAGTTGGGGCAGTTTTATCGTCCAACTTATAAAGCTGCTAAACCAATCGGTAAATTGGATGTGGCGTCTATGTCATATTGAAGGCGTTGGAGCAGGCAGCCCCTGGCATAAAAACGTCGTCGGCAGGGGTGACCCCGGGGGTTAATTCAGTCTGCCCAAAGGGGCCGGAAGCCAGGGGGTAACCTCCCGGACTGGCCAAGGAGGAGGGAGTGCCTTGGTCTCGGGGCTTGATCGAGCCAGGGGTTGAAATCAGTTGTGGGCGGTTATGTCTGAGGCTTTTGGGGTTAGCGGGGGGGCTCTCCTGGTTATTTTTATATCTATATTTTGGATCACTTTTTCGACCTCTGCAATGTAATCCTTATATCTTAACTCAATCATTTCCCAATGTTTCATGTGTGTTTCAAGGCTTGTCAAAAAAAATGTGTTGCTCTTTAATTCCCTGAAATTTTTAGGTTCATAAATCGGGATTAGAGAATCTGATTCTTTGATGATGAAGTTTTTTAAAATCAATTGGGTTAGAGATGCTGTTTGGGTGAGAAACATCTCATTAAATATATTTGACAACCATTTGTAATGGTTTTCATAAACGAAGGAGATTTGAGCTCTGATGCTATCGCAAGAAATGACTTCGGGATCGGTTGAAAGCATTTTGTTGTAACCCGTAAAAACCGGATTGATATGTGGCGCTGCACTGGCAATAAAACCTATTTTTGGCCCGATGGAGTCAATGAACTGTGGGGATGATTTTATGTTCTCAAGCAATTCTTCGGATCCCTTTAATCGCTTTTCCAGAAAAAGTATGTTTTGCTGATGGTCTTCCAGATCAGTTTTTAAATTGGTCTGAATTTCGGTTAGAATTTCATGTTCCAGTATCTTCTTTTTCCTTTCATCATTCCAATTGTCAATGGACATTGCTATTAAGATACCAATAACAATAAGTGCAATTTCTTCGATTTTGTACAACAGGTATTTACTGAGTTTGCTTTCGGGACGTAGTTTCTTTTGGATTTTTCGGAAGAATATGGTCATTGGTTTTCATTGTTAAAAAGGAATCCTTCTTAGTCTTTTGTGTGATTTTTCCCTTCAGTTGTCACTATCCGGTCGTCCCATAGCGGGATAGCCTGCCCCGTTTTTTTGTGGGGCTCGTTTCCTGTCTGCTGCTTTTTGATGATTTACCCGATGGCTCAAAACTAAGCCTAAAAAGCATAGTGCTGAATGATAATCTACCGTTGAGGGGATTTTATCGACAGGGGGGGCATTGTAACGGCCAAACGTCGGGGAGGAGTGTGCATATAAGGTAAATGCACCGGGCGGTGGAGAAAGCCTGTTTGCCGGGTGGCAAAGGCTCCTGCTATAAATTAAACATAAGGCTCGTCACCAGTGCGATTGGGGTCGTCACTGGCGTACTCCAGAATGTCACCTGGTTGACAGTCAAGTGCTTTGCAAATGGCATCAAGCGTTGATAATCGAATGGCTTTTGCTTTTCCTGATTTCAAAATCGAAAAATTAGCATTCGTAATTCCTATTATGCTCGCAAGTTCATAGCTTTTCATTTTACGCTTGACAAGCATCAAATCAAGATTTATTAGTATAGCCATAATTATACCATCAAATCATTTTCATTTTTAATTCTAATAGCTTGTGAGAAAGTCTTGCTTTGGATAACAAAAAATAATCCCACAATCATTAAAAATATGGGAGTAATGGAAAGTGACTTAAAAACAGGTTCAATATTTAAGTTCAAAAGTTTATCAGTCAGCACTGTCAGGATTGAGATCAAACCCGCGTATATAAACTGATTTCCGCATGTTTTCATATAGTTTACTGCTGATCCGGAAAGGTGATTCTGTGACAAAAAAATTCTTGCCATTTTTCTCAGAAAAAATAATCCCCTTAAAAATATAAAGTAAACAAGAATATTAATTGCCAGAATAGTCCAATCCCCCAATAGAGGAGGCTCTATATTTTTGACATCGATAAATCCAACCGGGATCTTAAATAGAATGGCAATGAATCCTATTACATGAAGAAGGAAAAAGATATCGATCAATGATTTAAATAAAACTGAATTTTTCATAATTGGAAATTCCGGACATTATTTTTACGTAAATCTAAGAAAAAGTATCGAAAAACAATAAAAAATTATTGTTTTGAGGTAATTAAGATTTTTTGGGCGGTGAAAATATTTCCCTGTGCGATTAACTCTAACCGTTATTGTGTTGTGTGCCTTTTGTATTTTTCTTCTCGTAGTGTATGAGTGGATCTTACCAACAAACAGCTATTTTCATTGGGTTTTAAAAGTGCCGGTCTTGAATACGTGAGATTACTTTTCGGTTTGGGGGGGTGTCAGCTTTGCCGTTTTTTTGTGAGCCCATTACCACAAGCCGGAAAGAATGTAGCGGCAATTGAACTTAATTTTGGGGCCCTGTTTAAGGCAGCGATCAAAACCAGCCTAAATTTCATATAAAGTATTTGATTCTTTAATTTTGTGGCAAAAAGGGATGATTTTTACTTTAGAGAAAAAGGCTATTGCTGAATTTAAGAGCACGAATGTATTGCCTCAAACTCCTTTTTGGGCACGTGTAAAAAGAAATCAGGGATTTATACCAAAGGGGTTTGAATTGACAATTTCGAAAGACTTATTGTTTGGTAGAGGTAGCTCTTTAGATAAAATAAATGAAGATTTATTAGTCTTAATAAAGTATGTAGATAATAGTAATTGTTTTGCCTATATTCCCTACGGACCTAAATTGGTCCCTACATTGGAAAACCAGGGATTGTTTTTAGAACAATTATCTGAAACTATTAAACCACATCTTCCCCCATCGTGTATTTTTATTCGTTATGATTTGATTTGGGAGAATCAGTGGGCCCTTGAAGAGGCGTATTTTGACAATTCTGGAAATTGGATTGGGCCACCACCCAATAAGACTCAGGAATATAGGCTAAACTTTAATACGATTAATTGGAACCTACATAAAAGCATAGAGGATCATTTGCCCAAAAACACCTTTTTTCTTGATTTGACGCCAAAAGAGCAGGATATCCTCTATAATATGAGATACAATACAAGATATAACGTACGAAAAGCCAATAAGATGGGAATCAGGGTGCGTGAATATGGAATTGACCAGATTGGAGAGTGGTACAAATTATATCTTGAAACAGCCATTAGACATGAACTACCAGCACAAAATCAAGAATACTTCGCGGCCATTTTAAAAAATCAGGACAACAGTAAAAAAGGAGTAACCGTTAAAATGTTAATGGCTGATTATAACGGCACTTTTCTTTCTTCAATGTTTTTAGTTTTGTCAAAGAAACGCGGAACATATTTATATGGCGCATCAACATCCTGTAAAGAAAATTTAATGGCCAGCTATTCTTTGCAATGGGAATCTATACGAATGGCGAAAGAGAGGGGGTGCTCAGAATATGATATGTTTGGCTCTGCCCCTAATTTAAATCAGGCTCATCCTTTACATGGAGTACATGTTTTTAAGAAAGGATTTGGTGGAAATCTTTTTCATAGAATGGGCTGTTGGGATTATCCCTATAACAAACAGCTGTATAATTTATATAGAGTTCAGGAGGTTAAGAAATAAAGTTCAAGGAGCTAAAACCGGGTATAATGAAAGCTTTCGGTATAATCCTTTTGTGCATCAGTCTTTCGATATCATGTAGCAATGAGAATGCTGATGATAAGCGTTTGACTTTTGATGACTTCCAGACTTCTTTAACGGTTGACATGGATTATGACGCCATTGTAGCAGCATTTGGAGAACCGGACAAAGATGTTGGTAGTGGGATCCATATTTACGTATATATTTTAACCGATTTAACAGAGGTTTGGATCGGTTATACGGATCATATCTTATACGCAAAACAGGTGGATCAAAATCAAAATGTTTTATACACCTTCTTTTAAAAGTGCCTGTGCCTTAAGCCGGTCGTTTGGACAAAACCCTAACCCAATTTTTTTTTTACACTAAACCCATTGCTGCGTTGCCGCGGACGGACAGACCACATTATATGGGTCTGCTTCTTCCCGGATGCATCTTGTGTGCGCTTCCTTAAATCCGGGTGGTTTAAAAATAGAAAATAAAAGGTTAAATTTGAGTGACTTAAATGCTGTTGTTGTACTTAAGAGAACTTGAAAAATGAGATCTATGCGTCCATCCCGAATTGGTTTGTGGGTAATGTTGTTACTATTTGTTATTACGGGCTGTAAACAGGAAAATGGTTTGAAAGAGATTAAAGCTCAATTATCAGGGGCTGAAGTCACTACAACAGATAACAATTTAATCGTTAGTACCGGAAAAGTTAAACGTACCTGGGCGTTGACCCACGCCGGCCTGAGAACCATCTCTCTCGAGAATTCTCAGAATGGCCTGATCTATTATAATAGTCAGCCAGAATTTCTATGTGATTGGGCTTATTATGGTTTGCTGGACGATCAATCCCGGGCCAAACTGATCAGTCTTAGTGCTGCTGTAGCCGATGATGAAGGATTTACGTCCGAGCATATCAGGGTGGAGGCCGAGTTTGAATATCCGGAGGTTGAAACGTTTGTGAAATATGTTATTTGGGTTTATCCCGGGGCCCCGGGTATCCGGACCCAATTGTTTATTAAGGGAAACGGGGCCAAATATCTGAGCGAGGCAAAGCTTCAAACCATAGCAGGAGTCGAATTCAATCTTGTTCAGGGGCGGTTGGTAAGGAGCTACAAAGCGGCTGCTTATACGGCTGCCTCAATTGCTGCTTCAACCCAGGATAGTCAAAGAGTAGAGTACCATATCAAAGGCCTGGATAGAGGTAAGAAGTATACGATAGGCTTTACCTGGTGGGATTTCGATGGGGATGGTATTAGCCAGAATGTGTGGGTGACAAGTGTGGATGGCGAAAAGAAATCCCGACTCCTGGAAAAAGCAGAACTCCCAAATTTTAAACGAGACCAGGCTCCCTTCGGGACGAAAATACTCGACCTGCCCTCCGAAGTCCTGATGGATGGCTCTTTTCGGATATTATTTGAAAAAATAAACGGGAAAAAAGCAGTGGTGTCGGAGATCTTTCTCTACGAAGAAGCGGGAGCTGAGGTTGTCATCAACAATGGCCTTGAGGAACGAATTGCCGAGTTGAAACAAAGCCCGCCATCGGGAACCACTTTGGTGGGTTATGTGGATTGTGGCGTTCCCATCACCGGGGATAAATTAATCCCAACGGGCCGTGTCGACTACATTCCGGTCAACACCAAGGGCTTTCTGGCAAAGTTTATTGGCTATTACAACGATACCCAGCATCGAAATAAGCCGGAAACACCTTTGGTAAAAGAGGTGGAAACGGAATTGGCTGAGTTGCCCATTTACAATAACTGGAGCAACCTGGTGGGGCTTCACAAAAATAATAAGGGACTGGTAATTGTTAAGGAATCGCATAAATGTGCCAACCAGTACGGGGTGGATACCGGTGGGTTCGAATTGACCCCGGAGGGCATCTCCAATACCGGGACTTCCTTGTTCCCTCAAGAGATTTTAAGGGACGAATATTCCTGGTGCTGGGCCTCGTGGGCCATACTTTACGATGGCGGTCAGGATGAGATGGAGCTGGCGATTAAGGAATTCGACAGAGCTCGTTATCCGGTGGATACAACCAGGGACATCTATATTCAGTCCAATACCTGGGGCTCCGACCATGGCAGGGAGGCTTCCAAAGAAGAGAATGTTTTGATAGAACTGGAAAGCCAGAAGGAGCTGGGGATTGACATTCAGCAAATTGATGACGGGTGGCAGTCGGCAGCTATCCCGGCGGCGGAAAGGAATAAGGGAAAGGCCAATAGTGCGGATCTTAATTGGCAGGTGCGGGATGACTGGTACCCGGAAGGTTGGAAGCGTGTCGTGGCCAAATCGGATGAAACAGGGGTTAAGCTTGGCCTTTGGGCGGCTGCGCAACCCATCACCCTGGAGGCGCTAAAGTGGAACTACGATCAGGCTGGGTTTGTTACCTATAAACTGGATTTCGCCGATTTGGGAACCCACAGGCAGATGGACGACCTTATGAAAAAAATACGGTCGTTTGTAAACTATACCAACCATAAGGTTCGCGTTAACTGGGATGTGACCGAGAATGCCCCCCGTTACGGGTACTTCTGGGCAAAAGAGTATGGCTGCATCTACCTCGAAAACCGGAAGCCCAAAGTTCCCGGGAATGCGGTTTATGTTCCCTCTCTGGTGCTTCGCGATATCTGGCAGTTGAGTAAATACACCAATGTTAACCGGTTTCAGACCTCTATTCAGAATATTGATCGGGTCGACCGGGTGTTGAGCGATGCCTATCTGTACAATCATCCCTATGCTGTGGCCATTGGTTTGGTTGGTACCCCTTTGTTTTTCCAGGAGACGCATCTTTATTCCGGGAAGGCTAAAGAGGAAATTAAGGCACTGCTGGCCAGGTACAAAGCCCATAGGGAAAATATGTATCAACAATATGTGTTTCCTGTTGGCGAGGAACCCAACAATGGAGCCTGGACGGGTTTTCAATGGATCAATGCGAATTTTTCGGAAGGCTATCTGATGGTATTTAGAGAGCTCAATAATCCTGAAGCCGAAAAGAGGTTACCCCTCCGCTTCCTGAGAAATAAGCGGCTGCAATTATCGGATGTTATGACCGGTTTAGAAGAGGAGGTGTCGGTAGGCAGTAAGGGCGAAATTGGTTTGAAAATTGCCCAAAAGGCCGACTTCCGATTCTATCATTTTAAGGTGTTGAAATAGGGCACGGGTGCTTCCCGGTCTTTTGTTGTGCATGCAAACGGGTTCTTTTCAAAAGATTAGCGTCCGGCTGGGTTGCTCCTATTTAAGCCACCCCTCTACAATAGGTGTTAAGCCACTAAAAAAGAATTCTACGGCAATCACCATCACGATAAGACCCATGAGGCGCATCATCACGTTAATGCCGGTTTCCCCCAGGATTTTGATGATGCGGGAAGAGCTGTAGAGGATCAAATAGGTTAATAACATCACCAATGAAACCGAGATTAGAAGGATCGCTTTTTTCCCGATAGAATCGGCATCTTCCATCATTACAATGGCGTTGGTGATGGCTCCGGGGCCGCAAATCATGGGGATAGCAAGAGGCGTTATCGAGATGTCTTTCACATAAGTCTTTACTTCCGACTCTTTTACTTTGACATGGGCCAGGCGCGCGTGCAACATGTCCATGCCCATAATAAAGAAAATGATTCCCCCCACAATCCGAAAGCTGTTGACCGAGATGCCAAAAAACTTAAATAGCAGCTGTCCTAAAAAGGTGAAAATCAACAGGGTGATGAACGAAACGATGGAAGCTTTTTTGGCCGTGGAGGTTCGGTTTTTTTCGTTCAGGTCGGCCGTCATCGTGATAAAGATGGGCATGGTTCCCAACGGATTAAGCAAGGTGAAAAACGAGGTAAAGGCTAAAAAACCAAATGCTATGGTGTCGGTCATTATCTAAGCTGGGTTAAGAATACAGGCGTCAAATTTGCAGCTTTTTTAATAAACAGATGTGTTTATTCTGAAAAAAGAAACCGTATTCAATCTGGCTCCCGGACTCACTTTTCTTCAAGAGCCCGGGTTTATGGCCTTCAAAGGGCTTGTTTTCAGTACATAGAATTGACCCAAAAGAATGTGGCCCGGTGCACATGCTTTTTGGGTCAGCGATTATTCAGCTGCCGATGCCTGGTTGTCAGGATAATCTTTAAAAATTCGTGCCCCCCTGGTAAATTCCAGACCTGAGTGATCTCTGCTTGTTTTGGTGTTTGAGATTAATGGGTTCTTCTTGTACATGCCATTAGGTCGAAGGCAGCGACAACATCTGACGTTTTTAGGGAACAGTTTTCGATTGCAAATAAAGATAAAGTTAGGTTGATAAGATATTGTACAGTTGGGGTAATATAGTTTACAGAGCCATGTGTTTAAAAATGTATATTTGTATGTATAAAAAAGCACCCGTAAGTAAGGGATGCTAACCTCTGATAACTCTTGAAGTAAATAATACTTATCGGCCGTTTTCTTAAGGCACACCAAGGATGTAGTCGTAAAAAACTCAAAAAGAGTTGTTTAAAAACCAGAATGTCTGTTTCCCTAATTGAAAGGGCCGTTTTGAGAAACGAAAATGTCAATTTTCAGGATCTCTTAATAAAATCTGGTTCAACCTGGTTCTTCGTTTTTGGAACTAAAATGGTAAAAAATGTAAAAAACCACTATTAAGGAAGGAGGGTACTATGGAATAAGTAGGGGCACTTTTTCGGCAGAAACGTATTTTCCCAGAGTGGAAATCTTAACGGATGAGCGAAGGAACGTTTATGGATTTCGATGAGTGAGGCTGATGGAGTATTGGTTGGAAATAAATCCCTTAACGTTTGGATTGCTTTCATTGGCTTTTTCGGTTAGAAGAATGTGAACTAGAGCAATTAATTTTCTGGCCGATTGACTTTCAGAATAATCTCTCAAAACAAGGGGAGATTAATACTTAACATTCAAATCCAAGAATAATGAAAAAAAAATTACTACCGGAAGGACTGGTTTTATTGCAAAGATCTTCCCATAGAATTCTCTTTATCCCTTTAACCATGTTGTTCCTTTTTTGGGGAGGAATAAGTGGTTTTGCCAGGAATTCACCCTCGTCTCTTGAATCAGCACCCCATTTGACAAACAAGGTCTCAGAAAATGAAACCCTTCAGCAGGAGATAAAAGTCATTAAAGGAAAGGTTACCGACCCAAAAGGAGAGCCGATTCCCGGAGTCAACATCTGGGTGAAAGGGGCATCCTCCGGAACGGTCACCCTGGCCGACGGGACCTACTCTATCCGAGTTCCGGTAGAGTACAAAATTCTTAAATTCTCATTTATTGGAATGGTTACCCAGGAAGTCAGCATTAACGATCGCCTTACCATTGATGTTCAGTTAAAAGAAAATACTGAGGATATTGATGAGGTGGTGGTTATTGGGTATCAGGAAGTAAGAAGGGAAAACACCACTGCTTCCATTTCCAGTGTAAGGGCTGAGGATATCGAAAATTCTCCTTCCCCCTCTTTTGAAAGTATCATGCAGGGGCAGCTGGCCGGGGTAAATGTGCAAAGTCTGTCGGGCGCACCGGGCGTAAAAAATGTGTTTGTTATCCGGGGTAATACCAATATCTCAACTTCCGTTGAGAGCGAAATCAATGCAGGGGGAACCGGATTCTCGAATCCTTTATATGTGGTCGACGGGGTGCCTACTACTCTGGAAGATCTGGCCGGTTACGACGCCACCAATACCAACTTCCTCTCCTCATTAAACCTGAACGATATAGAGTCCATCGACATTCTGAAAGATGCCTCTGCAGCGGCCATCTATGGATCACGTGGGGCAAACGGAGTCGTCCTTATCAAAACCAAAAAAGGAAAAACAGGAGATCCGGTATTCACCTTTAATGCCTATGCCGGTGTGGCCAACACTCCCGATTTGGTCCCCATTGAACTGGGTGTTGCTGAAAGGCGCGCCAAATATGATCTGATCAATAACTACTGGGGGTATAACGAATTAAGAGATGAGGTTCCGATAATGCTTTCCGATAGTTTGAATCCATTTTTCAACAACAATGTCAATTATCAGGATATCTTTTATCAGAACGGATTCACTCATAACTATGACTTAGGAGTCTCCGGCGGAACAGAAAATATTAACTACCGCGTTAGCCTGGGGTATTACGATGAAGAAGGAATTGTTACCAATACCGGCTTTGAGCGTATTTCTGCATCCGTAAACCTGGGAATCAAACTAGGGGCCAGGCTGGAAAACCAAACCATTTTACGCATTGGCCATGTCGATCGTCAATCAGGTCTGGGGGGCACCTCTTCCGAATGGTGGGGCACCTTTCCGATTAATCCCACCTCCTTAAATTCATCCCTGTTCTATCTTTCCGACGAAAAAAAGGAATCGTTGACCGGAGAGTATAAGGACATCAGAAATAAGAATATTAATATTACGACTCAGTTAAGTAACCAGTTGAGATTGGAGTTATCTAAGGGCTTGTACTTTAACAACATGATAGCTCTGGCAATGAATACCACCAAGAAGGATTACTTCTCTCCTACGTATCTGAATAACAATGGTGAAACCTATTCCTCGTCTAACTGGGGGGGGAGTAAAACAGTCACCATTGACAACTATCTTACTTTTACGAAAGATTTTTCTCCGCTACATAACGTTAATGCCCTGCTGGGTCAGTCTTTAAACTACAATTCAACCGAGACCTTGAATGTGGGGGGGACCGGAGCCGCAAGTAACAATGTTCAAACCGTAACAGGAATTCCTCAGGAAGACATATGGGGAGGATCAGATTTTACCGAAAACGGCATGCTCTCTTTTTGGGGGCGTTTGGGATACAAATACAACAACAAGTATATTCTTGACTTAAACTTTCGAACAGATGGCTCATCACGTTTTGGGGCCAACACCCGTTGGGGCTATTTCCCTGCCATCTCCGGAGGATGGATATTCTCCCGGGAATCCTTCATTCAGGATCATGCTCCCTGGATTACCTATGCCAAATTAAGAGGAAGCTGGGGGATAAACGGGAAACAGTTCTCAAACGATTACCTGCGTTTTAACACCTATAACTCAGGGGTAGCCTCTTATGCTTCTTCGGGAACCCGACCGGTGTCGACCTATAACGGAGTAACCGTTGTAACGCCCAATTACAATAAGATTGCCAACGAAGATCTTTCATGGGAAGAATCAGAGCAATGGACCATAGGAATGGACCTGGAGCTCTTTGATCGCCGTGTCTACATTACCCCGGAAGTCTACAACCGGGAAACCCGGAATCTACTGTTCGATATTACTTTCCCAATCGAGACGGGTTACAATACTTCCCAGGCTAATGTGGCCGGGGTTCGAAACTATGGTTGGGAGCTAACAGCCGAGGTCTATACCTTTAAACCGGGGCGTGATTTCCAATTGCAAATTGGCGCCAATGTGGCCCACAATGAAAACCAGGTTACAGAATTGCCTAATGGAGGACGTGATTACGTGACCAGTACGGGTCCCTCCGGAGGCCGCAGCTTAACGGTGGGGTTACCTCTTAACCAGTTCTACCTGATGGAGAATACCGGTGAAATTTACAGTACCGTGGACGATATTCCGGTAGATCCAAGTACGGGCGGATTGCTTCAAATTCAGTACAATGGGGATACAAAGGTGGGAACCTGGGCTATGGTCGATGTCGATGGCAATGGGGTGATCAATTTTACCGAAGACAAACGGGTCATTCCTAATGCCTCTCCCACCCCCAAATATGTTGGAGGATTCTCCACCACCTTCAAATACAAGAATTGGAATTTGCGCATCAATTCAAGTTATACCCTGGGCCGAACCATTTATAATTCGACGCTGCAGAGCAGTCTGTATCAGATGAATGACTTTACCACGAGCTTCCCGGTATTATCCGAAATTAATTACTGGCGTCAGCCGGGCGATGACGCCGATATGGCGTCGGTGGAGCCAGGCAAATTCCTCTACCTGTACCAAAGAGCGGACCAATCTCATTGGTTGGAAAGCGGAGATTACTTTAAAATTGGTAGTGCGACCTTAAGTTACACCTTCGATTCTGAAAAGATTAAGAAATTAAAATTGAAATCATTACGCGTTTATTCAAGCGCAACGAATATAGCTATGTTCCAGAAATTTTCCGGACCGGATGCAGAAAGAGTAAGTGTTACGGGATATGATTTAGGTACCGGATATGCGAATCCCTTCAAGATCATTTTTGGCTTGAACGTGAAATTTTAATGTATAACTGATAAATTTTAAGAGATGAAAAAATTCAAATACAGGCTGATAGCTATCTTTCTAGGGCTGGGCTTGATAGGTCCGGGTTGTTCCGACTTTTTAGAGATGGAACCGATAAACCAAACATATGGTGATGCTTTCTGGGTAAGTGAAACTGCCGCCGAGCAGGCTACTGCCGGGGCCTATTCGCTTCTGCGCATAGCGCTGCTGAATGCCAGTGGCCTTAACCGGTTTGTAACCTATGGGGACTTAAATGCCGGTTTCATTGACCGAAAAAGTCTGGCCAACGCCGAGAAATTTACCGACGGGAGCTTCTGGAATCCCGATATGGGAGAGTTTAAGTGGGATAAATTTTATAAAGTGATTGCCCAATGCAACCTTATCTTATATGAGGTAGAAAAGCTGGACGAAGATTTGTTTGCCGATGGAGCTGCGGGCAAGCAAGCCATGTTAGGGGAAGCCTATTTTTTGAGGGCCTATACTTATTTCTACATGACCAAAGTGTGGGGAGGGGTACCCCTGGTAACGGAGGCGACCATTACCGTAGAGCAGGTGATCACCGATGATGGTTACATCATCAACGTTCCCCGAAATACCGAAACGGAAGTGTTAACCCAATGCATCAAGGATCTGGAAATGGCTGAAGCAGCCCTGGATTATGGGACCTATGGCAATTCAAAATGGGCCATACGGGCCAACAAAGGGAGCGTACAGGCCTTGATGGCACATATTTACCTTTGGATGGACATGCCCGACAAGGCAGAGGTGGCCGCCGGAAATTGCATCACCCAGGGGGGATACTCCTTAGTGGATTATGAGGATTCTTTAGATGTGGTCAATATGTTTATTGGTCGTTCAACTGAAGGGATCTTTGAGTTAAACATCGATTTTGACCAAAGCGAATCCTATACCGACGGGATGGCTCAGAGTACGGTTTTTCATCCTTACATCCAGAACGCAAGTGAGGCCGGGAGAATACTTTATGTGTTGCCAACAACCATCGATCTTTACGAAGAAACCGATTTGCGCCTCAAACGCTTCTTCACCAACCTGAGTTCAGCCAGGCCAAATATATTAAAATACGCTTCTGTTATTTATGAAGATGAGGGCTCGTTTACCAATGCCCACGGAATCTGTAACGTCATGTTATTAAGGTTGTCGGGCATTACCCTGCTAAGAGCTGAAGCACTCGCCAACCTGGGCCGCTATGGCGAAGCACGTACTTTACTGAATGAAATCAGAGGACGGGCTCAGGCCTCTTCTTTCGAAGGGCCGGACAGTGAGTTGCAATATGAAATATTCCTGGAACGGGTTAAAGAATTGGTCATGGAAGGTCATACTTTCTTTGATCGTATCCGTGGGGATGAGTGGACCGGTATCGACTGGATGAGCACAACCAGAAAAGAAAACGAAGGCTATTACTGGGGCGTTGCTTCCTCTTTCATACAGAACAACCCCATGCTTACTCAAAATCCATGGTGGGCGATGAAACAATGGTAAGGGAAATCCTTAATTGGATATTTATTATAATAAAAGGATGAAAATGAAAAAAAATATAATTTTTACGTTAGCCGTTTTCGCCGTCTTAATAGGTGGATGCGAAGTAGATGATTATGCGATTGATGGAGGTGTTCATGACACCAAGGTAGATATGACAACCTATGAATATCTGCAAACCAATTCGGTTTTTGATACCCTTTTAATCCTTATCGACAAAGCGGGATTGAAAGAAACCATAAACGGGGATGTTACTTTCTTTGCCCCGACCGATTTCACCATTCAACGTTATATCACCAGCAAAAGGGCAGATATCATTGCACAGGATCCCTTTTCCGATTTTACCCTGGACGATATTCCGGTGGACGACATACGCGATTCGTTGCAAATGTATATTATCCCCGGAAAAGTCAACCGGGAGGATATGACCGAGGAGGGCACCGTTTATACCAGCTTAATGGGTAATCCTGTGGCAGTATCTCTCGTGGCCGTCGATGATGAGTACGCCGATATCGTAGGCGCCTGGCCGGAGTATGTTTATTTTACAACGATTGTTGGTGAAGGACTCGATGAGCCCGGAGAGATTGTGGGGGAAGATGAACTGGATAAAACCAACAGATGCCAGACATCGGGCATTGAAACCAATACCGGGGTAATCCATGTTTTGGAGAACAGCCATACCATGTGGTATTTTGTACAAACACATTTTAGTGAACTTTAAAAAAGAAGGCAATGAAGATAATAAACAAAATAGCGATTGTGATATTGGCGATGGCAAGTTTGACCTGGGCCTGTAGAAAAATCGAGGTAGGGTATTTAAGTGACTATATAAAATACCAAAATCCAACCTTGTATTTGATGCCCGGAACCAATACCGTTACCGGACCATTGATGGAGGATGGATCCACCATGCCCTTGCACGTAGAAATGGTGGAAATACGTAATTCCGAGACAGGAGAGGTCGCAACAGACCTCCTTACCGAACGACCTGTAACAACCTGGAAGGAAGTCTACGACTGGGAAGTAGACACCACCATGGCCCAGCTTGAGAAAAAACTGGAAATAACCGATCAGCCTGCCTTTAAACTCAATGAGGTTAGTGGGCAGATGACTTGGAATACCAACACCATGTATGCAGAAGGGACGAATTATGAATTCGACCTGAAAATTTCGAATGTGAGAGGTTCCAAGATCTATGAAAATATAGGTCAGGTTGAACTGCTTCCTCTTGAATCGGTAACCTGGAATGGCCAAACGCGTTTGCAGATTAAACAAATCGGAGCCGATGGAAAAACCACTACCGTTTACTCCAAATTCGAGAACATGGATGATCTGATAAATGGAACCAGTGTAGCCCATCAGGTGAATAAACTCTCTGATGAAGGCGCTCCGGGGATTATAGTCCATTTGAGAACCGTTGATAAAAACGATGTTCCCTTTAACCCTGCCGATGGAGAGGTGCTGGGGAGCTGGCCTGGATATAATTTGCCCCATCTGGCCAATGCTTCTGTCGACACAGAGGTTTTGGACGATGAGATAATTTACAAATTCCCGGTTTTACCGTTTCCTTATGCAGGAGCCCTCTGGTATAATAAAAATCCATTTATGTACTATTACATCCCTGACAAAGCCATTGGAGTAGTGGACAGTGAGGAGTTATCCAGCCCTTACGATCCGGCCCTGAGCTATTGGCTGAACTTCAGAATTCGTATTTTTATCAATGAACCAGGAGAATGGGAAATTGTGATCAAGTACCATAATGTGAGCCATAGTTAGGTTAGGATAGACAAAAACAGATTTTGAGAGGGTGCTTTTTGGCACCCTCTTTTTGGTAGGTGGGGTGTGATAATGAAACATCAGAATGCAGGTCTGTTGGCGTGAAGAGTCGACTGGAAACGTTAATTCCCATTTTTCTCAGGAACAATCGAGAGGGCCAGAGATAACCCGCCAGCAGGCCCCATCATTCGGGCAGTATATACCCCGGTTGTCGATGGACATCCCCCGGGAATCCGGGTCTGCGGTCACCCCAGGGTAGGAATGCCTGGCTTTCCCTGAGCGTTATTTACTGCCCGAAGGGGCAGCTCACCTAACCCATCGACCCATAGCGGCTCTTGGCGCGATGGATCGAGGGTTTGTGGTTCGATTGTTCAGAGACAGCCACGATGATTACCTGGCCGATGTCCCGCTTAATAGAATAATGCACATACGGGTCGGTAACTCTCAAGTCCTAACTGAAAAGATGATGTCTTTTATGCTCTTATTGAATGGCCTTTTCGAAAGCCGACTGGCCTCCCACTACCGTTAAGGTGATGGAGGTTGCATCCAGGTCGACGGTGAGTTCGGTTCCGGGATCGGGCCAAAGGGTAAAATCCCGGTCGCTCGAAAAGATCATCAGCCCGATTTGTTGACCTGCCGGAATGATTTGATCGTCAGGTTGAAGGTCGAAACTAAGTTCATAAAACTTGCCGGGCACCAGGGGTTCGCTCCGGGTCAGGGATCGATGGTTCTGGGGGTCGGCCCATCCACGGGTAATGATGTTATCGGTTATTTTGGCGTCTTTTCTGGTATTCCAGGGCAGGGAAACCAACCAAACCGAAAGATTGGCTGCCGGCTTGCTGCTGGCCAGCCGGATAGAGATCCTGGCCGTTCCGGAGAGATGGACCGGCTGGGTCAGGATGGGGCTTGTGTACATCAGCCGGTGATTGGTCCATTCGGCCGCGGCAAGCGTTGAGCCGTTGAAGGAGAAGTTGTCAATCAGGGTTTCTGTGCCTTGTCCTTTAACCGGATCGATAGATAAAGTCCCGGTTTGAGGGGCTCCGGAGGTCAGGAATAACGACATGTCGGAGGCTTCAGGGTTCGGGTAGTCCGCATAAGGGGTAGGGTTGTTGTTCTCATCGTTCTCACGAACAATCCATGCCCTGGGGTCGTTCTCAACGCCGTTTTGAACTCCGAAGAGATAGCGTGTAAACCAGCGGTTCATCATTTTCATGGGGGGGTTGCCTCCGTGTCCTTTCTGGTGGTAGTAGATCTGAACCGGTACCCCCTTGGCTTTGAGAGCCTGCGAAATACGATTGCTGTGCTCGGGAACCACATTCCAGTCGTTGAACCCATGGGCCATTAAAACGGCCGCTCTCACAGCGTCTAATTTGTTCAGATAGTCTCTGCCGGCCCAGAATTCATTGTAGTCGCCTTTGACTCTGTCGAACCCTTCGGCCATTTCCTTATCCCGGATATGGCAATCGCACCATTCGGCCCGCTCGGGATTTCCGCTGTGTATCCAGTCGTAAAGGAAATCAATATCCTCACCCAGCCAGCCTTCGGGATGACGGATCAATCCATTGCTTCGGTAATAGTGGTAATAAGAGGTGTTGGGCGCTATGGGAATGATGGCTTCCAGGCCTTCCACACCCGTAGTGGCAGCCGCCAGCGGGAGGGTCCCATTGAAAGAAGTGCCTGTCATGCCCACTTTCCCGGTGGACCAGTAGGCCTTAACTTCTTCCTGCCCATCCGGCGTTGTATACCCTTTGGCCCGCCCGTTTAACCAGTCTATTATGGCTTTTGGGGCCAGGGCTTCATTGTCGCCCCCTACAGTTGGACAGCCCTGTGAAAGTCCGGTCCCTGGCGAGGAGGAATGGATCACCGCAAACCCTCTCGGTACCCAGTCGTTGACCTCATTTTTGGCGATAATGGGGCGCTGAATGGTGGAGTGAATGGTGGGAACATGCTTGCGGTCGGGAGGTGTGGTTTGAAGTTCATGTCTTACATCCCAAAAGTACTCCTTGTCAACCGGACCGGTGCCGCCAAAATAGGGGCTGGTGACATATATCACCGGCAACTGAATCCCTTCGGTATCTGTTTGTCGGGGCCTGGTCACGTCCATATGCATCCGGTCGGGCTTCCCGTCCCCATCGGAATCAAAGCTGGTTTCCACCCATAAATCATGACGGATCCAAAACTCGGGATCTCTGAATTCTGGAATTATCTGGGCCTGCCCATCCACAATCAAAGGAACGGTTAATTTGCTGGCTGCTTTCTTTGTTGACTTTTCAATGGGTGCGGCACCTGACAAGGTCCCCGCAAGGAAAAAAGTAAATAGTGAGAGGTAAAAAAATTTGTTCATGAAGAGGATTTTATATTTTAATTAATCGGAGGGGTATTTCCTGCTCGTGTTAATGTGTTGAACCATAGATATAAAGAGCCATGCGTTGCTTTTCCGATCCGCCAATAATCTGAATGTTGTCGGCGCACCATAAAAACAAAAAACGGGCATTGGGTAAAAGTACAAAAGTTTTCTCAGAGACAAATGGTTTTTTGTGTCAGGGACAATTCACCCCGCCTGTCGGATAATGTATAAAGTGAACATTCAGGTAGGTAATACATGCCAGGTTAAAGAGTGAATTTGCTTGGGGTTGCCGGGCCATTTCTTCTCTTCCCGGGAGTAGAGCGTAAGTCCATTTTTGGAATTAAATGAACATTAGTTCTTATAATGTGTTCGCCGTTTGTGGCCTGGATTTTGATTTTTGGGCGTGGATGAAGGGGGTGCAAAATCGTAATTTTGTTTAATTTCAACCACATAACCGCAATCTTTGTTATTTTTGTGGCACATAAAAATTAAAGAACGATGCAAGAGACTTTAAAACCTGCTGCTGTGGCTGAGAAGCAACGCTTGCTGGACGCCCGCTACCTGGCCATGGCCAGCATCTGGGCTCAAAATTCGTATTGCAAACGGCGTCAGGTGGGGGCCCTGCTGGTTCGTGACAAGATGATTATCAGTGATGGCTATAATGGCACCCCTTCCGGGTTCGAGAATGAATGTGAAGATGAAGGGAACGTAACCAAGCCCTATGTGTTGCATGCCGAGGCCAACGCGATTACCAAGGTGGCCCGCTCAGGGAACAGCTCGCAGGGGGCAACCCTTTATGTGACCTCTTCGCCTTGTATTGAGTGCGCTAAGCTGATTATTCAGGCGGGTATTGTGAGAGTGGTATTTTCGGAAAATTACAGGGTCGAGGATGGAATTAACCTCCTTAAGCGGGCTCAGATAGAGGTAGTTCACCTGGCGGATCAGCTGCCGGTTGAGACAATTTTATAATAACAGGCACAGATGACTGAGAGAACAAACAGTAAAAGACAAATTTATCTACCCATATTGCTGGCCCTGGCGCTGGTGGCCGGGATGTTTATCGACCGGATTTCGTTTCCCGGTATGGGCGGGGAGATTGGCAAACGATTGCTGGTATATCCCCAAACCAATAAAATAGATAAGATCATCAACCTTATTGACGAGGAGTATGTGGACAGTATTAACAAGGGTGATTTTGTGGAAAAAATTATTCCGGATGTACTTAAGCATCTCGATCCGCATACCGTTTACATCCCTGCCAAGGAGCTTCAGGCGGCCAATCAGGAGCTGGAAGGTAACTTTGGCGGAATTGGCGTGGAGTTTAGCATGCAAAAAGATACTGTGTTGGTGGTAGGTGTGGTTTCGGGCGGGCCCTCCGAAAAGGTAGGCATTATGCCGGGTGACCGTATCATCACCGTAAACGACTCGGTTATCGCAGGTGTTAAAATGCCCACCAACAATGTGGTGGGCCTTTTGCGTGGCGATTTGGGCACTAAAGTTACCGTGGGGATTGAGCGGCGCAACCGCGAGGGGCTTATCAGCTTCGAGATAACACGCGGCAACATTCCGGTCTACAGTGTGGATGTAGCCTATATGGTGACCGATTCCATTGGTTATGTGAAGGTGAATCGGTTTGCCCGAAATACTTATCAGGAGCTTCTCTCTTCGTTGGCCAAACTTAAAGCTCATAATTGCAAAAATGTGATTGTCGATCTGAGAGGTAATTCAGGTGGGTATCTGGATATTGCTATCAGCATGACCAATGAGTTTTTGAAGGAGGGCGACATGATTGTCTATACCCAGGGTAATTCCAGTCCGCGACAGGATGTTTTTGCCAATGGGGCTGGGGTTTGTCAGGACCTCGGGGTGAGCGTGCTCATTGATGAGTTCAGTGCCTCGGCCAGCGAGATCTTTGCCGGGGCCATTCAGGATAATGACCGGGGGATGATCTTTGGTCGTCGTTCGTTTGGTAAGGGGTTGGTGCAGCAGCAGGTCCCCCTCTCTGATGGCAGTGCCCTGCGTCTTACCGTGGCCAGATATTACACCCCCAGCGGCCGCTCCATTCAAAAACCTTACACCAACGGGGTGGACGATTATTATCGCGACATTTTAAAGCGCTTTGAGCACGGTGAGTTTTTTGAGAAAGACAGTATAAGTCTTAACGACTCTCTGATGTTTAAAACCAAACTGGGGCGTCCTGTCTTTGGCGGGGGTGGCATCATGCCCGATTATTTTGTGCCCCGTGATACCACTAATCAAACCGATTACTACTATCGTTTGCGGGAGTCCCTCTCTGTGTATCGCTTTGCCCTTTATTACAGTGATGAAAACCGGAGTGTGCTGTCGGCTTATCAGGATGTGGACGGGCTGAAAGCCTATCTGGACGGTCAGCCCATTATGGAGTCCTTTCTTAAGTTTGCCCAAACCGAGGGCGTAGCCTTTAACCGGCAGCAGTATTTGATTTCGAAGGATCTCATCGATCTGGAAGTGAAGGCCTATATTGCCCGTAACATTTTGGATAATGAAGGCTTCTACCCCATTCTTGGGAAGGAGGATGAGGTGCTTCAAAAAACCATCGAGGTGATTGAGTCGGGAAAACACCTCTAGGACCTGGGAGGGATACTCCCGAAAAAAATAGTTTAGAGGCTGGTTTAGGCATAAATATTGAATAAGATAATGCAGGCGTTGCCTCTGAGAGAAATTTAAAACTTAGTATTCAAGTCATGGTAGGTTTAGTAAGAACGCTTTTAGTTTTTTTTGTGGTTTACTATCTCTTTAAGTTTACCGCAAAATATCTGCTGCCTTTCTTTGTGTCGAACCGCATCAATAAGATTAAGCGCGAACAGGATCAGGCGCAGAGTAATTGGGTTAAGCAAAAGAAGGCCGAAGAAGGGAAGGTAACCATCAAGTACACATCAAAGGGTGAAAATAAAACGGCCACCGATGGCGAGTATGTCGATTTTGAAGAGCTTTAATGGCCTTCTCCTTTTAAACCTTTTGCCTAATCGAAGTTAATCATCAGTCCAACAGAATAAGGAAAGAGCTCGGGGCCCTGATTGGTGTCGAACAGTGAGACCGGATAGTAGGTGCCGTAAAGTGAAAGGCTGCCATAACCTGCCTTGGCCATGAAGCCATACCGGAGCGAAGGGATGCCGGAGATATCCTTCATCTTTCTTTTATGGCTACCCTCGTCATCCAGATAAACCATTTTTGTGTGCGATTGCAGTTTTAGGCCGCCCACCACACCGCCGGCGATGAAGAGGGGTTGTCGGTTATATCTGTTTCTTATTTGCAGCTCGGCCAAAACAGGGGCATTGAGGTAGAGGGTGGTTAATTTGCTTTTCGTAAGTGAAGCCTCTTCACTTATCTCCGGAAACCAGCTCTGCCCCATCTCCGGAATTTCAGTCGCATTATTCAGATCAAACCGGTAGTTGTTGTATTGTAAACCCAACCCGAAGGCGAGGCCAAACCAGTTGCCCAGCAGCGCCACGCTCTCCTCAACCGGATAAAAGGAGACTTCGAGCGATTTGCGCTGGATAGGATCCATAAATTCATATCCAGCAGGCAGTTGTTCTTTGCCGTCGCTATCCAGATAGCCATTGGAGGCCAGTCCAAAACCCGATAGATGGGTGTTAAAAGAGTGTTTGCGAAACGCCTTGGTTTTATTCTTCGAAGGGGGTTCTTTATGGGTTATTTCAATGTAATCACGGTTGATGCGTATGCGGGGTTTACCCTCTTGCCCGAATTGGAGGGTGTCGACGGTGGCGTTGGGCGGGGTGCTCGTGGTGGCCTTACTGGTTTTTGCGGCGGTCTCAACATTCAGGTTGCGACCATTGGGGTCAATTACCATCTGTTGACCGTTTAGCAGCACGCGGGCCTGGTTGTCTTCAAATTCCCATACCTGGTCATAGATGGCCGGAATCACTTCGTTGCCCGATTCGTCAATAAATCCCATCTTGCCCTCTCTTAATACCCGGGCCCGGTCATTGTGATAGTCCCAGATTTGCTGATAAATAACGGGTACGATAGTGGTTCCGTCGGGCGCCAGGAAGCCGAAAAGGCCATCTTTTAAAACTTTAAACTGATTCTTGTTTCGTGGCCAGATGTGGTTGTATTCGTAGGGAACCACCATGAGGCCTTCGCTGTTGACCAGGCCAAACCGCCGGTTTTTCATCACCTTGGCCAATCCCTCTTCGAACTCCCATATCTGATCGTATTCAGCAGGTAATATCAGCCCTTTCTCCAGGTGATAAAGCCCGGTTTTGGTATTCAACAGGACTCTGATATAGTTGTGGTTTCCCGGATTCCATACCTGGTCGAACCGGCAGGGCACCACGACCTGGCCACTGGCTTTAATCACACCGGTAAGACCTTCTTTCAGCACTCTGTAGAGGCCGGGTCGCATTTCCCAATGGCGGTCGTACTGTTGAAATACCCGGGTGCTGTCGGTTTGGGCATGAACGTTTCCGTTGGCTCCCAGAAGCAAGAAGAGGATAATGAGTGCAAACAGTGGTTTCATCGCAATGTGATTTTTGTTGTTGGTGTGTGTTTTGAGCCCTTAGCCTCGGTTTAATCCGGTTTTTCAATGTCCTGGTTTTATGGGGGGGGCTCACCCGTCGCCCCAAACGCTAGAACTGTACAAGGGTAATACCAATGGTCCAGGGGTAAAGCTCCGGTCCGCGGTCTGCTTCCATCATTTGGCTGAGGTCGAAGGCGGCATAAAGCCTGATCCATTTGTATCCGGTTCGTACCATAGCGCCATATTTAAACGCGTTTAGGTTAAGGTCGTCACGTCCTTTCTCTTTTTCCTTGCCTTGGTTGTCCTCGTAGGCCACCTTGGTGTGTGAGCCCAGTCTGAAACCAGCGTAAGGACCTGCTGAGAAGAAGAAGTCAGAATGAAGGTCATCTCCGGGTACCTGGAATTCAAGAAGCAATGGAATGGTCAGGAAGCTGGTTACCAGTTTATTTTTCGTCACATTTCGGTTGGTGACAACATAGCTGGTAATGCCCTCGTCATTCTTTTGGATGAGGTTGGGTGAGTCGAGCCGGTAATTGTTGATTTGCCATCCAAGGCCCGTCACCAGCCCCAGGTTGTGATTATTGGCTTGCAGCCCAATGTTGTATTGCCACAGGTTAAAGCCCACCGACAGGGATTTACCGCTGTTTAAATCCATCCAGGCATCCTCCGGGGGCAGTGTGCTGTTAAAAGGGGTAGAGAAAAAGTTGGTGAATCCAAGGTCCATACCGGCCCAGTGGCCTTTAAAGCGTTGGCGGGGAATCCGAACCATCTGGATGCGCGTTTGAGAACCCGGCTTCTCGATGATGTCGAAGCGGCGGTGTCCAATCGTGATTTTGGTGATGGTGTCTCCATGTTCCTGAACTTCCACGTTTCCACCGGGGAAGGTGACCCGCGTGTGGTCGTGATTCTCTTCAACCGTCACAATTTCAGTGATTTTTTTGACCGTTTTTACGGTGTCCTTCTGTGCGATGGTCCACGCGGGAACAAATAGTATGAGCCCTAATGCCAGAGCTGTTGTGGTAGCGAATCGTTTCATCTTCTTTTCTGATTGAGTTCTTATTAATTCCGGTGATCTTCCCTAAAGGCGCAGATTAAAGGGTCTCTTCCCCTCCGGGCTTCATCTGTTTTGTCTCTCTTATGTGTTTGAGACGAACATCCACGCTCGATTGTTACAGCTAAAAATGGAAAAAAAGGGAATTTGCTGATGTGGTGATTTGGTGATGTGATGTGTTGATGTGGTGAGATAACCAATCGTGGTTTATCGCGAAGAACAGGGAAAGGAGGCGGGGTGGGGATTTGCAATGGCAGACTTACGTGGAATATTCAAGGGTGCTATTAAAAAGGGCCTCGAAAGGAGTGGGAATTTGCAATTGGCGATTTGCAATTACATTTTTGCGGTTTTCTTCATGCGGAATCGCACAAACGTATATTTTTTCGGACTGAAAGCCCGGATTGATTCAGCCCGATGGCAACCCCTAGGGGAATATTTATGCAATACACCCGCGCCCTGAAAGGGCCGATAAAAAAGAGAGGCGATGGAAAAAGTCGGATTTGCCAGGGGCAACTTTTCATCCCCACACTTGTTAAGGATACAATGAAGCTAAACAAAAAAACATCGTTCCAAACTTGTTTCCACAACTATTTACCGGCAAAAAAAAGGCTTAGAAAATGGAAAATGCAAGCGTTTTTAGAATGACCTTTGCCAGTGTCTATCCGTTGTATGTTCAAAAAGCGGCAAAAAAAGGACGCACAAAAGCAGAGGTGGATGAAATAATATTTTGGTTGACAGGGTATGATCATCATGCTTTGCAACAACACATTGACGACAAAAGTGATTTGGAAACCTTTTTTTCTAAAGCACCACAAATAAACCCAAATGTTATAAAGATAAAAGGGGTAATTTGTGGTTGTCGTGTTGAAGAGATGGAAGACAAGCTGATGCAGAGGATACGTTATTTAGATAAGCTGGTTGATGAACTGGCCAAAGGAAGGTCGATGGAGAAGATCTTAAGGAAGTAAGGAGAATTCTGTTTCCTTAATGCTGAAATTTTTATGTGATTTCACTCAGCAGCGGCAAGCTGTATAATAAAACTATTATGGGCGGGTTAAAAACAACACAAAACGATGCCGATGTTAACGAATTCATAAATTCGTTTGCTGATACCGAACAGAAGAAAAAGGATAGCTTTGAATTACTCGCGCTGATGCGTGATTTTACAGGTTTTAAACCCAAAATGTGGGGCCCTTCTATAATCGGGTTTGGAAGTTATCATTACAAATCTGAAAGAAGCAGGCAGGAAGGCGACTGGCCACTGGTTGGCTTTTCCCCACGAAAAGCGGCCATTTCACTTTATGTTTATTCGGGATGTCCGGTGCAGGAAGATTTGCTCAAAGATTTGGGGAAATTCAAGATGGGTAAAAGCTGTATCTACGTTAAAAAGCTGTCTGATATCGATCAGGAAGTCCTTAAGAAGTTGATTGAAACGACCATTGAAATTCTTCAATCGAAGGACTAAAATTCGGAAAGTACGTTGATGTTGCCCAAAAAACGCCTGCGTCAGTTTAAGCTGAAACCAGCCCTCTCCAGCACCCTAAACTCTCTTGTTTTTGCAAGCAACAGCAACCCGGCAACATCAGACTTCAAAGATTACATAATGCGTGATTCCAAAAAGTTCAAAACAGTAGACGATTATTTTGATGCTCAACCGGAGGATACAAGGAAAGCCCTCATTGCGTTAAGAGATTGTATTTATGAGGCTGAACCAGGAGCCATAGAAATGGTTAATTACAATATTCCCGCATATGCTTTAATCGAAGGCGGGAAAAGGGACCATCAGATTATGATCGCCGGATATAAAAAGCATGTTGGGTTGTATCCGCATCCCACGGTAATGGAGCAGTTTGATAATCAACTCTCAGGGTATAAGAAAGGCAAGGGCTCTGTTCAATTCCCAATAGACAGCCCACTTCCCAGGCAGCTGATTGTCAGGATGGTAAAATACAGAATTGAACTTTTGAAAAATGGATGAAGAGGCGTTCAAAAGAAATGATTACATGAATCCAAAAGTTGATGAATATCTGGATAAGGTCGGAAAGTGGCAAAAGGAATTAGAATTGCTACGAAGTATAGTTCTTGATTGCGGCCTCATGGAAGAGTTTAAATGGATGCACCCTTGCTATACCCACCATAAAAAGAACATCGTTTTGCTTCAGGAGTTTAAAGACTATTGTTCAATTTTGTTTCAAAAAGGGGCATTACTGAAAGATCCCGATGGACTTTTAGTTCGAATGACCAAAAACGTTCAAAATGCCCGGCAGATCCGATTTACTAATGTTGTGGAGGTTACAAAACTTAAATCGTCAATTAAGGCCTATGTCTTTGAGGCATTAGAAGTAGAGAAGGCCGGTCTTAGGGTTAATCTGAAAAAGACCTCTGAATATGAAATGCCAGAGGAGTTAGAGCAGGCTTTCAAAAATAATCCTGGGGTGAGAAAGGCTTTTGAAAATCTGACGCCCGGGAGACAAAGAGGGTATCTCCTTTATTTTTCACAACCAAAACAATCAAAAACCAGAGAATCCAGAATTAGCAAAAATATAGAAAGAATACTAATGGGTAAAGGGCTAAATGATTGTATCTGTGGGCTTTCGAAACGGATGCCAAATTGTGATGGTTCACACAAACAAATTAAACATAGATTTAGGCAATGAGGATAGCTTTATTGATTGAATTATTATCCATATGGCCTTTAAACCTGTTTTCGCGA
This sequence comes from Marinilabiliaceae bacterium, assembly GCA_041583495.1. Classification (GTDB taxonomy): domain Bacteria; phylum Bacteroidota; class Bacteroidia; order Bacteroidales; family Marinilabiliaceae; genus JBFHFS01. The sequence continues at coordinate 22,380 of JBFHFS010000038.1, read as the reverse complement.
AATAAACACATCTATCCTGGAGTAAAGGCAGGAATAACCTGACCCAATAATATGGATCATATGGTTTTCTGAAAAACAAAACGTGTATGTTGTGTAGTTCTGTTTGTTGTTTCTCACTATCTTATAACCGTTAATAAAAAACTGGTTGTTACAGACTGAAATTCATCTGCCGGGTTCCCACGGTTAATTCAGCCATTTGTTTGGCCTGTTACCCGCCTTTGGCCCAACAGGTTATTAATGGGTTTACTTCTCCGGCCGTCGCCTGCAGCTTACCGTTGGTCGTCATATTGAAGAAGTTGCCACGGTATTTGAATAATCAGGGATATTTAAAGCGCAAAGACAATGAAGATTTATAGGGATAATATAGAGATGTATGATGCCAAATTACTTAAGCTGAGTAAGCTGTTTAATCGTATCTCATTTCTCAGGCTGTTTATTTTTGTTTTTTCAAGTACCCTTATAATAACCTTGTTCAGTATCAATTTAATTACTCCCCTGGGTATAGTTTTTCCTGTTTTTATAATATGTTTTGCTTTGGTTATAAAGCATCATAATAAAATAGCTTATTTGAAAAAACATACCTCATTCCTGAAGGGGATAAATGAATCTGAAATTCTAAGAGAAAAATGTAACCTGGAAGGCTTTGATGCCGGGCAAAAGTTTGTTGATCAGAATCACCCCTACACCTCTGATTTAGATGTCTTCGGACCACATTCCATCTTTCAGTTAGTCAATAGAACAACTACAGAGTCAGGCATGGCTCTCTTATCGGAATGGCTGTCGGAACCTGCACCTAACTATGAAATACATGACAGACAAGAAGCTGTTAAAGAATTGTCTCAAAAATTGGATTGGAGGCAGGATTTTCAGGCGTCAGGCATGCACTTTCAAAATAAAAAAAGTGATTATAACAAGCTGTTAGCCTGGGCGGAAGCACCCGTTGTACTACTGAAATATGGGCGAATGTATAGGGCTGCGGCAATCCTCCTTTCGGGGCTTTCGTTGCCAGGATTAGGGCTTACTATCCTTAATTTGAATTCATCGAATGGGTATATCTATTTATCTTTCCTGATTATTATTTTGTGTATCAACTATATAATCTTAAGAAAAGTAAAAGCCATAGCTGAAGAAATCGTGGAAACCTCAACAGAGAATCTTAACATCTTAAGAGGGTATCTGACCCTGGTCAAAAAAATTGAAAGGGAGCGTTTCGAGTCAAAAAAATTGTGCCAATTACAATCCATACTCATAAAAAGCAAGTATTCAGCATTCGATGAAATTAACAGGTTGTGCCGACTCTTGGAATTCTCTCAGCAAAGAGGGATAACCAGGATAAGGATGCCAATAAAAGGAAATCCTTTTTATTTATTATTAAACAGTTTTCTGCTGCTTGATATTTACCTGATTATTGGAACGGAAAAATGGAAATCCAAAAATGAAGCGTTTTTAAAATCATGGGCTGATGCGGTTAGTGGGTTTGAAGTAATAAATAGTCTTGCAGGTTTTTGCTATTCAAACCCGGCATATACCTTCCCTGAGTTGGAAGAAAAGAATAACTATATTCATTTTGAGTCTTTGGGGCATCCTTTAATAAATTCTGAGATACGGGTTTGTAATGATTATCACTCAGAGGGACCGGGTGATATTGTTATCATTACCGGTTCCAATATGGGAGGGAAAAGTACTTTTTTAAGAACTGTAGGGGTAAACCTTGTATTGGCATTAACCGGAGCACCTTGTTGTGCCAGGGTTGGGAAGGTCTCCAACTTAAAGCTATTTACGAGCATGCGAACCCAGGATAATTTGAAACAAGGCATCTCCTCTTTTTATGCAGAGTTAAGGAGGATTGAAAAAATGCTGAAACTAATCGAAAATAGTCAGGACATTTTTTTCCTCCTGGACGAGATGTTTAAAGGTACCAACTCAGAAGACAGGCATAAAGGAGGTTATTCGTTGATTAATCAACTAAGTAAGCTCAAAACGTCAGGGATTATTGCAACACACGATATCGAACTTGCTAAGTTGGCGGAAAATGAAAGGTTGGTTACCAATTATAGTTTTAATAGTGAGATCAGAGATAATTTAATGGTTTTCAGCTATAAACTCCATCCGGGTATCTGTAATGATTTTAACGCGAGTGAACTTATGGAAAAAAGTGGAATAAAAATTATCGCTAATATTCCAGGTTCATGAAATTAGATATCCAAAGGGCATATAATAACCAGGACGGGGTTTGGGGCAATGCCTGTTTTGTGCCCGAAAACCCGGCCGGCTCACGATCACGGGCGGGAGCCCGGATGGGATGGGTGGGTAGGGCGAATGGCAGCGTTGATAGGGTTGGGCAGGAATCGAAAAGATGAAAGAAAATGAATCTCTGATGATTTGCCGGGAGAGCAAAATATTTTTTTTACAACAGGTGGGTTCGGATAATGGATTAAGCCTTAAAGGTTCACGATCTGGTGCTTGTTGCTGATCTTTTCGTAAATATCCTTACTGAACATGTAGAGATTGGCTGGTTTTTTCGAAGTGCTCATGCGTTTTTCGTCTAAGGGTACAATATAGGTCTTGCTAAGTGCCTTCTTTCTAAAATTCCGGTTGTCGATTTTAATGTCGAGTACCGATTCGTAGGCATGTTGTAAGTCGTTTAGTGTAAATTTATCCTGCAGGAATTCGAAGATGAGTGGTTCGCCCAAAATCCGGCTGCGTATATCGGCCAGGGCTCGTGTAATAATCTCGAGGTGGTCGAATCCGAGTGGGGGGAGTTCTTTAATGGGAAACCACTTCGTGCTCCTGTTGTTAAGTTTTACTTTGTCGATCGATAAAATAAAGTAGTATGCCACCGACATGGTTCGCGGCTCGCCACCGCGGCTTTTTACCCATAGCAGGTCTTTATCTCCTTTTATTCGTTCAGGGTTCCCGAATGTCCGAAATTGCTTCATGTAAACATTCTCAAGTCCGGTAAGGCTTTTAAATATTCGCCTGGCGGTTTCATCGAGCCGTTCGCTTTTAAAAACGTGATTTCCTTTAAGTACCCAATCGTCAACTTCCGGATATTTGTCGTCGTGCATCTTAAGTGTCCGCTTTGTCAGGAGCATCTGGATCCCGGAGGCATCCAGTCCAAACACGACACAATCGACCGATATGTTAGAAAACTTTCTGAAATCCATGTGTAAAAGCGTGTGAAATACGTTAATAATTTCAGTTGAGGCTAATACAAAGATAAAAATCATTTTTCTTATTTCCCAAATTGTTGTGCTTTTGTGCAGGATCTAAGCAAGCGTAAAAAGAACGTAAAGAGCCACTTTGTTCCCGGTTGTTTCGTTGGCTTCCTGAAATTAACAAGTCTATGGGCAAAAAATAGATCAATAGCAGGCTATTTTAAAGCACAGAAAAACAGGTAGATGAGAATTTTGTGGGGACTTTTTTGTTGAAAATTTTGCATTTTGTTGTAATTGTTTTATACATTTGCTACAACAAACGTAGAAAGGACGTTTAAAAAGCACAATGAAGAAGCTGACAAAAATAATCAGAATAAAAACGCACAAAGAGATGATAAAAAAATGTGATTACAGCAGCTCTTTTTTGGCGGGGTATAAAGTACGTTTAAAAATGGTTGTTTTATTGCAGGTGTTGTTTTTTGGTGGCGCGTTGGAGGAGTCGAACAGTGTTCAGGCCCAAGAAGAACTCTCGGGGTTCGATAATTTTAAGGTGCATCTGAATGTGAAAAACATTTTACAGCCAACAGAGGAACCTCACAAACCTGGGTTTAACCCTGAGCCAAAAGGTAAAACTATTTTTTCAAAACATCCCTGTGGCCGCTACGGCGTTCTGTAACCCGGAGACAAAAGTAGGTGCATTGCAGATTGATATTGCTCTTTTTTAATCATTATACGATAATATAATAGCCATGAAAAACGCATCAACAAAGGATTTCTCTCACCTGGATATGGAGCAGTTGCCTATAGCACGCAATAAGCTTCATGGTGGGAAACATTTTGCGGGATTGTACGCGGGCGAGCACGTTGCCGCTACCGAATTTGTCATAGGTGCTACCTTTGTGGCTCTGGGGGCAAGTACCCGCGATATTTTACTGGGTTTGTTAATTGGTAATATCCTGGCCGTTCTCAGCTGGACCTTGCTTACCGCCCCCATTGCGGTGCAAACAAGGTTAAGTCTTTACACCTACTTAAATAAAATAGCAGGTGACTCTATGACCAAACTGTACAATTGGGCCAATGTGCTCATCTTTACAGTCATTTCGGCCGCCATGATCACGGTTTCCTCTTCGGCTGTTCGGTTCCTTTTCAACATTCCGGCACAGTTGAATTGGTATTCGACCAATATTGGGTTCTTGCTTATTGTGGTGGCTGTGGGGATCGTTGTGGTGTTTGTGGCGATTTATGGGTTCAATACCGTGGCCGATTTTTCAAGCATCTGCGCACCCTGGTTATTCACGATGTTTATGGCCGGGGCTTTGGTTTTGTTGCCTGCCCTGGCACATTCGGTAATCGGTTCAACGTCCATTGCAGACTTTGGCCAATTTGTGCGCATTGGAGACCTCTCCATTTGGAAGGGGGTAACCGATACGGGTGAATCGGGAATTGGCCTCCTGGAAGTTATCGGATTTGCCTGGGCCGCCAATACCATAACCCATGTTGGCTTAATCGATATGGCCATCTTCCGTTACGCTAAAAAAGCCACTTATGGTTTGTATTCGAGTTTTGGGATGCTTTTTGGCCATTACCTTGCATGGATTGCGGCTGGTATTATGGGTGCAGGTGCCGCCGTATTGTTAAACACCCGGGTTTCGGCCTTAGATCCGGGAGATGTTGCCTTTTATGCCCTGGGCGCTTCAGGGTTTGTAATTGTACTGGTTGCGGGCTGGACTACCGCAAACGCCAACCTTTATCGTGCAGGATTGGCTGCACAGGCCATCTTTAAAAATCATTCACGAAGAAACACAACCTTAGTGGTGGGTATTTTTACCGTAATCATCGCCTGTTTTCCTTTTGTGTTCTCCAAAATATTACCCATGCTAACTTTCGCGGGTCTGTTGGTTGTTCCTGTTGGCGCCATTGTTTTTGCCGAACACTTTTTATTTTTCAAAATCGGCCTCACCCGATACTGGGCACATTACAAAAAGATAAAGACCAGCAAGCCTGCCATTATCTCCTGGATCGCCGGATTGGCATTAGGTTTTGGTCTTTATGCACTGGACGTAATGTCGTTCTACTACCTCTTTGTTCCAACCTGGTTCTTCACACTTACTCTGTATACTATTTTGGCACGTTATAGTGGAGCAAAAGAAGATTATACACGGGAAACAGCAGAGTAAAATCAATTGCAGGCCGATATTAGAGCCTATCAGGCCGGAAAGGCTAAAATAGAGAATGTAGCAGTTAAGGATACCCGGATATTCTCAAAGGGACTTACTTTTCTATCGGTGGTTTGTCTGCTGATAATTGCTGCACTGGCTCTAAAAACCATGTTTGGCAGTCCCGATATAGAAGCCTATAACATCAATAAGGATTTGTTCCATAATGTGGGTTTCGTATGCACCATTGGTTATTTCGTTTTTGCTTACTGGGCACTTCGCAGAGAAAAAAATCTTAATAATTTAACAATAAACACTGAAAAAGATGAAAACATCAATAGCGTTGAATCAGGAGAACTTAAGCATTATGCCTCCCAGCGTTAGAACTCCTTCCTACGACAGGGATAAAGTAACTGCCAGTATTGTGCACATTGGAGTGGGGAACTTCCACCGCTCGCATGAAGCCTATTTCACCAACGAATTAATGGAGCGATATGGCGTGCTCGACTGCGGGATTTGCGGCGTGGGGCTGCTGGATTACGACCGACGCATTTATAACATCCTCAAAGATCAGGATGGGCTTTACACCCTTGTCACAAAGGAACTGGATGGATCATTAAGCGCACAGGTGATTGGTTCTATTGTTGAGTTTATTTTTGCACCCGAGAACCCGATTGCCGTAATTGAGAGAATGGCCGATCCCGACATTAAAATTATATCGCTAACCATTACCGAAGGGGGGTATAATTTGAACGAAGCAACAGGCGAGTTCGATTTTAGCAACCCTGTTGTTGTTGAAGATGTGAAAAACCCAATGTCGCCCAAAACCGTTTTTGGTTACCTGGCACAAGCCATGAAGATGCGTATGCAAAGGGGCATTGGTGGCTGTACTATTCAGTCGTGCGACAATATCCAGGGCAACGGCAATGTGGCCAAAAAGTCGTTGATGGAATATGTTAAAAAAGCCGAGCCTGAATTGTTGTCGTGGATCGAAAAAAATGTGTCGTTCCCCAATGCGATGGTTGACCGTATTACACCTGTTACCGTTGCCGGTGATATCGAGAAACTGCAAGAAGAATTTCATGTTGATGACCAATGGCCTGTGGTTTGCGAGCCTTTTATCCAGTGGGTGGTAGAAGATGAATTTGCCAATGGACGACCGGCATGGGAAAAGGTAGGGGTGCAGTTTGTAAACAATGTGGTTCCTTACGAAAACATGAAGTTACGTTTGTTGAATGCCGGACACACCGTATTGGGGATGCTGGGGGCATTGCATGGTTACAAAACCATTGATGAGGCCGCCCGTGATGAAGATTTTTCGGTGTTCCTCAGGGCCTTTATGGACGAAGAAGCAAGCCCAACCTTAGGAAACCTGGGCGACATCAATTTGGAGAAATACAAAGACAGCCTGATTGCACGGTTCCAGAATGTTTATATCAAAGACTTGATTGCCCGTATTTGTCTTGAAAGTTCGGCAAAGATTCCAATTTTTTTGTTGCCAACCATTAAGGCACAGTTACAAAAAGAAGGCAACTTTGCCCGAGCAGCATTTGTTGTTGCCGCATGGTGCAAATACAACGATGGCGTGGATGAAAACGGAAATGCCTATAAGATCGAAGATGCCATGAGCAACGAATTGATTCGTGCTGCAGCCTTGTCGCATCAGGATCCTGTCCGCTTCCTGGCTATTGAGCCTGTTTTTGGCGATCTGGCAAACAACAAAGCCTTTGTTGAGGCTTTCGTCCATTCGCTGGAAATGTTGAGGAGCAAGAAAGTCAAGGACTGTGTGGTTGAAATGAATAATACACTTGTATAGCATGAAAAAGATCGTATGTTTTGGTGAAGTGCTGTGGGACATGCTGCCAACCGGGAAAAAACTGGGCGGTGCACCTTTAAATGTCGCCTTAAGGGCACAGTCGCTGGGGGATGATGCGAAGGTAATATGTGCCATTGGTAACGATGCCATTGGTGAGGAGATTCTGGCGGCGATGAAGGCTTGCCATGCGAGTCGGGAGCATGTTCAGGTAAGCAGTAATTTCGGGACCAGCGAAGTTCTGGTGCATCTTGACGATAAAGGCTCAGCTTCGTACGAGATAAAAATGCCATGTGCATGGGACGATATTGTGTTGCGTGAGCAGGACGTCAGGGCAGTCAGCCATTCGGATGCTTTTATTTATGGCAGTTTGTCTGCACGGAGCCGGACTTCGCGCGCGACCTTGATAGAGTTATTAAATTATGCCAGGTTTAAAGTTTTCGATGTAAACCTGCGCCCACCCCACTACAATCTGGAAACCCTTTTAAGGTTGATGGGGCAGGCCGACTTCATTAAGTTCAACGACGAAGAGATTTTTGAAATCTGCAAAGCAATGGGACAGAATAGTGATTCGCTGGAAGAGTGTATTCAGTTTATTTCGGGACACACCAATACCAGCCGGGTGTGTGTGACCAAAGGAGGAGACGGCGCGGTGCTGTTTCAGGTGAATAAATTTTACTACAATGCGGGATACCAGGTCCGTGTGGCCGATACCGTGGGTGCGGGTGATTCGTTTCTGGCTACCATTATCAGCAGGCTTTTAAATGGAAGATCCCCACAGGAAGCGATCGATTCGGCTTGTGCCATGGGTGCACTGGTTGCTTCGAAAAGCGGAGCTAACCCGGTAGTAAGTCGGGAGGAGGTTGAAGAAATCATGCTTTAGAAACGGTTTAAGTTTTGTTTTTGGAATTAGTTGGGATGATATAATTTCTCATACAAGGCAATATTTGTGCGAATAGCACCGCTATCTAAAGAAATTGCTTCTAAAACCAAAAGGTGCTGAGTTAACCAATATTAAGGGAGGCCATGAGGTCTCCCTTTTTTTTGAATTCACGTTTTATCATTGTGTTCCATATCAGATGGAGGAGCTAAGTCACGAAGTTTATCAGGGTCAAATCCAGCTTCACGTATAGCTTCTTCGGCAGCGGGTCCGCCCCTGAGCCCTGCTTCTTTGAATGCCTCATGTATTGCTTTAGCATCTTTGGCAGTTAAAGTGGCGGCATTGTAATTTAAAAGAATTGCTTTAAGCTGTTCCTTTTGTATTTCTGTTAAAGGTTCTGTTCTTTTTTGCCCTCTTTCTCCAAAATCGCTTGATTGTGGGGCAGATTTTCCTGTCTTGCCTGTTTCATACGTGTATTTTAGGGTGTTTTCGCCTAAAACTTTTCCTTCAATAGCTTTTAATAAATCGGCACGATAAACCTTTTTGTTATTGAACTCCAACTTTTCTGAAAGTGCATAAACCGTCAGATTATATTCCTTTACACCTGGCCCCTTTGACTTCATTGGGTCATATCCGTTTTGGTCTTTATCGTTATAACCTATGGTTCCAATCTCTTTAGCATTTTTAGGAATACTTTTTATGTCAGCAGGGATATTGAAAACCACCCAATACGATTTAACATCGGATGAGTCAGTTGCGTGTGGAATATGCCACAGGTTTATCGCAAAACATTTTGTTCCTTCAGGTATGTTAGTCCATTCCAATGGCATTGACACTCCTTCTCCCTCACCTGTAAATTCAATTGATAACGAACCATCGGGCTTAACTCCCGAACTGCTGATTGTAAATTCACTCTTTTGCTGTGCAGTTATTTGGATACTTACAACAACAAGTAATACACATAGAATACTTCTCGGATACTTCATTTTTTTATGTTTTTATTCATGTTGCAAAATTAGAGCAGGGACTAGTGTATTCCAATTTGAGTAGACAAATGAGAATGAAATCTAGAAATAGGAATGAATTTCATCGACGTTTGATTTTTATTAAATAGCCAATGTATGGTCGTTAGCACATTTGCAAGCCCACACGAGCCAACGCTCAAACCAATTTTTGCGATAAGTGAACGCATAGCCAGCCTTGTTTGAGGGATGATGTGCGAAGCAAAAATCAGCGAAGCTAAACGTTTACAAAAGAGCTTCCGCCTTTCCAGCCCAGGCAACCGCCTTTCAGGTCGGTTTTTGAATTGCCCGCGCTCAAAAAAAATTAGATTCGTGCTTTGTAGAAAGGTAAGTGCAGATAGATAATGACAAGCAGATAAAAGTTAAATAAATGATAAACAGAGGGATGTGAGTGAGCGTCTATTGGCAATACGCGGTATGGTTTATTGCCGGTGCAGTGTATGTTCGAGCGGCACAGCTCGTATCAAAAGTTGTTGTAATTTGATAGTAAAGTGCCTCGAAATCGGCAACTAACCGCACCGCCATGCGCTACCGCCAGGACTAAAAAGTTTTACGGAGGTGACAAAGCCAAAAAGCAACAACCTCGACACACAAAAGCAATAGGTTACCAGCCTCAATCCACTGGCGATGTTTAGGATGTCAAATACTTGCTTCCCTTTCCTCCGCACTTACTCTATTGATTAGTTTTGGTAACTTATTGACAATGGTGTAAATCTTATATTGCTTTTATTTGTTTGGTCACATAAGGCTATCTTTGCAACAGAATCAAAGAAACGCTATGTCTAAGAAAATGAATAAACCTAAATTAATCCGTTACCTATTTGGTTTAATCATGATCGGTTTGATGGTAGGCGTTTCAGAATGGTTAGGTGAGAAAGAAATAATATTTCCAGAAATTGCAGCGCTGGTACTCGGATTGTGGATAATCAATAAGAAAGTTTGGACCATAAGCAGGCCTTTGATTGTGTTGCTGATGACAGTAAGTGCTCTTTTTGGTGTTTTGCTTGTGCGCTATTCGCCTTTACCCATTCTTGCAAACATTGCCATTTCATTTACCTTCACTTCTCTGGGTCTTTTTGTTACCCGCACAACTTTAATACCGATTATCTCTGCTTCCATGTTGCCCGTGCTGCTGGGTACTCATTCCTGGCTTTATCCTCTTTCTGTTTTCTCAATGAGCCTTATATTGGTTTGTGTACAGTGGGCTTTTGAGAAAAAAGGATTACGCAAGGTTATTGATGTTAATTCAAGCAAAAGCCCTTATCGGCATAGCTTATGGCATTGGATGAAATTACTTGTTGGATTAATGTTTATAGCGGTAATTTCCGTGTACACAGATAAAATGTATATTATTGTACCGCCTCTTGTGGTTACATTTGTTGAATTTAGCTCTTCTTCGGCAGGTTTTCGTAATCGACCTGTGCAGATTTTTTTCGTATTGGTAGTTTCCGCAATCTTTGGGACGTCCTTTCAATATGCGCTGCATAACCTGCCAGGCCTTTCGGAAGTAAATACGGTGCTGTTACTCTTTGCATGTCTCTTTCTGTTTATTGAGGTCGTTGGTAAACCTTTCGCTCCGGCAGGTGCTATTGCTCTTATCCCAATGATTATTCCGCAAGAGAATGTGCTTTTGTACCCTCTTCAGGTAGCTGGAGGCGCTGCCCTTTTCTTGTTTGTGGCAATGGTCTTTTTTTTGAAATGTTACCGTTGGAAACGCGCACACCTTATGGTCTGTTTTGTGCCGGAATTTATTAGAAGTCGGATACCAAACCCTGCTAAGCAAGGAGTTAGATTAAAATAAATAAGGCACGAACCACCTGGAAGCATTTCCCATTAAAGAGGGATCGCTACACCTTTATGGCAGATGCTGAGCATCAGAATGTAAATTGGTGGGTTGACTTAAAACACATGAGAGCTGTATCGTCAATGGCGATACAACTGTGTTAGCAATCACTAAAGATTAATTCAATTAAACGGCAAATGAAAAGGAATAAAAATAATTACGGACTTTTAATGGCGATCATCTTCTTAACATCCTGTTCCAGTTCAATTAATATGGAGACTAATACTACTCCAATATCGCTTAAAGGGTCTTGGGGCGTTCGTTTGTATGTAAGAGGTGGTGAAACTTTAGATGATTACGTTAAGGCTAATTCCGATGGTGGTAAAGGTTATGATTATGTGGCGGGAGCTCAAGAAATAATAGACAGTTATCCTACTGTGGGACATGTAATAACAAATGCTACTAATAATGCAAAGTCACATTTATGGACCTTAAGAACAAACGAAAATGTTGATGCTGTAATGGGAGCTCCAGGCTCTGTTATAGATGAAGAATTTGTACCTGGCTTAGCAAATGAACAAGTTATTATTGATGTGATTTCTGAGTTTAAAAATGCAAATAAAAAAGTGATTCTGTACTTAAATGGAATGAGCCCTGCAAGCAGAGCTACAACAGAGGGAGCTGCCTCATGGAATAATTATGTAAGTCATTACTTTGATGGTAACGAACATGAAGCCTGGATGAATTTTTGTGAAGGTTATATAAAGCGTTTCGCTGAAATGGGAGTAGATGGTTATTGGATAGATGCCTTTTCGAGCTACCCTGGTGACGATTCTGAAAGAGATGAGTTTGTGCAAATGATACGTAATGTTGATCCGGATATAATAGTCGCGACAAATTATGCAAAGGATTATTTTGCTGATAAAGATGGTGTTGCATTACAAGTTGATAGCGATGGTGCTGATGATACCGATGATACGGATTATAAAATAATAAAAATGACAGCCAAGGATCCTTGGTCAGACTTCACCGCTGGACACATTACCCCTTTAGGACAAGGAGCACCACCTAATTCCTGGGCTTACGAAGAATTTACAGTGCCGGACATTCAATCCTCACCTACAACTTCATATGATGGCACTAAACAGGCTCTAAAACATTTATTCTTACCTATAAGATCCACCTGGTCTGGTGAAAGATCTGATTTAATGTTTGATGGAGAGCAAGCGTATCGATTTGTAAAAAATATTACCGATGCAGGTGGAGCGGTTACCTTTTCAACAACTACAGATACAGACGGAACGACTATGGAAGATGAGGAAGCCGTGTTGAAATATGTTGATCAGCAACTTGAAGCCAAAGCAGATCCATCAGAATATGTTCGTCCTTTAGGTGCTTTTCTTGTTGGAGAAGAATAAATACAATTTAAAACGATTTGCTAATAATGGCTATAATAAATAAGGGTTTTGGTTCTTAACTCAATGTTTAGGCATATTTATAAAGACCCCCAAACCTTTTTAATTTGACTTTGAAATAAAAAAGGTAAAACAAAATAAAAAGCTTTGGGTAAGTGGTTAATTGGAAATTCACTGCATTGAATTCCACTACTAACCATTCAGCTACCCGGAGGCAACAAGCATTAGCCAACACAAAGCCCCTAATAAAGCGTTGGTTGCATCCGCTTTATTAGAGGCTAAGTTGAACTTAACCGTTTCTTTCTGCAACGCCCGTTCAATCACCCTCCAACCTAATAGGGATTTCGATTTACTGTGAGTCCCTCCTGGTTGCTGGTTTTGCGGTTTTCGAACAAAAAAAAGCAGCACAAATAGCGAAACAATCTTTTTGGTCTTCATTTTTATTCGGCTTTTACCGGTTTTGATGAACCTTATTCCCTGTAGAACATAGGTTTCCTGTTTCCATCCGCCTCATTCAGGTGTAGGGCAGGGTGCAATGCACGCAAAACGCTTAGCTGATGGGGTTAAACTTCGGAAAGGCCTTCGGCTCCGGACTAAATTATTTTGGTTAAATGAGAAGTATTTTCAGCTATTCATAACTTTAAAACTATAAGCTTACTCAACCCGGGCTTTGTTTATCATAAGACATATTGGTGGGTGGAATTAAAATACCTTACAGCTGAATCATCAATGACGATACAGCTGTGTTGTGGCTAATAATCTCCAGAACAACATCTCTTAAATTTTAAGGCCATTTATTTGGATGAACGTATCTAATTAGGTACCTTTGAGTGAAAATGATTCTTCGATGCCAACAATTGACAGCTTTAACGGAATCAAGATACATGTTTACAATGGAGAACACAGACCTCCTCATATTCATGCCGTTTATAATGAATTTGAAGTTCTGGTTGAGATCGAGCGGAGTGTAATTTATTCCGGTGATTTGCCAAATAGACAATTAAAACAAGTATTCGATTGGTTGGCAGGAAATGCCGATTGGGCTTTGGAAGTGTATTATGAATTAAATCCTGAACTAAAATGAGACAGAATATTAAAATTCCACGGATATTAAAAATTAACTGGATTAGTGAGTTGTCCATTTCGGTTGTGTTTAATAATGGAGAATCAAGAATTGTTGATTTTAGGAAAGTCCTTAAAAAGATAGGTGTTGATGAAAATTCTCCGGCATTTATTCTGTTTGACTCAATAGAGTTTGCACAAGTAGAGCTAGAAGGGAATACGCTTTCATGGAACAATGTTGAGCAGTATATTACTATGAGAAATGGAAAAAAGATGAAAGTTCCATTTGAAATTGGTGCTGATGTATTGCTAAAGTATAGCAAACCAGAGAAATCTGAACTTTCATTAAAGATCGGCCGAATGATTAGAGAGGCAAGACTAAAAAGTGGATTAACCCAACAAGATTTAGCAATAAAAAGCGGCACTTCACGAACTTACATATCTCGGGTTGAGAATGATCGTTCTGATTTGGAAATTAGTACTTTAAGGAAAATTATTGAGACTGGATTAGGTCGGAAACTTGTTATTTCGATAAAATAACTAACCACAATACAAAGCCTCCCATGTAAAGCGTTGCTTGCATGCGCTTTACATGGGAGGCTTTGTTCTTACCAATGTAAAGGTTGCCTTAAAATACATAGGCGCTCTATCATCCATGACGATACAGCGATATTAGTGGCAAGGGAATGAAAGAAACTACGAATGATTAACCATCAACAGGAACTGAAGAGTTATGAAAAATATAGCTTTAATCTTGATTTGTATAATGTTAATGTCTGGCTGTAAAAACCCTCCCCAGACTGTTAAAGAATCCTGGATTGAAAAACCTGTTTCATCCTGGCCTGATTTTGCCTTAACCAATGAGATTAGTTTTTCTGACACAACTTACTATGATCTTGCTAACTCCTTTTTGGTGGATACTGGTTTGGATACAATTGGGGTTTCGTGCAAACATCTTTTTATGGTCTTTGGGAATCAGCCTGGAATGAATAGTATTGATTTGGGGAATAAGTTTAACTACTGGAATATGTATCCTAAGAATCATAAGGAAAAAACTGTGACTATAAAAAGATTAATTAATACAAACCCGAACGAAACGATTGGTCAGTTTAATACGTTAAAAGTCCGTGATTGGATCATTTTTGAATTGGAAGAAAAGAATTCTCAATTGTATCCATTGAAAATTAGATATACACCTGTAAAAACCAATGAGATTGTTTATGCGGTTGGCTGGGGCGTGAACCGGAAAGACAATAGTAATCCGGCTTTGATAAAAATTCAGTGCCATAAGAATTTGGGGGATTATTTTTATGTAAAACCATCCAAAAATCAACCTCATGGAATGAGTGGTTCGCCCGTGATTGACAAAAATGGATTTTTAGTTGGTATAGTCTCCGGACAGGAAGGGAATTTGGGGGTAATGGGTGGCGTTAAATATTTGACTATGATGTTTAACAAATACGGCATTGAATATAACAACCCCAGCCACTAACACACGATGTGAAAATGTGCAGGGACAGTCGCTTATTCAAGGGTTGTAGCCCGCTTCAACTTTTTTGCAGCACGAAAGGAAAGCAGCCTGAAATCGGGCCCCCAAACATACCCAAAACCTTTGTTAGCCCTGTTATGAGACTGATGCTTTACGCCTTGACAGTATTTAGTCTGATGACTTCCTGTGCCACAATTATGAATCAACCGTACAAAGACATTACTATCTATACCACACAACCAAGTGAAATTATTTTAAAGAGAGACACCCTTGAGACGAACGAAAATAAAGCCACACTAAAAGTTGAAAGAAAAAAAGAGACTCTAATTATTGTAGCAAAAACCGAAAGTATTACGAGAACTTTTAAGGTTGAGCCGAAAAATTCATTCATGTATTGGAGTAATATTGTTTGTAATTACGGAACAGGCATGTTTGTTGACAGAAATAATCCTAAGCGGTATACTTATCCTCAAAAGGTTTATTTAAACCCGAGAGACACGGTTGGCAAATATTCTAAGTACGGACAGGCAAACAATAAAGGGGAATTGTACTTGCATTTATCATTGCCTCATATTAACTCTTTTCACCTGACGCCTGAACATGAAGGAAAAAAAATGAATACTGGTTTTTGGGGACTGACTATTGGTATGGATTATTTTCATTCAAAAAATCAATTTGTCCATTTGGGCGTTACGGCCGTTTCTGACTTTTTTGTTCCTGTTCCTGCTGCCGTTGATATTTCCGGAGAATATGAGCTAATGAGTTCAAGATATATTAGTTTATCCAATAACCATAAAATAAACCGTTTCTCAGTCGGATACGGGTTTTCTTACGCAAGAAATACCTGGGATCTTCGGTATTATGACCGATTTGACCCATTTCCACCAACAAGAGAACCAGTAAAGAAAAGTCATTCTGCAGTTGGCCTAATTTTCCCAACCTATTTTCAAATGGGGGAAAATTTTAATATTGGCGTTGTTTACAGGCCAACTTTTTACAGACCAGATATGACCGACAAATTCAAATATGAACATTTAATAAGTATTGATTTTGCCTGGAAAATAAGACTCATGAAATAATTATGGCTGGTAATATCGGGCCAAAGTAGCGGCAACAGTGAAGCATTATTTGAACCCCGTTGCTGAACCGCCTCATTCAGGTGTATTGCCGGGTGCAATGTACGCAAAACGCTTAGTTGCCGGGTTTAATATTCGGTCAGGCCTTCTGCTCCCGGCTACATTATTTTGTTTAAATAGGCAGAATTTCCCGAGAATATTTTCAGCTATTCATATCTTTAAAACCCATTAAGCTCACTCACCCCGGGCTTTGTTCATCAAAATGTAATTTGGTGGGTTGAATTAAAACGCATTAGGGTTGCCGGCAATGACCATACGGCTGTGTTGGCCGTAATTAAAGAAATTAACGAAATGTCAACTAAATACTTTATTGACAGAAAAGAATGGAGAAAGTGGCTCGAAGCAAATTTTGAGACCCAAGATGATATTTGGTTGGAATATCCTTTAAAGAATACAGGCAGGAAACGGATTTCGTATAATGATGCGGTTGAAGAAGCCCTCTGTTTTGGATGGATTGACAGTACCGTAAAATCACTAAACAAAGAGACTACTATTCAAAGATTTTGTAAAAGACGAAAGAACTCTTCCTTCTCACAACCAAATATTGAACGCTTAAAATGGCTCTTTGAAAACAACTTGATCCACGACTCAATAAGGAATAAAGTTTTAGAAATAATTCAACAGGGATTTACTTATCCGGAAGACATAATTATTCAGTTAAAAGCAGATAAGAGGGTTTGGGAGAATTATAAAAATTTTTCAGAGCCTTATAAACGAATCAGAATTGCATACATTGACAGGGCAAGAAAAAGACCTGATGAATTTGATAAACGATTGAATAACTTCATTGAAAAGACAAGAGAGAATAAGCTAATTAAAGGATTTGGTGGAATTGACAAATACTATTGATCATAAAAAATGCTGCCAATATGCTGTCATCCAGCAGCCAGGGCTCTAAAACATATTCGGCCATTCCTTTAACCCTGTTACACGCTTTTAACCTGACAAGGTTTAGCGGATTGAAAGCCCCGGCAGCCGCATGAAGCTGCCCGTTAAGCCAATTTGAAGACGCCGGTGCACTGCCTGGCAATGATAAAAGAAATAATAAATATTACTGAAAATGACCATCAGAACTTTCTGGACCCTGTTTTTAAAAATTCTTGGAATTTCGCTAATTCTGAGTGGATTGACTGTTATTCCTCAATTTATGAGTGCTTTTGCATTTTTTGGAGAGAATCAACAGGACAACTTTATGGCGGCTATCTATATCATTGTCCTATTACTATTAACGGTTGGATTTTATTTTGTTGTACTGAAATTATTGGTGTTTAATTCAAATTGGTTAATTGACAAGTTGAAGTTAGACAAGGGGTTTCAGGAGGAAAAGTTAGAAATGGGCTTAACCCTAAAGACAGTACTTACAATTGCGACAATTGTGATTGGTGGTTTAATTCTCGTCGACGCTTTGCCAATGCTATGTAAACAGGTTTTCGCATTTATACAGCAGAAGTCAGTATTTAGAGAAGACCCTCAATTTAGCTGGATAGTATTTTATTTCGTTAAGACTCTTATCGGATACTTTTTAATGACAAATAGTAAAATGGTGATTAGTTATATTGATAAGAAAACAGAAGATGTTGAAAAATTAATATAATTGGCTTGTTGTATACGGCGGAAAGTATTGAGGATTAGGCGTTTGACCAAGAGTCTTGCCACCCTTAACTTTCTTGTAACTTGACAGAAAAGCACCATGCAGTCGATTACTATTCTTATACAAACCTTCTGAAAAATAAAAAAATATGAAAACGTCCCTATTTGTTCTCTTCTTCACCTTAGTTATTGTGAATTGGTCATTGGCACAGTTAACCGACAACACGAAACGTGAAGGTGATAAAGCAGATCCTGCCATTAGTCCCATCTATGAGTACTATGAATGGGGAAACGAAATTCCAGATGATTGTCCCTACCAACGGTCTGAGGATATCACCAAAGTCGTCTTCACTGGTCGGTTTGCTAATTATACGGCTGCCGATACCTGGTATTTGGAATCTGCATCTGATGGGAACCTCTATTCCCCCTGGACCGATGGAGAGATGGAAGGCTTTTCGACGAATTCAAATATTCGATCAAATGCAGTGGGGCAGGCCAAAGTGATTGGTAAGGATCCCGTCAACCTCAAATTTGAAAATCTTGGCAGGATGTGGGCAGGTGGGGCCAATTATTACCCTTGTGTGAGTCTTATTGTCGATGACGTGTTCTACATAGGGACCTACAATGCCTTTAATCATGAAGGCTATTTTAATGGGTTTAGGTATTCAAAAAACTGGGACCATTTTACGGCCAATACAGAGCCCAACTGGAAAAATCAATATTGGACCAACGCCATTGATCTGGATGGAAACTTTTTCAATGAAACAGGTAAAGCTAAATTTCGTACCGTTCATGCTGTAAATTTTGCTAAGAACAATAAGTCTGAAGATGGTCGCATTTATTTGAGTGCCCATGGATACAGCTCCGGGAAGGGCCAAAATAACTGGGATAAAGGCGATGCCATCTATTTGTGCAGAACTGATGCCACTCCCGAGAGCATTACCAACGCAGAAAGCTATGAGTTTTTTGCAGGGCACACTAAAAACGGCAAGCCGCTATGGGTTAAAGGAGTAGAGAATGCCAGGCCCATTGTAGATTGGCCCAATCACCTGGGCAGTGAAGGCATCACGTACTTCCCCAAAATGGACAAGTATATCCTGATGACTTGCAGGTTAAAGGAAACTGAAGAAAACCTCCCCTACAATGTTACCATTTTTTGGGAGGCAGATGAGATAACGGGTCCCTACAAAATTGTACATTACATGAAGGATTGGGGGGCTCAAACCTATTTTCCTAACATAACCCCTCAGTTCATCAATGATGACGGAACCAGTGCATGGATGACGGTTGCAAGTAATTACAGTGTTCAGAACATCAATCCTCATCAGAATCGCTATGCGGCATCCATGCATGAGCTTGCTTTTGTTTTAAAAGATGAACCTTTTAAGGAATTAACGCTGGATTTAAAAAACATAGCTCCGTTGGCTAAAGTGTGGGCCACTTCATCTGAAGAGGACAGCAAGCCTGAGGCCGTTATTGATGGCGTTATTGATATAGAAAACAAAGACAAAACAAAAGAGTGGATCTCTCATGAAGGAAAGGGAGCCATGATCAAATTGGAATGGGATGAGGAAAAAGTGATCGACAGGATACGGGTATATGACAGTCCGGCCGCAGACCGGTGGATCAAAGAGGGGTATTTTGTATTCAGTGATGGTTCGATGGAATGGATGTATGCTGCTCCTTCAAACAGTGCTCAAACCCCAACAGAGATTAAGTTCCCCCCTAAAAAGGCGAAGTGGGTAAAGTTTACCATCACAGATGGTATTGCTGAAAGGTCTTCCGGGTGGCTTCCCGGTCTGAGATTGGGGGTCTCGGAAATTCAGGTGTTTGAAGCTAATTGATGATCTTTTGCCAACAGGGTGCTAAATCCCTAAATATTCAAGCGTTCCACCCGCATTAATCCCGGGGGGGTGACTGGATAGGGTTTTGATCCGGAATCCCTACGAAATCATATTCTCAACGTTCAGAATAAGGCTGTAAACGCCTCAAATTACAATGTTATGAAAGCAAGTTTAGGTCAGTTTTTTGCAGAAAAGTTTACCGCCAATGGAGATGAAATTTCTGAGGTTATTCAATATTTTAGGCATAGAAAAGTAATAAAAAATGAAATTCTGGTCGAAAGTGGCCAGGTTTGCCCAACGTTGTTTTTTGTCGTAAAAGGAGGTTTAAAAACCTCTTTTTACGACTCAAAAGGACAGGAAACAATACGTTATGTAGCCTTCGAAAACCAATTTATATCCTCTCTTTACAGCTTTATTAAACAAACCCCTTCTAACGAATATATCAGTGCCATTGAACCATCCGAATTGTTGGTCATTACCCATGTCGATTTTAAATATTCATTGAGTAAAATTTCCCTTTTTAAAGATTTCTACATACGAATGCTTGAAGGAACCTATTTGAATAACCACTGGCGCATTGAAACATTTTTAAGGTTGGATGCAAAACAACGATACCAATATGTACTTGCCAATAATAAGCAGCTTGTTCAACGCCTCTCCAATAAAGACCTGGCCGGTTTCCTGGGCATTACACAAGAGAGTTTAAGCAGAATAAAAGCTCGGAAGTGATTTTTTATCATTTGTCAATATTTTCGACGTTGAAGTGTATCATCTTTGTTGTATATAAATTTGAAAAATTGAAAGATGAGTTATTCAACAATTTCAAAGAAGAGCCAAGGCGTATTTTTGTGGATTTATAATAGCGTTACAAATAAATTCAGCACTGTTTTTAATAAGCTTAGGCATAGATTCCCGATTATAGATAGATCCCCATTGTTTAAGTACAGTTTAATTCCGTTGTTGATAGGCCTGTTTGCTCTGCTTCGTTATATTCTCAAGCTGGGCATAAACGAATTGGCGACCTGGTCTTCCAATCTTGTGAGGGAAACCTCTGGCTTTCTTGTCTCAGAAAGAGCAATTGTTTTATCCATTGCAGCTACAATTATTATGCTCCGTATTGGTCAGAAGTTGAGAAGTCAAAAAAAAGAAAACGGTGAACGAACGGGAGCCGATTAAGGAAACGCCCTGGTTACGAAAGGCCTCATCACCAATCTTCATTGGTGATGGGCGTAACCTGCGGCCTTTAATCAATCCCTTCTATGCCACCGTTCTTGTAATAAAAACCCATCTTTTGCAGTCCCCGAAACAACCCCGATGTTAAATTGGAGTGCGTGGGCAACCTAAGCGAAGTTGAATATTTTTGAGGGGCAGCCCACAGGTGGGCGCACCCTGCTAAGGCGCGACGTAGGTTGGATCTACAGCGCTGCGGTAGTAGGTGCGAAAACCGACTACGGCAGCGGAGAGCTCGGGAACGCCAAGCATTACGTCACCCTCGGTGTAATAGTCGCGGGAGTAGTAGGTTTGTGTCGTCCCTTCAACAAACTTCACTATGGACATCCCGGGAGCGCTAAAAGGAGCTCCGTTAAATTCACCGGCCATGGTCCACGTAGCCATATAAATATCGTCTGTTATGGTCTCGTCTTCCACGGTGGTGTACAAATCCGAGGATCCGGCAAACAGACGGCCCAGAAACACGGCCATGGTATCGGGGCCAAAGATGTCGACGATGGGATCGTGATACTCGTAATTGCTCATCAGGAAGGGAATTACATTCGTCCAGTTGCCCGCATTGATCTCCACCAGTTGACGACCAACCATCAGCTGATCGCTGTTTATCTTACTCTTCAAACCCGGCTGAGTGTTTTCTGTGCTTTGAGGAGTAAGGGCCAGGGGACACACAAAGGTGGGATCCACCGCGCATTTGTAGTAGGTCCTGAAAAACCAGATTGGCTGATCCAGCCCGGGGATCGTGGCCATGATGTCGCCCTCGGAATAGTAGTCACGCTGGTAGTAAACCTTCGAAGATTTGGGCCGGAACTTGAAGATGGAGATGCCCCTGGCCTGATAAGGCACCTGGAGGAAATCCCCCGACATGGTCCAGGTCGCCGAATAAATGTCGTCGATGAGGGTCTCGTCCTCCACAACGGTGACAAGATTGGGCGAGGCACCCAGGATGAGCTTATTGAGGAAGGCAGTCATATCCTGAATTCCGTTGATGTCCACAATCGGATCATGGTACTCTATATTGTCCGTGTAGTACGGCAGCACTTCATCTATGTTAGAGGCCGTTACTTCGAGCAGGGCCCGTCCGATCCTGAGCCGCTCTTCCCGGAGCTTGTGCGAACCGTCGTTTAAATCATCTTTTGTACAGGCCTGGGGAATCAGGATAATGATGAGGCAGGCGATAATAGCGGATGCTTGGAAATACTTTCTCATGATGTCCTTATTAAATTTATTTATAAGTAAATGCAATACATTGATTGTTACTTAATTTAGTGAAAAAAAGCAGGTAAATCAACCCCCTGGCAGTGCCCGTTTTAATAAGGAAAACCAGGTCAAAATTGCCAACACCATGCAGGTAAGCCGGGCCATGAGGTGATGTTAACCTTTTCTGCCTTATCTCAACATGAAAACGGTTCGATAGGTTGGGGTTTTGAAATCGCGCCCTCCGCATAGGGGCACTGTGGAATGCATGGTGCCAGCGCTATAAATTCGATGAGGGTCCCGGTCTCGTTAGCGGGGATGCCTTTTACGGACAGGATGCGAACGGTCTAAAAGGCAAAATCAGGTCAGGCAATGACCAGGGCTGTTAGTCGCAGCGGTTATGACTTTTAAGGAGCAGGAGGTGTAAGAATGGATCCCAAAGAGGAAGGATGCCCAAATTCCCTTCGGGTGCTGCAAAAATCGGAGTAAGTACGAGCCTATAGCAGGATCTGTTCTGTAGATAAAATATCAGAGACTGTTGATTGTTTTTTTTGATTCTTCCAGGGTTGCTTATTCTTGTAAAGCTGTATTGGTCTTTTTCTCTGTTT
>JBFHFS010000037.1:0-49450 GCA_041583495.1 Marinilabiliaceae bacterium | reverse complement strand
TGTAAGTGACTTAAAAACGGGTATCTACTTCGTAAAAGTAACTTCTAATGATGGTACTGTTGGCGTAAGCAAATTCATGAAGAAATAAAGGTGCATAACCTTTTAATTAGAGCTCCCGGCCAATGCCGGGAGCTTTTTTTTAGTACTTTTTTATCTATGAAGCGCTTTCTACTCTGTTTTTTACTTACCCCCTTCCTAAATTCATGTGAGAGCTTCCCGGATTGGTTAACCGGGAATCCGGGCGCACCCCTCTATCGCAAGGAAAATACTTTGCCATAGAAAGATACTTAAACAACCCAAAACCCGGAAAAACAAAAAATCAAATGAACCCTAAACATCGATTAAAATGAAGCACAAACATCGAATAACACAAGCCTACCCATTTTCTGTTAATTATGGGGTCATGGGCTTTACTCTCCCCGGCCGGACAATCTATTTGTAAAAAATTTAACCAACAACCCCACCTTCAAAGACTATTCCGAACCAAACAGACCCACAGCCCCAACAACGAGAGTCACTTCAGCCCTTTAATTTCTATTGTATTTATTGATTGTTTTTTAATTTATTTTTTAATAGATTTGCGTTAGTAAATAAAAATTATAACTATCGATAGGGCACCTCCGTCCGACAAGCCAGAAGGTGGTGCCCCATATCCCTTAACATCCACCAAGTCTAACCAATTTTTTTATGAAACATTATCTATTACGATGTTGCTTTTGGCTGTTTTTAACCCTCGCGGGAGCCACCAGTGCCTTGGCGCAGCAACAGGTATCGGGGGTAGTAGTCGATACCAAAGGAGAAACTCTTCCGGGGGTTAACATTCTGGAAAAGGGAACTGTAAATGGAACCATCACCGACATTGATGGGAAATACAACCTCAGGACCAGCGGCCCTCATGCTGTATTGCGATTCTCATTTATCGGATTTAAAGATGAAGAAGTGGCCGTAAACGATCGGAGCACCATTAACATAACGTTACAGGAAGATCTGGCCCAACTGGACGAGGTGGTTGTGGTAGGGATGGGTGAACAGCGAAAGGCCAGTGTAATTGGCGCCATCACCAACGTTAAGATGGACGACATAAAAATCCCGAGTCGTTCGCTCACCAATGCCATTGCCGGGCGACTGGCAGGTGCCGTAGTAGTGCAGCGCACGGGTGAAATAGGAAGCGACAACTCCAGTTTTTGGATCCGGGGTATTTCCACTTTCAGTTCCGACCGCTCCCCGCTCATATTGGTAGATGGTGTTGAGCGCGACATGAACGACTTAACGGCCGAGGAGGTAGAATCGGTCTCCATCCTGAAAGATGCCTCGGCCACCGCCGTGTACGGGGTGAGAGCGGCAAACGGCGTAGTGTTGGTTACCACACGCAAAGGACGCGTTCAAAAACCGGTCATCGAAGTCAGAACCGAGTATGGGGTCTCTGATTTGCCCAAACTCCCCAACTACCTGGATGGTGTGAACTATGCAAAACTCTACAACGAAGCCTATGGATATCAAAATTACTCCGACGAATACATCGAGAACATACAAAACCAATCCGATCCATACCTCTATCCCAATGTAGACTGGTTCGACGAGACCTATAAAAAGTATTCGTCCAACGCACAAACCAATATAAACGTTCGCGGAGGGGGCGACATTGCCCGATATTTTGTGGGGTTTGGGTACTTTAGCGAAACCGGAAACCTCAAAAACAGTTCCGAAAACAGCTACGAGTCCAATTTTAGTCTGGATCGCTACAACTTTAGATCGAATGTAGACATTACCATCACCAAAACCACCGTCGTCGACCTGGAAGTAGGGGGAAGCCTTACGGATTTGCACACACCCGGCCTGGGGCAAACCCTATATGGAACAACTTATACGGCTGCCGAGGAGCTTTTTATGTGGTCGAACCATGCCACACCAATCTCCAACCCCGTGCGCCTGCCCATTGGGGAAGATGCCAACGGGAACATCATTTATGGCTGGGGAGCCCCTACCCAGGTTGGCGAAAAAAACCCGGCCGAGCGCTTGTTTGGATCGGGCTACAACACCGAATTCCGCAATCAGTTCATGAGCCAGGTCACGATTAACCAGGATTTAAAAGATGTTCTGAAGGGATTAAAAGCCAAATTCTCTTTTTCCTTCGATGCCTATAACCAAACGCGCATCAGCCGTAAAAAAACCTCAACCACCTATGGTACTGTAGGCCGGGATGAGGAGGGCAACCTGCTGGTTAAAGAGGTGGATGCGGGGGAGGATTTTCTCAGCTATGCCCGGTATCTGCAAAGCAACCGTGCCAAGGAGATGAAATTTCAGTTGATCTACAGCAAGATTCTGGCCGAGAGACATCGTCTGGGTGGAATGGTGATGTACTATCAACGTGATTACATCAACGGCAACGCCTCCACGTCGATTCTGGCACTGCCTTATCGCCGCCAGGGCATTGCCTCGCGTGTGACTTACGATTTTGACGACCGCTATTTTGCAGAGTTTAACCTGGGCTATAACGGATCAGAGAACTTCCCCAAGGAAAATCGCTTTGGTTTATTCCCGGCTTTTGCCGGGGGGTGGTTGGTCTCAAACGAACCTTTTTGGAACAATAACCTTCACATCTCTTCATTAAAGATCAAAGGCTCTATCGGCCTGGTGGGCTCGGAAGCTCTTCCCGGAGGGGAACGTTATGGCTATCTGACCACCTATGGCAGCGGGTTGGGGGGTTATTATTTTGGTGAATCCGGGAAATACGTGTATGGAGTTGGCCTGGACCGGGTTGGGGTTCAGGACCTCACCTGGGAAAAAGGCTTAAAGAAGAATATCGGATTGGAATTAGAGATGTTCAATGGCGCCTTTTCACTGGCAGCCGATTACTTCCATGAACGCAGAACAGACATATTATTGGAGAGAACCTCCCTGCCGGGAATTGTTGGAATCAATAATGTACCCTTCGCCAACTTCGGAGAAATGATTAACCGAGGAGTCGATGGTACCGTTGAGATCAACAAAGACTTTGGAAAAACAGGCAGCATCCGTATGTACGGGAACTTTACTTATGCCAAAGACAAGGTGCTTGAGATGGATGAACCCGATAGAAATTATGCCTACCGCCAACGCACCGGGCAAAAATACGGGCAAAAATTTGGTCTGATCGCCCTGGGCTACTTCGAAAGTGATGCAGATATCGCCAACAGCCCCGTACAAACCTTCAGCGAGGTCCGACCGGGAGACATTAAATACCAGGATATCAATGGCGATGGCCAGGTAACAACCGATGATGAAGTTCCCATCGGCTATTCAACCATCCCCGAGATCAACTATGGCTTTGGGATGCAAGTCCAGATCAAGGGGTTTGATGCGGGTTTCTTTTTCAGAGGGCAAGCCAGAGTAACCTACAGCCTGGGAGGCGACTACATCCCCTTTAACCAGGGCGTGGGAAAAGGCAACCTTTTTGAGGAAGCCCTGGATCGCTGGACCGTGGAAAACCCCGACCAGAATGCACAATACCCACGATTATACAACGGTACTCTGGCCAACAACTGGCAATCGTCGACCAAAACTATTTACGACGGAAGTTTTGTAAGACTGGCCGATGTGGAACTGGGCTATACCATCAAACGCGGATTTATTACTCATTTGAAAATGAGCCAGCTTAGATTTTATTGCCTCGGTAACAATGTGGCCCTTTTCTCCAAATGGAAAATGTGGGATCCCGAGACAGGAACCACCAGTGGAAACACCTACCCTCTGCAAAGGAAATTTAATCTAGGCCTTAGAGCGACCTTCTAAAGACAACGACCATGAAACGAAATATATTATTTATATCCCTGCTATTTGGATCTCTTCTGCTGATGGGCAGCTGCGACTTTCTCGATAAGCTACCCGATGATATGAGAACCGACGAAACCGTTTGGACCTCCAGATCGGAAACCGAAGCCTACCTCTATAATGTCTATTCGCAAATCCCGGCGGCCCAGCTCCAGCAGGATGATCCCTGGCTGGGTTGTTCCGATGAGATTGACCTGACCTGGAATGTGTACCGAACGTACCAGATGAATCTGGGCAACTGGAATACCAACTCCATTTACTATTTGAAATGGAGCAGCTACTACAAGGCCATTCGATCCTCTTTTGTATTCGAAAACAATGTAGACAAATGTTATGAGTTAAGCGATGCGCTGATTACCCAATACAAAGCTGAATCCAAATTCCTGAGAGGTTACTATTATTGGTTGCTTTTACGTCAGTATGGCCCCTTTGTGCTGATCGAAGAAGAGTTGCCGGCCAGCTCCGACTGGGATATGCCGCGCACCCCTTACGATGAGTGTGTAGATTATATTGTCAGGATGATGGATGAAGCCGCAGTGGATTTACCCGTTTCCTGGGAAAATGACCGAAACTGGTTAGGGAAGGCCTCCCAGATTGTGTGTAAAGCCGTTAAGGCCGAAGTATTAACCATGGCCGCCAGCCCACAATGGAATGGCAACACCGATTACGCCGATTTCAGAAACCTGGATGGCACCCCTCTGGTGTCGACCACTTACGATGAGTCGAAATGGAAACGGGCCGCAGCTGCCAGTAAGGCGGTTATTGACCTGGCAGAAGGCAATTCCAGCATAAATGTGAGACTTTACAAGAACAATGAAAATGGCGATGGAACGGTTTTTAACCCATTTAAATCGGTTAAAGATGCCATCGTAAAAACCTGGAACTGCGAAGTCATCTGGGGACGCGCGGGTTATAACCCCAATGGCTGGCAGGTTCACACCTCTCCGGGCCCCAACAATCTGGGCGGAGTGGGCCCCACTCAAAGGGTGGTTGATGCCTTTTTAATGGAAAACGGCCGCTGGACGGACGACCCAGCCTCGGGTTATGTGGAAACCGGATTTTCCACCAGCGGAGGGCCACATTATAATCCCAATAATCTGGATGTGACAAACGACCGCGTGGCCATGTTAAACGCCATCCGCGACGGAGAGGTCTGGGGCCACTGGCCCGGTGATTGGAATATGTATGCCAACCGGGAACCGCGTTTTTATGCCTCCATTCTTTACAATAAACGCATCATTCCTCAAATCGCCACTGACATCGCCAAGCGTAATTACTATTCTTCGCAGGGTCAGCAAAACGGATATGGACGGGTTGAACTCTATTATGGAGGAGCCTCCCGCTCATCAGGGTCCTACACGTTCTACCCCCGCACCGGTTATCTGTGTTTGAAGAATGTAAACTTCCAGGACAATATGCGCGACCGGGAACAGGAAAGTCCCAGAAGTGAGATTTTTATCAGATATGGCAAAGTGTTGTTAGATTATATTGAAGCCCTGAATGAGTATGCCCCCAGTGATCCCGACATTGAAAAATATTGGAATAAGATCCGGGAACGGGCCGGCGTGCCCAACATCTTCACGGTTTATCCTGAGATCAAAGGCAACAAGACCGAACAGCTGAAACATATCCTACGCGAACGCCAGGTTGAGCTCTGTTTCGAAACCGACCGTTATTTCACCACCCGCAGGCGCTGGCTGGCCCATACACCCGATGATGGAGACCCCAAGCGCCAATGGGGCGACGGGGGTAAAATGTGGGGAATGGATGTGAATGCCGGAACCTCCTTCTTTAACCGATTCACCTATACCGGGTTTTACCAAAGAACGGCCTTCGAAGAGCGGGTTTTCGAAAAGAAGATGAATATTTTCCCTATTCCCCAGAGCGAAATTGACAGGAATAAAGCAATGGTTCAAAATCCATGGTGGTAAACGCTAATATTTAAAAAAATGAGAAGAATTTTTATAACATCGATCACGCTGCTCCTCCTTTCGCCCGTTATCTTTTGGTCGTGCGAAAAGGGGCTCGACAATGTGCAGTACGAATCGACCATCTATTTCCCTCTATCGGGATTCAACGACGTGAGCCTCCTGCAGGGCGAGTCAACCTACGACCTGGCTGTTTACCGGGCTGGCATCAACCAGTCACAAAAAAACCTGGAAGTAGAAGTGGTATACGACCAGGCGGGTGGTGAGGCTTTCATCAACGACAGCAACAACTATGAG
This sequence comes from Marinilabiliaceae bacterium, assembly GCA_041583495.1. Lineage (GTDB taxonomy): Bacteria > Bacteroidota > Bacteroidia > Bacteroidales > Marinilabiliaceae > JBFHFS01. The sequence continues at coordinate 43,415 of JBFHFS010000037.1, read as the reverse complement.
TTAACCTTTTTGGGCTTTCCCATCCTATTCAAGGACATTCCTGAAGAGGACCGATATAAGCTCCTGCCGGAAGGGTATTACACCCTTCCCCAGGCAACGGTCTCCATCAAAGGCGATGAGGTACGCAGCTTTTATTCCATCAACTTCAAGAACATCACGGATGCCTTAAATGGAACCAAGTACATCCTGCCGCTAAAGATCGTGGGAACCAACCCGGAAGCAACTCTCCTGACGGAAAAGAGTTCGGTAATCCTGCACCTGGCCAACCCGCGAAATGTCTGGGCCGGATTGTACAAGTCCCTTGGTGAGGTAAGCACCTCCGGCACCTCGGATATTCTTAAAATTGACGCCCAATGCGAGGCCCTAACCATCGACGAGAACACCATCAGCATCCCCGGCCCCTTAAATGGGATGAAGGTTTATGTTTCCATATCCAACAACCAGGTAACGGTGACCTCCGGCGTGGGACCGGAAGCCTATAACATACAGGATATAAGTGGCCAACCAAGCACCTACGAAGGGGCGTTTAATGAGACCTATCAGAGAAACAAAGGCGACTTTAAGCTATACTACACCTACGAGATCGTTGCCAATGGAGTGACAACCGTTTATACCGTTGAGGAGGATCTTAAATTTTGGTTGTAACCAACTGCAGTTAATCTTTTTACCACATCCAAATCTTAAAAGCCCGGAGATCAGCATCTTCGGGCTTTTAAAAAAACAATTCAACCAGTCATGTTTTTTAAATTTCTTTCCATCTTTTCAATTCTCTGCACATCCACCTTTCTTTACGCACAGCCAGTGGTCAAAGGCTACCGGCAAACCGACATCAATGACCTGGTGCTCATCTACCAGGGCGGGACCCATCGATTGGATTGGACGCAAGAAGATTTTGAACCTTATGTGGTTCATGAGGATGCACAGGGAAAACGAAACTGGTTCTTCGACGGCTTCCTTTTTTTGGAATTTAAAGACGGTAAAGGCCGTTGTTTCGCCTCACGCTACGAAAAACTGGGGGCACGAAAAACGGAGTGGATCTGGCTGATGGACCGAATATTCGAGAAAGAAAAGGGGCTCTCTGCTCTAAATGCCGCCATTCAACAACAGATCGAAGTGCTGGGCGCCCCCCCACACAAGCACCGGGTAGTTCTGGGCCTTCCCGAGCCCATCCCGGACCAAAAAGATTGGGGGCAAAATAAAGGATCGTCCCTGGATTTCTCCAACGAAAAGGATAAATTTTCCGCCTGCCGCTGGTACATCGATGAAATATCAGCCCGTTTCAAAAATGCGGACTTTAAAAATCTTGAACTTGCCGGCTTCTATTGGATTTCGGAAGACATTGTCACCAGCAAGGCCCTCACCATTCCTATTGGCGAATACATACGACAACAAAACCGTCGATTTTACTGGATCCCTTACTGGTCGGCCACCGGGTTTAGCGATTGGAAAACCCTGGGCTTTGATGTTGCCTATCTGCAACCCAACCACTTCTTTAACCCTAAAATACCCGACCAGCGCCTCGATGATGCCTGCCAATTGGCCCACACCAGCCATATGGGCCTGGAAGTGGAATTCGATGCAGAGGCTTTGGCCGATCAAAAAAATTCCTCCAGAGAAAGGCTGGTTGCTTATCTCGACCATTTTGAAAAAAATGGCGTCTTCGACCAATCCGCCATCGCCTATTACGAGGGTGGGGGAGCCATTATCCGCTTTGCCAAATCTCAAAACCCGGATGACAAAGCCCTGATGGACAGGCTGGCCAATCTGGTGCAGCAAAGACAAAATTTTCGGCCCCTCAATACCCCTGCCTTATGGAATGACACGGACCAATATGCAGCCATCAATCCTGTGACAAACCATTGGCTCATAAGTGCCGGAACCATAAACACAAGGGGTAATTTCCATGCCAACAGCGGGGAAATAAAGGCCAAAATAAGGTTGTCAGCTCAATCCCAAAGCGATGAAATAACCCTTCGCCTAACCCCTGCTGCCCTCGAAAGGGATACCCCCGGGGTTAACGATGAGATAACCCTGATGCATTATTCGGGGGGCCGGCCCCACTTCATTGAGGGAGGCATTAAGACGGCCGCCTATAATGAGACCACCGGGGTCGAAAAGAAAGCCTCCTTACAACTATTCCCTTCCGCAGAAAAAGAATTTACCTTAACTTGCCAATGGGATTCCTGCAGCATAAGGCTTTGGGCCGATAATGCGCTTTTTTTTGCCCTGGATAACTACAATCTCAACCGGGCCTATAAAAACTTCCCCAGGTATTGGCCCTTCGACGCCCCTTTCTGCCTGGAGATCGTGGCCGAATCGGAGCACAAGGATCCCGTTTTAGAGATAATCACGCTCAGCTATAAGAAACGACCATGAACCCAAGAAGCATTATCCCTTTCCTCCTAACAGGCTTCCTTTTCATCACGGTTTCATGCGGTGACCACGGCAACAATGAATCCGACACCCCAAACCCCAAGGTGGTGCTTCCCGATCCAGGGTATAAACAAACCAGCATCAACGATCTGGTGCTTATTTATCAGGGGGGCGTCCATCGTCTGGATTGGACACGGGAACAGCTTACACCCTATGTGGTTCATACCGATGCCCGGGGAAAGCGGGATTGGTTTTTCGATGGCTTTTTATTTTTCGAATTTAAGGATGGAAAAGGAAGGGGTTATGCCTCAAGGTACGATGACCTGAATGCACGTAAAGAAGAGTGGAGCTGGCTTATTGACCGGCACTTTGAAGAAAACAAAGCGCTCTCCGCCTTAAACACCACCATTCAACAACAAATATTAATACTGGGCGAACCGCCTCGTAAGCACCAGGTGGTTTTGGGCCTTCCCGAACCCATCCCCGGTCAAAAAGATTGGGGTGAGCTGAATGGGCAAGTCCTGGATTTTTCGAACGACCAGCATCGGTTAGCCGCCTGCCGGTGGTATATTGATGAGCTGATGACCCGTTTTTTCTCGGCAAACTACCAATACATTGAACTGGTGGGCTTTTATTGGATCTCGGAAGATATGAAAACCAGCCAGAACATTACCGTTTCGGTGGGCAGTTACATCCGTCAGAAAAACCGCAAATTTTTCTGGATCCCCTATTGGAATGCATATGGTGCCACCGATTGGCAAAAGTATGGCTTTGATGTGGCCTACCAGCAGCCCAACCATTTTTTTAGTCCCAACATTCCCGATGAACGGATCGACATGGCCTGCCAACAGGCTTACTCAAACAACATGGGCATGGAGATGGAATTTGATGCCCGGGCGCTTGCCGACACTAAGGACTCCTACCGGGAAAGGCTCATCACCTATCTCGACAAATTTGAAGCGCTTGGCGTCTACAACGAATCGGCCATCGCCTATTACGAGGGGGGCGGCGCCATCATCTACTTTGCCAAATCGAAGAATCCTAAAGACATTGAATTACTGGATCGGATGGCCACCCTGGTACAAAAGAGGCAAAAAGCCACCCAATAAGTTCCCAAAATAAAAACCACCCTCCGAACAAACCCAACCGGCGCATGCGAAACTCGAAAAACCACCCTCTTAAAACCTCTCCTTTGAAACCCATTCAATTCATTCAGATCCTTTTCTTTGCCCTGCTATCCCTTGCTGCCTCCTGCAACGCAGAGCAAAACCAAGTCACCAAAATCACCGAAAATAAAGAAACCCCTGAAAGTCTGGGGGAAGCCTTTTTCCCCAGTGAGAGTGCCCGGTTGGTAGATAAAACCAACCCGCCCTATGCACCCAATGGTGGCAGAGGGGCCGACCAGCTGATTGTGTACACGCCGGAATACGGACCCAATACTTACACCAACCCATGGGGTGTGGAAGCCGTTGTTGAAAACGGGATGGTGGTAAAAGCAGGGGGAAACGACTCCCCAATACCCTCCCAGGGAATGGTCATTTCGGGGCACGGAACAGCGGCAACCTGGATTAGGGAGAAGATCAAAGTAGGGTACAACATCAAAGTAGGTTACGACGAAAACCTCAAAGGCAATAGTGTGAAAGTGATCACCTCTGAGAACACGGTGGTACAACGGGCACAAATAATGATCTCCGACGGGGAAAAAAGAGCCGAAACCATCCAGCACCCCTCCATCAATCCGGCTGAGCTGGACCACCTGAAAGGGCTATTCAGCAACAAACTGAAGGAATTTATTGTTGCCAAACAAAACAACGATTCTGCCAGGGTGCAAACACTAGCCGACGAGACTCTGGGTAAAGCCAAAGACTTCTTTTACTATACCTTCCCCTCCATAGCCGGGAGCGAACGCTCGGCCTGGCTCGAGATCCACGGCATGAGCTATAACGACATCGAAGCCGCCTTTCAGGATCTGGCAAACATTGGGTTTAACGCCGTTTGCCCCGAAGTAATTTACCGCGGCTGGGCCATCTTTCCCAACGCCCCCAATGGGCTCAACCAATACCCCGACTTTATTGGTCGGGATCCGCTCCAAGAGATGATTGATCTGGGAAAGAAATACAATATTAAAATAATCCCATGGGTTTGGGTCTACTTTATTGGGGCAGATCGATTCCCCGACCTGATTAACAACCGGCGTGAGTGGCTGGCGGTTTCCAGAAAAGGAACCTTTCCGTCCGAGACCGAAAAAGGGTTCCATTACTTCTGCCCCAGCCGACCGGAAGTAAAGGAATACTGGCTGCAGATATACGAATATATGTATGCCAAATATGATCTAAACGACCTTCAGCTCGATTACATACGATACCCGGGCGAGCCCTGGACCAACGACTATTGCTACTGCGATGTTTGCCGCGCCAAATTCAAGGCTCTGTCGGGAGGGGTTGACCCGCTCTCGATTAATCCCACCGACAATCCCTGGCAATGGGCTCAGTGGGATCAATTCAGACAGGACAATGTCAGCAGCTTTGTGGAGGCCGTAAGCCATCTGCTCCCCAATGTTAACCTCTCGGCCGATGTAGTGCCCGACCTGGAGTACTCCATTGAGTCGAAGAAACAAAACTGGGGAAAGTGGCTTGATAACAACTGGCTCAATACGGTTTACATCATGGCTTACACATCGGATGTGGATTTAGTGGCCAGCCGGATCGATTATATGGCCGACAAAACCACTGCCAACCAGCGCGGAATTGTTGGGTTGGGCCCCTTTGCGGGCATGACGCCGGAGACTTTGATCGAGGAGATTGATCTGGCGCGCATAAAAAATATTGAAGGTTCCTGTCAATTCATTTACAACGCCCTAACCGACGAACAAAAATACGCCCTAAAAAAAGGGCCCTTCCGCCTTCCCGAATAAAAAAAGGGGGGCAGAAAAGACCCTCCCAAACCATGAAGGCGGAGTTATTGATTTGTTTTTCAAGTGATTAAATGAATCACCAAAGGAATTACCCATATATATTTTCGATTTGTTGTCAGGATTCTTGTACTTTTGTACAAATTATTTCATCCTATGAATCCTTTCCGTATCGCCCTTTTATTGCTCGTGTTGTTTTTATCCCAATCTGTTTTGGGACAGGAAACCCGTCCAAAAATAGGGCTTGTACTCAGTGGGGGCGGCGCCAAGGGACTGGCTCACATTGGCGTGCTTAAGGTGCTGGAAGAGCAGGGCATTCGCCCGGATTTCATCACCGGCACCAGCATGGGCAGCATCATTGGCGGGTTGTACGCCATCGGCTACAGCCCTCAGGAACTCGACTCACTGGTCTCTGGAACCAACTGGTCACTGTTGCTTACCGATGGCATTCCTTTATCGAATGTATCTCCCGAGGAGAAAGAGGATTACAACCGGTTTCAGGCCGAGTTCACAGTCAACCGCCAGGGAATATCCCTCCCCTCGGGCATGGTTAAGGGGCAGCAGATAAGCCAGCTTTTGTCCAAATTATCGTGGGGGGTCGCCGACATCCATTCGTTCAACGACTATCCCATCCCCTTTAAATGTGTGGCGGCCGACCTCATCTCAGGGAACCAATACATATTCTCCGAAGGGGATTTCACCACGGCGTTGCGTTCCAGCATGTCGATACCCACCATTTTTGAACCGGTAAAACTGGATTCCATGCTGCTGGTCGATGGAGGAGTCCTCAACAATTTTCCCGTAAGATTGTGCCGGGAAATGGGGGCCGATATAATCATTGGGGTAAATGTGGGCTTTAAAGACGAACCCAAAAATGACGATATAAATTCGCTGACCGACATATTGGCCTCATCGGCCAGCATAGGCAGCAATCTGTTGATGAAAGAGGCGATAAAACACACAGACCTGCTCATCTCCCCCGATTTGGCACCCTATAGCACCGGCAGTTTTTTTGATGGCCCTAAGATTATTGAGCGAGGCGAGATGGCTGCCCGCGAAAAAATTGCTGAGCTCAAAGTCCTCATGGACTCAAACCAGATAAAGCCTGTTTACAATCCACGCCCCCTGCATGCCCACAAGGACCAACTGATTATCTCCCAAATTAAGGTGACCGGGCTAAGAAACATAAACAAACGGTTCTTTTTTGCCAATCTGGCTATTCATCCACCCGACACCATTACGCCGATGAGGCTGGAAGCAGGGCTCAAACGGTTGATGGGGACCCGCTATTTCGATAATGTGACCTACAAACTCGCCCCTTTAACCAAGGGTTATCTCATGGACATGGTGGTAGAGGAGAGCGCTCAGGTAAAAACCAAGATCTCTATTCACTACGACAATGTATACAAAGCCGGGTTGATGACCAATCTAACCCTTCGCAATGTATTGGCCAAAGGCACCAGGGCTGCCATCACGGCCGACATCTCGGAAACCCCTGAAGTTGAAGTCTCCCTGATCAACTTCCTGGGGGAGAAACAAATCACTGCAGGAAAAGTAGGTTTCACCTACGAAAACAACAACTTCCCGGTTTACCTCGAAAATGGCTCCAAATACGGCACCTTCAAACAACAATATATGAGTATAAAAGCCGGCTTCATGTCCCTTATGGGAACTCAGTGGCAAGCCGATGCGTATCTCAACTACGAAACCTCAACGCTCCAATCCAAGAGCGGCTTCTCCGAGCTTTTTTATGCGGGGGCCAAGCGCTTTGGAAATGCTTTTTTATCCGCCAATTTCGATTTGAACTACAACACCCTCGACAGTCGTTACTTTGCTCAACGGGGCACCTCCCTGGATTTAAAATACCGGCTTAGCCTCGACGTCTCCAATATTTACAAGGGAAGCGACGAAGGCAGGGTAACGGTATCCCCTGTAATTGAGAGTCCTTATACCAACTATTTTTCGGCCTCGGCCAATTTCAGAAAGTATATCAGGCTCAATTCACGGTTAACCAGTGGCCTGAGACTCGCCGGATCATTTGTTAGCCGTTCGGCCCCATTCCTTGGGTTAACCTATATTGGCGGGCTTCCTTTCAATAACAGGGGCAGCGAGGTCTCCAATATTGGTTACTCGTACCGTGAAAAACTGGCCGAGGACTATCTGCTGGGAGAAGTAAGTCTCCGATATCAGCTTTTTAACAAACTTCACGTCAGTACCCTGTTCAATACCCTGCTTTCCAATATCCACCTGGAAGAGGAGTTAGAGCTCCTCCTTCCTGATCAGGCAGAAAGGGTGTATGGCTATGGTCTGATTCTGGCCTACGACAGTTTTCTGGGACCGCTGCAAATTGGGATGGGTAACAACGATTCGTCCCAACGAATGAGGTGGTTCTTTAACTTTGGATTTACCTTCTGATAACCCATCCTTAAATGAGGCCACGAGCCTTAAATTCCAGATACCTATTCATGGTGGCTACGGTGAGCTTACCGGGGCTGGTAAGCACCGCATGGATTCCATTGCGCTCAAGCTCTTTTACGATTCGTTTTTTATCGTATACAAATTTCTCGGCAATGGTTTTTCGATAGATGGCTTCAAGATCCTCGGCATCGGACCTCATAAGGCGGGTTACCTCTGCATTTTCGAAAAACACAACCATCAATAAATGACTGGAGGCCAGTCGACGAAGCAAGGGTATTTCGCGCTCGGCCGATTTAAGGCTTTCAAAATTCGTGAAAAAAACCAACAGGCTGCGGTGCGGAATACGTCGCTTCACCGTTGCATAAAGGGCTTCCAGGTTATGCTCCAAAAAACCAGTGCGTTGATTATAGAGCATCTCCATAATGGTTTGCAAATGATGTGGTTCCTGACGTGCAGGCAACATACAACGAACTTTGTCGTTGAAGGCAATTAAACCGGCCTTGTCGTGCTTGAGGATAGCGATATTGGAAAGCACCAGTGAGGTATTGATCGCATAATCGAGCAAGGTGAGCCCGTTAAAGGGCATTTTCATCGACCGCCCCATATCGATAATGGAGAAAACCTGTTGGGACTTTTCATCCTGGTATTGGTTAACCATGATCTGAGCCTTTCGGGCAGTGGCCTTCCAGTTGATGGAGCGTATATCGTCCCCTTTAATATAATCCCGAATTTGGTCAAACTCCATCTGATGCCCGTAACGGCGAATCTTTTTAACCCCCAATTCACTGAGCCGGTCCGAGATGGCCATGATCTCGAACTGGCGCATCTGAACGAAAGAAGGGTACACCTTCTCCATGGTCTCTTTCCCAAAGCGAAATCTTCGTGAAAAAAGGCCTATGGCGGTGGTCACATAAATATTGAGCAAGCCAAAATGATATTCGCCTCTTTCCTTTGGGACAAGGGTATAAGAGAAGTGGTAGGGTTGATGAGGCTTAAGATGGGCAAGGTGCTTAAAATCCCGGATCTGAAATTGAACAGGCAACTCATCAATCACCCTCAGGGCCACTCCAAAAGGGTAGTGACTGGTCACCCCGATCTTCACCTCATTCTCATCCCCATTAGAAAATCTCACCGGCATCACCCGGTCGGCCTCCAATGGATTACCTCCACCCTGCCTGGAAAAAAGAAGCGTCAAATCCAGAATGATGAGACCCAGCAGAACTGCGGTGGCAACGAGGCCCAACACAAATGCCGCGTGCCAGAAATGCCCCAATATCAGGAGCAACACCACCACGACAAATGCCTGATAGAATCTGGGTTGAATATAAAGTGCTTGAAAGAACCGGCTCATTAAACAACTGTTTTAAGATCCTACCTGGGCACATCTACCGAATCCACAATCTGGCGAATAACGACCTCGGGCTGAATGCCTTCCATCTCCTTTTCAGGAGTAAGAATTACCCGGTGATTAAGCACCGGAATAATCATTCCCTTCACATCTTCGGGGGTAACGAAATCACGGCCCTCAAGGGCGGCAAATGCTTTGGAGGACTTCAGAACAGCCAGGGAGGCCCTGGGACTGGCACCCAAATAGAGAGAGGTGTTATTTCTGGTTTTGTTAATTATGGTAGCAATATAGCTCAAAATCTGATGGTCTACCGTAACCTGGTTCACCAGCTCCTGAAAGCCAATAATCTCTTCGGCCGACATGACGGGCACCACCTGATCCAATTCGTTGCCCCCTCCCCGTTGCTGCGCATTCTTCAAAATGGTGATCTCCTGATCTACGGTGGGATAATCAATTTTAAGTCTGAACAGGAAGCGGTCGAGCTGGGCTTCGGGCAACCGATAGGTGCCTTCATGTTCGATGGGATTTTGCGTGGCCAAAACAATGAAGGGTGGCTTCATTTTACGGGTCACCCCATCGAGTGTTACCTGACGCTCCTCCATCACCTCAAACATGGCGGCCTGTGTTTTGGCAGGGGCACGGTTCACTTCGTCGATGAGAATAATATTCGAGAAGATGGGACCCGGACTAAATTCAAACTCCGATCGTGCCGAATGAAACACCATGGTCCCCAAAACATCCGAAGGCATTAAGTCGGGCGTAAATTGAATGCGGGAATAACCGGTCGAAATAGTGCGGGCCAACAGTTTGGCGATCATTGTTTTGGCAATTCCGGGCACACCCTCAAGCAGGACATGTCCATTGGCCAGCAGGGCGGTTAGCAAAAGGTCCAGGACTGGTTCCTGACCCACTATCACCTTGCTTATCTCATTGCGCAGCCGGTAGGCGGCGTGGTTTAGCTCTTCAACGTTTAGCCGGTTTTGAAACAAGGATTCCCGGTCGTCTATTGATTGGTTATTACTCTCCATAGTTATCGGCAATTATTATAAAAAAACTCTATTTGTCTGTTAAATTGTTCCAGGTCCTCGGCAGAAATATAGCGAACCCGCTCCAGGTTGCCAGCCACCTTGAAGAGCGCTACCACGGTTCTCTCCCTAATCCCGGATTTGAGCGCGACTTCGGCAATCATTTTTTGGCGGTTTCCACCCGTATCAATATAGTAACGCGATCTCAAAAACTCAAGAAAATAGGTAAAACGCTTACGGGCAATATCCAGATGATCGCCCCGGCTGAAATAAAGGCGGGCCACACTCTCCGCAAAACCAAGCGTGGTATTGACCGGTTTTTCCACAACCGGAACAGCTCTTTGCTGCCGCTTGGACCCGAACAAAAAATAGACCAGTACCATAAATACCACAAGGTACCAGGCCAGCTTCAGCGATCGGTTTTCGAGCACATAGTTAAAAAGACCCAGAGCCTCTTTTCTCCCGGGCTTATAGTGTTCGTCCCACACGGCGGCCTGATTGGGCAGATAGGACAAGGCCTTAAACATATATTCACCACTGTTACCCGACAGCAGGTGATAGTTGGTAAAAGCCACCGGGTTACAATGAAAATAAAAGGCCCCATCCCCTTGTTTCACTCGGATAAAATTGGTTTTCCCTTTATGATCATGCCCAAGAACGGTGGTTCTGACCGAGTCGTAACGGGTAAAAAAGTAACGCGTCATCCATTTGGAATACCAGTAACCCTGCACCGTCTTTAGACGACGGTTGGCAAAATTAAAGCCCACCGAATCGAGCCCCGTCAGGCTGGAAATGGATTGTGGGTCAGAAAAAACCGACAGATGGAAAGTATCGGCCAGGAGGCCCCCAAGATCTTCGGCTGCAATAAAGATATGATTCCCGGCCTCGGCCACCTCCAGCAAACGCTTAACCTCCGCGGAGGGGAGGTCGAAGGCCTGATTTATAAAGATAAAATTGGTGTTAAGGGGAATCTTGTCTTCCAAAAAACCGGAGGGTGAGGACCAGGCTGACATCACACTCTTTCCCGGGAAGAGCGTCGGCAGAGACTTAAAAACCAACGAATTACCAAAAGGTTTGTCATCGTTCTTCGAAAAACTGTACCCCCAGTCGATGGGCCTTGGGGCCATCACCGCTGCAATAATGAGCACCAGAAAGGCCGTGGCCAGCAACCAGGGTAAAATGGTGGAAGGAGCTTTTTTATTTTTCACACCGATACCTCCTCTCCCCCTTGGTAATCAAATGCCTGCTCCACTTTTTGGTAGATCTCATCCGAGACGGGAGCCTGTCCATACCACACATGATCGAACAACCCCATTCGTTTCTTAAAAAGGACTCTCTCGGCAGGATTGGATATCTCACGAAGATACTCCTGGTTGGTTTTAACTGTGTTGAGTCGAATAAGCCCATCGGCCTGCAATTGTTGCAGATACAATAAAAACAGCAGCCTCACAGCTTCCCGGTAGGCCTTGTTATTACGGTATAGGACGAGCATCTCTTCCAGATTCTGACCCGACAGATCCAAATGCCCCTCCATAAAACGCAGATCACTCTTTTGGCGGGTCCGCGACAGGAAAAACAGCCCCGATACAGGGACGTTAAAAATCCGAACCAAAAGCCAGATCACCAGCCCCACGCCCAGAATAATCACCAACCCCATCAACCAGTTTCCCGACTGAGACATCGTCAGAAACCATTGTAAGATGTAACTCCATAGAATAGCCCAAAAACCCACCGGCTTAACTTCTCTATCGTAACGGTAGGCCGAACTGTTTTTCCAAATTTCTATTTGATCGTAGGGGGGTTGACGATAATCCACGATCCCTTCGTCCCAGGGTTTTACCTGTTCCTCGGCAGACACAGCTCCCCCGGCCTCCCCCCAAAAGAAGGGAAGGAAAACAAGAAGAATAACCAAAATCCGGGTTCTGTGTTGTAGCATTACTCCTGTTCACTTATGGATGCCACCTTTCGGTGCAAACCACTCATCTCTTTTTGTTCTTTAAGATTAAAATACTGGATCCCCGTAACGACAAAAAAGATAGGGTAGATAAGGTATTGGCCAAGCTCCCCCACAACCGTAGCGAGAACGACTCCGGTAGTATTAATATCTCCTGCACCTTTTCCCGAGGCTGTCAGGAAGCCTTTCACTGCACCTATGATCATTGCGGGGACAGAAAACAAAAAGCCCAGCGTACTTATAATAAGATAAGCCACCAGCAGAATCCCCAGGGTTTTCCACCAGTTATTCTTCACCAACTGAAAGCAGCGCGAAAGCGTACCGCTCAACCCCTTATCTTCAGCTACCGTAACCATCACCACGAAGGAGAGTGGCACGGAAACAAAAATCCCCGGAATCAATAAAAAAATAAAAGCAAAAACGGTTATGATGCCCGACACCAAAGAGTAAACAATTATCGCACCCAGTTTTCGAACAAACAAAGACCAAACCTCTCCATGCAGAAACCCATTTCGTCCCTTTTGAAGATAAACCACCAGATAAGCTGATGTAAGCCCTGAAAGGAAGACATAAAGCAACGACGAAAGCAATACCGCCAGAATAATCATGAACACATTAGGCATCACATCCTGGTTCATGCCCTGCATCGCACCAAAGACCGACGACATCACGTTTTGGGTATAAAAAGCGCCAAAAATCACCACCCCAATGATAGGGATTCCGCCATAGAGAGCCAGCACCTTTATCAAACCTTTAATTTCCTGCGTAATAAAACTAAACGAAGCGTTAAAAACTTCCGAAAAGTCACGTTCTTTTTCCAGAACAACTTCGGGTTGAGTCATAATAATTAATTTTAGGGTTTAAGTTTTTTATGAACACAGACCGGATAAATCACAAAATATCCGATAATCAAAATTAGAGACAGAACAATAATCAAAAGGCTTATTGCCAAAGGCATTTGATTGTAATAACGGGTGATAAAACTCTCTATAAACCCGGCCAATATAAAGAAGGGAACCAATCCCAACATTATTTTAGTCCCTTTTCGCACGCCTTGCACAAAAGCCAGCTTACGCGGCCAGGTGCCCACAAACAACAAACTCCTGCCCAGAACAATTCCTGCCCCTCCCGCCAACACGATGGCAGAAAGCTCCAGGGTGCCATGCAGAAACACCGTGAGCGAAAATACCGATAGCAACGATTGCTTGTAAAAGAATGCCTGAAAGGCACCCACCATCACCCCATTGCGAAAGAGATGAAAAGCAGTTCCCAGCGGGGTTAACAACCCAAAAAGGAAAACCACAAACGAGACCATCAGGTTGTTCCCGGTAATAATAAAAAACATGGAAACGGACCCCATTTGCCCATAAATAGCCAGGGGATCCCCCTTCTCGATATTATCGAGGGTCATATTTACATACTCATCGCCCAGGACAAGCCGGATAAAGCTGTCGTTCTCCAAGGCTGAGACCATCCCTATCAACATGGAGATCAGGAAAATAAGCAGAGAGGTAAGGAAGGCTCGGCGCGATTGATACAGAGTCAGCGGCAGTTCCTCTGTCCAGAAACGGGCCAGCCGGTTGGATTGCTCCCTCTTATTCTGATAAATGAGATGAAAAGCTTTGCTGCTAAGCGTGTTGAGATACTGTACCACCGACGACCTGGGGTAAAAGGTACGGGCATACGATAAATCATCGGTAAGCTGAATATAATGGTCGGCCAGCTCATCGGCCCCCATCTGTGAGGGCATAGATACCTTCTGCTCAAACTCCTGCCAGCGCAGCCGATTGTGATCTATAAAAGCTATTTCCTTCATTCAAAAAAAAACAATGTCAGCAACCAAAAGATCAGCCAATTTAATTAAAAAAAAATTCATTGTTGTTTCGTAATGAAAAAAACTTGGTTTCCAACCCTCAAGAACCACTAATGCCACTAAAAACTAAAGTGTTCCGCCAAAGCAGGACACCTACAGTTCAGGGAAAACAGGGCGGGACGACAAACATAAATAGTTTGTAAATATAATTATAAAATTGCTAGATTTGTAGAACCTAACGCCGACAAACAATTGATTATCTGATGGAAACCTATAACGTAACCACTACTCAAAATGTATCCTTAGAATTCCCCATTGCCAGTGTTGCCGACAGGATGGTCGCTTTTTTAATAGATATCGCGATCCTGGGTTTATTCAATTTCTCTTTGATATTGATTCTTTTTAGCTGGCTGGAATTAAAGGGATCGTGGTGGATGATTATATTGCTGTTTCCCACCCTATTTTACCATTTAATTTGCGAATTGTTTCTCAATGGCCAAAGCTTTGGCAAGATGGTAATGAAGATTCGGGTGTTCAAGGCCGACGGTTCGCACCTGTCGCCGGGAAGCTGTTTCATCAGGTGGATTTTCCGACTGCCCGACATCACCCTATCCTCCGGAGCCATAGCCACGCTGTCCATCATCATCAACGGGAAGGGACAACGCCTGGGGGATTTGGCGGCGGTAACCACTGTGCTTAAACTGGTTAAGAAGAATCACTTTGACAACACCCTCTGGGTAGATCTGGAAGACCAGTATCGTCCTACCTTCCCCGAAGCCTCTCTGCTTGCCGACAATGATGTCCAGATCATCAAAGAGGTACTGCAGGCCACCACCCATGCTAACGGGGCGCCTTCCGCACATGAAGAATTATTGGCACAAACCAGGAAAGCCATTGCAGACAAGACCCACACGCACTCCTCTCTGAACGATCGGGAATTCCTCACCACCATGATTAAGGACTACAACGCCTTTCACCGCGCCAACTAACGAAATAAGGTTGAAACAAGGGCCTGCGATTGCGATAGAACCCCGAAAAGGTTTACGGCACAGGGCCTCCTGATGGAAACCCTGTGTTAGACTACGGCTTAATCTCTGCGTCCAAAAAAGATCATCAGGTAATAAGCCAGGGTGGCAAGTGCCGAAAGGGCTGCCACAACGTAGGTATAAGCCGCCCACTTAAGTGCATCTTTGGCCTGTCCATGGTTGTGCCCGCTGGTAATGCCCGACGAGCTAAGCCATGTGAGCGCCCTGGTGCTGGCATTAATCTCTACAGGTAGCGTAATGACCGCAAACAATGAGAACACAGCATAACAGGCAATGATGACCAAAAGAGCCGTATCGAACGACAGGATACCGGGCAACAGGAACGACCCAAAGAACATCATTATGAAAATAACATTCAGGATCCTGGAACTCACATTCTGTATGGGAACTAATGCCGACCGCAATTTAAGCGGCGCATAAGCCCTTGCATGTTGCACGGCGTGCCCACATTCGTGCGCGGCAACGGCAGCCGAGGCCACACTGCGCCCACCGTAAACCCCTTCACTCAGGTTAACGGTTTTATTGGCCGGGTTATAGTGATCGGACAACTGCCCCTTAACGGAGACCACACGAACATCGCTGATGCCATTATCGCGCAACATTCTTTCGGCGATCTCACGCCCCGACAAACCCCGCTCGATGGGGACCTTAGAATATTTCTTAAAACGACTCTTCAACTGCGAACTCACAATCCAGCTCAACAGCATGAAAACAATGAATATGATAAAAAGAGGTGATGTAAACATGGCCTAAAAGATAAAGGTTAATACCGGCATAAAACTTCAAAAACAGTGCCAATTGCCAAAGAACCCCAAAGTGCCGGCCTTACGATTTTGGCTTGATCTTTAAACGTTGTCCCGGCTTAATTTTTCGGACATCACTGATGTTGTTAAGCCTGAGGATGTCGCTGTCTGACACCCCCGGAAACTCACGGGCAATAGACCAAACACTTTCTCCGTTACCCACGGTATGGTATACATAATCGCCATCCAAAACCTCCGGTTCAGTCATTTTGGCAGAGGCCGAAAGGTTGGAAGACCGCCCACTTTTGGCATTTGCAATATTCTGATAATGACTCACTTTGCCCTTTGGAACATAAATCACCAGCTTTTGTCCCACCTTGATGAGATTTCGACTGATATGATTCCAATAACGCAAATCGGAGGTGTAAACATCAAACCACTCGGCGATTAAGCCAATGGCATCACCCGATTTCACGGTATAATAGACTTTCTCTTTCCCTGCAGGAACAGCCGTTGGATATTGGGTCAATCCTGGTTTTACAACCAACTGATTATCCGGAAAATACTTCTCCCTCTGGAAACTGAAGACCGAATCCTCCAGCGAAGCAAAAACCGTAGACTGATCAAATGCCAGGCGCAAGGGATAGCTCTTGGTTTTAGCCGGCACAATATCGAGCCGATACTGCGGGTTCAACGCCCGGATGGTCTCCACGGGAATATTTAATACATCGGCCACCTGACGAAAGTGCAGGGGCTGATTAATCATCACGGTATCGGTTGCCACGGGCAATTCGATGGGGCGCGGTCTAAAATCATGCTCTTTATAGTAGGTCATGGTATAGGCCGCCGCGATAAAAGCCGGCACATACCCACGGGTCTCCCTGGGAAGGCGATAATAAATCTCCCAGAAATCACGTTTCCCTCCGCTTCGGCGGATGGCCCGGTTCACATTTCCGGCACCACAGTTATAAGCCGCAATCACCAGTTTCCAATCCCCATAGATATCGTATAGATCGGACAGATGGCTCACGGCGGCCTGGGTGGCCTTAATGGGATCACGACGGTCATCGGTATAGGAATCCACCTGCAAACCATACCGCTTTCCGGTATAATACATGAACTGCCAAAGACCAGAGGCGCCCACCCTGGACAAAGCAAGGGGGTTGAGTGCCGATTCGATCACGGGAAGATATTTTAACTCCAGCGGCATTCCACGCGCATCCAGTTCAGCCTCAAAAAGAGGAAAATAATATTCCGCCAGGCCCAGCATAACTTCTACCTGCTCCCGCCGCTTTTGGGTATACAACCGGATATAAGACTTAACCTTGTCGTTATACGAAAACTCAAAGGGCGAGACCATCGCTTCCAATCTTTGAATATAAACCGAATCGGGAAGATCGGTGGTTACCAACAGGCTGTCCACAGGAATCGAATCGACCACCAGATTGGTGGCACTTACCTGAACATACCATACATTTACCAGGCTGTCCAACGACTGGGAATAGTGATTGGTTTCTTCCTCCAACGCAGCAATCTCCTCCGTTGCCTCAGAAATCTGGCCCGTAGCCAAAAGACTGGAAAGCAATCCCAAACCTGAAATAATCAACACCCTTAAATTCCTCATACCTATCTATTTCATTATTATATTAAACCTGCTCTGACAGTCCATAACCATCTATTTCATCCATCCTCTTTTTCGCCCCTGGAATGTTTTTTCAGCTCATTATCGAAACCAGCGATTATTAAAATCGCAACGAAAGCTTCAGCCCCAGCTGGTTTCCGAAAACCGGGCTGGAATTCATCATCACCGGCCGGATTTGCATGGAGAGATCATCACTCACATCAAAATTATAAAAATGTGCATCAACGGTGGCATCCACCAGGTTGAGCAGGTAAATCCCCACCATTCCAATGTAACTCAGATCGCGGTAACGCTTAAAATATGTCTTTTTATTTTCCAGGGCTGTCTCAAACCAATCACTGTATTGCCCTTCCACATCCTCCTCCGTAAGGGTAGCCGGAATAACCTCCAGATAGGACTTGTTGCCAGGATCACCGATCAGAAAATCACGGTAGGCATTTTTGTATTTCTGGTAGTAGGTACTGTTAAAATGAATGGCATAACCCATGGCACCAATGCCGGCATACAAAATCGGAATTTTCCAGTATTTTTTATTGTAGGCCTGACCCAACCCCGGGAGAATTGCCGAATAGAAGGTGGCTTTATGCGGGGAATGGGCCTTATCCTTTCTTAACTTTACCTGAGGCTGAATAAGCGTATCCACGGCAAGGTCTTTGGAGGAACCGGACACTTTTTTTTGAGCCCGAAGGTTGCCAGAAGTCCCCACCAGGTTGAGAACAACCAAAATTACGAATAGAAGATGGCTTCCCCACCGCCGTGAACTGCTTTTCATCGCCAATCTATTTTCAATTACGAGTTGGCTTTGTCAAGGATATTAATAATCTTTTCAAGCTCCTCGTCCGACCTGAAAGGAATTACGATTTTTCCTTTGCCATTGGTTCCACGTGAAAACTGAATATTGGTTTTAAAAAAGTTGGATAACTGTTGTTTCAACTCTCCATATTCTGCGGGAACTTCCTGCGCCTTTTTTTCGGGACTGGTGGTCCCTTCGGCCTGACTCAGCACACGAACCAGCTCTTCGACTTTACGTACCGTGTAATCGTTTTTGATAACCTCCTCAAACAGTTTCAACTGAGCCTCAACATCGGCCATATTAATGAGAGCCCTTGCATGGCCCATGGTAATTTGATTTTCGCGCAACCCCAATTGAATCTCGGCCGGTAGTCGTAACAAACGAAGATAATTGGCAATGGTGGAACGTTTTTTCCCTATGCGGTCGGACAAACTCTCCTGAGTAAGGCTGCACTCTTCGATAAGCCGCTGATAACTAATGGCGACCTCGATAGGATCCAGGTCTTCGCGTTGGATGTTCTCAACCAAAGCCATTTCGAGCATTGCATCGTCATCGGCGTCGCGCACATACGATGGAACGGTGTCGAGTCCGGCCAATTTGGAAGCTCTGAAGCGACGCTCCCCGGCGATTAACTGATACCGTCCCCCATCAATTCGGCGCACCGTCAGCGGCTGAACGATTCCCAATTCGCGAATCGAAGCGGCCAATTCATTTAATTTTTCCTCATCAAATCTGGAACGAGGCTGCCAGGGGTTCCCTTCAATCTTATCGACCGGAATCTCTATGATTGCGGCTGCCGGTCGTCGTGACGACAGCTCGTCGGGACTTTCAATGAGTGCCCCCAGGCCACGGCCCAATGCATTTTTCTTAGCCATTTGTTATTCCTGTAAATTTTAACTTCGAAGAAAGGTTAACCTTTCGCGGGTTGGTTTAATAACCTAACGAAAAAAAACCTCCAAACAATATGTTGATTTCCCGCAATATAATCTGGTTATACTGCCTTGCCTTTGCTTTCCATGGCAATTTTTCCATTTTTCTGAAGCAATTCCCGGGCCAGATTAAGGTAGTTCACGGCACCGGTAGAGGCCGCATCGTACATAACCACAGCCTTACCGTAACTGGGGGCTTCGCTCAACTTGACATTGCGCATGATCAGGGTTTCAAATACCATATCCTGAAAATGCTTTTGAACCTCTTCAACTACCTGATTCGACAACCTTAAGCGGGAGTCGTACATGGTAAGCAGAAAGCCCTCAATGGCCAGGTCCGGATTCAGCCGGTTTTGAATGATCTTAATGGTATTGAGCAATTTACCTAATCCTTCGAGGGCAAAATACTCGCACTGAACCGGAATGATTACCGAGTCGGAGGCGGTAAGCGCATTAACAGTAATCAACCCCAGAGAAGGAGAACAGTCCACCAATATAAAATCAAAGTCATCTTTTACTTTATTGATGACCTCCTTGAGCACTTTCTCCCGATTGGGCATATTCAACATCTCAATTTCGGCGCCCACCAGATCGATGTGTGAGGGAATAAGAAACAAATTATCTACCTCTGACTTCTGAATAGCGGCCCGGGGGTCTTCTCCATCCACAATGCACTCATAAATACTGGTCCCCACCTCATGCAAATCGAATCCCAACCCGGAGGTGGCATTTGCCTGAGGATCGGCATCCACAACCAGAACTTTATATTCAAGGACTGCAAGACTTGCCGCAAGGTTAATGGCTGTAGTTGTTTTACCAACACCCCCTTTTTGGTTTGCTAACGCAATAATTTTACCCATAAATAGCTTGTTTTTTCAAGTTGCCAAAAGTGAAACGATCCACTTTTTACCAATAGTCAAAGATAATCTTTTATTAGAAAAAACAGGTCAAAATTAAAATTCTAAAGCGGATCTACATCTATCTGAATAGCCACATATCGCCAGCGAGGCCTGGCCAAAACAGCAAATATCTCCTTCTGCAACAGCTTCTTAGCCTCCACCGAAGATCCTCTTTTTTCAATTTTGAGGATAATTCGCGAAAGAAAGAGGTTTTGGACGCGGCCCACGGGAGGTTCCTGGGGACCCAAAACACGGCTGCCAAACACGGAGGTCAACTGGCGCACCAGGGCTGCCGCCGCCTGATCGACCACCGGCCGGTGTTTATGTTTTAAGGTAATATAGATGAGCCGGTAAAAAGGGGGGTATTTATACATTTGCCGCTCCTCCAACTGAGTCTGGTACATCCCCTGATAATCATTATCAAGAACCTGATTCACAATGGGATGCTGAGGGTCGGAAGTTTGCAGGATGACCGTTCCCTGTTTGTTTTTGCGACCCGCCCGTCCGCTCACCTGGGTCATCATCTGATATCCCCGTTCAAAGGCTCTGAAGTCGGGCATATTCAACAGATTATCGGCATTCAAAATCCCCACCAGGCTCACGTTGTCAAAATCGAGTCCCTTGGAAACCATCTGCGTCCCGATAAGAATGTCGAGATGGGCATTTTCGAAATCGGAGATAATCTGCTGGTAGGCTTTTTTACTCCGGGTGGTATCGAAATCCATCCGTCCAACCCGCGCCTGGGGGAAAAGATCCATAATCTCCTCCTCTACTTTCTCCGTACCAAAGCCCTTGGTTGACATGGCAGGACTTCCACAGGCATTGCAGGTGTCAGGCGACTCCACCGTATTGCCACAATAATGGCAAACCAAATGATTTAATTTTTTATGATAGGTCAAACTTACATCGCAATATTTGCAACGGGGAACCCATCCACAAACATCGCACTCGAGAAAGGGCGAGAATCCGCGCCGGTTTTGAAAAAGAATAACCTGTTCTTTCCGTTGAAGAGCCTCACCCACCTGATCAATAAGCTGAGGAGAAAAATGCGATTTCATCTGTTTTTTCCGCCGGGCTTCCCGTGTATCGACCACAAGAATACGAGGAAGCTGAATATTTGCGAACCTGTGATTCAACTCAACCAGTCCAAATTTATTGCTTTTGGCATTAAAATAGCTTTCGATGGAGGGTGTGGCAGTTCCCAGCAGCACTTTGGCCCCAAATAAGCGGGCCAGCACGATGGCCGAGTCCCGGGCATGGTAGCGGGGCGCAGGATCGAATTGCTTGAACGAATATTCATGCTCTTCGTCCACGATAACCAAACCCAGATCACTGAACGGCAAAAAGATGGAAGATCGAACCCCCAGAATCACCTGATAATTTTTTTTCTCCAGCAAATCCTGCCAAACCTCCACCCGCTCCTCGTTACTGTATTTTGAATGATAAATCCCCAGCCGATTGCCAAAATGCCGTTTTAGACGAACCGTAATCTGGGTTGTGAGGGCGATCTCAGGAAGCAGATAGAGCACTTGTTTGCCCATCTGAAGATACTTCTCGATCAGATGGATATAGAGCTCCGTTTTACCGCTTGAAGTCACCCCATGAAAGAGAACGACATTCTTGTCTTCGAACGATTTCTCAATTTCCTGGTAAGCTAAAGTCTGCTCAGGAGTGAGGTCATTTTTATCGGCCACCCCAACCTCCTCCACATCAATCCTGTCGACGGCTTTTGCAAACTGCACCAGCACCTCTTTTTTTATCAGTTCACCCAAAGCGGCCGCCCCGGCTTTTTCATTCCCCAATAACACTTTTCGTGAGAGACTCTCTCCCTTTATTGCTTTGCCAAAGCCCCCGCATCCCTGCAGGAAGAGCATTAAAACGTGCAGCTGTTTCGGAGCTCTTTCCAATTGGTCGAAGGCTTCATGAAGGGCCTTCTCAGACTTTAATGAATCGCCAAGGGATAAATAATTCTCGGTACGGGGCCGAAAGCCCTCTTTCAATCGTTCGGTCACAAAAACAGCACCTTCATCAAAAAGGCGCTTCAAAACGGGCATGGCATTCTTAACCCCCACATAATCGTTGACCTCCTGGACGGAACTAACCTTATGATTGCTTAAATAATCCAGTATTTTCAAGGCCGTGGGAGGCAAATCGCCCTCCTGCTCGTAATCGGGATTATAATAAATGCGGGTTTCGCTTTCCAGCTTCAGCCCCGAGGGAAGAGCAGCCTTATAAACCTCACCCAGAGCACATTGATAGTACTCTGCCATCCAACTCCAGAATTTAAGCTGCCAATGATTCACCAGGGGAGAAGCGTCTAAGACCGTAATAACCGGTTTGGTTTCATAATCGACCGGATTGTTGTGATGCATAGAAAAAACGATGCCTGAATACTGCTTCTTTTTTCCAAACGGGACAACCACTCTCACTCCCTCTCCAACCGATTCTTCAAAATCTTCCGGAACATGGTAAGTAAAAAGACGAGGTAAGGGCAGAGGCAATATTACATCTACAAACAAAACATCCATTATACATCAACTTTTATTGGAGGTCTTAGCGGAACAGCTCCTCAAAATTCAGGGAAAATAAAACCAAAAACCCAGATAATACAATTGAACCGGTTGATTAAGTCAACCAGCCATAGAAAAAGGTTCCTATCGTCAGATAAATGGCCATGCCAATAATATCGTTCAGTGTCGTGACGAAGGGCCCGGTTGCAACCGCCGGGTCTATCTTAATTTTATTAAGAACAACCGGCACGATCGATCCAAATAAGGCAGCAAAGACCACCACCGAGAACATCGCTCCCGATACGGTTAGGGTTAGAGCTTCCGAGGAGCCGATGACCGTATTATAGACGAAGGCCAGTGCAGCCAGCAAGGTTGCATTCAACAGGGCAACACCAAACTCTTTCATCAGATTTCGCCAGGGAGAATCGAGCCCCATAGTTCCGGCGGCCAGGGATTGCACCACAATAGCTGAAGATTGAATCCCCACATTACCGCCCATAGCGGCAATCAGAGGCATAAAAAAAGCCAATTGGGGATAAATTTCCAAAACCCCCACAAAGCTACCCACAATTCGTGAGCCCAAAAGGCCACCGAAAAGACCAATCAACAACCAGGGGGTTCGGGCACGCGTTAACAACCACACACTATCGGAGGGTTCCACGTCGCCGGTAATACCCGAAGCCAGGGCGTAATCCTTCTCGGCTTCCTCCCGAATCACATCCACCACATCATCAATGGTAATGCGGCCCATTAAACGGCCCACGGCGTCTACCACCGGCAGGGCCACCAGGTCGTATTTGTCCATGATGTTACTCACCTCTTCGGAGTGGGCATCCACCCTCACCGAGATGACATCAGAATTATAGATATCCTGCACTTTGGCCTCACTGGGCCCCAACAACATCTTTTTCAATGAAAGCGTCCCTTTAAGAACCCCATCATTGTCTACCACATACACATAATAGATCTCATCTACCTCTTCGGCCTGGCGCCTCATACTGCGTAAACAGGTAGGAATACTCCAGTTTTCCTTTACCTTGATGAGCTCCTTGGCCATCAGTCCTCCGGCCGTATCCTCATCATAGCCCAACAAGTCGACGATATCTCCCGCCACGTTCACGTCCTCCATAAACGAGAGCACTTCCTGCTGGCGCGCATTGTCGAAGGAGGCAATCACATCGGCGGCATCGTCAGAATCCATCTTATCGATAAACCGGCGGGCAATAACATCACTTGGAAGCGATTCGAGAAAGCGGATCCGATCATCCTCCTCCAATGCAATAAGCACATCGGCGGCGGTATCGTCGTCGAGAAGAAAATAGATATACTTAACCTCTTCGAGGTTCAACTCCTCATAGACCTCTGCAATATCGGCGGGGTGGAGCTCCTCCAGGATTTTTGCGATGGCTTCGTTGTCCTGAGTCTCAATCAGCGTTTTTAGCTTATCAACAAATTCTCTGGTAAGTTCAAAATTGGCCATATCCCTGAGGTTTTATCTTACATATATGATTATTTTTCTTACATCTTCCCTATTTTTGAGGAAGGAGGGGTTCAATAAGGTTCGTCAGCGCAACAAACTGGGGAACCGACAGCTGCTCGGGACGGAGTTGCAACAAAACCTCATCCCCAATATCCCCAACGGTTATTTCCAGGGCCTTAAGACTGTTGCGCAGGGTTTTCCTTCGCTGATTAAAGGCGGCCTTCACAACCCTGACAAAAAGGGTTTCGTTGCATCCAAGATTCACCACATCGTTTCGGGTAAACCTTACCACAGCCGACTTCACCTTAGGAGGTGGGGAAAACACGTGTTCATCGACTGTGAAGAGATATTCGGGATCATAAAAGGCCTGCATCAAAACACTCAGTATTCCATATACTTTGCTGCCGGGTCCTGAAGTTAACCTCAACCCAACCTCACGCTGAACCATTCCTGTTATGGAAGTCACCTGAGAACGATTCTCCAACACCTTAAAAAATATCTGACTGGAAATATTATAAGGAAAATTTCCGATAACTGAAATGGCACCCGGAAAGGAGCTCTTAAGATCCATCTTTAAAAAATCCCGGTCGATAATTTTTGAGGATAGCTGGGGATAATGATGATGAAGATAGGCCACCGACTCAGCATCGATTTCGACCAGCCAAAGATCAATGCCTTCTATTTGAGAGAGGTAACGGGTTAACACACCCATTCCCGGCCCCACCTCCAACACCGTTTTTGGCGACCCAGGCAAGGCCTCCACGATTTGCATGGCAATATGCTGATCGTTTAGGAAGTGTTGTCCTAAATACTTTTTTGCTCTTACTCTCTTCATTATCCATGATTACATTAAGCTTATCCCAAATGAATCATTTGGACAAAAGACCTACATTTATTAAAATTGCAGATTCCTTTCGGGGCAAAGGTAAGATTTTCCATTGGAAGACATTTGTCGGACACCTTAAAATATCAGAATAATACTAAAGGAGGGACAGCTCACATAAATCCATGAAACCATAATTATGAACCAAAAATTTGCCCAGGGGGTACGCTTTCTATTCTTTTTATCACTAGGTGGAGTAATCCTTTGGTGGTTGTACAAGGATCAGGACCCCAAGGAACTGATGGAGATACTCAAAAAAGATGTGGGATACGGCTGGATTATTCTCTCCCTGGCTTTTGGCCTGTTGAGTCATATCAGCAGAACGTTGCGGTGGCAGATGATGATAGAGCCCCTCTCGAAACGTCCCGGCACGGTCAACACCTTTTTGGCGGTGATGATTGGTTATCTGGCCAATCTGGCCATTCCCCGGATGGGCGAAATCTCGCGATGCGCCATCCTAAGCCGTTACGAGAACATCTCCTTTTCGCAGTTGGTAGGCACCGTGGTTGCCGAACGCCTCCTGGATGTGGTAATGCTGCTCTCATCGCTGGTGCTCATGATTCTACTTCAATACAGGGTTTTCAGCGAATTCGTTCAAAACAAAATAGATTTGGGATCCCTGTTCTCTTTTTTTTCTTCTCCATACTTCTATGTGGGGTTGGCGGGGATGGTCGGATTGATACTGATTTTAAAAGGAAAGATTATTCGAAGCCGTTTTTTCTTTAGGATAAAGGGGCTCTGGGAAAAATTCAAAGAGGGCCTTCTTTCCTTCAAGGATGTGAAAAATAAACCGTTGTTCTTTTTTCATACCCTGTTTATTTTCTTCCTTTACTTTCTGATGATTTATGTTTGCTTTTTTGGCTTTCCCTTCACGTCTCACCTGGGGCCGGCAGCCGGGCTGGCGGTCTTTGTAATGGGCAGTCTGGGCATGGTAGCCCCGGTACAGGGGGGGATTGGGCCCTGGCATTTCATGGCCATCACCACCCTTATGTTTTATGGAGTAAGCGAGCCTCAGGCGGCGGCTTTCGCCCTTCTGGTGCATGGTTCCTTAAACGGGATGATCGTAATCACAGGTTTGTTATCCCTTATCGCGATTCCACAGGTAAACAAGAAGTCACCGGTCACCAAAAAAATGAACTAATACCACGGGAAAGCCCACTCTTTATAAATCTCCAAAAATTTTTTCAAAACAAATTCATATATTTGTTTACAGAAGGAAATTAGAGAAAGCTGAAAACCCGTTTATGGACAAGAAAAAGGTTAAATTAAACATCCTAGGTCTCTCCTACTCCCAAACTCAATCGGGGGCCTACGCTTTAGTCCTGGCAGAAGAAGATGGGGAGCGGCGCATTCCAATCATTATTGGTGCGGTAGAAGCACAGTCCATCGCCATCAAGCTGGAAGGCCTGGAACCCCCCAGACCGCTCACGCACGATCTTTTTCTGAACTTTGCCCGGGCCTTCAAGATCAATATTCTGGAAGTCATAATCTATAAGCTGGAAGAAGGCATCTTTTACTCGGAGCTTGTCTGCCTCTATAAAGATGAGGTGGTGCGCATCGACTCCAGAACCTCAGATGCCGTTTCGCTTGCCTTACGATTTAACTGTCCCATCCTAACCTACGAGGAGATACTCGAAAAAGCAGGGATTGTACTCGATATCGGGGAGCCCGAAGAACCCTCCTCCCCAAAGCCGTCTAAAAGAAAAAACCCAACCGATAATCCCCTCTCCGGAAAGAGTTCACAGGAACTGCAGGCCATGCTTGCCCGCGCCGTTGAGAAAGAAGATTATGAGAAGGCTTCGGAAATACGGGATGAGATTAAACGACGCAAAATGAAATAATCACCAACCCTATACCCTCCCGGCAAAAATTATTCTGCTCCAAACCCTAACCATGATTCCCCTACTCCACAAGCCCCTATTTCGCCGCGCGGCCTCTGTTTTGACATTTCTCCTGTTCCCAAACCTTCTCTCTGCCAGCACACCGGTAGTCTCCCAGGGGGCAGGCTTTAGCCCGGAAACCTTGTTCCGGGGAGTCTTAGGCATGATTTTTCTCCTTTTCATCGCCTGGTTGTTCAGCAGCAATCGACGCGCGATATCATGGCGGGTAGTAGGCATTGGCCTGTCCATGCAAATCATCCTTGCCCTGAGCATCCTTTATATTCCGCTGGTTCAAAGCATTTTCGATGTGGTGGGACGGGGATTTGTTAAGATCCTCAGCTTTACAGATGCAGGCACACAGTTTCTTTTCAAAAGCTTTAGTGCCGGCCAAATAGAATCCCCGTTATTGAATTTTGCGATCACCATCTTACCCACCATCATCTTCTTTTCGGCGCTCACCAGCATTCTTTTTTATTTTGGCATCATCCAAAAAGTGGTCTATTGGCTGGCTTTGGGAATGACCAAATTATTACGCCTCTCGGGTGCCGAAAGTCTGTCGGTGGCAGGCAACATATTCCTGGGTCAAACCGAATCGCCCCTGATGATTAAGGCTTACCTTGAAAAAATGAACCGATCTGAGATTCTGCTGGTAATGGCAGGGGGAATGGCCACTTTGGCAGGCGGGGTACTTGCCGTGTATATAAAAGTGTTGGGAGGAGGTGACCCGGCTCAGGAACTCATTTACGCCAAACACCTGCTCGCAGCCTCCATAATGGCAGCCCCCGGGGTGGTGGTCATCTCCAAAATGCTGCTTCCGCAAACCGAGGAGATTTCAAAGGAGGTAGATGTATCCAAGGAGAAGATCGGGAAAAACGTGCTCGATGCCATCTCTAACGGAACCACCGAAGGCATCCGTCTGGCAGTGAACGTGGCGGGAATGTTACTGGTGTTTATCGGGCTCATTGCCATGATTAATTTCATTTTTATCAAAGTGGGTGCCTGGAGCAACCTCAACGAGACCATTGCCGCTTTTACCAATGGGGAATACAGAGAACTATCGCTTCAGTTTATTCTTGGATATGCCTTCGCCCCTCTGATGTGGATATTGGGTGTAGGCGTGGAAGACATCGATTTGGTGGGGCGCGTCCTGGGCGAGAAATTGATCATGACCGAATTCATTGGCTATGTAAGCCTGGGCGAGCTTAAGGAGGCGGGTGCCTTTGTTCATGAGAAATCAATCATTATGGGCACCTACGTGTTGTGCGGCTTCGCCAACATTGCCTCCATCGGGATTCAGATTGGAGGCATTGGCTCCCTGGCACCGGGCAAGCGGGTGATGCTTTCTGAACTCGGCATGCGCGCTCTTTTGGCAGGGACCCTGGCCTCACTTCTTTCCGCAACCATTGTGGGTGCCATCCTGGGTTGAGCGATCCTATCCCGGAAAATAGTAAAGGCCGAACAATCCAGATTGAACGGCCTTATCAAGGTTATTAATGGCAATAAATGCCACCAAACTATTTACAAAATAGCATCAAGTTTGGATGCCAGAATAGTCTTTGGAACAGCTCCCACTTGTTTATCCACGATTTCTCCATTCTTAAAAAAAAGAATCGTAGGAATATTTCTAATTCCAAATTTCACGGAGGTTCCAGGGTTGGAATCCACATCCATCTTAGCCAAAACGGCCTTACCCTTATACTCCTCAGAGAGTTCTTTAACAACCGGGGCCACCATTCGGCAGGGGCCACACCATTCAGCCCAGAAATCGACCAATACCGGTTTGTCTGAATTTAACACCAACTCTTCAAAGTTGGCATCTGTAACTTCAATAGTCATAATGAATAGATTTATTGCTTATTATAATAATTAAGTCTCTTGGGATGTCAAATTTCAGGTCAATTGCACCGGCCCAAAAAGCTGACCCAACAGCGACAGGTGAAAAAGAAACAAAACTACAATGACCTTGTTCAAAGGTAATAATTTTTTCATACATATCTTTTCCAATTCAGGATCAACTCAAAACGATCTCGATTTGCGGGTGATTATCGAAAAACTGCACCAACTCGCTATTTATTTCCACCCGCACATACCGCGACAGCAGCTGTACATTAAGCCGCTCATTGGAAGGATCATAAACATTAAAATGCAGGGTCACCTCTCCCTTGTTTTCGAGAGAGACATAAGCCAGCTCATTAACCAGTTCCTCGTTGAGAGCATCCAGAGGTATGCGCAAGGTCATGCTCTTGACCTGGTCTTCCAGGACATCCTGAAGAAGCGTGATGGAAGTGATTAAGGTTTCCAGCTCCTCGGGTTTATATTTTCTGGGTTGCACCCGGCCACGAATCAGGAGGGAAAGAGGGGTCTCCTCATCCCGCAAATAATCTCCATACTTCACATAATCCTTTCCAAAAAAGGCAAAATCGTAAGACCCTGAAAAGTCCTCCAGGGTAAGGATGGCATAATTGCTCTGTTTCACACGGGTCAGCCCACGGCGCAAGCCGGTAACCATACCCCCCACAATAAACTCACGCCCATTCATTTTATCCAGTTCGGAAAAAGCCTTCAGAGGCGTGTTACAAAAGTGGTTAAGCTCCAGCCTGAAGCGGTCCAGGGGATGGGCCGACAGATAAATGCCTATCAGATCCTTCTCGATATTCAATTTTTCGAGGGTGGGGAATTCGGGCACATCGGGTATCGGAGGCTTTTTAACGTCCAACACCATATCCACGGCGCCAAACAAAGAGAACTGCGAGCTGGCCTTGTCGGCCTGAAAGCGGCCCCCGTAACGGATTAACGTTTCAATAAAAGAGCCCTCTTCGCCATCGGCAGAAGCAAAAAACCGGGCCCTGGGCATATCGCCCAGATTGTCGAAAGCCCCGGATCCAGCCAGTGCTTCCATATTTTTTTTATTCACCGTTTGGAGCCCCACACGCTCCACAAAGTCGTAAATATCCTTGTAGGGACCGCCCTCTTCACGTTTGCGGATGATCTCGTCCACAGCCCCATTTCCCACGCCTTTAATTCCGGCCATCCCAAAACGAATCGCCCCTCTCTTGTTCACGGTAAATTTACGGAAACTCTCATTCACATCCGGTCCCAGCACCTCCATCCCCATGTGCCGGCACTCGTCCATAAAGGTGGTTATCTTGGTGATATCGGTGAGGTTACGACTCAGCACCCCGGCCATAAATTCGGCAGGATAGTGGGCTTTCAGGTATCCGGTTTGGTAAGCCACATAAGCATAACACACCGAATGCGATTTATTGAAGGCATAACTTGCGAAAGCCTCCCAGTCTTTCCATATTTTCTCAATCAGGTCTTCGGGCTTTTGTTTTTCGGCCTCACACCCCTTAATAAATTCTTCATTTTTTTTACATCCCTCTTCGAACTTAGCCTTCAGGCGCGCCATCTGTTCGGGCAACTTTTTACCCATTGCCTTCCGCAGGGAGTCAGACTCCCCCCTGGTAAAGCCTCCCAGAGCCCGCGACAATAACATCACCTGCTCCTGAAACACCGTAATCCCGTAGGTATCTTTAAGATAAGATTCCATGAGGGGATGATCGTAATGGATTTTTTGAGTTCCATGCTTACGAGCCACATAATCGGGGATGTACTCCATGGGACCCGGACGGTAAAGCGCATTCATCGCCACCAGGTCTTCAAACCGGTTGGGTTGAAGGGCGCGAAGGTATTTCTTCATCCCCGCCGACTCAAACTGAAAGATGGCCGTGGTATCGCCCTGGCTGAAAACCTCGAAGGTGGCTTTATCATCCAGGGGGATGGTATCAATATTGATTTCAATCCCTTCGGAAAGCTTAATATTTTCAAGGGTCTCTTTTATAATAGAGAGGGTTTTAAGCCCCAAAAAGTCCATTTTCAGAAGACCAATATCCTCCACAAAGTGCCCATCGTACTGGGTGGTAAGCAGATTTTCTTCTTTGGTGGGCATTAAGGGGATATGCTCACTCAGGTCATCCCGGCCTATGAGGACACCACAGGCATGCACCCCGGTTTGCCTCACCGACCCCTCGAGGGTACAGGCCAGGGCGAGGGTTTTAAGCACCTTTTCCTGCCCGGTTTGCCGGGCATTTTGCATCTCGGCGGCAAATATCTTATACACCTCCAGCTTAGCCTCCAACTTCCCGTTCTCTTCGGATTTTGCCTTCCTAAGTTCGCCATCAATAAGATCAATGGCCCCCTGCAAACTGCCTGTATTACGTTCGCGCTTCAGCACCTCTTCGAAAGCGTTGGCCAATTTGGTGCCGGGTCGCTCAGGGATGAGCTTGGCCAGTCGGTCGGTATCGGGCAAGGGCAATTGAAGAACCCTCCCCACATCGCGGATAGCCATTCGTGCGGCCATGGTTCCAAAGGTACAGATGTGTGCCACCTTGTCGTGCCCATATTTTTCAGTCACCCAGTCGAGCACCAGTTGTCGGCCATCATCGTCAAAGTCGATATCCACATCGGGCATGGATATCCGGTCGGGATTGAGAAAACGCTCAAAAAGCAGATCGTGCTTGATGGGGTCAATATTGGTGATGCCAGTGCAAAACGAAACCGCAGCGCCGGCAGCCGAACCCCGGCCCGGCCCCACCAGGACACCCATCTTGCGGGCAGCATTGATAAAATCCTGGACAATAAGGAAATAACCTGGAAACCCCATGGTAAAGATGGTCTCCAACTCGAAATCCAATCGCTCCTTCACGGGAACCGGAATGGGATCGCCATAGCGGATCTCTGCTTTGGCACCCTCGTAGGCCAGGTGCCTGAGGTAGTCGCTCTCGAGCTTTACCCGTATCAAATGATCGTAATCGCCCCCCATGTTCTCGTAACGCTTAGCCCCAAATTCCTCTTTAAGCACCTCCTCCGGATACTTAACCCTATAGGCTTCCAGGGTTCCAAAGGATTCCGGAATGGGGAAAAACGGCATGATGGGATCCGAATTCAACTCATACATTTCCACCTTATCGGTGATTTCGGAGGTGGCCATCAGCGCTTCCGGCACATCCCGGAAGAGTTCGTTCATTTCGCTGGTGGTTTTAAACCACTCCTGCCGGGTGTAGCGCATCCGGTTTTCGTCATCAAAATCTTTACCGGTATTGAGGCAGATCAGCAGATCGTG
This sequence comes from Marinilabiliaceae bacterium, assembly GCA_041583495.1. Taxonomy (GTDB): domain Bacteria; phylum Bacteroidota; class Bacteroidia; order Bacteroidales; family Marinilabiliaceae; genus JBFHFS01. The sequence continues at coordinate 11,646 of JBFHFS010000037.1, read as the reverse complement.
CGCTTCAGCATCGGCGGCATCGGTAAAATGTACATCGTTGGCCGCCACCACCTTCACCCCCAACTCTTTTGAGAATTCGAGTAACTGCCGGTTCACCAGCACCTGATTGTCGTAAACATTCTGCCGGCTTTTAAAATCCTCTGCCGGATGGCGTTGCAACTCCAGATAAAAATCCTCACCCAACAACTCCTTAAACCAAAGAATGGTTTCGCGCGCTCCATCGATGTCACCCGCCATAATTTTTTGAGGCACCTCTCCGCCGATACATGCGGTGGTAACAATGAGTCCTTCGTGGTGTTTCTGCAACAACTCCTTATCAATCCGGGGCTTGTAATACATGCCCTCTATATTAGCCACCGAAATCAACTTAAGCAGATTACGGTATCCCTTTTCATTTTTTGCCAACAAAATCAAATGGTCGCCTCGACCATCGAGTTTGCTGTCACTCTTATCGTAGATGGTGCGCGCAGCCACATAGGTTTCGCACCCCAAAATGGGCTTGATATCGTTCTTTTTACAAAGATCAAAAAAGGCCTTTATCCCAAACATGGTACCGTGATCGGTCAGAGCCAGCGCTTTCATGCCATCGTCCTTTGCCTTCTTCACCAGGCTGGCCAGGCTGGCCGCCCCATCCAATATAGAGTACTGGGAATGAACATGTAAGTGAGTAAACGGTATTAATTCCATGGTAATTATTCAAGTTTTTCGATCGTCTACAAAAATAGCAAAATGAAACCTTCGAGGCAGAGAAAAAACTAATTTATTATTCCTCATCGTAGAAAGGCTGAAGGGGTATTTCCTTTTTCCATCTGTCCTACCCCTTCCTCTTCAGACAGATACCCGGGAACTATTTTTCGAAATCAGGCCCGTAATTTTTTTGAAAACCCGGTTTAATCATTTACAGAAGGGATTTCAAAAAAGAAGGCTAAAGATAGGGGATCTCATTTTTAACACAATCGTTTGTGTGGATTCATGAGCAATAACCCGCCCCTGGTCCCCGGTAGCCGGCCCAGATGATTATTGTCTTACAAACGCCGGGGTTCTATAAAAACGACAAAACAAACGTGAATTTCCCTCGTAATCAGAGTGAGATACTCAAAAAAAAACCAAAACAAACGATTGCGTATTTTAAAAATTTTTATACATTTGTTAACGACATTGTTTTGCTCTCGGGCCGACCCTGCAGAAGCATTGCTTCAAGGCTGGTTACCCCTTTTTGGAAGAGCTGACAACACGAAAGATCTGCCCTCAAAAAAAATTTAGTCGCCAGAAAAACCGATTGTAATACTATGACCCATTTATTCGTTCCGGGACTTTTTCTGCTTTTGGCAATGCACCCATGGCCGGCACAGGCTTTCAGTCTGACTCTTCAGCCGATGGAGGTTACCAGCCCCTTCATGGATGAACCGGATGTTCTTTTAGACAGGTCAATTTATTTCATTCAAGGCAAATCCGACACAACCAGGGCGCCGGCTCCAGAACAGACCCTCAGCCCCTGCTTTTCAGTCCCTGCAGAATACGCAAACCAATACGGAGACTATCGCTCCCCCCTCAGATTTTACAATGGGGATTCGGTGAAGAGTGCCGCCGATTGGCCCCGACGAAGAAAGGAAATCCTCAGCCAATGGCATAAACTCATGGGGGAATGGCCACCATTAAACACCCACCAGCAATTTGAATATCTGGACTCCCTCCACCAGGAAAACTTCACCCGGTATCATGTCCGGTTTTTCTGGCTGCCAAACGAAACCACCGACGGTTACCTGCTGGTTCCCGACGGAGGAGGATTAAAACCCGCCGTCATCACGGTGTTTTATGAACCCGAAACCGCAGTGGGCTTAGGAGGAAAGCCCCATCGTGATTTCGCCTGCCAACTGGCAAAACGTGGCATTGTTACCCTTTCACTCGGCACCCGCGCTGCCTCGAAGGCCCATAACTTTTCCCTGTATTACCCACATATCGAGGATGCCCGGGTTCAGCCATTATCGATGCTGGCCTATGCTGCCGCCAACGCATGGAATGTTTTATCAAAGGTTAATGAAGTGGATTCCACCCGGATCGGAATCGTGGGACACTCATTTGGGGGGAAATGGGCACTGTTTGCTTCCTGCCTTTATGAAAAATTCGCCTGTGCGGTCTGGTCAGACCCGGGAATTGTCTTTGATGAATCGCGCCCGGACATCAATTACTGGGAACCCTGGTACCTGGGTTATCATCCAAAAACGTGGCGAAAACGTGGACCCATCACCAACGAGAATCCTGCACGGGGTCTTTACCCAAGGCTGAGAGAGGAAGGCTATAACCTGACCGAGCTACATGCATTAATGGCACCGCGCCCTTTTCTGGTTTCCGGGGGATCGGAAGATCCGCCTTTACGCTGGATCGCACTGAACCACACCATCCTGGTTAATAAGCTACTGGGGTACGAGAACCGGGTGGGCATGACCAACCGGGCCAACCACGCCCCCAGTGAGGAATCGAACGAACAGATTTACCAATTTTTTATACATTTTCTAAATCCCTAAAAGCATCCCCAGAAACTATTTACCCACCTGATATCACATTCAAAACATTCATAAACCAACAAAATATGATAAACAGACGAAATTTCATCAAAACAAGCGCCATAGCCGGAGTGGGCCTTAGTATAGGCGCTTCAGCACTGGCACAAGACAAAGTCAAAGGAAAAAGAATCGGCATCATTGGGTTGGACACCTCACATAGCTCCGCCTTTACAAAAGCGCTAAACGATCCCTCGGCAGGCGAAAAATTCGGGGGCTACAAGATTGTGGCCGCTTATCCCAAAGGAAGTCTGGACATTAAATCCTCTGTCGACCGCATTGAGGGCTACATCAATGAGGTTAAGAAGTATGGGGTTGAGATCGTCGATTCCATTGAGGCCCTGCTCCCAAAGGTAGATGTGGTAATGCTTGAGACCAACGATGGTCGCCGCCACCTGGAGCAGGCCTTACCCGTTCTGAAGGCAGGCAAAACCCTGTTCATCGACAAGCCCATGGCAGCCTCCCTGGCCGATGCCATCAAGATCTTTGAGGTAGCCCGACACTATCAGGTTCCGGTATTTTCTGCCTCCTCGCTCCGACATATTATGGGGATGAAAGAGATCAAAGAGGGCGCTGCCGGAAACGTGATGGGAGCTGAAGCCTTTAGCCCCTGTGCCCTGGAAGAAACACATCCGGATTTTTTCTGGTACGGCATCCATGGGGTTGAAACCCTGTTTACAGCTATGGGCACCGGATGCCAAACGGTGGTCCGCATTGATACCGAAGGGGCTGATCTGGCTGTAGGCACCTGGAAAGACGGACGGATCGGATCCTTCCGGGGGCTCCGGGCCGGAAAGACCGGTTACGGCGGAACCATCTTCGGTGACAAAGCCATCATATCCCTGGGGACCTACAATGGATACAATCCGTTGCTCGAAGACATCGTTCATTTTTTCCAAACCGGAGAAATGCCTGTTCAACCGGAGGAAACGCTGGAAATACTGGCCTTCATGGAAGCAGCAGACCTGAGCAGGGAAAAAGGGGGCATTCCCATTTCTATAAAAGAAGTCATGGATAAAGCCGCCAGAAAAGCCAGAAAGCTTTAGCCCAAAATGATCAACAGCCAAAACGATTAATCCCGGACTAATAAAACATCCTAAAATTATAATCATGGAAAATAACAGAAGAGATTTCATTAAGAAAACAGTACTTGGAACGGCTGCATTATCCTTTGGGGGAGCGTTTCAGGGCTTTAGTGCCAAAAGCTACCGCAATATAGCCGGTGCCAACGAACGAATCAACATAGGTTTGGTGGGCGTCAATTCAAGAGGTGCAGCACTGGGGTCCAATTTTGCCCAACAAAAGAACTGCAACATCCTCTATGTAAGCGATGTAGACACACGAGCCGCCGAACGATGCATCAACAGTCTTTCAAAAAATAACGGCCAACGGCCAACGGCCGCCCCCGACTTCCGTAAAGCACTGGAGGACAAAAATATGGACGCCATCGTGGTTGCCACACCCGACCACTGGCATGCACCCGCCGCCTTACTCGGCATGAAAGCCGGCAAGCATGTTTACCTCGAAAAACCTGCCAGTCACAGTCCCGAAGAAGGAGAAATATTGGTTCAGGGAGCCCGCAAGTACAACAAAGTGCTGCAAATGGGTAACCAGCGCCGTTCGTGGCCCAATGTAATTAAGGCCATGGAAGAGATTAAAGCAGGGGTAATAGGGAAGCCCTATTTTGGAAAAAGCTGGTACACCAACCAAAGAGGCCCCATTGGCATCGGCAAGGTGGCTCCTGTTCCCGACTGGCTCAACTGGGACCTCTGGCAGGGACCGGCCCCACGCAAGGAATTCAAAGACAACCTGGTGCATTACAATTGGCACTGGCATTGGCACTGGGGCACAGGCGAAGCCTTAAACAATGGCACCCACATGATCGACCTGCTGCGCTGGGGAATGGGCGTTGACTTCCCCGTTCGCGTGAGCTCCAATGGCGGAAGGTATCATTACCAGGACGACTGGGAAACCCCCGACACACAGGTGATCAACCTCGATTTTCAGGAAGGCTTTACCATGACCTGGGAGGGCCGAAGCTGCAATGCTCGCAATATTGAAGGAGCCTCCGTAGGCGCCATGTTTTTTGGCGATAAAGGATCGCTGATGCTCACCGGAGGTAATGAATACAAGATTTTCGACCTGGCCGGGAAAGAGATCAAGACCATTGAAGACAAAGCCAAAATTGATCCCCGCAATCCGGCCAGTCCGGCACAGCAATTGGATGCCTTACACCTCCAGAACTTTCTCGATGGCATCACCCGGGGAACAACCTTACGCGCCGACATTGACTCCGGCCATAAAAGCACCTTATTGGTTCAACTCGGAAATATTGCTCAACGAGTGGGTCACTCCTTGGATATTGATCCAAATAATGGGCATATCCTAAAAGACCGGGAAGCCAACAAGCTGTGGTCGCGCCGGTACGAAAAGGGATGGGAAATGACCCTGTAGGGCGTTTCTCTACAGGCAACAACCCCAGAAAAGAGTCACTGCCTGCCCCTGCGCATCGTTCATCCATGGGGCAGGCAATCCTCTAAAAAAAGGTTGCATCAACAACAATACCCCTCCCCTTCGACCGGGAGGCGGCAACAAGAGAAATCATCCGGGAAGATTCACGTTCCAGCCGTGCTGGAATTAATAAAAAAACGAATGGATAAAAAAACATCAATAATCTCAATCGCCATCATTGGCTTAATGTTCTTTATTTTCGGGTTTGTATCCTGGGTGAATGCCATCCTGATCCCCTATTTTAAAATATCGCTGGAGCTCACCAACTTCCAGGCTTACCTGGTGGCCTTTGCTTTTTATCTTGCCTACTTTGTCATGTCGGTTCCCTCCTCGTTTATCCTTGAGAAATTTGGCTTTAAAAAGGGGATGATGTTCGGTTTCTTTGTGATGGCCCTGGGTGCTTTTCTGTTTGTTCCTGCGGCCCTGACCCGGACGTACGGGATATTCCTCCTGGGCCTGTTTTCCATCGGCACGGGTCTGGCCATCCTTCAATCGGCAGCCAATCCCTACATCACGATTGTTGGCCCCATCGACCGGGCGGCACAACGAATAAGCATCATGGGCGTTTGTAATAAACTGGCCGGCATTCTGGCCCCGCTGATCTTTGCGGCAGTTATTCTAAAGGTTACTGACAATGACTTGTTCAATGCCCTCAAAGACGGGACTTTATCGGACTTCGACAAGAACATCGCACTGGAAAATCTGATTCAGCGGGTTATCTGGCCCTACAGTATACTGGGCGTAATTTTACTTGTGATTGGGCTGATGGTCTTTTACTCTCCTCTGCCTGAAATAAATACCACCCAGGTAAATAAGGAAGAGGTAGCGGAGGGCCATTCCGAGAAGACCAGCATCTTTCAATTTCCCCATTTAATACTGGGGGCTTTTGCCATCTTCTTTCATGTGGGATCGCAAATTATTGCCATCGACACCATCATCAGTTATGCCCAATCCATGGGTCTGACCCTTTTGGAGGCCAAGACTTTTCCCTCGTACACATTGGGCGCCACAATGATTGGGTATGTGGTTGGCATCATCACCATCCCTCGTTTTATCAATCAGCGAAACGCACTTATTACCGTCACCGTTCTGGGAACCCTTATCTCAGTAGCCGTTTTATTAGCCAGTGGAGAAGTTCTTTTTCTCGGTCACAGAGTCGATATTTCCATCTGGATGCTGGTGGCCCTTGGATTGCCTAACTCACTTATTTACGCCAACATATGGCCCCTGGCCATCAAAGGTCTGGGACGTTTCACCAAACTCGGCTCCTCCCTGCTGGTGATGGGCCTGTGCGGCAGTGCTATTACCCCGCTGATTTACGGGGCCATGGCAGATGCCAGAAATGTACATGATGCCTATATTATTTTGCTCCCCTGCTACTTGTATCTGGTATATTTTGCCGTGTATGGCTACAAAGTCAAACATTGGCTACCCGTAAAAGCCTAAATCATTGACTATGAACAACCGACTAAAAATAATCAACGGAAAGATTCTCACCCCCTACCGAATCATATCCAATCATGCCCTTTGGGTAGAGAATGAAACCATTGTAGGGATTGAACCCGAAGAGGCTACGTTTGCCGGGGCCCGCACTTTGGATGCCGCAGGAAGATATGTGGCACCGGGCTTTATCGACATGCATACCCATGGAGCCGGAGGACACGACTTCATGGATGGAACCGTGGAAGCCTTCCTGGGTGCCCTGGAGATGCATGCCCGCCACGGCACCACCTCACTGGTGCCCACCACCCTAACCAGCAGTATGGAAGAGTTAAAGCACACCTTATCCATATTCAGGGAGGCCGCCAACAAAAACAGCAAAGGCTCACAAATGCTGGGAATGCATCTCGAAGGACCCTATTTCTCGATGAAGCAGTGTGGCGCTCAGGACCCCAAATTTATCCATGACCCCGATCCCTCCGAATATGAAACCATTCTCCGCGAATCTAAAGACATCATCCGCTGGAGTGCCGCCCCCGAGTTAAACGGAGCCATGGAATTTGGCAGATATATGACCCAACACGGGGTGCTTCCTTCCATTGCCCATACCGATGCCATTTATGAAGATGTTATTGAGGCTTTTGAAAATGGCTTTACCCATATGACTCACCTCTATTCGGCCATGTCGGGAGTAACCCGGCGAAACGCCTTTCGCTATGCCGGGGTTATTGAAAGTGCCCTGCTCATTGATGAGATGACCGTCGAGATTATCGCCGACGGGGTTCACCTGCCCCCAAGCCTCCTTCAGCTGATCTACAAATCTAAAGGAGCCAGCCGCATTGCACTGGTTACCGACTCCATGCGGGCTGCCGGCATGCCCGAAGGCCCGAGCATACTGGGAAGCCTGGACGCCGGACAACCCGTTATCGTTGAGGATGGCGTGGCCAAACTCATGGACCGAACCGCCTTTGCCGGAAGTGTTGCCACCGCCGACCGCCTGATAAGAACCATGGTAAACCAGGCCGGCGTAAACCTGCTGGAAGCCGTTCAGATGCTTACCGCCACACCCGCCAGGATATGTGGGATATTTCACGAAAAAGGCAGCCTGGTTGCCGGGAAACAGGCCGACCTGGTTCTTTTTGATGACCAGATCAACATACACACCACCATAGTAAACGGAAATATTATTTATTCGGAATAACCCTAAAATGAAAAAAGAGTTTCTTGTCGATCAATTGCATGTAAGTATTCGCGATACCCGTTTGGAGATGGCCCAAGAGGCGGCCATCAAGGCACAGAAAGCCATTCGTTCGATGCTTCAAACCAAGCCCCTATTAAATATTATTTTCGCCGCAGCCCCCTCTCAGACTGAATTTCTGGAGGCCTTAATCCTGCAACCCGGCATTGAATGGCAAAAGATAAATGCCCTGCACATGGACGAATACATAGGCTTACCAAAAAACGCCCCCCAAAGTTTCGGGAACTATCTGAATAATCAGATTTTCGAAAAAGTGCCTTTTCGTTCCGTCCACTTAATTAACGGACAGACCTCCAACCCGGAAGAGGAGTGTGATCGCTACACCAGGCTGCTACTGGAGTTCCCCCCGGATATCGTTTTCATGGGGATTGGCGAGAATGGCCACATCGCATTTAACGACCCACATGTGGCCAATTTTAACGACCCTCTGAGCATCAAAATCATCGATCTGGACCTGATTTCCAGACAACAGCAGGTACATGATGGTTGCTTTAGCGAATTGAGGATGGTTCCTGAGAAAGCAGCCACCCTCACCATCCCGACTCTTTTAAGTGCCACCCAAATTTTTTGTGTCGTTCCGGGAAAAACCAAAGCCAAAGCAGTTTTCAACACCCTTAATCAATCCATCCAGGAACAATACCCGTCAACCATTTTGAGAAGGCATTCATCGGCAGAGCTCTTTTTAGATTCTGACAGCTCTGAACTAATTTCATAAGACACTAACAACAACCTATTCATGGGAGGCATCCTGTTTAACAACCAACAGAAGGCCTCTCTCAATCTTTATCAATTATGACCAGATTATCCATCCTCAGCCTTGGGTTCACCTTTTTTCTCACGAGCTGTGGCAGTGGCCACCAGGCCGGGAACAGCCCTTCGGATGCTCACCAGCAAGTCAGAATCATAACCCTTGATCCGGGACATTTTCACGCGGCACTCATCCAAAAAACCATGTACGACCAGATTGATCGGTCGGTTTACGTATATGCCCCTGCAGGACCGGATGTCCAGGATCACATCGACCGGATAAAAGGTTATAATACGAGGGAGGAGAACCCTACCTCCTGGGAGGAAACCGTCTATACAGGATCTGATTTCTTTGAACGAATGGTGGAAGAAAAACCCGGGAACGTAGTGGTTCTTTCGGGAAATAATGCGAAAAAAACAGATTACATTCTAAAAACCATCCAGGCCAGCCTCAATGTATTTGCCGACAAACCCATGGCCATTTCACCCCGGGCGTTTTCCACCTTGGAGCAGGCCTTTAAAACAGCCGAAGAAAACCAATTACTCCTGTACGACATCATGACTGAGCGTTACGAGATAACCAACATCCTGCAACGGGAATTGTCGAAGATGCCGGATATTTTTGGCCATCTGGAAACAGGATCACTCGAAAACCCGGCAATTACCAGGGAGAGTGTGCATCACTTTTTTAAATATGTATCGGGTCAACCTTTAAAGAGGCCAGCCTGGTATTTTGATGTGGCACAACAGGGAGAAGGAATCGTGGATGTCAACACCCATCTGGTCGATCTCATTCAGTGGGATGCCTTTCCTGAAGTCGCCTTGAAGAAGGAAGATGTGGAAATCGTTTCGGCCAGACACTGGACCACCGACCTCTCCCCCGAGCTGTTCGCCAAAGTAACTCAATTGGATAAATACCCCGATTATCTTCAGAAAGATGTGACCAACGACACCTTAAAAGTTTACAGCAATGGGGAGATTAACTACAAATTAAAGGGCATTCATGCCAGGACCTCGGTGGTTTGGAATTTCCAGGCTCCCGAAGGCTCAGCCGACACCCACTACGCCATCATGCGGGGCTCCGGATGCAACCTCATCATTAAGCAGGGGCCGGAGCAGGGCTACAAACCCACCCTATACGTCGAGGCCACCCGTAATAATGATTTGGATACCTTTGCAAAGCAACTCCAACAAGCCGTTGATGGCGATTTAGCCACAAGGTATCCCGGAGTTAAGCTTATTAAAGCAGGTCCGAAAACCTGGGTGATTGAAATTCCGGATCGCTACAAGGTTGGACACGAAGCTCAATTTCAACAAGTTACCGAAAAGTACCTCCAATATATAAAGGAGGGAAGGATGCCCGCCTGGGAAGTACCCAACATGATTGTTAAGTACCACACAACCACCGAAGGGTTAAAATTTGCGATGAGAAAATAAGGAGCCTCACCCAGCCCATTTGCCACCCATATGGGCCCAGGGGAGCCTTAAAAGAAGGAACTTTTTACCAGACCCCGATTTTTCAGGAGCCTTAAAAACCTCTGATTGTAGAATGATTTATTCGATATGAGAAGATCAAAAATGACCATTAAGGAGATGGCTGAACGGTTAAACGTTTCACCCTCTACCATTTCGAGAGCCTTGCAGAATCATCCCAGCATTGGAAAAGAAACAACGGCGAAGGTGCATACTCTGGCCAAAAAGGTGGGCTATTTCCCCAACCGGGCCGCTTCCGTGCTCCGGAGTAACAAAACCAATCTCATTGGGGTGATCATTCCACGCATCGACCGCTATTTTCAATCTGTAGCTATCAGCGGGATTGAGGAAGTAGCCAGCAAGGCAGGTTATTATGTCATCATTTTTCAATCGAATAACTCCTATCAACGCGAGAAAGAAAATGCCCAAATGCTATTGGCCAGCCAGGCCGATGGTGTCATTGCCTGCCTGGCCATGGAAACCAATAACTACGATCACCTGATGCGGTTTAAGGAAAACCATATCCCGCTGGTTTTTTTCGACCGTGTGTGTGACGAAATTGAAACCCATAAGGTGATTATCGACGACTTCGGGGCTGCCTTTAAGGCAACAGAACATCTCCTATCCATAGGATGCAAAAAAATAGCCCATATCGCAGGGAACCAGAAAATGACCATCTTCAGAGAAAGACTCAGGGGATACCGGGAGGCTTTAAAGAAACATAACATTCCTCCCGAAGAGAGCTTAATTAGTTATACCGAAGACCTCAGCAGCCCTGAAGGAAAAGAGGCCACCCTGGAATTTCTTAAATTAACGCCCCGGCCCGATGGCATCTTTTGCTCGAACGACACCAGTGCCATCAGCGCGATCCAAACCATAAAGAAGGCCGCCTTAAGAGTGCCCGAAGATATCGCGGTAGTTGGCTTCAGCAATACCCCCACCTCTTTGATTATTGAACCGGCTTTAACCACCATCGAAGACCATGCCTTTGAAATGGGACAGGCGGCAGCCCGGCTGGTAATCCGACAAATAGAAGACCCCCAACAGGATATTGCCTCCGAGACCATCATCATTCGCAATGATTTAATTGTAAGAGATTCCACGCTTAGTAAAAACCCATAAGCTCCTCTCTTTTTCTTTGCTGATGAAACACGAACCCATTGCGTTAAAATTCATTTTTGAACCCAAATACCTCATTAGAAGAGTTATCAGATATTTTCAATGTAATAGGCAGAAGGTTTAAAGAGCAAAATAGCTCTTAACCGGTATTTGCCCTTACCTTTGTTCCGTCAGGACTCCGCGTCCTTTCTTGTTTTAAACCCGGTAACCAGAGCCGGATTCTCAGGGGCCACAGATGTTTTTTCCCGGGGCTATTTAAATTAAGCCATTAAAAGAGTTGGGAAATTTTCTGGAACCAGAAAAACATTGTATCTTTGCAACCGCTAAAAATGTAGGTTGTTTAATAAAAATTAAAGAAATGCCCGTAAAAATCAGATTAACGAGACACGGACGCAAAAGGTATGCTTACTACCACGTAGTGGTAGCAGATAGCAGGGCGCCACGAGATGGTAAATACATCGAGCGGATTGGTGCGTACAATCCGAACACAAATCCTGCTACGATCGAAATTAACTTCGATAAAGCCTTAACATGGCT
>JBFHFS010000036.1:0-49603 GCA_041583495.1 Marinilabiliaceae bacterium | reverse complement strand
TCCGGTAAAGATGATCAACCACATTGACGGATCGGAGAATTCTGGCATGGAACTTCGTGACGTGGAACCGTGGACGCCTGAGGCGGATAGCTTCGAGATCCCTTCCGGTTACCAGGTGATGGATATGCCGGGTATGCCGGCTCAATAGGATGTGGCGTCGGAGAAAGCTAGAGAACATACTTTTTTTAAGGCCACTGAAAGACATAACAAAAAAAATAGAAATCATGAAAAATGCCGGATATGTTAAAAGAACTCCATTCCTGCTGGTGTTATTGATATCCCTTCTTGCCTCCAATCATCTATTGGCTCAGGAACCTGAATTGTTCAGCAAGGTGCGCGATAATGATCTTCAGGCTGTTAAAGCGCTTATTTCGGCAGGTGCCGATGTTAATCAGGAGGACGATATGATGGGCTATACCCCGCTGGGGTTGACGCATGACACGGTAATGATGAAAGTGCTTATCGCAGCCGGTGCCGACATCAATCACCAGGATAAGAGAACCGGGTACACGCCCCTAATGAATGCCCTTAACGGTTTTAACAACGATTTGGCTGAATTTTTTATAAACCAGGGGGCTGACTTTAAGATCAGGGCTAATGACGGGGCCACCGCCCTGATTCTTGCCTGTGGCTGCTCCGAAGAAATCGCAAAGCAGCTCCTCAATAAAGGAGCAGATATACATGCTTTGACGGACAGAGGGATGGGTGTTTTTACTCAATGCACCAACGTGGGTTTAACAAGGGAAACGGTCAGCTATGAATTTGCTGAATTTCTTCTGGCCCAGGGTGCTGATATTGATGAAGCAAACACCACCGACTACTATGGAGGCTATACTCCCTTGTTCTGGGCAGTGGAATCAGGCAATGAAAAACTGGTAAGTTTCCTTGTTAAGAACGCGGCAAATGTCAACTTAAAATCAAACAAGGGCAAAACCCCTCTTTCAATAGCCACCGAAGCCGGATTTTCCAATATCGTTGAAATTCTAAAAGCCGCCGGAGCAAAATGAGTCTCTGAATATTGTTTACAAAAGGCTTTTATGGTTGTAACTTTATAATAAGCGCTGGATCAGAAACTCAAAAGGAGATGTGGTTCCCGACTGCAACATAAAAAATGCAACCGTTGATTTTATTGCTTTGCAACACCGAAGTGCGTGCTGCCAATTTGTGGTTTATTCACTGGAAAGAGGTTCTACCGGTCGGATAAAAGCGCGTGAAAGATGTCATTGACCCACTGGAAGGGAGTATAAGTCCCTGCAGCTGTTGTGTTGGAGCCGACCGGGGAGTCAGAACCCTCAAACCCGGGACAGATCAAAACCCCATCATCATGAAGACTTCGATCTCAATAATTCTGTTCCTGTTTTTAGCCTTTATTGCCGGGCTTACACGTGGCGGGGCTCAGTTCAAGGCCGAGATGACTGAGGTCCGTAAGGGCCAGGAGAATCTTTACCTTGTTCGATCCGAGGGTGTCAGGTATCGCTATGATTTTGAACGGGGCGGCTCAAAAGGCATTGTCATTGTAGATCCGGTTGCCCAGCGGACGGCGATTTTATTCCCTGAAGAGAAAATGGTTCACTTTACAGAGCTGATGTCGCCTACCAGTCTGATGAATGATCCTTTCCAATCGTTCAGGCACATGCAAAAGAATTATTCCCAAAAAACAGTGGGAATCGAGCAACTGTCAGGTTTTGAGGTAGTAAAGCTGGAATTGTTTGCTGAGGATCAGACGCTATTTACCGCCTGGTACTCCGATGAGCTTGGGTTTCTGCTCAAAATGATCAATCACATGGCGGAGAACACCTACATGGAATTGAGTAATATTCAGCGCGGGGATGTCGATACCGCCTGGTTCGAAATCCCTGCAGATTACCTTGAAGTAGACCGGCGCATGCGACCTGTAATCCCCGAACCTCCGGCGCCCGAATCTTGGGAAACCAGGTTGGTTACGATCCCTTTTAGTGGCGATTTTAGCCGGGGTGATCGTCTCGTTTTTAAGGTTCCCGAAAGCCGTAATTATAAAATCATCCTCCACAACCCAACAACCGAACCTGCCAAAATATTCAGGATGGCCATGCGCGATGGCAAAGAACTCCCTTTTAATGAGCAAGGACCCAAAAGCTATAGAACGCATCGCCTTTTTAAAGGGGAGTCGGTTACCCAAACCTATGCCTGGAAGGCGGGGGACGAAAAAATCATCCAGGTGCATGAAGGGATGCTGAACATAGAAGTTGTGCCCGAGGAGTAGTCCGGATATTCAGATATCCCTGGAGAAATTGAGCTGGCAGTGCCCAATAGCCGGCGGGACTCTTCCCGAATGCTTTAACCCTGGAGCCTTTGAACTGATTTTTATTAAAAATCAGATGGCAGAAGACCCTAAATGGTCCCCTATTAACCTTGAATTAATCTCTAAAATTCAGTGCTATGGAAACTAATTCTACTATTTTCAGGTTAAGAAAAACATCCAAGAGGCTTCAATTGATTTGGCTTCTTATTGTGTTTTGTCCTTTGGCCTTATTCAGCCAACTCTCCGGAACCTATACCATAGGTGCTTCCCAGGATTACCCCGATGTACAATCGGCCGTGGCAGCTCTGAACACCAATGGTGTGAGCGGGCCTGTAATCTTCAATATTGTGCCGGGGACATACGATGTCCATGTAACCATCAACCACATTGAGGGTCACAGTGAAACCAACACGGTCACCTTTCAGTCGTCCACACAGGATACGGCCGATGTGATTCTTGAATATGATGCAGCCGGACTGGACGATAACTATATTTTCCTCCTCGACGGTCCCGATCATCTAAACTTCAAACACCTCACCTTTAAAGCCAAAGGGGAAACTTTATACAATACCATTATTCTTTTCGATGGTTTGTCATCTTATGTAACCTTTAGCCACAACGCTTTTTATGGCAATTATTCAGGAGGAGGTGCCTTTGAACGGGAGGCAATCATCCTGGCTAAGATGGATAACTTTAACAATAATGTCTTCGGTAATCTGCATTTCAGTCATAACTATTTTTACAAAGGGACTCATGCCATTTTTCTTCAGGGGTGGAATGACAACTATATACATGGCACGCTGGTTGAATACAATACTTTTGAGCAGACCGGATACTCTTGTGTCAGTTGTAATTTTAACAGCGCCCCGGTAATAACCCACAACACCATGGAGGCTGTCTCCTACGGCATCAAGGTCAGTGGTGATTATGGCGGAGGCACTTATTCCTACAATAAAATTAATTCCGACAACTGGGGTATGAGCATCCTCCGATTGGGGGATGAAGGTGGCAGGGCATTGATCAGCAATAATTTTGTTACCATTGGCCAGAATGGCAATTCCGGGGATGAAGGCATCTCCATTGGGAATTCCATTTTTACCGACGTGGTTAACAACTCTGTTTATGTATTCAGCAATTACTTTCAGGCTTCCGCATTTCATTCGGCCCAGGGGATCAATACGGCTCCTACGGTTACAGTAAAAAACAACAATTTTTGTTGTGAGAATAAAGGTTACGCCATAGAAGTAATTACCGACAACGTAATCAGCGAAATGAGCAACAATAACCTTTATACGGCCGATAATTACATTGCCAACTGGGCCTATAACAGGGTGTTTGATATCAAGGGATTGCAGGATTTAACCGGGATGCAGCAAAATTCCCTTTCTGTTTATCCGCACTATATTTCCGGGAACGACCTTCACACCATCGCTCCCTGGCTGGATGGTAAAGGGACAAGTCTGGCCCTGGTGTCCGATGATATCGATGGTGAGGTTCGGTCAGGTACACCCGACATCGGGGCCGATGAGTTTGTGCCCGATCCGGCCAGCACCACCCCTCTGGATGGATCAACTGAATACACCATTGGTTCTGGTGGTACGTATCCGGATTTTGAAGAAGCCATGGCCGATGCCCTGCTTCGGGGGATCTCAGCCCCGGTAACCTTCGGTTTTCTGGAAGGGACTTACGACGGTCAGTTTGTGATGAAAAGCATCCCGGGTTCGAGCCATTTGAACAGGGTAACCATACAGTCGGCAACAGCCAACGAGGATACGGCATTACTAACTTATACCGCTCAGGGGTTGGACGATAATTTCGTGTTCTGGCTTCATGGGGCCGACTTCGTTACACTCAGAAATCTGAAATTCATTTCTGAAGGGACCCAGTATGGGAGGGTGATCAACCTCTATCAGGGAGCAGACAGTATTATTATTGAAAATAACCACTTGATGGCTCCTTACAGAACCGGTGCAGTTGATAACATCAGTGGTATTTATTCCGGTGACTCTGATTTCAGAAGCCGGATAATCCGGAATAACCAAATTGAGGGTGGTGCTTTTGGTCTTTACATGAGGCGCGATCAGAATAATTTTCTTTATCCCACTGGTGCCCTAATTCAGGATAATGACTTTGTCAATATTGGCTACTCGGCCATGTACCTTCAGTTTTATGATAGCCCGCAAATCCTTGGCAATGAAATTGAAACTGCCAGCAAAGGTATTCAGGCCTTAAGTTGCAGCAACCAATTAAGAATTTTGAAGAACAAAATTCATGTTAACAATGGTGACGGGATCTATTTATCGACCTCCAGTGGCACTGAAGAGAATAAGGGGTTGATTGCCAATAATTTCGTTCATTGCGGAGGGTCTATAGAAGTACAGGGAATTTTCCTTAACAATTCGGCAAATCAATTGGTGTATCATAACAGTGTTAATGTAACCAATACCAATTCCAACAGCCGGTCTTTATATATTTCTTCCGGGGGATCAACCAGTGCCACCCTTATCAATAATATCTTTTGCAATATGGGAGGGGGCCGGGCTCTCAATGTCACCGCACCTGCCACGGTTCTTAATTGTGACTACAATGCCTATTATGTCACGGATGATAACCTGGGGTGGTGGGGCGAAAATGTGCTGACTCTGGAGGCCTTAAGGGCACTTAACTCGATGGATGATCACTCTGTTTTTGGGGATCCACAGTTTGTTTCAGATACAGATCTGCATGTAAAAGCTCAAATGCTGGACAGCGCGGCGGTCTTTTTGGCCGAAGTGCCCGATGACATTGATGGCGACCTTCGCGATCCGGACTATCCCGATATTGGCGCCGATGAGGTTGCAAAAACAGAGGATTTTACTCTTGTGGTTACCGACCTGCAGGGATTGTCGCATGGGGTCATCAAATGGGGCGATTACGACAACGACGGTGACCTGGATCTGCTTCAATCGGGATGGATCGGAGAAACCGACCAGTTCCGAACCAGGATCATCACCAACACAGGCACCGGATTTGAAGATTCGGGCATTTCTCTGACCGGACTCTCGGGCAGCACCTCATGCTCTGCCGACTGGATTGACCTGGACAACGACAACGACCTGGACATCATCGTAACCGGGCGGTTGAATGGCGATGAGCTGAACAAAAGGACGGTGCTCTACCGGAACGATGACGGCCAATTCACCTTGCTTGAAGAGACTGGTATCCCCGATGTGAGCTCTTCATGTGTGAAATGGGCCGACATGGACCGGGATGGTACTTACGACCTGGTGCTTTCCGGAAGGAGCAACACCGGAGACTACAATAAAATTTACCTGAACAGTGGGGGCAGCTTCACACCTTCGCCTTTCTTCCTGATGCCTACCCAGGGCGGCGAAAATAGCCTGGTGGATATTGATAATGACGGGGATGTAGATATTTTTACCTGTGGCTCCAACCACGATCCTTCGGTCTTTTATATCAACAATGGAGACATGACTTTTGTAACTGTAGATACTGAAATCCCGGAATTGGGAAATGTCTCGGTCGATTGGGGCGATATGGACAACGATGGGGACCTGGATGTGGCCATTATGGGTAAGATTGAAAACGACCCCGTGCTTCGGATTTATCGCAACGAGGGCATGCCAACAAATGGCGGAACCTGGTTCAGCACCGCGGGTAATTTTACGGGCACCGAAAGTGGCGACCTCTCCTGGGCTGACTACGACAACGATGGCGACCTGGATCTGGCCGTGACGGGTAACCACGCAGGCTATGAGCCAGGCACAATAATCCTCCTAAATGATCAGGGTAGTTTTACTGAAGCGGGTAATAATCTGGTACCGCTGGGTCGCAGTGCCCTCGATTGGGGCGACTTTGACAACGATGGCGATCTCGACCTGGCCCTGCAGGGCTATGCCGGTGGTGAAACGGTGACAGCGATCTATCGCAACAATCGCGAGTCGGTGAATACCATTCCCATAGCACCTGATCAGTTGCAGGGGTTTATGGATGGCGATACCCTGGTTTTGAGCTGGGATATCGCACAGGATGAGGAGACCCCTCCAGCCGGTTTGTGTTATAATGTTAGGTTGACCCTTCAAGGACAAGGGCGGATGGTGCTGTCGCCCATGTCGGAAGATGGATTCCTGAAAAAAACCTTTTGGGGAAACGCCGGGAATCGCACCCATCTGAAATTAATTAATCCGGCCTCAGGGACTTATCTCTGGAGTGTGCAGACCATCGATCAAGGCCTAGCGGCATCTTCCTTCGCTGATGAGGAGCTGTTAATGGTTACTGCCATCCCCGAAGAAGCAGATGAATCCGGAATAAGCGTCTTCCCGAATCCGGCAAGTGATGAGGTGTGGATACGATCTGATGAACCCGGTATTTATCAAATCAGAGTATTGGAACTCTCGGGGCGGGAACTGATTTCCAGACTGGAGAATCTTGATGCCCAGGGGGCAGTTTCTTTGAAGCTGGGGTCAATCAAGGCGGGCATCTATATCCTTGAGATTAGAAAAGGGGGTACTTCTGTGCAGAAAAAACTGATCATTCATTGACCGTGAAGTAAGGATTTCATCCTCACCATTAGGAAAGGTATTTTGAAGTGGATCATTACCTCTCACTTTACCTGTAGGATAAAAAAACCAGTTGGTTGCACAGAGATAAATAATATGATATCTCTGTGCAATCAACTGGTTGAATGCCTGGCTCCTTTCCCTGGATAAAACTGGGCTGGAGCTACCTCAAATATTTATTCATTCAGGTAACGGCTGCTCTTTTAATCCTCTGATTTGCTGCTTTTCTGACTGGATCTCTTTGCCTTTCTCACGGCCTTGCTGCTTTTTTCACCAGTGCTTGATGAACTTACACTGCGGGCTGATCGTGTTGACGATTTTGAAGTGGTGGATTTCTGAACAGTGGCCTTTGCTGATGAGCTTCCTGAATTGCTCACTGACGAGGTGCTGCTTCTGGACGATGAACTCCGACTCACCGGTGATTTTGAAATGGTCTGTGTAGATCTAACGGCCTCTTTGCTTGCAGGCGCAGATGAGGTTTTTTGTGCTGATGATGTTCTGCTCCGGGAGGACCGCTGAACCGATACTGCCGGGGATGTTGAATTATTGGATCTTTTCAGCGTTGATGGAGAAGAACTGCTCCTCGTGGTTGACGATCTCTGCACAGATGATGCCTGGCCCTCTGAGGTGCTTCGAATAGATGACGGATTTGAGGTTGAGGAGGTTCTGCTGGTCCTTGCCGGGACAACAGATTTCCCGCTCTGCGTCGCAGTGGATGTCGTCCGCACGGATGCTGGTCGGGTGTAGCGATTGCTGTTCACATCCGAGGAGGTCCTTCGTTCCGTGGTTGTTGTTTGTACTGCAGTTCTGGGGGTCCGGGGGGTGTTTTTTACTCCGGTTACGGTTTGTCGATCGGTGCCTGTACTTCTTACTGATGTCTCCCTTTCCCTTGCGGTGCGGGATGAAGAAGATGGACGTTCCAGACTTCTGTAAACTGTGCTGTTTTTGCTTTTGGGGTCATTTCCTGACCTTATGCTGGCATATAGAGCTTCCCCTGCCTTTCTCTGGTCGGGACGTGAGTAGGTTGACCGGTAGTTTCCTTTTTTAATGTTGACAACCACGGTGGGGGAGTAAACTCTCACATGACTGTAGTAGTGGCTGTGATAACCTTGCCAGCGATGGTAATTGCAATGGCGATACCAGCTATAGTAATGCGGATACCAGTTTGTATGATAACCATTGTAATAATCCCAATAGTAAGGTCTCCAGGAAACCCAATAGGATGGGTAGTAGCCCCAGTGCCAGGAAGTACGCCAAACCTTATATCCGGGCCTGTAAATAAAACGCATCAACGGCCAGGCAGCCACTTCATAATAGCTGGTCCTAACTACATTCAACTGGTTGGTTTGAACCTTAGGTCCCATGTAACCAGGATTCCGGGTTTCAGCATAATTCGGTTCGATAATGTAATTCCTTCCATACAATGCCTCATCGCCAATCAGTTGAATTTGCACTGATTCATCACTTAACTGCTCAACAATAAAAACAGCTACATCCTGGTAGTCTGTGCGATCGAGGGCTACCCTCAGGGCTATATTATGAACATTCCCTTCCTGGTAATCGGAAACCATGATGTAGTCGACATAATTGTCTGCATTCAGGTCCAGATTATTTATTTTTGAATCCGGATCGTTCAAATCCCTTTCAAATCCCTCTAGTGTTTCGGATTCCTGGAAAAGGTTCATTACAGCGTATAGGTTTAGGTTGTCACCTGGCAGGCCAAGGTATTCCTCAGAATAGTTCTGTGCCAGTATCGTACTCCCCGTTGCAAGCAGGAGGGCGAGGATTGAAGTGGATATTAATTTTTTCATGGCTTAAGGTATTAGGTGAACTTATTCTCTGGTTGATTTAAAGCAAATGATATGCCATAAAATGTTAATTGTTATATGTGTCAGTATATGAGGGGTATAGGCGGTGCCTCCCGAACAAGTATTACCTAATGCTGATCGGATTTCAATCCCTGCTTTTTAAACCTAAGTATAGAAATGTACAAGTGACATATTTTAGTTGTATGTATATTAGTGTTTTATGGGTAGTGTTCGTGTCGTTAATGGCAGAATGTTACTGATGACATATTTAACTTTTGGCCTTTACCCATTAACCTTTTTTTTGTCCTTTACCCATTAACCCTTTGTCCCATAATTTTTACCCTTTACCCTTTCCCGGTCTGTCCAGATTAGGATTTAACAAATAAGATTAGCAACTTTGGTTGAACGTTAAAAAAACTATGGATATGATTATTTTATTGGTTGTTGTCGCTCTTCTCCTGCTTGTAGGAATAGGTCTATACAACGCCCTGGTGAGGAAGAAGAATGATGTAGAGAATGCCTTTGCCTCCATCGATGTGATGCTGAAAAAAAGGGTTGATCTGATCCCCAATTTGGTGGAAACCGTGAAAAGCTATATGAAGCATGAAAAAGATCTGCTCTCCAAAATAACAGATCTCAGAACAAGGGCCCTCTCAGGGGACATTTCCCATGATGAACGGGTCGATATTGAAAACCAGATAACCCGGGGGATGGCAGGGGTAATGGTGGCCGTCGAGAATTATCCCGATCTGAAGGCCAGTCAGAATTTTTTGCAGCTCCAAAGGGCCTGGAATGAAGTGGAAGAGCAGATATCCGCCTCCAGGAGGGCTTTTAATGCCGCGGTTACAACTTACAACAATGGCGTGGAAACCTTTCCGTCTAATATCATGGCCGGCATGATGAAGTACAAAAGAAGAGCTGTATTTGAGATTCCGGAAGCTGAAAGGCAGAATGTGAATGCCAGGGAGCTTTTTTCAAACTAGGTTGGAGCGGGTCTGCCTCTTTTATTTGTAACTAACTGCTTCCATGACAAGCGAAACAGTTTGTCGCGATTTATTCGGGAAAGAAGTTACCTTTTTCCACAAGTGGCCGTCATGCCGTTTCTCTCTTGCTATGACAGCACATAGGCTGGTTCTTCCATTCAACATCCCAATCCATCTAATAAGCTGGTTAGCCCCGGCTGCCACGTACTGCCCATTGTTAAGGTTAGCGACAAAACTTTTTAAACAGCACCATGAGTATTTTTTCCACCTTTAAAGATTTTTACGATTCCAGGTTAATGCCTGAGCTCCTAATCCTCGAACAGGAACGGAAAAAAATAATCAAGCGGGTTTTGACCATAGGGCTGATTACCGTGGCGCTGATCGTTCTTCTGTCCGTATTTATGCCTTCAGGAGCATCCCCCTTGCGTGGATTCTTGCAGGTAGCCTCGGGGGTGATTGGTTTTATTATGATAGGTGTTGCAAGCAGAAAATACAGGCTCCACTTTAAGACGCAAATTATTTCTAAGATTACCGGTTTTGTGGATGAATCCCTGACCTACTCTCCCGAAAGTGGTGTTTCCAAATATGAGTTTGTTAACAGTTCCATTTTCCTGCAATCCTGTGATTATTTTAGGGGAGAAGATCATTTTCAGGGTAAAGTGGATAAAACCACCATCGAATTTTCAGAGATCGTGGCCAAACACAGAACCACAAGTGGCACAGGCTCGGAACGAAAAGAACGCTATACGACCATTTTCAAGGGTGTATTTTTTGTGGCCGACTTTAATAAGAATTTTAAGACGCGCACCTTGGTTTTGCCCGATACAGCCGAAAAGTTGTTCGGAAAATTTGGCCAGAAACTGCAATCGATGAGTTTCTCCAGGGGTGAACTCGTAAGACTGGAGGACCCGGAATTTGAAAAGGCCTTTTGCGTGTATGGCGACGACCAGGTGGAGGCCAGGTACATTCTTTCTCCAGCACTCATGCGCCGTATATTGGAGTTCAAAGAAAAATGGAACTCCACCATCTATCTCTCATTTGTGGATTCTAAAGTTTATATTGCTATTCGGTTGAATAAGAATCTCTTCGAAACCCGGTTGTTTAAGTCCATTGTCGATTATGCTTTCATTGAGGAAAGTGTGAAGTATTTAATCCTTCTTATTGGCATCGTGGAAGACCTGAACCTGAATACCCGGATTTGGACTAAAGGGTGAATCCATTCATCCGGAATGGTCCCGCGATTCCGGGTCATCAGATGAATGGGGGCTTAACATCTTCTGTTTGCACAACAGCCCGTTACATAAGGTTCCAATGTTGTAACTCAATCGCAAGTGTTGTCGGTTGTGGTTGGGCGCCGTGTGAAAACAGGGAAATCTAATTGTTACAAAAGCGCCACCAATAATACTAACCCGCATCTTTCCCATATGAGGAAAAGCCTGATAGGGATTGTGTCTGCTTCGGCATTGGCGGTTTTATGTTGCCATGGGGTTTCTTTTCCCTTAACTTTAATGGTAGATTTTCAACCGATTAAATTTCCCTGCTATGAAAAAGATGGTAATCCTTTCATTTAAGACCTTGTTTTTGATGGCTTTGTTAGTGTTTGGGTTCTCTTCGTGCGAAAAACATGAGGAAACCGGAACCGATCCGGGCCGGTTGGAATTTTCCCTTGCGGCCGACGACCTTCAGGACAACCTAAAGTCGACCATTGTCAATGACGACAGTTCGGTCTACCAACCTTATAAACTGCTGATATCGGTAGAAGATGGCAACGGCAATTTGGTTTTGGATAAGGAACCTGTTCCTATTTATAAGTTTTGGGATGGTTTTATCAGCAGTACCGTCGAATTGATGGAAGGAAGCTATTCCCTGACCGAATTTATGGTGGTCAACAGCGATGGAGAGATAGTATTTGCCACCCCAAAGGAAGGCTCTCCGCTGGCCTACCTGGTAGAAAAACCGTTGCCCGTCCCTTTTGAGATATCCGCCAATGCATTGACCGGTCTGCGCATCGACGTGATCCCCGTGGGCACGCATCCGCCCGAAGATTTCGGTTATGTGGGTTTCGGTATCAGCATCGTCAATCCCTTCACATTTTATACCGCCGCTTATATCAACAATCCGCTCATTATGGCGCCCAGCAAATTTGTCGAAGGCAGGTTAGACATTTACGATCCCTCAGGTAAACACTATGAATTTAAGTTGGAGGCTGTTGTAAACGAGCTGGTGATAAGGGCTCTCAGTGGCAGGTATGTTTTTGTGGTAAAAACCAACGCCTACGAAAAGAAATTCATGTTTGACCTGGAAGAGTTGAAGATGACGTCGCCAGAAAATCCCCTGTTATTGCCCATCGGCGATCATGGCGGTATCTACGAAATGGAAATCCCGGCCACCCCTGACGCCACAGCCGATGCACTGATCACTGATTTGAATGCCAACGAAAACTTTGGTGACCATGCCATGTTCGCTGGCTCGTTCAAGTCGGAACCCGTGCTCACCGTCATGCGGACCACCCGCAGCTTGATGTATATGGATATCCCCAGGCTTGTGCCAAAATCGGCGACCATCGCAAAAGTGGAGCTTACGCTAACAGTTACCGGAAACATTTATATGATGCAAACCGGCACCTCTACTGATGCCACCAGGCCTAAATACATGGGTGTGCTGAAGCAAGTGATTGAGGAATGGAAGGAGGAAGGGGTTACCTGGAACAACCAGCCAGAGACCACCGAAGCCAACCAGGTATTCATCCATTACAACCCCTGGATCAACTCAACAAAAAGAACCTATGACGTGACCCGTTTGTTTGTGCCTGTTGATAAGGTCAACCTGCCCAACCATGGTTTTATGTTCATGCACTATCCCGAGGACCTGCCGGGAGGCATTGAGTTTGGCTCAAGTGATGCCAAAGAGGAAGACGACCGTCCGATGTTTAGGGTGTATTACACACTGCCGCTCTAAGTAACCTGCTTTTGGGCTTCTCACCAGGATGAACCAAAAAGGAGGGGGGCATGGTAGTAGCTAAAGAGCCTTCATCCAATTCAGCATGGCCTCATAGTGAGATCCTTTCCAGTATACCTTGTTACATGGTTCGCAGATGAAAAACTCGTGGTAATACCGGGCTGTTTTTTCTTGGAGTCGTTCCTGAATGAGTGATTTCCCGATGGGGGAGATGGGATGGTTACATTGCAGACAGCGGGTCATGGGCTTAAAGAGGCGCCAAAGGTCCAGCTTAACCACCAGCTCTTTGATCTGTTCTTCCCGGTTAAAAGATCTTATCCAATAGGCGTGTGTAACCCTTCTATCCTTTATGAGGGTTCGGTTTTTGGAAAGAACAATCCGGTTTTCCTGAAGGGAGGTTTCGATAATTTGGTTCATCGTAAACCAGTTAAAATAGAGGGTGTCGAAACCCAGTATTCGAAGGTATTTGCATAGCCGGCCTAGATGTGAATCGCAGATGAATTTGGGATCCCGAAGGGGCTTGTCTCTCATTTGTGTAACTCCCGAAACATCCAGTAATTCGAATACCGGATAAACCGATGTTCTGTCATTTTCGTGGAAAACGTAGTCAGGTCCTACCGACTGTTCATTTACCAAAATCAAATCAACTTCTTCAAGGGGAATTTTCAGAGACTCAAGAACCTTTTTAACCGACGTCTCCTTTTTCAGGCTAAGATCAAACCAGGTTTTACGTCTTTCCTGGGGAAGATATCGGTTTAATTCTTCATAAAAGCGTAAATGAATGGTGTTCATGGCTTTTCCATTCGGTGTGAAATACCCTTATCCCATAAGGTCCTTCCCGCAATTATTGCAGAACCGGGCTACGCGGTCATTTTGGTGGTTGCACTTAGGACACTTTTTTCTCTCCTGGCTCGATTTGGACACCTCTACAGTGATGATGCCTGTGGGTACGGCGATGATGGCATATCCTATAATCATGGCAAAAGAGGAGAGAACCTTTCCTATTACCGTATGTGGCACCATGTCGCCATAACCTACGGTGGTAATGGTGACAATGGCCCAATAGATGCCCTGGGGAATACTCGAGAAACCCTCTTTTCCCCCTTCTATCACGTACATCAAGGTGCCCATGAGAGTGACAATGGCCACCACGGCCAGTAAAAAGATGCTGATCTTGTATAAGCTGGAGCGCAGCGCCTGGATCAGCACCTGTGCTTCGGCATTGAAACGGGCCAGCTTTAGGATTCTAAAAACTCTTAAGAGTCTGAATATTCTTACGATAAGCAGGTAATGATAGCCGGCGACGAAGAGACTTAGATAGGTGGGAATCACCGAAAGCAGGTCGATGAGCCCCCAAAAGCTAAAGATGTATTTTCGTGGCCTGGGACTAATCCAAATCCGGATAAGGTATTCGATGGAGAAGAAAAGTGTGAAAAACCATTCGGTAGTGAAAAATTCGTTCCGGAGTTTTTCTCCTATATGGGGAACGCTCTCGAGCATTACGACCACCACGCTGCACAGAATCATCCACAGCAGTATCACATCAAAGTGTTTGCCTGCTTTAGTGTCGGTCTCGAAAATTATTTTGTAGAGTTTTTCTCTTAGGGTCATCTTACTCGGGAACTTTCACACATCCATTACAAATTTATAGTTTTTATCCAACTCCTCAGTGTGAATTAATGGGTTGTTGCAATTTACCATTAAATTTCCTTCCAGCGTTCCAATCTGGGAATTCCTTTGGTGAAAAAAGCGGCCATAAATCCGGGAAATCCCATTTCCTTCATTTTACCCTTCACCAGTGTTTTCATTTCATCAACCGTTATGTCGGGCTGAGTGAACCTGCCCTCCTGGTAACAATAGCTGCAATACATCAGGTTCCTGCTGCCGTCCGAATTGGTCCCCCCATTTCGCGGGTCTCTTTTCAGGGGCATTCCACAACTTTGGCAATTCTTGTAGTTTTTCATGGGATTTAGTTATAAATAATTGGTTTTTACCACATTCCAGGGAGGTCGCCTGAGGTTGGGAATTCAATCCTCTTTGCTCAATTATGCCAATTTAGCAAATAATATCAGGGCCGTCAACTAACGAAAACCAGTCCGATCGATGAAATGCCTGAAAATCAATGATGGGGGGGCAGTTTGATCACCCTTCAGGTGGATAGGGAAAATTGATATGCGGGTTAGAAAATTAAAATATGGATCAGAATTTTATGGCTCTTCTATTTTATATCGGTTGAAAATTAACCTGAAATGGGTTATATTCAACTTTTGTTGTTGAAAATTGGTGTTTTAAAATCAAATTATTATCACATGAAGAAGACATTCACTTACATTGGGTATACGCTTATAATGGTGGCATTGGGTTTTGGATGCAAAGAAGATCCGGAACCCGTTGCACCGGTATTATCGACCTCTGAAGTAACCAATATTGCCGAATTCGGGGCCGTGAGTGGAGGGCAGATTTCCGATGATGGTGGGGCCCCCATAATAAGCAAGGGTGTGTGTTGGAATACCGAACCCGGTCCGGATATTGATGATTTTAAAACAACGGATGGCAGTGGATCTGAGGTGTTCATTAGTAACATTTCAGGGTTAAGTCAGTTGTCAACATACTTTCTTCGTGCCTACGCCACCAATAAAGTAGGAACCTCCTATGGTCAGGAGCTATCGTTCAGTACAACCGGTGTTCCTCCCACTATTACCACGGTCCCTGTTTCTGACTTGCAATCGAAAACTGCCACCGCTGGAGGGAAAGTTACCTCAGACGGCGGAACAACGGTTTCAGTGAGAGGCGTTTGTTGGAGTACCAGCCCACAACCAACTACCGACGACAGTAAAACGGAAGAGGGGAGCGGGATAGGAGAATTTGAGAGTTCTATTGAGGGTTTGCAACCTGGAACTACTTATTATCTTAGAGCCTATGCGACCAATGGCGGGGGAACCGCTTACGGTGAAGAGGTGAGTTTTACCACTTCCCTTTATTCGATAGGGGATGATTTTGGCGGGGGAATCATATTTTATATCGACGAAACAGGTGAGCATGGCCTCATTGTGTCAAAATCTGATCAGGCCAGTTCTGCTAAATGGGGATGTGGGGGAACAAATATATCCACCTCAGCTGAGCTCGGTGCTGGCAAACAGAACACAGCAAACATTATTGCCGGATGCGCAACTGCCGGAATTGCCGCCCGAATATGTGATGATCTTGATCTGAATGGCTTTCAGGACTGGTACCTGCCTTCAATTGATGAACTTTCGATGTTGGATAAGAATTTATATGAAACAGGACTCTACACCTTTCCAAACTTTACTTATTATCTGAGTTCGACTGCTAGTGATGCTAATTTTGCCTCTTATCTGAGTTTTGAATGGGATTATACAGGAGGTTTAAATAAAAACATTGGTGATACTCAATACAGCCAGGTAAGGGCCATTAGGTCATTTTAGGTTGTAATGTATTATAAGGCAGGGGGCATTCTCTGCCTTATATTTTTTCAACTCGTAGGTAGGACGAACCAACTATTTGCTGATCATCTTCAGCAGCACCAGAGACCGGCCCTGAATTTCGTAACGCTCTTTTACATGGTTATGCGGTTCCGTAATCTCCTCTTTTGAGGTGTCGATTAATACTTCCCAATCCTGGTTCAGGTCATCGTTGGGAAGAGTAAAGATGGCCGGTTCCCAAAAACTGTTTACCAGCACCAGCAGGATGTCGTCACTGAGCATGTTGCCGCTTTCATCCATCTCGTTCATCAGCTTCCCGTTGAGCAACATGCCCATTATGCGGATAAAGCTTGTGTCCCACTCTTCCTGGCTCATGTCCTTTCCCCGGGTGTTGAGCCATCGGATATCTTTAATCCCTTCCCCGTGTATGGGTCTGTTTTTGAAGTATCTTCGCCGGTGGGTTATTTTATGTTTTTGGCGGATGGCAATAAGTTTTTTTGTAAAGTCGAACAACTTCTGTTGGTTGTCATCCCAGTCCCAATTCATCCAGGCCAGCTCATTGTCCTGACAGTAGGCATTGTTGTTGCCCGATTGAGTGCGGCCATATTCATCGCCATGACTGATCATCGGCACCCCCTGACTCAGAAGGAGGGTACTTAAGAAACTTCTTTTTCTTTTCTCACGCAGAGCAATAATTTTTTCATCGTTGGTGGGGCCTTCGACCCCGCTGTTCCAGCTGATGTTAAAATTCTCCCCGTCGTTGTTCTTCTCGTTATTGGCTGCATTGTATTTCTTATTATAGCTCACCAGGTCGTGCAGGGTGAAACCATCGTGGGCGGTAATGAAATTAATGCTCGCAGAGGGTTGTTTCCCGTTGTCCTGGTAAAGATCACTGCTGCCACTAAGCCGAAAGGCCAACTCACTCACCTGGCTTTCGTCTCCCCGCCAGAATTGGCGCACCGAATCGCGGTATTTGCCGTTCCACTCGGCCCACAAAACAGGGAAGTTACCCACCTGATAGCCCCCTTTGCCAAGATCCCAGGGTTCGGCAATGAGTTTTACCCGGGATATGATGGGGTCCTGATGAATGGTGTCTAAAAAGGTGGAGAGCTTACCCACATCGTAGAGTCCTCTGGCCAGTGCCGATGCCAGGTCGAACCGAAAGCCATCCACCTGCATTTGGCTGGCCCAGTATCGAAGGCTGTCCATCACCAGTTGCAACGAGCGGCTGCTCACCATATTCAGGGTATTGCCGGTTCCTGTATAATCCTTGTACAGATAGGGCTTTTTAGGGTTTAACCGGTAATAATTGAGGTTGTCGATGCCCCTGAACGAAAGGGTGGGGCCCAGATGGTCGCCCTCGCCGGTATGATTGTAAACCACATCCAGTATCACCTCAAGACCTGCACGGTGATAGGCTTTCACCATCTCTTTGAACTCTCTCACCTGTTCTCCGGCAACGCCCGATGAGCTGTATGGGGCATGGGGTGCAAAATAGCCGATGGAATCGTAGCCCCAGTAGTTGGTGAGATTATGACTTAGTAAAAATTTATTGTGAACAAACTGGTGGATGGGCATCAACTCAATGGCGGTGACACCCAATTCCTTAAAATAGTTGATTATTTTAGGGTGAGCCAGCCCTTTAAATGTTCCCCGCTCTTCAGTGGGGACTTCGGGATGGGTGGCGGTAAACCCCTTCACATTTAATTCGTAAATGATGGAATCGTGCATGGGGGTCTCCGGCTTCTTTACGCCCTCCCAGTTAAATTGCGGATCCAGAACGACCCCTTTAGGCATGCATGGAGCACTGTCGGTTTCATTTATTTTTAAGGACTTGTTGGCGCCTTCCCCGGTAAATGAATAGTCGAGCATGCTTTCGCACACCTCAATTCTTCCCCCAATGGCTTTGGCATAAGGATCGACCAATAGTTTCTGAGAATTAAAGCGAAACCCATTTTCGGGTTGGAATGGACCTTCTACCCGGTAGCCATAAAGCTGCCCGGCTTTGAGTCCCGGCAGGTAAGCGTGCCAAACGTAGTCGGTTACTTCCTGAAAATCTACCTGTGCATATTCCGGGTGATCATGAAGTTGATTGAATAAACAAAGCCTCACACCTGTGGCATGCTGGCTGAAAATGGCAAAATTAACACCATGTTCATCCATGGTGGCTCCCAGTGGGTAGGGTTTTCCCGGTAGTACCGGACCATTGTATTTTTCCATTCAAAGAACAGTTTAATTTTTGGAATGCTCCGGAGAGTCAGTGAACTAACTGGTTAGAACTTTTTCCAACGTGATGGATTCCTGTAAGGATGGGGGCAAGGGGTGGTATCAGACTGGCTTTTTGGCCTCTTGTTTTCCCATCCCAATGGACCGCATGAAAGTTCCATAGCAGGGTCATCAAAAATAACAAAATTAAGGGACTTGGAAAATCCTTGCTTCCGCGATGAAGTCCATCGTGTTGGTTTGCGGGGAATTAGTATGTTTGTAAAAGAATTAGATAAAACATGGATAAAGATCAAGCGGGAGGTACTACTCCTCTGAAGAGCAAAAGAGAAATTCTTGAGAGTTTTAATGAGGAAGTGATCCCTTATCTTAAGACTCGGAGCGTGGATGCCAAATTGTTGGACGCTCTTTCCGGGTTCCTTAAGAAGAGTTACATCCCATTGAATGTGAGGGGAAGGCAAAAAGATAAGTTGGTTGCATTTTATTTCGCTCACCGCGACGATCATCAAATCGTGGCGTGGCCTTTATATCCTCGGGAGGGGAGTGAAGGAGTGGATTGGGCCGACACTTATATTGAGGTGCCCCCTTTGGCCCCCTGCAAGTGGGAAGATCAACTGACTAAGGAGACCATAAAAACAACCGGTTCGCTTGATGTAAGGGACCTGTTCGAAAATGTACCTCTGGGTTGCCTAAAGGGACTTCCTTTTCAGCCCGCCCGAAGAGCCGGGGTGTTGATGCATGTGTCTTCTCTTCCCGGAGATTATGGAATAGGGGATTTTGGCCCCGGTGCCAAAGCCTTCATCGATTTTTTGCAGGCCACAGGCCAGCGATACTGGCAGATACTTCCCTTGAGTGTGACCGATTCCTTAGTGGACTTCTCTCCTTACAGTTCTTTTTCGGCCTTTGCCGGAAACATTTCTTTTGTGGATCCTGTGGGCCTGGCAGAGATGGGGTTGTTGGAGGAAGAAGAACTCTCTCTATTTAATTTAGAACCAAGTGATAAGGCCGATTTTTTAAATGCCGAAAAGGCCAAAAGTTTTTTCTTGAAAAAGGCATGGGTGAATTTCAAAAAAGGTCGGGACGAGGAACTACAAAAAAGGTTCGAAATATTTCAAAAGAAAGAGGGCTTTTGGTTGATGGATTTTGCCCTGTTTGTGATTCTGAGTAAACAATTCAACGAACCCAACTGGCAACGATGGCCCAAAGCTTACCGTCTCAGAGAGGAAATTCTCCTGAATCAATGGATCCTGCACCATCAAGAGCCCATAGAGGAGGTTGCTTTTCAGCAGTTCATATTCAGTGAGCAGTGGCAGTCATTAAAAGAGCATGCCAACCAACGGGGAGTGGATATTGTTGGCGATATGCCCATTTACATTAGTTACCATAGTGCCGATGTTTGGGCTCATCCTGAACTGTTCAGGTTAAAGCCTGATAAATCAATGGAGGCTGTGGCCGGGGTTCCTCCTGACTATTTTAACGAGAATGGCCAGTTGTGGGGCATGCCTCTGTTCGATTGGAAAGTCATGGAAGAGAGTGGGTACGATTGGTGGCTGAGACGTATCGGGAAGAATCTGGAATGGTTCGATTTATTGAGGCTCGATCATTTCAGGGGATTTTCAGCTTTTTGGGAAGTGCCCGCCCAGTCGGAAACAGCCATCAATGGGAAATGGATAAAGGGTCCGGGCTTCAGCCTGTTTGATGCGATCCAAAAGTCATTCCCCCAAATGCCCTTTGTGGCTGAAGATCTGGGCAAAATAGACCAGGATGTTTTCCATTTGAGAGACCGGTATGCATTGCCTGGGATGAAGGTGATCCAGTTCGGATTTGACGAGAACATGCCCTTCCTTGATCATGCCCCTTGTAATCATACCTATAACAGTATCGTCTACACCGGAACCCACGACAACAATACGGTGAAAGGGTGGTTTCGGCACGAAGCCGGAAAGGCAACCATCAAACGATTTAAGCAATTTACGGGACTGAAGTTGACCCAAAAGAATTGTTGCCGGGAGATGATTCGTGTAGCCTATGCCTCTACTGCTAAATTGTCGGTTATTCCCATGCAGGACTGGTTGGCATTGGATGAGCAGAGCCGGATGAATTTTCCGGCAACCACTAATGGCAATTGGCGGTGGCGGATGAAACCCGATCAAGTGACGCCCAAACTGAGAAAACAAATCCTTAAAATGGTGAAGGTGTTTGGGCGGTATTAGGACGAGGCGCACCATTTGTTTTTTTCTCAATCCAACCGGTCATTGTTTCCAGAGCCAGTGGTATATTTCCAATTTGGCAGTGGTTATGGGCTTGCTCAGCTTCTGAAAACACACGGTCGGTTACCGATTGGGCATTCACCAGTGCCCTTACCTGCATCGGGTGCATTTTAAAAGGAATAAAATGGTCCTTTCTTCCGGTCAGCAAGAGCACATCCTGTTTAACGCGTTCTGAATGAATATTCTGTTCGTTTAGCTCCAAATAAAATTCCATGGCATCCAGGGGCTTTGTCTTTTGGGTTATGAATTTTAAATGATCCACCAGCCAGGAGCCCATGCCTTCTCTCTTTTCAAATTTTAATGTTGCCATTCGATCCATGAATTTCCGACAATGATCCATACACCATAGATGGACTGTTCGCAATAGTGGATTCATGCTTTTCAGATAGTCAATGGCATGGCCTGAAGCAATTACCCGTTTTATCCGGGGTTCAAAGGCCGATGCTCTCAGGCAAAGCCATCCACCCATGGAAAGGCCTAAAAGCGTGGCCTCTTCCACCTTAAAATAATCCAGAATGGCTTTAAGCGGCTTTTCCCATTCGTAAGTTATGGGTAACCCATATAACCTAAGGGCCCCGCCTTGTCCGGGACCTTCAAATCCTATAACATCATATCCCTGATTGGAAAAATAGATCATTATGGAGTAAAATTCTTCAATTAGGGAGTCAAACCCCCCATGAATAACAAGCGCTCCCTTTTTGTGGTTTTTGGGTGGAACCCTCAGGGCAGGCAAAAAGCCTTTTTCATAAGGGACTTTGTGCGTTTCTACTTCGGGTCTTATTATCCTGTCGTAAAAAAGTTGGACGAAGTGGTTGTAAAGTATTTCTTTTTCGGGTTGGGACGTTTTGGTGTAGAATTCGGCAGCCCTGTAATAGAAGGCTGCATTCAGCCATCTTTCTTCCGCAACGGCCTTATCCGCCTGATTTTGCATTTCATTTTTCCAGTCTCCAAAGGTCTTTATCTTCAGACCAGCCTCTTTCAAATCGTTGAACCGCCCATAGCCAAAGGAATAGGGTCGGTTAAGCTGAAAATTGAAGAGCTGCCTTTTATGAAAACTTTTATAACCAACCGGAAACTTGAACTCTTGCTTTCTTAGGTGGCTCATCTTCATCCTGGGTGTTTTCGCTATTTTAAAAAAAAGGGCAGTACCCCAATGGGGTGAAACAGGTAAGATTGGGATAGGATATTAGCTGTATCTTATCCAATTTAATCCGAATTGGAACTTAATGCAAGGGGGGAGCATAAAAAGGCGGGCAAAACGATTGACCCTTTCGTAGTTGTGTCCTCCTGTTGTTTTATGGTGAAACACCTGCGGTTTGAAGGTTGAGAGCAGAATCCATAAAAAAAAAGCGCCGTAAGTGCGGCGCTTTTTTTGAGGAGAAAAAAATAAAGCGTGAGAAATATCTCATTCTCCATTTGTGAGAATTGCAGTTGTATTTACAGTTGAGCGAATAGAAATCCTTAAGAGGAAATCTTTTGCCCGATGCTTATTTCTTACGCGACTGACCACCTTTCTTCAGCTGCTGCTGTTGCTTGGCCATGTTTTCCAGGCGGGCCTGGAAGCTTGACTTCTTAACAGGTTTCTTCTGGTGGGCTTTGAGTTTGGCCAAAAGGGCTTTTTCGTCAACGAAGTTGCGAATCAGAAGGGTTTGAGCAATGGTGATAAGTGTTGAGACGAAATAATAATAGCTGAGGCCCGATGCATAGTTGTTGAAGAAGAACAGGAACATTACCGGCATCATATACATCATTCCCTTCATGCCCGGCATTTGCTGCGACGACTGGGTCATCTCCTGATTCATGTGTGTGTAAAC
Source organism: Marinilabiliaceae bacterium (assembly GCA_041583495.1). Lineage (GTDB taxonomy): Bacteria > Bacteroidota > Bacteroidia > Bacteroidales > Marinilabiliaceae > JBFHFS01. Next base: position 27,264 of record JBFHFS010000036.1, on the reverse strand, counting down.
CACGTTGGTGATGGACATCAGTAAACAGAAGAGACTCACATGGTCCCCGTAAAAGGGAATTTTCCATGGTAAAGTCAGAATGGAATCGTATGTCGACAGGTCGGTGGCCCAAAGGAAGCTCTCCTGCCGTAACTCAATGGAGGCAGGGAAGAACCGGAACATGGCTATCAGAATAGGCATCTGAAGCAACATCGGCAGACAGCCTCCCATCGGGTTTACACCCGCTTTTCGATATAGCCCCATGGTGGCCTGCTGGCGCTCCATGGCTTTGTCTTTGGGTATGCGCTCGTTGATCTCGTCGATTTGTGGTTTCAGTGCCCGCATTTTGGCCGTCGACATGTACGACTTGTAGGTGAGCGGGAAGAGAACCAGCTTGATAAGAAGGGTGAGCAGAAGGATGATGATTCCATAGCTTGCGATAAAGCCTTCCAGGAAGTTGAAGACGGGGATAACGGCAAAACGGTTGATCCATCCAAAGATGCCCCATCCCAGGGGAATTAATTTTTCGAGCTCTAAATCCTTGTGCTTGCGCAGGGTGTAGAAGTGATTGGGGCCGAAGAAAAACCTAAAATTCACTTTGTCGTTTCGGTTGAAGTCGTAAGGCACGGAGGTCTCCGCTTTGTTCAATCGAATATAAGGAGTGGTATCGTCTCCCACCTCGGTGGAGACAAACCCACTGGCTAAGGCATCCTTGGCAATAAATACCGACGAAAAGAATTGGTCTTTAAAGGCGATCCATTTAAGCTTGGTGCGCAGATCCTCTTCATCGTTTTTGGCCGTAGAAAGCCAGTCCACTTCATCCTCGAAATATTTGTAGTAAATCCCCGAGTATTGCCGCTCTGAGTCACGACCTTTTTCCTGGGCAGGCATCTCCTGAGTCCACTCTATGTCGAGAGCCCCTCGAGCTGTGGCAAAGATACTACCCAGGTTATTGGAGGCAATCTCATGGTCCACCATGTAGGTGTTGTCGTTAAGCTTGTAGCTGAAGGTGAGCGATTGATCGTCGGTGCCGGCTATTTCAAAATCAATGCTTTTATCCGTTTGGCTCTTTATGTTAAAGAAGAGGTCGTTGGTGCTGAAGATCCGGGTGTTATAGGTAAAGACGAACCCAAAGCGGTTATCGTCCCCGTTAAATAGAACCAACGGCTGGCCGTCGAAGGTTTTGTAGTCCTTGATCTCCACCGAATAGACGCGTCCTCCTTTATTGGAAAAAGTCACCTTTATTAAATTGTTCTCGAGGGTCACCAGCTTTTGGGTTCCATTCGTGAACGGGGCCAGTATGCCTGCTGATTGATTTTGGAGGCTGTCGGCAATGGCTTTTTTGGAAATCTCTTCGGTGGTTACCGTTTTGCTTTGCTGGGCAGCCTGGAGGGCAGCCTCTTTAGCTTGTAACAGTTCAACCTGGTGAAGTGAGTCAAGCGCTCTCTTTTTTGCCTCAATCTCTTCCGCTGAGGGCTTGTTCATCCACCAGAACAGGGCTAGAATGATGGTGATTAATACCAGTCCGGTTATTGAATTTTTATCCATATTACTCTCTTATCATTTTATATTGGTGAAATCTTTTTCAACAGCCCCTTGAATTCACGATCCCTTATGTCAACGATCTTATGAATTTCCTTTGTTTGCTTAATCGTTGCAGAGGACCCGGCCCCAATGGGCTATTCCCGGGCCATCGTAACTCGGCAAAAGGAGGTTCGCCATCTGGCTTTAATTGCTAATGGCCGCTTTAATAAAAGCCATAAACAAGGGATGTGGTCTGATAACAGTACTGCTGTATTCCGGGTGAAACTGAACCCCCACAAACCATTTGAGTGCGGGAATCTCCATGATCTCCAGGAGGCCGGTATCGGGGTTAAAGCCCGTTCCAATCATCCCGGCCGCCTCAAATTGCTCCAGGTATTCGTCGTTGAACTCATACCGATGCCGGTGACGTTCGCTGATCATCTCTTTTTTATAGGCCTCCATGGTTTTGGAGCCTTTTTTTAGTTTACAATCGTAGGACCCCAATCGCATGGTTCCTCCCATGTCTGTCACGTTTTTCTGATCTTCCATCAAATCAATTACCGCGTGGGGGGTCGTATGGTCAATCTCACGCGAATTGGCCTTTTCGAGATGCAGCACATCGCGGGCAAATTCAATCACGGCACACTGCATTCCCAGACAGATCCCCAAAAAGGGGATGTTGTTTTCCCGGGCGTATTTGGTGGCCAGGATCTTACCTTCTATGCCGCGGCCCCCAAATCCCGGGGCTACAATAATCCCATTCAGATCTTTCAGCTTGTTCTCCAGGTTGTCGGGGCTTAGTCGCTCCGAATGGATAAGGCGGATGTCGGCTTTACGGTCGTTGTAGGTAGAGGCGTGAATAAGCGCTTCAATAATGGATTTGTATGCGTCGGGCAACTCAACATATTTGCCAATGAGCCCAATTTTTACCGTCTTTTTGGCCGACTGGAGCTTCGAAATGAACGATTTCCATTCCTTCAGTTCGGGCTTCCCGTTTACCGGTAATTTGAGCTTTTCGAGGATTATCTCGTCCAGCCCCTCTTCCTGCATTTTAAGGGGTACCTCGTATATCGAGGATACATCGATAGACTGAATCACGGCTCTGTTTTCGACGTTACAGAACAGGGCCACTTTTTTGCGAATGTCGCTGGACAGATTCCTTTCGGTGCGCAACACCAGCACGTCAGGCTGCACCCCCTCTTCAAGTAAGGCCTTTACAGAGTGTTGGGTGGGTTTGGTTTTTAATTCCCCGCTGGCGGCCAAATAGGGAACCAGGGTGAGATGAATAACTGCCGCGCGGGATCCAAGTTCCCATTTTAACTGACGTACCGCCTCAATGTAAGGCAGCGACTCGATGTCGCCCACGGTGCCGCCAATTTCGGTGATTACCACATCAAATTTTTTCTTGTTGCCCAATAGTTTGATGTTGCGCTTAATCTCATCGGTAACATGAGGGATAATCTGAACCGTCTTGCCCAGGAAGTCGCCCCGACGCTCTTTGTTGATGACATTTTGATAAATGCGACCGGTGGTAACATTGTTTGCCTGAGAAGTAGGCACATTCAAAAAACGCTCGTAGTGACCCAGATCCAGGTCTGTTTCTGCTCCGTCTTCGGTTACAAAACACTCGCCATGTTCGTAGGGATTAAGAGTCCCTGGATCTACGTTTAAATAGGGGTCCAGCTTTTGAATGGTTACCCGGTAGCCCCGGGATTGAAGTAATTTGGCAAGAGAGGCTGAAATAATGCCTTTTCCCAATGAAGAGGCAACGCCTCCGGTAACAAATACATATCGAGTTTCGGGCACGGCTATATAGTTTTTGATTTAACGATCATAATCTAATAGATAGAAATTTAAAGTCACAAAGTTAGCAAAAACTACCCGAACTTTGGTGTTGTTGTTCCTGTGAAACCAAAAAAAGCCGCCCGGATGCAGACATCGGGGAGGCTTTACAAGTTAATTTTACTGACCCTAGCTTCTTTCAAACATTTCATCCAGGAGGTCAAGTCTTTGGTTCAAGGTTTTGATAAGTCGTTTGCCGCTCTCAATCTTATTGCGGAAATCTCGAATCAAAGCATCCGAATTTTTCGATTTGGCAAAGAACCCGATATTATTTTCCCAAATGCTGATGTCGTTCTCGATGACTTTAAGTTTACCAATAGTTTTATTGCGCTCCTGAATAATCCGGTCGCTAAACTGTCGGTCACCTTTCCAGCTCTCCAGTTTACTCCGGTATTTTTGAAGCGATTTGTTGGTCTCATCCATGTTGAGCTTATCGAATTGTGCGTTGATCAGCTCGTGGAACTCCTTGGTCAGCCGGTCTTTATCCTTGAAGGGGACAAAGCCAATCTGTGACCATCGGGATTGAAAGGACTGGAGATTATTAAAGTTTTCATCGTTATTGGCGGTGGGCTGGTATTGTTTCAATTCTTCAATCAGGTCCTCCTTCATCTTTAGGTTTTCCTCCTGAGTCTCATCTTTTTTATTGAAGAAAGCAGATTTTTCGTTGAAGAAATGGTCGCAAGCCTCCCGGAAACGTTTCCAGATGGCATCTGAACTTCTACGGGGAACGGGTCCAATCTCTTTCCATCTTTTTTGGATGCGAATGAACTCATTGGTGGTTGTCTTCCAATCCTTGCTGTCCTTCATGGCTTCAGCCTCCAGACATAACTCAGTTTTTAACTCCAGGTTCTTGGCCTGAGAATCCTTGTACTGCTTAAAGAAATCGCGCTTCTGACTGAAAAACGTGTCGCAGGCCTTACGGAAACGGTGATACACTTCGGTATTCTCTTTTTTGGGGGCAAAGCCAATGGTTTTCCAAACCTGTTGTAATTCAATAATGGCCTTGCTGGCTTTCTCCCATTCCCGGGCGTTGTGAAACTTATTTTCAAGAAATGCTTCTGCTTGCTTACACAATTCACGCTTATCCTCGAGGTTCTTCTCGAACTGTTTCTTGATGTTTTCGAAGTGTTCCTGGTGTTTTTGATTGATCTTGCCGGTTATTTCCTTGAAGCGAGCCCATAGTTCGTCCTTATTCTCCCGGGGCACAGGGCCTGTTTCCCGCCATTGATCGTGAAATTTCTGAAGTGTTTTAAAAGCCTTTACAATGGTGGGTTCCAGAAGTAATTTCTCCGCCTGTTCGCACAAATTTACCTTTGTTTCATAGTTCTTCTTCAGATCCAGATCGCGCAGCTCTTTGTTGATCTTAGTGTAGTTATAAAAGTTCTCCACATGCAGGTGATAGGTTTCCCACATATCGTGCATCTCTTTTTGTGGCACCGGCCCTATGTCGCGCCATTTTTGCTGAAGATCGCGGAACTCCTGGAAGGTAACGTTCAGCGATTCCTGACGGTTCACCAGGTCTTTGATACTTTCAATTACTTCGTATTTGGCGATCAGGTTTTTTTTCTTTTCCTCCTCTTTTCGGTTTCGCTCGTCATCGCGTTTTTTGCGATAATCGTATAAAAGCTCACTGAAAGTAGCCAGAAGGGGGTCGTTGGGTTGAGCAAAGTTCTCTTCTGCTTCGCCCGTCTCCATGAATTTCTTTTTGAGAGCTGCATGTTCTCTGGCTGTTTTGCCCTCAAAAGTGCTGCGAATGACCTCCAGGTGCCCCTTGATAAGTGGAAGAGGCTTGCTATTTATAAGCTCTTGAAAGCGGGCTACAAGCTCTTCGCGCGAAAAGGCTGAATAATTAACCTCCTGGGGCGACTCAATATTCTCTGAAGATGTTGTTTGCGGGGTTTCGCTTTTAACCTCGGATGTCTCAGGGGCGGCTGGCTTTTCTGCATCCGTCCCGGAGTCCTCATTTTGGGCAGACGAGGAGACTTTCTCTTCGGGTTGATCGGTAACCTCCTTGGGGGTACCTGTTGTCGAACTGCCGGGTTCTTGTTTTAAACCGGAGGCCTCCTCAGTCGTATCATCCACCTCATCTCCGACTGGATTCTCCGGCTGGTCTTCTGGCTGAAGTTCATCTTTTGGCTCTTCAACCTCTGATTCAGCCTCAGTTTGGTCTTCTGGCTGAAGTTCATCTGCCGGTTCTTCAACCTCTGATTCAGTCTCCGCCTGGTCTTTTGATGGGATATCTGCTTCTTTTTTCTCTTCCACAGAGGAATCCTCTTTCGCTACCGGGGAGGAGGTTGCGGTGTCTTTATCTATTTCATCCTGGTTTGTTTCTTCCATCACCCCATTGGTGGATTCGGATGTTTGTTCCTGGTTTATTACGGGTTCGGAATCCTTACCTTCAGGAGGCTCTGGTTCAGGGTTTTGTTCCGCTGGTGCGTTTTCTGATTCCAGATTGGATAATTTTTGTTTGGTAGTTTCGGGTTTGTTTTCCGAATTCAAATCCATCTTTTCTTCAGACGATTTGTTTAGATCGTTGGTTTCCATCCTTTTGCAAATTTCAAGATGTAATAAACCTTTTTGGGGCTCTTTACTCATTTATGGTACGAATCTATCAAATAAACGGCAATACTCAAACTTTTTTTTAGTAAAACCGGGCAACGGATGTTTTTACCCTATCTTTGCCGCTCTAAAACTACTTGACTATGCGTATTGATATTCTCACCTTGTTCCCGGCAATGTTCCAGGGGCCGTTTAGTGAGTCCATCATCAAGAGGGCAATTGAAAAGAACGCGGTAGAACTGTTTCTGCACGACATTCGTGACTTCTCTTCCAATAAGCACCGGCAGGTGGACGATTATCCCTTTGGAGGAGAGGCTGGCATGGTGATGCAGATTGAACCTATTGCCAAACTTATCGAAAAGCTAAAGAGCGAACGCTCTTACGATCAGATTATTTACATGAGCCCCGACGGTCGTCGGTTTAATCAGCAAGCGGCCAACAGCCTCTCTTTGTGCGAAAATATTATTCTTCTTTGTGGTCATTACAAGGGGGTGGATCAGCGGGTTCGGGACCATTATATAACGCACGAAATCTCGATTGGCGATTATGTGCTGAGTGGCGGGGAGCTGGCTGCTGCTGTCGTTACCGATGCCATCGTACGGCTGTTGCCAGGCGTGATTGGGGATGAGACCTCGGCCTTTACCGACTCTTTTCAGGATAACTTGCTGGCCCCGCCGGTTTATACGCGGCCTGCCAACTACAATGGATGGGAAGTGCCTTCCGTGTTACTCTCCGGCAACCAGAAGGCTATCGACGATTGGCGTGAAGAACAGTCCCTTGAAAGAACCCGCACTTTGCGTCCTGACCTTCTTGACGGGTAATTTTGGTTTTTCTTAGCTACGGTTTATCGGAGACAGATCTCCTTAAAGACGCAATATCCGCAATTATCGGCGTGTGTAGTCTGTTTAAAAGGTATTTCCTCGTTGAATAATTCTTCCAGCAAGGTTCCCAGTTGTTCCGAAAACGTTTCGAAAACGTCGGCTAATTTCAGGGGTTCTTTCTTTTGTCTCGGTTCTTGCAGATAGAGCTCGGTAGAGTAGTTCTGGCTAAAAAGGCTCTTCATCCAAACAACATGGGGGGAGATATGGTCATGGCTTTTTTGTTGATCGGCGACCATTAATGAGTAAAGTAAGGTTTGAAAAACCGCCTTTTTCCTGGAGTGTTTGGACGTGTCGAACAACTCTTCGATGGAACTGATGGTGGCTTCTCCGCCACCGGTTTTATAATCGATTACCCGTAATTCTCCCTCTTTTTGATCCAGGCGGTCAATATTCCCTCCAAGCCTGATTTTCAGGCCGTTTTGACAGGTGAAGGTCATGTCCATTTTGGCTTCCAGTGCTTTTATGGTAAAAGGCGCTGATTGGGCCTCCAATTTAAAAAAACGTTGCAGATAACGCAGTAACACTTCGTATACCAGGCTGTTTTTACCCTGCAGGTCGTTAAACAGGTTGGATCTTTGTTTTATGAACGGAACATTTTCGATAAACACCTCTTCCAGTACCTTTTGAACCCGGTCGGTATTGGCAACTTCCTGAATGGCCGACTCGGTTGTTAACTGGTCGATTAAGGGGGTAAGAATCCGCTCCACGGTTTGATGAAAGAGATTTCCGAAAGTGCGGGGATCCAGATCTTCTGAGATGGCATCGGCCTCCCTGGCTCCTGCCAGGTACTTGAAATAGAAACGCAGGGGGCATTCAATATAAGTACTCAGGGCACTGGGGGATAAAAACCGGGTGCCGTCCTGAAAATACTGGATGAGGTGCTGTTTTACCAATTGGTTCTTTTTGGATCGTATCTCCAGGGCTGTTTTAGTGGAAGCAGGCTGAACATAGGTGTGAATCTCCAGTGGATGAGGCGACTCATAAAAGAGTTGGTGGAGAAAGCGACTCATCTCCCCGGCTTGTTTTTGGGCGTTCGACGACGACCAAACCAGAGTGACCTCTTTGGCCCGGTGTATGAGGCGATAAAAGTAGTAAGCAAATATTGAGTCCTGATTGTCTATCGTTGGTAATCCATACCCCTTTCGCAGGTTAAAGGGAATGAATGAGTTGGGGGGGGCGGTGTGAGGAAAAACCCCTTCATTCATGCTCAATATCACCAAATGATCGAAGTCCAGCGCCCGGGTCTCCAGGATACCCATTACCTGTAGCCCGCTTAAGGGCTCGCCCTGGAAAGGGACGGTTTGAAAATCGGCCAGCTTTTTTAAGAGGCGATGCCAGGTCTCCATTTCGGGCACTATGTTTTGGACGGATAGAATCTCCCCCAACCGTTTTATGTTTAAATAGAGATGATAGATGAATTCGCGTTCGAGTGCCGTCTCCTCTTTTGTGGCCAGACTTTCATAAACCAGTTTTAATGTCGAGCTAAGGTAAGTGGTGAGTTCCCCGGAGTTCTTTATAGGGACCAATAACGCCTTAAGAAAAGGGGTCAGAGGCAGTTGGCTCTTTTCAATGAAGATTTGATTGCTTTCCACAAATTTTTTGAGCAGCTGTGAGCTCTCTTTCTCCAATATAGAGGAAATATACTGATGACGGAGGAGGCCTGTTAGGTGGCGGTGATAAAACCAAATCTTGCCCTGTCGTGTTACCCGGGTTGAGCGCTGCAGCAGCATGAGGGCTTCCAGTAGCCCGTATGCCGGGGTGTTTTTTAGTGGGTATCCCAGTGTGACGTTGATCTTTCCCCATTCCCGGGGGATGGAATGAATGGCCGGCAGGAGCAGGGACTCATCGGCCAGCACCAATGCCGTGCGGGTATTTAAGGAAGATTCCTCTTTTTTTTCTTGCGTGCCACCTTGAGTTTGGTTCCTTTTTACCGGTGATACATTTTTTTGCAAAATCTCGCTGGCAACCTGAGTTTGCGCCAGGTCGTTGGCAGCTGTGGCAATGGTTATTTTTAAGGGGTGTCCGTCCGAGGGGTTCTCCCAGTCGTCGGGCATGGGAAAGTCCCTAAGATTGCTGGCGATGAACCGCATGGCCTCGTGCTCAGTCCCCGAAAGGCCGGGTTGGTTGGTCTTGGCCTGGTTGTGGAGAATCCACTGTGGGTAATCCCAGAAGAAGGTAGCCTGTCCCTTGATCTTCAGGTAATTGAAGAGTATCTTTTCACAGTTGTTAAGCGCGTTGAACCCCGCAAAAACCACTCGTTTATAGGGTAAATCGGGAAGAGTCCTGGCTTTTATTTTTTCAGCTACCCCGCGGTAAATCTTCCCTTCGTAGGCTTCGTTATGAGCATCCAGGGTGGCGTTAAATAGATTGTATAATTCCGGGAGCTTTTCCCAGACTTTGAGAAAAGATTTTTGCAGTTTGGAGTATTTCTCTGGCCTGAAAGTGCTCCAAAAGGTACGGATGGCATCAATTTGATCCTGGGAAAGGTGGCTGAAGTCATCCTCCAGTGCTTTTTGGTCTGCCAGATTGCGGAATATCTTGTCAGCATCCACAAGATATTTGTCGATATCATCGAAATCGGAAAGGCACATTTCGCCCCAGGGAATGAATTCGTCGAGTGTATTGGTGCTATCGAAAAGTTGCTGATACGATTCATAGAGTTTAAACACCAGGCTAATATTATCGCTCACTGGTTGTGGCTCCAATTGGCCAAAAAAATCATTGATGGTCATAATCCGGGGTGACCAAAGTGGGCCCCCAACATTATCGGCCAGATGTTTTCTGAAAAAAACGCCTGCACGCTGGCTGGGAAAGACAAAACAAAAGTCCGAAATGGCTGTTACATGATTTTTAAGGTGATAGTGGGCCAGTTGTTCAAGAAAAAAGGGCATGTCGTATAGTTATTTTAGTCAAAGATAGGGAATCTGGCGGTAAGTTTAAGGCCCATATCCCCTGCTCAAAAGAAGAAATAATCGTAACTTTGAAGGATGGTTGAGATTTGGGTAATTAAAATCACAGAAGGATAAAATTATGGATGAATTTTCATATGTTGGAAATAGCGACATTGAAGCCATAGAGAAACTGTATGAAGATTATGCGAAGAACCCCGAGGCGGTTGAACCGGGGATGCGTAATTTTTTTCGAGGGTTTGACTTTGCCCTAAAAAATTTTAATGGTGCTTCACCGGGGGTTGTCAGTAAAGAGTTTAATGTCATTAACCTCATACATGGATACCGGCAACGGGGACACCTTTTTACGGCCACCAACCCGGTTCGAACGCGTCGAAAGTATTTCCCCACATTAGATCTCGAGAATTTCGGATTGGCCCAGCAGGACCTGGGTACGGTTTTTCAGGCTGGGGAAGAGATTGGCCTGGGGCCGGTGCCTTTACGCCAGATAATTGAACATCTCCACCAAACCTATTGCGGGTCTGTGGGGGTGGAATACCTCTACATTCAGCAACCGGAGCAAATTTCCTGGTTAAAGCAAAAGATGGAGAGCGTACGAAATACCCCTACCTACGACCAGGAGAAGAAACGACGAATCTATCATAGATTAAAGGAAGCTGTTGGTTTTGAGGGTTTTATACATAAGAAGTTTGTTGGGCAAAAGCGCTTTTCACTCGAAGGTGCTGAGGTTCTTATTCCTGGCCTTGATGCGCTAATGGATAAGGGTGCTCACTTTGGTGCTAAGGAATTTGTTATCGGAATGGCCCACAGGGGACGTCTTAATGTGCTGTCGAATATTTTGCAGAAGCCCTTGCGTCACATCTTTAAGGAGTTTAGTGGCGATGAGTATGATGATGGAATTTCCTTAGGCGATGTCAAGTATCATTTGGGTTACGATAACGATATTACGACCATTTCGGGGAAGAAAGTAAGAGTTAGCCTGGTGCCTAATCCCTCACATCTGGAAGCGGTATCTCCGGTCATTGAGGGCCTGACTCATTCAAAGGCCAAACACCATTATGCCAATGATTTCGATAGTGTGGTTCCGGTAATCATTCATGGAGATGCGGCTATTTCGGCCCAGGGGGTGGTGTACGAGGTGGTGCAGATGGCTCGTTTGGAAGGTTATAAAACCGGTGGAACCATCCATATCGTGATAAATAATCAGGTGGGATTTACCACCAACTATCTGGAAGGTCGTTCGAGCACCTACAGTACCGATGTGGCCAAGGTGACGCGGAGTCCTGTATTTCATGTCAATGGCGATGATGCTGAAGCTATTGTTTATGCCCTCGAGTTGGCCATGGAGTATAGACAATTTTACAATACGGATGTGTTTATCGATCTTTTATGTTATCGAAAATACGGACACAACGAAGGGGATGAGCCCCGGTTTACCCAGCCTACCCTTTACAAGGCCATAGCAACCCATGCCAACCCGTGTGATATCTATTCCCGAAAGTTGATTGACGAAAAGGTCCTTACAGCCGGGGAAATTGAGCGCTTTCAGGAGGAGTTCAATCAGTTTCAGGAGGTTGAGTTCAGCGAAGCAGCCAATATAGACAAGGTGCATATCCGGCCTTTCTTATTGGACTTATGGAAGGATCTGCGGCATTCCGAGGCTTCTGACTTTTCCGACTCTCCATCAACGGGTGTGCCCAAAAAGGAGTTGTCGGATTTGGCCATGCTTATCAATAAGTTGCCTGCCGAAAAGAAATTCTTCCGGAAGGTCGAAAAGATCGTTAGTGACCGGGTAAAGATGGTGAAGGAAAACCGGATCGACTGGGCCATGGGTGAGTTGTTGGCTTATGCCAGTCTTTTAATGGAGGGCTATCCCGTGCGTCTTAGCGGGCAGGATTCGGTGCGGGGCACCTTTGCTCACCGTCATGCAGGGTTCACCCTCGAGAATTTGGATGAACTCTACTATCCTCTTCAGCACCTTCATCCTGGTCAGGCCCCCTTCAATGTTTGTAATTCGCTTCTGTCGGAATATGGCGTTTTGGGGTTCGAGTATGGTTATGCCCTGGGAACCCCCGGAGGGTTAAATGTTTGGGAGGCTCAGTTTGGGGACTTCTTTAATGTGGCTCAGGTTGTTGTGGACCAATACATTAGTTCGGCCGAGGAGAAATGGGGATTGATGAATGGCCTGGTGCTGTTGTTGCCTCACGGCTTCGAAGGCCAGGGACCCGAACATTCCAGTGCCCGTGTTGAGCGCTTTCTTTCTCAGGCAGCCGGAAACAATATGCAGATACTGAATTGTACTACTCCTGCCAACTTTTTTCATGCCCTGCGCCGGCAGTTGAAAAGGGAATTCAGAGTGCCTTTGGTTGTTTTTACTCCCAAGAGCCTTTTGCGACACCCTAAATGTATTTCTACGTTTGATGATTTGGCTCAGGGAAGCTTCAAGGAGGTTTTGGATGATGAATCAACCGATGCTGAAAAGGTTAAGCGGGTGGTTTTGTGTACTGGAAAGATCTATTATGATTTGTTGGCCCGAAAAGAAGAACTTAACGCCAGAGATGTTGCCCTGATTCGTGTCGAGCAAATGCATCCCCTGCCGAAAAAACAAATTATGGCGGTTATGAAGCGCTATCCTAATGCGCTGCTTAACTTGTGGGTGCAGGAAGAACCCGAAAATATGGGGGCCTGGTACTATATGCAAAACCAACTTCCCGAGCTCCATCTGGTGCCCGTGGCCCGGCTCGCCAGTGGTAGCCCTGCCACCGGATTAAACGGGCTGCATGTGATTGGGCAAAAGGAGATTGTGGACAAAGTGTTTAAAAAATGCCACTGTGCTCTTAAGAACGATTATTGTGGTTTGCAGTGCGTTGAGGGCAAAACCAGGGCCGAGATTTTGAAACAACATAAGTATTTTGAAGTGCCTCAGCGGTTTTCTATATAGGTTAAGGTGAAAAATTTTAAGTAAAATGATAGATATTAAAATACCCACTCCCGGTGAATCCATTACTGAAGTTGAGATAGCGACATGGCTGGTTTCGGATGGCGACCTGGTGCGTAAAGATCAGGATTTGGCCGAAATTGAATCTGACAAGGCCACGCTCATGCTTAATGCCCCGGAGAGCGGGAAAATATTAATTAAGTTGCCTGCCGGGGAAACCGTAAAAGTAGGCGATATAGCCTGCCAGATCGATACTTCAGTAGAAATTCCTGAGGAGTTACAGGCTCCTGTTGCTTCCTCTTCCCAGGTTAAAGACGAACCGGAAAAAGAAAAAACTTCCGAGCCCCTGGCTTCAAAAGCAAAAGAACCGGATATAACCATCCTGGCCCGCGAGTCTGAATCCTCCGGGGAGATATCCAAGGGAGAGTCTGCCTTCCCTGATGTGAAGCTGACACCTCTTGCACGCGAAAAGATGAAAGCCGCCGGCCTCTCTGTAGAGGAGGTGATTAAAGGGCTTAAAAAGGTGACCGCCGGAGATATCGACACCCTCCTTTCAAATCCAGCAGGAGCCTTTGGGCCTGCTCATACCCCTTCCTCAAGAACGGAAGAGAGAAAGAAGATGAGTCAGTTGCGAAAAAAACTGAGTCAGCGTTTGGTGAAGGTTAAAAATGAGACCGCAATGCTCACCACTTTCAACGAAGTGGATATGTCGGAGGTGATGTCTCTTCGGAAAAAATATCAGCCGGCCTTCGTCGAAAAGCATGGGGTTAAATTGGGCTTCATGTCATTTTTTATCAAGGCTTCCGCCCTGGCTCTAAGGAACCGGCCCATGGTTAACAGTATGATGGACGAGGAGGAGATTGTTACTCCGGATTACGTGGATGTTTCCATCGCCGTGCAAACCCCTAAAGGCCTCATGGTGCCCGTGATCAGGGATGCTCAGTCACTCTCGCTGGCCGATATAGAGTCCCGGTTAGGAACACTGGCCTCAAAAGCCCGCTCGGGAAAAATATCTCTGGAAGAGATGACCGGGGGAACCTTTACCATTACCAATGGCGGAATATTCGGGTCTTTGCTCTCCACCCCCTTGATCAATCCTCCTCAATCGGCTATCCTGGGGATGCATAATATCGTGGAGCGCCCTGTGGCCATCAATGGCAAGGTGGAGGTTCGACCTATGATGTACGTGGCTCTAAGCTACGATCACCGGCTCATCGATGGCAAAGATTCTGTTGGGTTTTTAATGGATCTGAAGAAGATGCTGGAAGATCCCCGTCTGCTGTTGAGTGGAGGCGCAGATCCGTTGGCGCAATTGCTCGAGATTTAGCGGCCGAACCGCAGGCATTAACGGATGCGATCCAAAGAGCGAACCAATGCCTCATCTTTTCCGATGGCTCTGATAGACATCACGATAAGAATAAAGGCGATTAATGGCAATACCAGAGGCCAGTTAAAGGATACATCTGTTGCACTCAGTTCTTTGGCGGTGCTTTTGGCCATATAAAAGATCATGCCTGACAACCCTAGTAATAAGCCCAGGTTGAGAGCACAGAGCCGTATTTGAAGCATCCGCTTTTTGTATAAGAAGAGAGTAATCCACGAAATGGCTGTGGTGGTAACCGTTAAGATGGAGAGTGCCCAGGCTGGTAGCACAAGAAGAGGGCTTTTCCCAGCTTCGAGCAAATATACCCCCCGCCAGGTAAGTTCGTAGAGGGCCTGGTCGTTTGCCATCTGCGCCATGGTTAAAAAAAGAAGAGCCCCGGTTAAAAGGGTGGCTAATATTAAAAAGACCGACTGAATGCGTTGAATCATGATTCTTAGTTTTGGCACAAAAATAAGAAATTTTCTTATTTTTGAGTTGAAGAGGAACCGGGAGTACAGGTGTTGGGAAGGAAATGTTTAATAAGCAATCTGTTATGAGAAAAATAGAAGACTCCGAATTGATTCTAAATGCAGATGGGTCTGTTTTTCACCTGCATATTAAGCCGGGCGAGCTGGCCCCCAATGTGATCTTGGTAGGCGACCCGGGTAGGGTGGAGACGGTTGCAGGATTCTTTGATTCGGTGGAGAGCTCCGCGGCCAACCGTGAGTTTGTATCTAAAACAGGCAGCTATATGGGCACCCGGTTTACCGTATTATCTACCGGTATCGGAACCGATAATATTGATATCGTCTTAAACGAACTGGATGCCCTGGTGAATGTGGATTTTAATACCCGCACCGTGAAGGAAAAGATGGTGTCGTTGAGAATCGTTCGCATAGGAACCTCGGGCTCTCTTCAGGCCGATTTGCCTGTGGACAGCTGGTTGTTGAGCCGTAAGGCCATCGGGATAGATGGATTGCTTAATTTTTATGGTAACCTTTCAAAAATTAATGACCAGGAGTTAGAGCAGGCTTTCACCAGTAATTTGAAGTGGTTTTCACGGCTGGCAACCCCCTATGTGGTCGATGCAGATCCAGCCTTATTTTCACTCCTGTCGGGAAAACCTGTCCACACCGGAATTACCATCTCCGCTCCGGGCTTTTATGGCCCTCAGGGCCGGGTTATCCGACTGCCGCTGCAGGATCCTGAAATTAACAGGAATTTGTCGGCCTTTAAATACCACGGATTCCGTATTACAAACTATGAAATGGAGTGCTCTGCCATCTATGGGCTCTCCATGTTGCTCGGACACAGTGCCGCTACCGTTTGTGCCATCATAGCCAATCGCGAAGCCGGGACCTATAGTGCCGATTATAAGCCCGTAGTCAGGAATTTGATTCAGTTTGTGCTGGATCGTTTGTCTCAATAAATTTGGGTGTCGCTAATAATGAAAAACGAACGCATTAATGCGCTTATTATGCTGTTAGACGATCCCAGTGATGAGATCTTCAACTCGGTTGAGGGTGAATTACTGAAGGAGGAGGTCGTTATTGTGTCACAATTGGAGCGGGCATGGGAATCCACTCAGGACGATTTGTGTCAACACCGGATTGAGAATATTATTCATAATCTTCAACTCAAAGATCTGAGAAACAGGCTTAAGACGTGGAAGTCCGACCCTGAAAAAAAACTTCTGGAAGGAGCCTGGTTGGTGGCTCGCTATCAATATCCGGAGCTTGATTTTGATGAAATAGACCAGACTATTAACAGGCTGAGGAAAGATGTTTGGCTGGAAATTAGCGAGCATTTTACAGCTCTCGAAAAAGTACGAATCATTAATCATATCCTTTTCGATGTGCATGGATTTGGTCGTAATAAGAGTCGTCTTATGGCCCCCCAAAACTCGTTTATCTGCGATGTGCTCGATACCCGTAAAGGGAATCCCATCTCTTTGTCGGTTATCTATTCTCTGGTAGCCCAGCGTCTGGGCTTACCCGTGTATGGCGTTAATCTTCCGCGGAACTTTCTCCTGGCTTACCTCGATGACTCAGCGTTGAATAATAAAGAACTCTTTTCCAACCCCCAATCGGTTCTTTTCTATATAAACCCTATTAATAAAGGGGCTGTGCTGGGCCGAAAAGAGATCGATTCCTTTATTCAGCAGCAGAAATTGGAGCCCAACGAATCTTTCCTTGTGCCTTGCTCCAACCAAGATACCGTTCTTCGGTTGTTTAAGAATTTATTGCTGGCATACGAGGGAATGGGCTTACCTCTTAAATGTGCCGAAATCAAAGAATTTATATCGATACTTGATGAATAATCCTGTTTTTAAAGACCTTGAACCACAGAGCGTGTGGAATTATTTTTCACAGATCTGTGAAGTCCCCCGCCCCTCGAAGCGGGAGGATAAAATCATTGCCTATTTGATGAACTTTGGGGCCTCCCAGGGCCTGGAGGTGAAGCGTGATAAGATTGGCAATGTATTGATCTCCAAGCCAGCTACTAAGGGGCTGGAAGGACTAAAGACGGTGGTGTTGCAATCTCACGTGGATATGGTAGGGGAGAAGAACAGCGAGACGGTGCACGACTTCTACAACGATCCCATTGTTCCCATTGTCTCGGGTGAGTGGGTGAAGGCCACAGGGACCACGCTGGGCGCCGACGACGGGATTGGTATGGCAGCTCAATTGGCTTTGCTGGCTTCCACTGATATTCCCCATGGACCAATCGAGGCCCTTTTTACAGTGGATGAGGAAACCGGATTGACCGGTGCTTTTAATCTTCAGGAGGGATTTTTTGACGGACGATTGCTTCTTAATCTCGACTCAGAAGATGAAGGGGAATTGTTTATCGGGTGCGCTGGCGGCATGGATGCCCTCGCCTGGTTCGATCCGGTTTTTGAGCCTGTTGCGGAAGGAATGGTGGGGATTGAGATCCGGATATCTGGCTTGAAAGGGGGGCACTCAGGAGATGAGATTCACAAAGGGTTGGGAAATGCCAATAAGATTCTGGTGCGGACCCTGTGGGATTTGGCCCGGCGATACAACTTTAGGCTGGCCCGGATCGAAGGGGGTAATTTGCGTAATGCCATTGCCCGGGAGGCTTTTGCCCTGGGGGCTGTTCCTTCCCGCTTTAAAGAGGAGGTGCGGGTGGCCGTTAATCTAATGGCCAGCGATGTGGAACAGGAATTGCGCCACTCAGATCCTGGGGTGCAGTTAAGCCTGGGGTCGGCCGAAACCCCGGAGAAACTGTTTTCTGGAGATTTCCAATCTTCTCTGCTTAATGCCCTGTATGCCTGCCCCCATGGGGTAATGGCCATGAGTCTCGCGATTCCTGGTTTGGTGGAGACCTCCACCAATTTGGCTTCGGTGAGCATGAAAGAGGGCCGGGTTCTGGTTACTACCAGCCAGCGGAGCTCGGTGGAGAGTGCGAAAACCGATCTGGCTAATATGGTGAGAAGTGTTTTTGAACTGGCCGGAGCCCAGGTGGAGCATTCGGATGGGTACCCCGGATGGGAACCCGATATGAATTCCCAATTACTGGATATTGCCAGGGCGTCGTATCAGCGCCTGTTTAAGAAACCTATAGAGGTGAAGGCCATTCATGCCGGGCTTGAGTGTGGTCTTTTTCTTGAGAAATACCCGGGCATGGATATGATTTCAATTGGTCCTACCATAAAAGGTGCCCACTCACCTGATGAAAGGTTGCAAATCGAAACCGTTAAGAAGTTTTGGGACCACCTTCTGGATATTCTAAAAAATATCCCCCCTGCGATTAACTAGTTTTACCGGGGGGTGAAACGATTCAGATGTCTTTTTTTTATTTTTTCCCGCAGGGTGGTGGTTCCTATGGGGTGGTTTGTTTAGGTCTTTCATCAACAGGCTTTTAGCTTCACACTGAACGCATCCCCCCCCACAAGCGCTTCCCTGGTTCCTGGAAAAAAGGATTTTCCCGAAGGAGAATAGGGTGTATATTATTGCGCCTGTCACAGTCGTCCAAGTAAGTATTTCCTGTATCATAGCTTATAATATTAGTTGACCAATCTGGTAAAACAGGAATGAGATTAACCAGGCCAGACCGGTGGTGTAAAAAATGGTGAAGGCAGCCCATTTCCAGGACCCTGATTCTTTTTTAATGGCGGCAACCACCGCAATGCAAGGGAAGTAAATCAGGGTGAAAAGCAAAAATGAGAAGGCCACCAGAGGGGTGAAAGTCATGGTGCCATCCGTGTGGGTATCGGACCTTATCTTTTCTATCAGATTCGAATTGCCTTTCTTATCTGTCCCCTCTGCCTGGTAAAGCACCGACATCGTGCTCACCACAATCTCTTTGGCAGCGATTCCGCTCAGCAGGCTTACACCCATTTTCCAGTCAAAACCCAGAGGGCTCAGAGCAGGCTCAATGGCTTTGCCCAATGCCCCAATATAGCTTCCCTCGTGGCGAACATGTTCCTGCAATTCATTAAGTTCTCGCAGTGTTTCCCGCGTGTTGGTCGTGGGGTGAGCCACAGATTCCATTTGTTGCTGGACAATGGGGAGAGGTAACTGGGCCATGATTTCCTTTTTTTGTTGCTCTATGGCCCGTGTTTGTTCATTTTCGCGGGGGTAGTAGCCTAAAAACCAAATGATGATGGAGGCAATCATGATAACCCCGCCCATTTTCTTGAGGTACTGACGACCCTTATGCCACATGTGGCGGGAGGTGCTCTTTAGGGTGGGGACCCGATAGGGAGGCAGTTCCATAACGAAGGGCACATCGCTTTTCTTAAATAAGATTCGCTTAAACAATCGGGCTACCATTATGGCTAACCCAATGCCAGTGGCATAGAGCAGGAACAGGATGGTACCCGGACTTGTGGGAAAAAAGGCACCAATAAGAAGAATGTAAACCGGCAGGCGGGCGCTGCACGACATCAGGGGATTGATGAGGATGGTAAGCAGCCGGTTGTTGCGGTCTTCTATGGTGCGGGTAGCCATGATGGCAGGTACGTTGCATCCGAAGCCCATGATCAGGGGAATAAAGGATTTGCCATGCAACCCTATCTTATGCATCACTTTGTCCATGATAAATGCTGCCCGCGACATGTAGCCCGTGTCTTCCATGAACGAGATAAAGAAAAAGAGAATCAGTATGTTGGGCAGGAATACAATTACACCTCCCACTCCGCCAATGATCCCATCCACAATCAGGTCGGTGAAGGGGCCTGGAGGCATCATCTTGACCACCCAGGATGAGAGAAGGGAAACCCCTTGCTCTATCCAGTTCATCGGATATTCACCCAGCTTGAAAGTGGCCTGAAACATCACCCAGATAAAAAAGAAAAAAATTGGGAACCCAAAGAGTCGGTGGGTTAAAAAAGCATCAATGGTTTCGGTTTTGCGTCTCCTTTTTCGGGGGTTCTCGCGGTAGGTCTCTTTTAATGCACCTGCAATGAAGCCGTAACGGGCATCGGTAATGATCGTTTCGGTATCTTCCTTTAGGGTCAGTTCAATTTTTTTTGACTGCTTCTCGGCTTCGGCTTCCACCGAACGGTACTTTTTCTTGCTTAATTGTTCCTTAAAAACAATGTCCTTCTCCAAAAGCTTGAGTGCTAAAAAACGGGAGGATATCTTGCTGGTAAGTTTTGGGAAATCAACTATTTTGTTTTCTATCTCCTCTATGGCCTCCTCGATGGTTTCTCCGTAGTTGATCTTAATCTGCCGAGCGTCAGGATCGTTATCCTCATAAACATCAATTACTTTTTGGAAGAGTTCATTGATGCCCTTACCCCTGGCTCCAATCGTTGGCACAAAGGGGATTCCCAGCATTTTTCCTAATTGTTGGTAGTTTAAGTGATCCCCCTTTTTTTTAAGATCATCGAACATGTTGAGAGCCAGAACTGTTCGAACATCCATGTCGATAAGCTGGGTGGTGAGGTATAAATTACGCTCAATATTGGAGGCATCTACAACGTTGAGGATGATATCGGGGGTTTGTTGGCTGATGTGTTCCCGAACATAAACTTCCTCAGGGCTGTAGGCCGACAAGGAATAGGTGCCTGGAAGATCGGACACGATAAGGGTGTAGCCATTGTGCTGGAACGTGCCGGTTTTAACATCAATGGTAACGCCGCCGTAATTGCCCACATGCTCGTTTGCGCCGCTTGCGTAATTGAAAATGGTGGTTTTTCCGCAGTTGGGATTTCCAACCAAGGCTACGTTAATGGTTTTGCGGTTTATATTGGCTGTACGGGTAAGAAAATCATCCGAAAGGGTGCCATTGAAAGTGCCCGCTTCCATCCCCATTTTTTTGGCTTCCTCAAGGGTCACAATCTCAATCATTCGGGCTTCATTGCGTCTAAGCGAAACCATATAGTCGATGACCTGATATTCGATGGGGTCTTTTAAAGGGGCATTTTTTATGACCTTAACCTTTTTTCCACGGATAAAACCCATCTCAATGATGCGCTTTCTGAATGCTCCATGTCCCTTAACCTTGACAATAACGCCTTCTTGTCCATTGGTTAGTTCGGCTAAATTCATATGTGAATTAACGTTTGTTTGGCTCACTTGCATTGAACACTCCTTATATTAAGGGGTCAAAAGTAGTTATTACAAACTTCATCAACAATACCAACAAATAGGGGTTTTAAGGACCCGTATGAGTAAAATGGAGAATGGTTTGAATAGCCTCCCAGATCGTTACGGCATCGAAAAGTCGGTTCTCCTAAAACAGCCAAAGGGTTATGCGTAAGACCCCAATAGGTTGCTGGAGATGACGGGTGCACTTTAATCCGGGTGTTTGCCTCAGGTCAATAATACAGGGCATTCCCGGCACTAATGGGTTTGCACGTGCATGGGCTTTTGGGGTACCTCTATTTAAAAAACGGAGCACTAAATAGTGACTCCGTTTTTTGTCGAAATGTCAAGGTATGTTTATGATTCTGGTTGGGTAGAAGAAACTATTTATTTAGATCCTCAAAGTCAACATTGGTGTATTCTTCGGTTGAGAATACTTCGGTAGGCTCCTCAGTTTTTCTCATTTCCGCAACGCCTTGTTCCAATTGAATAAAATCTACGGCCTCTTTCAGTCCATCTGCAAACTTTTGAAAATCCTCCTTGTAGAGGAAAAGTTTGTGTTTTTCAAACTTGAACCGGCCATCATCTTCAAAGCGCTTTTTGCTTTCTGTAATGGTCAGGTAGTAATCGTTTTTACGCGTAGCCTTCACATCAAAAAAATAGGTCCGCTTGCCTGCTCTTACCGCTTTTGAAAAGATGTCGTCCCTTTCCTGGTTTCTTTCAAACCCGTCCTTCTTTTCAATTTCTTCGTTTTTGTCAAATCCTTCCATCTTTTTATTTATTTTTTGAATAAGAAAACAATATGTTTCTTCTGTCCAAAATTGGTAATAATTTTTGAAAAAAACCAAGTTTTGTTTACAGAATTTTTCTAAAATTCAAATTCTTTAACGAGAAATTTTAAAAAAGGTTTCTTATGATTAGCATTTCAGTCCCAAGAACTTAATACCGGACATACTTTAAAAAAGGTTATAATCCTTTTTACCCGATCCCAAAGTCTTGTGGAGAGCAAAAAAACATTTACTTTTGCCGATGGAATATTTTTATTAAACCAAAGTTCATTCTCAAATGCTAAGTAGACGATTGCTCCGTGTTAAAGTGATGCAAACAGTGTACGGCTATCATAAAGGAGGCGAAAAAAACCTTCAGCGAGCCGAAAAAGATTTGTTTCACAGCATCTCTAAATCCTACGAGTTATACCACCTTCTTCTTTTACTTATTCTGGAAGTTAGCAATTTCGCTGAAAAACGGATTGAAATGGGGTTGAAGAAAAACAGGCCTACCTCAGCGGATCTAAACCCTGTGAGAATCTTCGTGGACAATGAGGTGGTGGCCCAATTGCGCACCAACGAACAATTACTGAAGTATGTGGATGCTACTGGGGTTTCGTGGAGTAATAATCCGGCAATGGTTCGCAACATTTATGAAGAGGTTATCCATTCGGAGCTCTACAAAGAATATCTGAAGTGCGAAACGCCATCCTATGAAGAGGACAAGAAGTTTGTGGCCAAACTCTATGAAAAGGTTATTGGGCAATACGAACCGTTGTATGTCTTCCTTGAGGAACAGAGTATATTTTGGAACGACGAGTCGGAGTTTATATTGAGCATGGTGGTTAAATCCATCAAGGAGTTTAGCCTCGGAAATGGGGCAGAGCAACCGTTGCAAAAAGAGTTTAAGGATGATGATGACCGGAATTTTGTGAAAAGTCTTCTTCGTAAGGTGGTTGTTAACGGGGATGAGTATCTGAAGCTAATCGAAGAGTTTTCGAAAAATTGGGAAATCGACCGGGTGGCTTTTTTGGATATTATTCTGATGAAGATAGCCTTAGCCGAGGTGATGGAATTTCCCCAGATTCCTGTAAAGGTTACCCTTAACGAATACATCGAAATTGCGAAGCACTACTCAACACCCAAAAGCGGCGTCTTTATTAATGGGATCCTGGATAAGATAATCGAGCATTTGAAAGATGATGAACGGTTTCTGAAATCCGGTAAGGGTCTTTTATTGTAAGGCGAAATGAGGGAATGGGTAAAGAGTTTGCTTGTGGCTGGTGTTTGTCTGTGCTTATTGTCAGGTTGTAATCCTCCTGCCACCTCCCGCTCACAGGGGGATCAGAAAGAAGATAAACGCCTGTCGGCTGACACCACCCAAGTTTTCGGGCTGGCTGTTTTCGAAAAAGACACTCATGACTTTGGGGTGATCTGGCAGGGGGAAGAGGTGAGCGTTCGGTTTTACTTTACTAACCAGGGTCAACAATCCTTGATAATTGAAAAGGTGGACACGGGTTGTGGATGTACCCAGGCTGATTTTCCCCGGCAACCGGTGTTGAAAGGGGAGAGGAAATATGTAGAGGTGATTTTTAATAGCCAGGGCCGAAAAGGGTTTCAGTATCAAGAGGTGAAGGTTAAGTGGGCGAATATTGATAAAACAATCCTCTTGACTATTGTTGCACAGGTTCGTGAAAATTAGTTATATTGCTGAACATTTTTAATTGAATTTTAAAACTAAAATTATATTGTTATGATGAGTTTATTTTTGCAGGCTTCGGGTGCCGATGGTGCCCCAAATATGATGATGCAATTGTTGCCTTTTTTGTTGATCATTGTTGTGTTCTACTTCTTTATGATCAGGCCTCAGATGAAAAGGCAAAAGGAACTGCGTAAATATCGTGAAAACCTTAAAAAGGGTGATAAAATTGTTACAACCGGAGGTATCTACGGTAAGGTCGTCGAGTTGAAACAGGATTATTTGGTGGTTGAAATTGCCGATAATGTGAATATAAAGATTGATAAAGCGGGTGTTATCATGGATATGTCTGACGCCGTGAAAAAATAAAGGATGCAGGCCTGGCCTGCATAACCGGTTTTAAAGTGTGATGAGCCAGTGATTTTTTTGTAAATCATTGGCTTTTTTCATTCTTTTACATTGTTTTTGATGTAGAAAACGCAAGGAAAGATTGATAAATCCATACTCGATGAAGCTAAAGAGCTTAAAAGTAATTTTGTTCCCTATTTCTGAAAGGGTAATTAACTGGCTCAATAAAGTCCGGCAGGACAAAAATGTGGTGATGTTTTTAATCTTTCTGGTCATATCGACGGGCTTCTGGTTCTTAAATGCATTGCGAAAGGATTATACAGCTACCCTTACCTATCCGGTCCGGCTGATTAATATTCCCTCCAACAAGATGATTCCCGATGATTTTAACCGAGAGATCAATGTAAAGGTGCGGGCCGGAGGTTTCGATATTATGCGTTACCGTTTAAGTAATTCATTTTTGCCCCTGACTTTTGATGTTTCCAGAATGAAACCTGTTGAAAAGGGCGGAAGGGAAGGGGCGTTTGTGTTGACTCACAATGAGAGTACCCGCATTGTGGGGCAATTGTCGCAGGGCATGCAGCTGGTGGAGCTGGCACCCGATACGCTTTTTGTTCCGTTAATCACCAGAGTAACCCGAAAAGTACCCGTGGTACTCCAAAGCCAGATGAGCTTTCAACAACAATATACTCAGAGTGGTCCATGGGTTATTGCACCCGATTCCGTCGAGGTGAGTGGTTTAGAAGGAGTGGTCGATACGGTTTCATTTATCCCGACCACCCTGCTCTCACTAAAGGAATTGGCCGATACCATCCAAACCAGTGTGCTGCTTGATTTACCAAAAGGCGTTTCTGGTTCTTTCCGAAAAGTGTCGGTGATGATTCCGGTAGAGCCCTTTACTGAACTTAACCTAAAAGTTCCCATTGAGATTCAGGGACTGCCCGATAGTTTACGAATAAAAACGTTCCCTTCGGAGGTCCAGATCTCCTTTCATGTGGGGGTCAGTAATTTTGGTAAAATTACCCGGTCTCAATTCAAGGCACTGGTAGATGTTTCTCCTGTTTTTATGGCCAATCCGCCTACCCGGTTAAAGGTTAACCTGGCTATAATACCCGATGGGGTTAAAGCCGTAAAGTTTTCTCCCATTTTTGTGGAGTACCTGCTTGAAAAAAAACGGTGAAGGTTGCCTGTTAATATGAAATACAATCCCCAAACCACCAACCTTCCGTTTCGGGTTACATTGGGACAGACTGCCCTGTTAAATGGATTCTGTTCAGCCGTAGCAGGAAACGGTCCGGGCAGAAAGATTTTAAGATTTGGCTTTTGGGAGTATATTTGGGCTAGAAACGGTAGTGGAAAACCTGGATGGTTTTTTTCTGATAGGCAATTCTGTTGGTTGAAAACGAGCCGACAGGAATATCAAAAAACAGACCTCTAAGATAAATAGTCGGTGACTTTAATGCAAAGAGGCATAGTTGGGTGAAGCCAATCCGGGACTTTTTGGAGAGTTCTATTTTCTTTTGTTGAAACAAATAATATAGGGATGAAATTGCTGAAAGTGGGTGTTACCGGTGGCATTGGGAGCGGGAAAAGTACCGTTTGCAGGGTGTTTGAGGCCCTGGGGGTGCCGGTCTATTATGCCGATAGCCGGGCACGCGAACTTTCGGAACAACATCCGGACATTGTAACCGGTTATAAATCCCTGCTTGGAAAGGGGGCATATACGGAAGAGGGTAAATTAAACCGTCCTTTTGTGGCCAGTCAAATATTTTCGGATAAGGGGCTTTTGGAAAAGGTAAATCAACTGGTTCATCCGGTGGTACAGAAAGATTTTCTCCATTGGGCTCAGCATTTTGAAACACAGATGGTAATCGAAGAGGCGGCCATATTGCTGGAGAGTGGGGGACATCATCATCTTGATTTTATCATCCTGGTCACGGCTCCTGAACAGGTTCGTATTCAACGCGTGGTCAGTCGGGATGGTGGCACACCTCAAATGGTAAAGGATCGAATGGACGGGCAGTGGACCGATATGCAAAGAATGCCACTGGCCGATTTTATCATCCACAATAATGATCATGATTTGGTAATTCCTCAGGTGCTAAAGATTTATAAGGCTATAATCGGGCTAGAGTGACATTGTTGTGTAGTAGGAGTTGATCCATAAAACCCATGAAAGCAGGAGAATTTTTTCTTTTGTGGTGGGACATCTGAAGGGCTCCTCCTTTGGAGCGTTTGGAAGAGGTTTATATGTTTTATCTATTTTTAATAACAGTTTAAAGAGGTTATTAGGCGGCTTGGCGGGACCAGGCAAGCAAACTTCTTTTTTTTAATTTTTTTGAATTATGGGTTTTTTAGGTTCTTTAGTAGGATTTGGACTTGGATGGTGGGTGTTGGGCCCCATAGGGGCAATCATTGGAATGTTTCTTGGGGGCAGGGCTGAAACCATGACCTCAGAAGCAACCACTTCATCATTTGGCAGGGGCAGTGCCCGGGATGGCTTTGTGGTTTCCCTCCTGGTGTTGATGGCTGCCGTCATGAAGTCTGACGGGAAGGTGCTGCGTTCGGAGCTGGATTTTGTTAAAAACTACCTGGTTAATATGCTGGGGGTAGATCAGGCGGGCGAAGCGTTAAAAGTGTTGCGCGATATTATCAAAAAAGAGATTCCTCTTTCTGATGTTTGTCACCAAATCAGGGTGAACCTTAATTACGATAGTCGGGTTCAACTGTTGCATCTCCTTTTTGGCGTGGCCATGGCCGACGGAGTGCTCAATCCGGTAGAGGTTAATGAGATTCAGCGAATTTCAGATGGACTTGGGGTTTCCCCCGCAGATTATCAGTCGGTGCTTAATATGTTTTACTCCAATCGTGAGGCCCCCTATAGAGTCCTTGAAATTACCCCCTCTGCCACCGACCAGGAGGTTAAGAAGGCCTACCGAAATATGGCCCTGCGTTTTCACCCCGATAAAGTGGCTCACCTGGGTCCTGAATTTCAGAAGTCGGCACATGCAAAGTTTTCAAAAGTGAATGAGGCCTATGATCTAATCAAAAAGGAGCGAGGGCTCAATTAATTAGTTCAAATAAACCTGCGGATTTAGCTTTTTATATTTTTGATTCCCCTTTGTCGAATCAATGTTTGTATTATTTTTGCAGCGAAATTAAACCTGGATAATTATGTTAAAAGGAATATTAGCCATTTCCGGTAAGCCCGGTCTTTATAAGATGCTTTCGAACACCAAGAACAGCATTATTGTTGAATCATTGGTCGATGGCAAACGGATGCCGGCTTATGCCACATCACGAATCAGCTCGCTGGAGGACATCTCAATTTTTACCGAAGAAGGAGATGTGAAACTGGCAGATGTATTCGTGCGCATGTATGAGCAAAGCATTGAGGTAACCACAAAAGTTTCTGGTGCTGAATTAGCTAAAGCTTTTGGACAAATCGTTCCCGACTATGATACGGAAAAGGTTTATGCCTCAGATATTAAGAAAGTGTTTTCCTGGTACAATCTGCTTAAAGATAAAGGTGTTATTTCTGCCGAAGCCATTGAGAAGATGAGTAATGAGGAAGAACAGGAAAATGTTGAGCAGGCGGAAAAGTAATTTTTTCGGATTGATTAACTGGAGGTTGCAGTATTAGGGTGAAAGTTTTTTGATATTCATTTGGATACTGCATCAATTAAGCTCTATATTTGCAGCCGCTTTTCCAATGGGAGGAGAGGATAAAAAGAAGCATTGGTATTGAGAATTGCAGCGATATCTGGAGGGTTGAAAAGTTTTTCAATAAAACTAAAAGATAAAGTTGCAGGAGAATAAAAAGTCCTTACCTTTGCAGCCGCTTTTCCAATGGGAAGAGAGTATAACAAGAGGCATTGGTATTGGGTTGCAGCGTTTT